>JAFLUY010000009.1 GCA_022508565.1 Erysipelotrichales bacterium | reverse complement strand
ATGAAATCGTTTTCGAATATGATTCCAGAGAAAAAATGATTAAAGAACTTGAAGCGGTTGAAAAGGGAAATGATAAACTTTCTCTTACGCAAAAAGTTATTGATCATTTTAGAGACACTTACGATTTTGATACAAAAGATCCTGAAGTCTTAGGAGCGATCAAAGATATGATGAAAGAACATGCAACTAAACTTATTAAAGACTTTACAATAACTTTAAAATATAGTAAATAATTTTTTTAGTGAATATAAATTTATTTTATAAATTTTAAATTATGAAATCACTTACGCAATTTATAGTTGAAGCTAATCATAAATTCCCAATTCTTATTGGAGAATATAATGACGATATGGATGACGCCGAATTTGAATTTGAAGATATGAAAGATGAATTTTTCAGAATATTTGATGATTCAGGCGCTAAGTCTATAGTTATGTACAAAAGCGAATCTAGAAAACATATGGATGGTCTCTATTATGAAGATGTTTTCGAAGATGCTGAAGAAGCTTGGGAATATCTAATCGATAAGACTTGGCATGGATTTAGAATGTATGTTGAAGATGATTATATCGTATCTGTAGCTCATATCATTTCCGGCCCTCAGCAGAGCCCTTCCGAATATTTCTATTTCAGCGAATTGACTAAAAATGAGATTATGGATCTTATAGAGGAAGAAGATGGAGAAGCTGAAGCTGATAAGACGTATATTAAAATTTCAAATTTGATTTGAAATTTCAAACTTTTTTCGCTTTGTGAAAAATATATCAAAATTTCAAATTTGATTTGAAAATTTTTATATAAGATTTTGAAATTTTTTATATTGTTTCTATTTTAAATATGTATTCAATAACAATCAAAATCTTATAGATATGACAACTTCAATTTTTCTTATTATCGCAATAATTGGTTATTCTGTATTTTTTATGTTTGGTACCTTTTCATGGCTTATTGAACCAAATGTTTCAGAAAACTCAATTATTTCAAAAATGGCAGATACGTCTTGGTTCGTTTATACAATGTTTGGAAGCGCAGTTTTTGGAATGCTTTCTCTTATAACATTCATCTTATTAAAATAAGAGATTATTATATATATGAAAAAGGAGCAAATTAAATTTGCTCCTTTTGTGTTTTCTCAATTTTTAATTATATAGATTATGAATTTAATATGAAATACATTAAAAGTTTTTTATTTATTATTTTAATCTTTTTTATTTATGGTTGTAAATCTAGCAATCCTACTCCGATTGAACCTAAATCAGAAATATTTTCTTCACAAATGATGAATGCTTTTGAAGGATATTACTCGACTCTTCAATTCGATTCAATTTGTCAAGCAGATAATATTAATAAAGATTTAAAAAAATGGAGAAAATTAAAACTTATTGATGGTGAAACCGGAGAAGACGTTACACAATATATTTATATTCAAAGTTTAGGAGAAAATGAAGTTATTTATCGTGTACAAATAATAAATTCTTCAAAAATGAAAATAACAAAAAGAATTAGAAAATAATTAATAAATTATGGAAAATAATATTTTTGGATTAGGATGTACTCCATCTGTTATCGATGGATCTGAAATAGTTTTTGGAGTTTCTAAATCATTGGATTTACCAAAAGAATATAGTTTTCAAAATGATATGTCTCCTGTACTTAATCAAGGAAAAACAAATATGTGTGTTACTTATTCTTTAGGGGCACATATAGATTGGAATATAAACATGGATTATAAGACTGAAAGAAAAGATAACCATGTAGATAGACTAGCTATATATAATTCTAGAAAAACTCCTGGGGATATAGGAATGACTTTTAAAGAAGCTTTCTCTTATTTAAGAAATCATGGAGTAAAAACAGATGTAGGTAATCAAAAAATTGAATATTATGCTAAAATAAATGATATAGAATCTTTAAAAGAAGCATTAATAATTAATGGTCCTTGTGTCGGCGGAATGGTCGTATATAATTATGGTACGGATTTTTGGAATAAAAAGAATAATGATAAAAATCAAGGTGGACATGCTATTTCAATCGTAGGTTATAATAAAGATGGATTTATTATTAGAAATTCATGGGGTAGTAGTTGGGCATTTAATGGATATTCTGTCTTACCTTATAAAGATTTCAAAAAAATATTTGAAATTTGGACAATTATTGATTAAAATTTTTAAGAATAAAATAAAAAGACCAGTACAATGTACTGGTCTTTGTAGTATAGAATTATAAACTAGGAATCGAAATTGTTGGCATCGAAGTACCAGACATTGAAGGAAATGATGGCATCTTAGGCATCGAATAACCTTCAGGCAATCCATTATTCTTTTCTCTTTTCTTTTCGTCTTCTTCGGCCTTTTTATTAATTTCTTGTATACATTCTAGCATTGTCTCATATTCATAATATCGTAACCTTCTTAATTCTGATGGTTGAATATGATAGTCTCTACAAATGTATAGATCATTTTTTACCGAACTTTCTAGATTTACGACGAACGTTAAATAGATCGCTGATTCCATTCGGAAATCGAATTTGAGCGGTAACCTCCTCACCGCAAGATGGACAAATTGCACTAATATTGGTACTTGGAGTAACTGCAATATTCTTTACAACATCTTCCATAAATGTAAACATATCCATATCCCAGGATTTGTATTTCATTTGATATTCTTTGATTTGACGTTTAGCAATTTCTTGGTCTTTAGAGATCTTAGGAGCTAACCAAGTAAGGAATTTAACAAAATTACCTTCAACTTTTGCATTACGATTTTCTTGATATTTGTTGATCATCCATGCTTTAATATTAGCATCTTTCTCTACAGTAGGATTATAAAGAGTAATCGGAGCATCTGGAAGATCATATTCAGCAGGATCAATCATCCAGGTTCTAGATTCTCTATCATAATACCTCATCACTTCAGGATCAGGAAGATCATACATAAGAGATTCGAAATCTAATTTGAAATCAACAGGAGCATCACAATTTACACAATCTTCATTCCAAGAAATACTTTGTTCACCTTGTTTAAAGGTATATGCTCTAATCATAAGTACAAACCAAAATTTATCCCATGAATTAATCTGACTCCATGGTTGAGGTCCTGTTGGAGTCTTAATAGCGAGACAGTATTTAAGAATTTCATTAAATACATCATCTACATTCAAAGGATTTTCTTCATCTACTGTAGACCAGTTACGAATAGCATCAACTGTTGCTGGACGAATCATAAATTCCCATGATTCAGGATAAAAATCAGCACGTTCTCCTAAAAGTGCTTTATCCATATGAATCCATCCATCTCTTACTTCGACATTTTGCTTGATATTTTCTCCTAATTTCGAAAGACCTTTTGCTTCTGCCAACTTAGCATCATTTTCTCTAGCGTTAGGATCATGCTGGTTAAAATTATGAGTCAATTTTGTACCAACCATACCTAGTTGTGACATGTCTCTTTGCGGAGCTTCTTGTTCTGCGTTTTCATGATTTTGTATATTCTCCGGTTCAGTAGATTCTACTATATCGCTAGTATCTTCTTCATCACCATAAAACTCTGGCCCATAACCTTCTGGGGCTTCTGGAATTTGACCTGCTAAGATCTCTTCCATTGAAAGTTCATCTTCTGTTTTGCGTTTTACTGCCATAAATTTAAAATTTGCAAATTTTTATTTTGTGTTTTTGTTATTCATTTTATAAATAAATATATAAAAAAAATTTGAATTTATAATATATTGTTAAATAATGTTAAAAACTTAATTTATTTTTCTAAAAAATAAAGTCATAATGGCTGCTATGACATAATGCTATTTTTTCAGGATCATTTTTACGTCTTTTAGCTGCCACTATTTTTTTATTTTCTAATCTTACTCTGATTTTATGATTGAAAAAATCATCTGACATTTCTGCATGATTTACTACAAATACAGATCTTCCTTCTTTTACTAAATTCTCGTTTAACATTGCTAACATAGTATTTCGAGAATCTGCATCCATATTGGAAAATAATTCATCTAAGAAAAAGATATTAAAATCTACATTTGCAATAACATTTTGAATTATCCCAAATATTATACAAATATCTAGAGTCTTCCTTTGCCCGGTACTTAAATCTTTATAATTAATAGATTTATCATTTGTATCTGTATATACGTGACATTTAAATTCTTGATCGAATTCTACTCTATAAGGTTGTTCTAACTTATCAATATAATATTGTATCGATTTATTTATATTAGGGATGATATTTTCTAATAGATTATATCTAAGAGTTTTTGAAAACAATATATTCATATCATTCCATTCACCTATATCATTATTTATATTTAATAAGTTTTTAGAATCTTCTTGCAATTGTTTCTGTAAATCATCTATCATATCATCATAATTTTCCGATATGATTTTTAATGAATTATTATATACGGCAATTTTTGAATCTATTATTGAAATTTTATTTTTAAGTTCTGATATTTCTTCGTCGATTCCTTTTGTATTATTTTTATAACTCTCTTCTAATTTTTTCTTATAATTGTTTGCTTCTTTCCATTCTGAAGCGTATTTTTCCATTTTTTCCTTGGAATCAGCTACTTTAGACATATCTATCGATTGTCCACAAGTCGGGCAAACTCCAGATTTATATTTTTCATAATATTCTTTTTCTTGTTTACCTAATAAGGCTACTTCTGACATTTTCTTAGTATATTCAGTTGCTTTTATATTATATTCAGAAAAGAACTGATCTTTCTTTTTCTTTAATTCTATTCCTTTATCGATTAATTTTTTTCGTTCATCATTTAGGTTATCAATATTTATATTGTTTTGCAATTCTTTTGCTTGATGTTCTTTTTTCTCAATTAAAGAATCTATTTGTTTTGTTAAAGAAGATATTATTGCATCTAACCTTGTTTTTTCTTGTATTTGAATTTTTCTTTCTTCAACTACAATATTATTATAATTCGTAAAAGTCTTAAATGCAAATACATCATCTAAAAATTCTTTTGTCTGACCAGGATTCATCGTAGCAATCGAATTGAATTGAGAAAATGATATTACACACATTCTTTCAACTCCCATCCTTGGAACATCATAAAATTCTTCCAAAATTTCTTGCATGTTCTTCTTATTTGGGGCTACCAATTCTTTACCATCGATTGTTGCTTGTAATTGTTCTTTTGAATGTCTTCTAATATAAATATCTTTACCTTTAGACTCTAAATTGATTTCAATTAAAAAATGATCCGTATTCCATGCAATATAATTCGGTAAATTATTTTCTTTAGTATTTCCATAAAGTCCTACCCTTATTGCTTCTGAAATAGTCGATTTACCACTACCAATTGGTCCTGATAATTTAATTAATCCTCCTAATTTTTCAAAATCTAATTCTAAAGTATTATAAATAGATTTAAAATTAGTTATCGAAATTTTTTTAATCTTCATTTTTAATTTTCTTCTTTAACTTTATCTTTAATAAAATTATATTTGTTTTTTAAATGCTCAGGAATATTTTGCTCAATAAAATCTGTAATGTTTGTATTGATATTTACTCCTTCAACATTTTCGATAATATTTGTATTTATTGTTTGGATTTTTAAACTTTTATATTCGAAATTTTTCTTTATCTCTGTAAGCCTTTCAATATATGAAGCTTTATTTATATTATCTGAATTAATAAAGATTCTCACATGAGAATTTTCCACATCTTCATTTTTTAGTGTAAATATATCCTCATTACTAAATTGAATAAATTTTGGAGTAGTAATATTCTCAAAAGCTTCTAAAAACTTTTTCTCGATAGTATCATAAGAATAGAAATATTTTTTAGTATTGACATCATTAAAGTTTATGGCAAACATACTACCAACATTAAATAATCTATTCTTTTCATCCTTCTGAATATTATGGATATGTCCAGAAATGATTGTCATATCTTTTGGTTTCAAATCTAATCGACCATCAATAGGCCATGTTGCTAAATCTGTATGACAATACATTAATGACGGTTTATTTCCATCAATATTATTTATATCCTCTATCATTTTATTAAAAGATTCTATATTTTCTGTCCAATACCATGGAGCGAAAACTGTATCATCTTCTATTAAATAATCATTTTGAATAATATGTAAATTAGGATGAATCGATAAAAATTCGTATCCAAAAATTAAATTATAAGCATTATATTTAGAATAATTTATATCTGGGGAATAATAGTCGTGATTTCCTGCTACAATATAAAATGCTACATTATTGAATTTAGAAGTAAGATCTCTAAATAATGATTTTACTTCATATCCTATATATTGGTTAACAGCATATCTGATATCAAAAATATCTCCTAAAAATATAACTCGATTATAATTATTTCTTTCTAATTCTGGAATTATTTGTTTTTTAAAAAAATCTAATTGAGTTTCTAGCCATTGTATAGAATTACTTTTGATTCCAAAATGACAATCTCCAATAATTAAATCTTTCACTTCATTATTAAAATAATTTAAATAAAAAATAGAAATTTAATAAATCCATTTTCAATTGAAATTATATACTTAAAAATCTATTTTTTAAACATAAAATTAGAAAAATATGAATAATAAACCATTATTGCCTAATATTTTAGGATCAACTTCAGACCATTTTATGGACTCTCTAGTTAATGTTAAAAATAAATTAGAAAAAGACTTTGTATTAGAAGTTGATATAAATAAAAAACAGAAAATTTTTGAAAAAATAAATGCGTTAGATATTGTTTTTGGTTTAGATCAGATAGATCAGGTAGATGATTATGGAAAATAATATAAATGAAAATATGCACGTTTTTTGTGCTTTAAATATATTTGACGGACAAAATAAATTAATTAATAGAAATAATTGTCCGTTGATGTATATTTGGGACTCCAGTAAAGATTTAATAGAATCTATTAGAGATAAGGAATTTTTGAATTGGGTTGAAGATAATATGTCTTTTAATTTTTTTGAAAATTATTTATATGGATATATTGTTGGATTTAGTTATAAAAAAGATAAATATTCTGAAAAGGAATATGATGAAATAAATATAAAGATACAAGAATTATATCCTTTAGAGGTTTTGGATAATTTTTCAAATAATATTATTTTGAGTATTATGAAAAATCTTTATAAAATGGCCTTTAAAGACGATAACGTAAAAAATCTAAATATTTTAGATATTTATAATCATTTAAAAAACAAATATAAAGATAAGATTTCTAAAGAAACAATCATACAAGCTGTAAGATCACAAATACAAACAAACGAAAAATATAATAAATTATCATATAATAATCAAGAATTTTTAATTAATAAACTTAAAGAAATATTAAATAATTATGAAGTATAATTTAGATTTTGATGTTTGGAAAGAAAGTCCAGAAAATTGGAATGAAAGAGAATCTAAAAACATCATTAATTTTGTATCAGTTTGCAGAGTAGGTAACTATCTTAAATTTAATAAATATGGGATTTTCGTATATTCTGAAGATGATCCAAATCATTGGAAACCGTCTGTAGAAGAGCAGGAAAAATTTTCTAGAAGATCATCTAATTGTATGATTTTCGATATAACCATACCAAATTGTCCTTATGATAAATTATTTCTTTATCAATATAAATCAGGAACAAAAGGATTTTCTGGATATTATATTTATTCATCAAATGAAAGAAATAATCATATTCATAGATATTTTTATCCGAATGAATTGAATCCAATTGTTTTATCCCTAAATAGAGACATGTATAATTTAGATATAAAATATAATACAATTAAAGAAGATGAACCACTTACAAGAAAATCAGAATGGAGATATAATAAAAGACAATCATGTTTTGGGAGCTGAGGGAGATGTAGGAGGATTTCCTGGAGCTGTTTTTGACGGAAATGTAGTATTGTCGGGATATAATTATGAAATATATTGTGCAACTGCAGCTTTACAATTATTTTCAATGATGGATCCTAATCAATATGCAAATCCAACAGCGATATCTTCACAAATCATTAAAAGAGCTGAGATTTTCGGGTCAATGGCTAGAGAAAGATGGCCTAGAGCTTTTAAATGAGAAAAAATTATTATTATATAATGATTTATTTAAATGAAATTTTATTTTTGAAATTTCTATATTAATTAATATTTTTTAAACAAATTTAATTTTTAAAATTTTAACAAATCATGAAAAAGTTATTTTTTACTTTTACGATTGTAGCAGCCGGTTTAATGGTTTCTTGTGGTAACAAGGAAATGGCTGCCGGAACAGATTCTACTAATGTAGCAGATACTACTGAAGTTGTTGATAGTGTAGCTGCTGAAAGTAATGATACTACTGAAATCTCTGCAGATACCACTGACAATTCTGTAGAATCAGAAGAATCTGCTCAGTAAAACAAGACAATTAATTTTTAATTTTCGGTCAGGTATTTTCGAATATCTGGCCATTATAGTTTATATATAGATGTGAAACTATAATTTTTATTTTCTATTTTAATTTAAAATAAAGGAGCATTTTTATGCTCGGAGAAATTTAAAAAATGAAACTAAATTCTAAACTTACATTAATAGTCGATGGTAATTGGCTATTGATGTCAAGATTATCTGTAATAAAAAATAGATTTGCTATAGAAAAACAACTATCAGATAATCTTAAACAAATTATGACCCAATCAATTAAATTGATGCTAAGAAAAATTCCTAAAATCGACAATATAATTATTGTTGCTGATGGAGGATCTTGGCGATGTGATCTCGAAATACCAAAATTTTTAGAAGACCAAAATATTACATATAAAGGTAATAGAGAACAAGATGAATCTTTAAATTGGGATCTTATTTTTGGAGCTTATGAAGAGTGGAGAGAATTAGCACAAGAAGCAGGTATAACTACTTGTAGAGAGTTTGGTATTGAAGGAGACGATTGGTGTTGGTATTTATCTAGGAAATTAAATAATAATGGCACAAATTGTATTATTTGGTCGATGGATAAAGATTTGACTCAATTAGTACAAACCGACAAAGATGGAGTATTTACAGTTACTTGGAATAAATTATATATGACGATGGAAGAAAATAATGAAGATGATATGAATTTTTTATTCAATTTTAATTTTTCTAATAACGAGACTCTTTTAAACTCTATAAAAACAAAAGCAAAAGAAGTAAAAACTATAAAACCTATTGAAATTGTTATTGATAAGATTATTAGAGGAGATGCTGGAGATAATATTTTTCCAATAATTAAAAGAAAATCAAAAACAAATCCTGATAAGACATTTAGAGTTAGGGTTAAAGATATAAAATATGATTTAGATGTATTTAATGAAAATGAAATTGATAATTATTTATTAAATCTTTTATCAAGTAAACTTTATAAGAATAGCGTAGATAAACCATATCAAGATATTTATGAGCATTTCAATTATAATAAAAAATTAGTAATGCTACATAAATCTTCTTATCCTAAAGAAATTTTAGATATAATGGATAATATCGAAATCGGTCCGGCTAGCACAAATATTTCATATATAGAAGAAAAATTAAATGCCAAAGTAGCTTCTGGAGATAAAATAGATTTATTTGAAGAAATTTAATATGAAAGTAAATTTAAATTTATTACCTTACGACCTTACTCAAGAATATCTTAAATTAGGATATGATTATGAAGTATTATATGAATATGAAGATGAATCTACTGCTAGAAAATTAAAAAATTGGACTAATGATTGTAAAAATCCTTGTCCGATGGCCGAACATGTTTGTCAATGGCTTAGGGAAGAAAAGGATTTACAATTATTTCCAATAAGAGTAGGTAATGCTACTATGCCTTTTTTAGGATATGCCTTTATTATATTTTCATTAAATAAAGCAAACCCAGAATTTACAGGAGAACCGTATGGTACTGCTGAAGAAGCTATTATCGAAGGATTAAAATATATTATTAAAAATTATGAATCTTACCGCGACATTTTGGACCAAACCAATGATTGATGGTCGATGGGAAGTTAAAGACCAAATAAAACATACATTGTTATTGTGTGCTCTTAGTTCGATTTATGCAAAAAGATCTGGAGCACATATAACAATTCATTGTGATAGTAAAGTATATAATCACCTAAAGAAGATGAAATATGATGAAGTATATTGTGATTTAGATGATTTGAAAATTGAAAAATCTGATAGTACATTAATGTGGGCAGCTGGTAAATTCATAACTCTTAAAAATGAACCTTTAAAAACTATTCATATTGATAATGATGTATTTATCAAAAAACCTGAATGTCTCGAACAAATGAAATTCGATGGATATGATTTTATTTGTCAGCATATTGAAAAATCCGAATATAAAGAGCAATCGTTATTAAAAGATCATATTCAAACTGTAGATATGAATAGTAAGTTTGCTTGTTGTGTCGGAATTTTAGGATTCAATAATCAAGAATTATTAGATAAATATATTGAGCATTATGAATATTATCGAAAAAATCTTAATTATGATATAAAAGGAAATAAGTTTTTAAATGCTGATTTAATATTAGAGCAATCTTATATGTATGATAGGATGATTGAAGGATATAAATGCAAAACACTAATTGGGGATATTAGGACAGATCATATTACAAAAATTCAATATAATTCCTCTAATATAGGATATGAGCATTTGATTGGGAATTCTAAATATATGCCTTATATTATAAAAAGACTTAAAAAAGAGCTTAAAAAATTAGATTTAGAATTATTTAATTATATTGAAACTCTTTAGAAGCCCATAGGGATATCCCAGGAGACCAGGGTTGGAGATTAAATTATAAAATGTATAATTATATATCTAAGAAATAAAAATTCACTAGAAGTCAAAAATGGGACATTTTTATGATAAAATGTCCCATCTATTTTTAAATCTTATTGATTTAAAAATTTATTGTTATATTCTCTTCCCCAATCTCATTGAGGATATATTCTTTGGCAGCCAAGAGATTAAGACTTTCATTTATATTATTACAAATTAATCGAATTGATAAATTTTCTTCATCAAATATACTATCAATATTAAAATTTTCTTTAATATATTTTTGACATTTTATGACTTTTGGCTCATAGTCAACTAAATGTTTAATTAATTTGATATCATTTTCAGTTATTTTAGTTTCCATTTCATATTAACTACATTTTTTTATTCAGGATCTTTAGGTTCTGTATTTTCAAATTTTAATCCAATTTTTTCTGATAAATATTTTTTAATTGCTTCAATAATATTTTCAGTATTAAAATATTGATTAAAAATATATTCAGAAATTTCTAAAGGACTTACTCCAAAAATATTAGTAAGCATATTAATTTCGTTTACAGGGAAATTTTTGGTTTCCATCGAAATATTAATTGAAATTTCCGGATTAGTATTTTCAAATAATTTTTTAATCATCTCTAGATTTGGAGAATCTTTCTTTTGAGTTATCGGAGGAGTATTAAATGCCTCTTCGTAATAATCTTCTTGAAGATTCCCGAAATCATATTCTGGTTGTTGAAGCTCTTCCATGGGAGGAGTTTGAATAACATTTGAATCTTTATATCTTCCAGAAACTCCACCAGGACCAGGATTAATTATGTTGTTATTAGAATTATTGCTAGAGATTTGATTTCCTCCAAGGTCATATTCTTCTTCAGACATCTGAATATAATCTCTAGAAAATTCTTCCATATCTATCGCTCTGCCATCTGATAACATTACGGACATACTATTATCCATAATTATGCTATCTCTAACAAATATGGTATCTCCTGTCCTTTTATTCATCCATTTACCAGATATGTTTGGTCCTCCGATACCATCCATATTCCAATCATCATATTGGTTATACATATTTTGTTTTGTGTCTTGTTTTTTAATATAAAAAATAGAAAATCATAAATATTTATTTCATTAAAAAATTAAAATAATTCATTTAAAATACTATTTTTAGTTTCTTTATCTCCTTTAAAATAATCGTATACAATTTTCATTCCTTCTTTTAAATCTTCATCTGGACCAAAATATAAAGGAGTATTATTTTTTAATGAATCTAAAATTTTCAAAAGATAATTAGACTCTATAAGATTTAATTTATAATCAACAAGAGAAAATTTTGTCTTATTTATTTTGATATCAATCCAGACAATAATTTCATTTTCAAAATGATGTTTATTTATTGTATTGAAAGCTTTTAATGAAACTGGAATTATTTGAGAATTATAAAATTCATCAATCGCTATTCCTTTAGAAACTTGTGTATCTCCATCAGTGACTACATATAATAACGCATTATTTTTATAATCTAGATTTAATTGATCTTCTGATATATAATACATATATCTATCACTTATACACAAATCACTATAATCAGAATCTGTAATAAATGTATTCGCAATACATAAATTATCATCTATTTCTGATAATATTTTTGCGGCCTTTAAAGCTGTATCTTCATCAATACAAATTATGTATATTTTTGAATTCATTTATGATCTCCTTTTAATTATTTATATTTGTTAGTTCCTAATGTTGAATCAGGATTATTTGGTGCATCTAATGAAGATATTCCGTTGTAATATCTTGGATCAGAATGAGTTGAAATCAATTCTCTAATATTTACAGTTAAATTATAACAATATGTGGCTTCTTCAATTCGATTCTGATCATCTGAATATTCAAATGAATATGAAACAGGTATAGAAACAGGTTCAGACATTCCTTTATATTTGAAATAAGTATGTGGAGCTAATCCGGGAACTTCTACTTCTTCAAATTCAGGATAAGAATAAGTAAATAATATATATCCGCTATTTCCATTATTGTCATTATATGAGATTGTTCCATTTTCTTTCATCTCATAAGATGTATCGCGATACATATCATTTAATAATGTATAAGTATTAAATTGCTCTGGTTCAAAATCTATCCTTGAAGTAAAAGTATCTTGCCATCTTTCTGGATGGTCTGAATAACTAGTATATACTCTATAATCTTTATCATCTATTCCAAATAAACAATAATAATATTTATATGAGCTATATTCGTCATATCCATATTCTCCTTCTGTAAGATTATAAGAAGGATTTCTTGTTAAAGTATCTTTTCTTCTAATATTGAAATTAGGGAATGGTAAATCAATTTCTATATTATGATATGTAGTTTCTTCTTGTATAAGATCTCCATCAGCATCATAATCATAATAAGTTATAGGTACTGTACGAGACACTTTAAATTTATTAGGTTTTATAGTATCAGTCTTATCTGCTTCAATTTGTCCATATTCCCATCCAGTTATCCAACCTTCACAACTAACTCCATTATTGCATATTTTCATCATTGGACAATTTTCCGGATTGTTACAAAATTCACATCCTGAACAAGACCAATGTTCTGTATAAGATAATGGATATAGATAGGTTGCCATATTCTTTATATTGTCTCTAAATGTAACTACTTCTATTGGAGAAATGGATTTAGTATATGAAATTTGAATAGGATTACAAATTCTTATATCAAGGTTTTCTTTATTAGTTGGTGCTAATAAATTTTCATTATTAGAAAGATCTGAAGATAATTCTAAGAAATATGTATTATAGTTACCTTCATGAGGATGTTCGTTATCTACATAAGTGAAATATGTTAATGGACAATTTGAATATACCGTCATATATGTTTTTTGGTATATTCCTTCTTGTCTTAACAATTCATTTACATTCAAATAAGAAATTCTTACAGGATCTGATGTCGTGTAATATCTTGTCGCATTAGATATATTTTCATCAGGAATAAATTCAATAGTTGTGAATAAATTATCATTATCTTCAGGAGAAAATTGATTATTCTTATTAAAAATCCAACTTTGATAATGATTATTTTTTGCTTTATATAATGGACTATTAGGATCTTCAGTAGTTATAGGAGATACTCTATTAATATATTCTTGTTCTTCTATTTTTGTATTTCCATAAATATAACTAACTAATACATTTCCTTGACTTTCTTCAATTACTCCAATATAACTATAGCATAAATTATCTTTCGCCTCTAATTTTTTCAATTCATGTTTGCCAATAGGATTTATAATAGAACTAAATGTAGTAATCTTCTCATCTTCATCGATTTCGAATTCATTCTTTTTCCAAATATTTTTTGAATTTTGGAAGTTTCCTGTAACAGATACATTTCCATTTAATTCGATTTCTTCAAAATCTATAGAAATCTTTTTAGAAAGAGTAAGGTTTTGTTTTGTTCGATCATCTACTTGAGTCCTAGTCCCTAAATTAGGATTCATATAACTAGTACCAACATGAACTATACTCTTATCTTCATCTTCAAATGATGTTCCGATATAAGTATAATATAATGGCCAAATAGTTTTTGTATTATAACTCATCGGAGCAGTCGACAAGATATTTACTCGATTGATTACTGTTTCATCTTTAACTAAAACTTCACTTAAATCTAAATATGGGAATATAGTTTTAGTATCATCAATATTAGGATTAGGAATATATTCATAAGTATACGGATCACGGTATCGTATGCCTCCTTCAATATGATTTAAATAAGTATAAACCATATTAAAAATTTGATCGTCGGCTACATCTTTTCCGAAATTTTGGAAATAATCAGCAGGATCTTTAGGTACTCTATCGATTTTTACATCAGTTGTAGTTTTCCAATGAATATTTTTAGAGCTATCATCGATACCAAGAATCATCCCAGATACGTCTTTATCAACATTTGAAAAAGATACTCCTATATTAGAAGGATTATTGAAACTATAGCTAGTATCAAAAAACGATGCATAATCATCAACATCGTTATTCTTTATTGTTGGCCATACTGAATTATTTGCGTCTGATAAAGTATTCTTATAATTTCTATTTACTTCATCAAATACTAACCAAGAATGCTCATATTTATCGGGTTCAAGATTATTATTTATATGAAATTTAATAAGATTATCTATATTAGTAAGATAAGTTAAATCTAATCCAATATTTTTGTTTTCTGGACGAGAAAGATATTTAAATTGATACTTATTTTCTTTTTCATTATATTCTAAAGTCCAGAAAGTAGTCATCACTCCTTCTGTACCGATTTTAGATACTAATGTTCCAGGACGACGTTCAAATATACCCCATAATATTTGATTAGAATCTTTATCAAAATATGGAACATATCCTGTGGCCTCTCTTTCAATAGAATATTTTAGATTCCATAAATCCTTTTCTGTCGTTGGAGAAATAAGATTTATGAAAATAGTATTTTTTAAATATTCAAAATCATTAGATCCAATTAATTCTTCATTGATAAATTTTTCACTAGGCATACATGCCTGCAAAATATAGATATCAGATTCATCAATAACATCCCTCTCAACGTTATTAAGATATGGTAACTTAATAGGAAGAGTATTCCAATTTTCTAAAACTGAAATATATTTATCAGATTTTTCATCTTTATCAATAAGTTTATTTATTTGATAAGGGGATGAAATTATTTCTGAAATTATTTGAGCATCGTCGGAATATTCGACTGTAGCATATTCTGGATTATTCAATCTTGATAATAAGACTACAAAATTAGTTTTTTGTGAATCTCTTCCATATGCATATACTTCAGTATCTATTCCATTAATATTCCAAAATCCTTGAGAATTGATATATGGTAAAGAAAAAGATTGGAACCATACAATACGATTAATAAGTGTTTCTTTAAGATATGTTATAGAAAACTCATAAAGTACTGTTTTAGTTTCATATCCTAATATTATACCGGTATTATTGTTTAAAGGATTATTGCTAGCATCTAATCTTATATTTGAAATTTGTTGAAGATAATCTATAACAATGTTGTCTTCAATATCATCTTCTGTAGAATTTTGTGAATTTACATATTGAATAGAAGTATTAGTTATTGAATTATATATAAGATTAGGGTTATTACTATTTACATTATAAGAGATTTCAAAATCTACAGGAAATAATATTTCAAATCTAGAAATCTCTCCGGTTTCTCCGTTAGTAGAATATTTATCTCTTTGAATCAATAAATCTTTATAGACAGGCCCAATTAAAAGATTTCCTAAAATATTACCATAAACTTTTTCATTAGTTTCAGCTTCAAACTTTATTTTATTATAGGTTTCTTGAGTTAATGGGAATAAATTAGCAACATCATTATTGAAAAATGTCAATATTCGTCTATCGATATTTAAATCTTTAAGATATTCTGGAAGTTGTTTTGCTATTTCGTTTCTATCCTTTAATGATAAAAATTGATTTTTTTCAGTATTATAGTTGATTTCACATAATTGATTATGATCTTCAGGATTTTCATATATGTATATCTTTTCAAAATTTTCATTAGATAAGATATAATCATATATATTTTTTGGCAAACTATTAATTTTTATATTTTCATCATAAATCTCAGGATCTTGAGCAGCTAAATATTCATATAAATTATCTAATATATTATTAGATTCTTCTTTATATTCAATAGGATTCTCTTCAGACAATACAAAAAATCTTAAAAAATAATTATCGTCTGCACTTAAGAAAACATTTATAAAGACAATATAGTTATTAATAAGAAATACTCTTAATCCGTCCAATAATTCTCCTTTGTTTGAGACATACTCAAAAACATCTTCAAAGGTTTGAGGTTCTCCTAAATCATTATTTACTGCACGAGTCTTATATAAATATCCATTATGTTGTTTTTCTATATATGCCTTTTCGCCTTTCCAATATATAGTATCATTAATGATATTTAATCCGTTCAATAATTGTAAAGCCTCGTAATCGAATCCTCCTTCTTTATAGACGTCTTTGATAATTGGAGTTATTGGCAATTCATTTAATTGAGTTTCTGAATATTGGCTATTTTCTAATTCTTTAAATTTCCAATATTCTTTATCATTCTTGAAATATTGTTTGAATTGTTTAATCGCTCCAGATAATTTTGATATGCCATCATCATCCGTTTCAATAGTAAATATGGCACATAATCCAGGTTTAGACCAATCATCAAGATATTTTGGAAATAAATCTTTAATTTGAAAAGATCCTGAATATATACTATCTCCTTTTATAGACATTCTTTGTCCTAGATTAGCCAAAGATTGTTTTAAATATTGGTCAGTATATTGTGTAAGGTATTCTGAATTATTGATACCTTCTTGAAACATATTAACGTTTACAGTTGGCATATCGTAATTATTATAATATTCTATATTTAAAAATTATGAAAATAATTTTATTTTAGTAAATAAAAATTTTAAAGTAAATTGAATTTATATATTAATTTATAAATTTTTCTAGTTTTAGAAATATCTAATCCTGTAGAAACCGTATCATATTGTACCGAATATTTACTATATAAGTATTTTGCAAAATTTTCTTTCACATCATCATCTAAAGTATTTAAGATATTTGAAATTAAATGTTTAAATACTTTATAAGTATTTTCTTCTGATTCTAAATTTTCTAAAGCATCATAATATACATTGTTTGGATATCGATATTCTAATTTTGATGGTGTATTTAAGACCTTAGAACAATTATAATGTTTATATTCAAATGGACTAAAATCAAAAATATTAGTATTGTAAGATTTTATGTGATAGAAAGGATTATAATTATTAGATTCTTTATTATCACTTCCTTGATTATAAGAATTATTTATCGTGAAAATCTTTATCGGTTGATATTTAGAAAGATAAATATTTTCTTTATATATGACACTATCTCCAATAGAATTCAATTTTCCTGTTTCGATAACATCTCCTTGTATGTTTTTAAATTTTAAATTATATTGATTCTTAACTACACTATTTGTTTGTGGAATATAAGGTACTACCGAATTCATATATCTTAATAAAGATTGTCGATTATTATATTCTTGAAATAATATTTTTCTTTCTTTTATCTCTTTATTTCCTTCTACTAAAGGTATCGTATTATATAAAGAAATTAAACTATACATTTTTGGATTTACTACACAACTCATTTTATTTAATATATTTAATGGTTGTATTTTCATAAAAGGTAATAATTCTCTAATTACTTTTGATGTATAGTTGTCAAAAAATTCAGGATCATCTCGATCAACTATATTATATGAATTTATATATTTAAAGAAATTTATCTTTTGATCGAACTTATAGTGAGTTATTCCTGTTTGTTTATTCAATATTTCTCTCATTCCTCTTAGATTGAAAGAATTAGTAGTATTATCAAAATCAAGCTTAATTAAGTAAAATCCATATTTAGTTCCATCTTTATCAACAATAGTACTTAAAGAAATGTTTTCATTAATTAGATTACTATTTGACGAATTCATTGAAATATATTTTAACTGATCATATCTAGGATCCTGATATAAATTAAAATCACAAACAGTATATGGTTTATATAAACAATCTTCTAATTTTTTTCCAGTTCTTTTTTCAAAAGGTGTCATGATTCTTTTCTTTCCGTCTTCTTCTATTATTAAGTGATTATAATTTTCAGGAATTTTAGTCAATACATCAATATCATGTTGTACTAATTCAACGACTACTGAAGTAGTACTCTTATCATATCTATATATTGTATCAATTTTAGACTTTGAATTATCTTTATCTTTTTGATATACTATTGTTTTTGTAATTTTTTGTAAAGTTTTAGCAGAATACAATTCCGTTTCATTTCTTGGCTGTCTAAAAATATCATTAAATAAAGGTACTAAACATTGGTCAATATCTCTGAATTCTCCTAAATACTTTTTTACAAATCCTTCATATGAACCGGTATTGTTCAAACCTTGAAGATCGATATATTTAATATCTAAATAATTTTTATATTCATCTTCATATTCTTTTATAGTTTGAATATAATAGATATATAGATCTTTATATTTATCCTTCAATTCAAGATTTATTAAATTAAATAAACTTTCATTCAATCTTATAAAATCTTTTTTAAATACTAATTCAATAGGATTTGTATAATAGAATCCTCCATCATCTTTGTATAATTTTAATTGATAATAGTTATCTACACTATTAAAAACTAAATTATTTGCATAAAAATCTAAAAAGGATTCTTCATATTTATATTTAGGATAATAAATTTCCACATATCGACTTAAAGGAATATATTCATCTTTTATAGAGATTTTAAATATCTTTTTAAAATCTTCATAATTTCCTTGATAATATTTGAAATCGGATTCTGGAATAGATTCATCATTTATCATTCGACGCATCCTAACAAATATGTTCTTATCCCATTCTTCAAATTTCCACTTTCTTTCTAATTTATAATTTTTAGAAAGTTGATTTACCCAATGATAGATATGTTTTTTAGATAAAAATTTGGCAAAAAATTCATGTTTATATATTGTTTCTTTATCGTTGTTAATTAATTTATTGATTAAATTGGTTGTATCTTCTGGATTATCCATATAATATGCCGCATTATATAGATTATATTCGTCTACCCATAAGCAATCGATATCATGAGACATTTCGGATTCATCTATTTGTGATCCATAAAATCTTGATGTTTCAGGAGTTCTTTTAGTAAATATCGAAAAAGCAAACTTATCTCCATTATTACTAACACAAATAGGATGAAATTCATATTCATCAAAATTATTTAATCTTGTTGGAAGTTCTTTATAAATCTCTTCACATAAATCTTTAACAGACCTAGCGATACTCTCAACTTTATTATCTATTGGCATATCATAATTATAAAAAATATTAGGATATGTCTGTTCATTATATTTTTCAGGATGTGAAATAAGATAGAAATAAGTATAATCTTTCAATTCATCTAATTCTCCATTTTCTCCTATCAAATCTAATATTTTATTTAATTTTTTAGCATCAAGATTAGTTGACTTTACAAAATTTCCTTTTCTGTAAAAATTTACTCCATATTCTTTTTTAGCGAGATTTAAAGGCCCTGCCCAAAAATATGTATATGCAGTATTTTGTTGATTTAGTGAATTTTGTGAAGGTTTTATAGTCATATCGTTTATATCTGATATGAATAAAGTATTATTTAAATATGTATAAGAGAATATATCATAATTATTAGGGAAATTTTCAAAATTACTTTCAGATTCTCTATCATTAGCGATATCTGTATCAAAAATAATTCCGTCTTGTTTAGATTCATCATCAGGATTCAAAATACTTGTAAATGGAGTAT
Source organism: Erysipelotrichales bacterium (assembly GCA_022508565.1). Lineage (GTDB taxonomy): Bacteria > Bacillota_I > Bacilli_A > RF39 > UBA660 > CAG-582. The sequence continues at coordinate 31,769 of JAFLUY010000009.1, read as the reverse complement.
TAAAATCTATGCAATTTCCATAACTAGCATATTTGGCATCCTTACTAATTATTTTTTTATATATGTTTTTATCAGTTACCATATATGAAGTATGTATAGGCAACAATTCATAAGAAGTAATTACATTATCTCTATTAATTCCTGTTAATGTATTTCCTATAATGTCTTTAACTATTTCATTGATATCTTCACTTTCAGAATATTGGTCACTATGACTAACATATAAAACATTTTCAATATCGCTATAATCATAATATTTGTTTATCTCTGAATATTGTAGATTTGTATCTTCTAAAGAAATAAAAATTGGCCCATAACTATCTATAATTTTAGAAGATTCTATATATTCATCGAAATAAGTACTTTCTGAAATAACATACTTTTCCTTCTTAATTCCTTCTATTTCATATTTTTTAAATTGTTTATTATATTGCCAATCTGCAGTTCTGGCTCTATTATTATTTTCATTATCAAAAATATACGTAGAATTATTATAGGTTATCCCTTCAGAAATCATATCATAATTATAATTACAATTCGAAGACATGATAGTATCTTGGGATCTCGCTAATGCCCATTCACTATAGATGATATTTTCATAATCATCATCTTTTAAAGGTTTAAAATTAGGATAAAGAAATACTCCAAATTTATCAACTTTTTCATATTCTTCCGAATTCAATAAATTATATACATGATTAAGATCATATAATATTCCTTTATAATACACTTTATCATCAACTACATCTAACCATTCTGCGGTTTTCCACCATTCGTATTCTAGATTTTCTAATATAGAAAACCAATCACAAGAGTAATTATTGCGCACAAAATTATACCTATCAATAATAGAATTATTTTCTGCCGATAAAATACTATTATATCTTCCGGCACCTTCCTCTGTAGATTTCTTTAATAAGAAAGTAAATAAAAGATTTTTTGGGTACATTTCTTTTATTTCAACATCTTCAGAAACATATTGGCCATTCCAATGTGACCATAGAGTTTCCCAAAAACTTCTTTCTTCAGTTTTAGATAAATCAATATTTAATATGATATTATTTTCTTTAATTTTCTCGTACCATTCATCAAAATTAGTATTTTGGTTTCGTCCTTCTATAATATCATAATATTCAATTAATAAATCATAAACTTCATTAAACGTAAGAATATTTAAAGTTTCTGATAATTCTTCTTTTGTTTCATCATCTCCGTCCTCCTTGTGAACTAATCCAAAAATTTTTTCGACAAAATATGTCAAATCATATAAAAGCAATACGATATCTCCTTCGGACAATATTTCCTTTTCATCATATCCTAATTCTATATATAATTCTTTGATTTTTTCATATTTTGCTTCTTTTAATTCGGTATTGTTAGAAGGCATCTTAGAGATCTCTTCCGCTCTAGTAAGTATGCTAGTAGAATTTAAATGGTCTAAATGTTCTACAAAAATTGAATATATATAATCTTCTTTAGTTTTTTCTGATTCGTCTCCATTCATTGGTAAATATTTTTTATACCATGATTTGCCTACTGAACCTAGCGGAAATAAAAAGTTAAATACATTTTCATAATTAGAATTTTTTATGACATTACAAATAGCATCTAATTCAAGGAAATTAGTTGGAAATTCTCTATATTTATATATTGAATTTTGGTTTTTAGAAAATGCATAATTTAGGTTTGTTATATAAGGATAATCATCTGATGAATATTTTAATTTCCATCTAGTAAACATCGGACTAATCTTATTACTGAATTGATATTCTGATAAATAAGCTTCATTTAAACAAGGAAAGCTTTGATTACAAATATTTATGTTTGTTTCTATTTCTTTTAATATTCCGGATAATTCATCCATCTTCATGATATTTTGAGTAAAATTATCATAATCAAAAGAAAAATCATAAAAAGCATTTTTTCTATTATATAAAGAATCTAAATAATATCCTGAACAACATACATTGCAATTAATATATTTTGATAATTCACTCTTAGAAAGAATTTCATCAATATTGAACATAAAACATAATGGAATAATCTGTTTCATCACCATTTGGCTATGTTTGAATCCTAATGAAATTGTCGCATCAAAATTATTTATTGTTGTTTGTTCTTTAAATATTCTAGTAACTAAATTATCAACCTTTTTAGTAAATCCTCCATTTACACAATCGATACCATAATATAATGCATTATCACTATCTTGAGAAATATGACAAACTAATCCATCGATCTTACTAGCATATTTATACAAATAAGGATATATATAGTTTTCATTAGAATTCTTAGTCGATCCAATATTTATTTTAATTTGTTTTGAAATCTTCATTCGATCTTTACCAAAATAAAGTTCCAAATCAATAATAAAAGCATTAGGAATATCCTTTTCTGATTCTATATAGATTGGAGCAAAAAATGCATATTGATATCCTGACTTTTGATAAGATATTCTTTTTGCTCCATATTCAAAATCAGTATTTCTTTGATATTGGGATTGAGCAAAATCAATAATCTGCATTTCTTCTTTAGGATATTCAAAACAATTTTCGTAAAAATAATTTGAATATGCTGAATAGAATTTACGCAAATCGTATTCGTATGAAGAACCTAATAATCCACATTCAATATTTTTTTGATATAATTGATGTGAGATTGGATAAAGTTTAGCAGAACGAATATTACATTCAAAAGTATCTTTATCTATTTTTTTATAGTCTCTTAATTCACAAGCTATTTTTACGTTTCCGGAGTATAATGGAGTAGTTCTAAGAAGTGGCTTAAACATTATTTAGTTTCTTATAAATCTATTAAATTGTATATATGTAAAAATAAGATTTAGTTTTTACAGAGACATCGAAAATGGATATGTAAAAATAAGATTTAGTTTTTACAGAAGCATTGAAAATGGATATGTAAAAAAGAAAATCTCTTTGAATATAAATCGGTTAAATACTATTTTTTATCTATAAAAAAATTAATTGTTATGATAAAGACAAAGAGATTTAAACCTGATATTATTATCATTGGCGCAGGTATTAGTGGTTGTACTGTAGCAAATATAATGGCAGAAAATAATAAAAATGTTCTTATATTAGATAAACGAGATCGAATCGGAGGAAATTGTGCGGATAGTTTGATGGATAATTACTATGTGCATGATTATGGTCCTCATATTTTTCATACTTCGAATGATGATGTTTGGGCATTTGTAAATGAGTTTACAAGTTTTAATAATTTTGTAAATTCTCCTTTAGTTAAAGCAGAAGGAAATGATAAAGAATTATTTAATCTTCCTTTTAATATGAATCTTTTTTCTAAATTTTTTGGAGAATATAATCCTTCAAAAATTAAAAGAATCATAGAAGAAGATATAGAGGGATCATGTAAGAAATATAATATTGATAAAGAAAATCCTAAAAATTTAGAAGAACAGGCCATATCATTAGTAGGCAAAAAAATCTATAATGCATTTATTAAATCGTATACTGAAAAACAATGGGGTAAATCTTGTAAAGAATTAGATGCTAGTATTATTAAAAGGCTTCCATTAAGATTCACATTTAACAATAATTATTTTAATGATTATTATCAAGGCATTCCAGAAAATGGATATTCTGAAATGCTTAATAAAATGATCGATGATAAAAAAATTCAAGTACGATTAAATATAGATTTTAATTATTGTAAAGAAGCTATATTGAAGTATGTAAAATTAAAAAATATCCCATTAGTATATACAGGGCCAATCGATGAATTATTTGATTATAAATTTGGTAAACTTGAATGGAGAACTGTCAAGTTTGAACATGAATTAGTTCATGTACCGAATTATCAAGGTAATGCAGTAATAAATTATGCTACAAAAGATGATACACATACTCGCATTATTGAACATAAACATTTTACTTGTATATTTGATCAGGACATTTATCAATCTAATAGGACATTAATTAGTAAAGAATATTCAATAGAATGGAAACCTGGTATGGAACCATATTATCCTATAAATAATGAAAGTAATTTTGAGATTCTTCAGAAATATCAAGAAGAAGCAAATAAAAATGAAAACCTTTATTTATTGGGTAGATTAGCAGAATATCGATATAAAGATATGGCTCCTTCAATTGATGATGCAATTAAACTTAGTTGGGAAATTATAAATTATTTTTCATAAATATTTTGATTAAAATAAGATAAATCTAAAAATAGATTCTTATTTTTAATTAAAGTTAGATTATTTTCCTAAGAAAAATGGATTGTATAAATTATTTTATGACTACGTATTCACAAAATATTGTGGTTATGATTGCGCAAATTATTTGGGCAATCTTTTTAGTTTTGTTACAGAAGGATTGTAGAGATAACAAAGGTTCAAAAGTATTAAAAGTATGGATGTTGATCATAACAATTTTCTTTAATATATTTCCGTATATAGGAATATGTTTTGATGTGGTTGATACAGCATGTACTTTATGGTTTATTAATTTAGGTATTTCATCAGAAGATGCAAAATATTTTTGGAAACTTTCTTATAAATCTAAATTAATGAAATTTTTAATGAAAGAAATTTAATATATTTTATATATGAAATCGCTTAGAAAATTTATTGAACATAGTTTAAATTCTTTATCTTTAGATAAATATATAATCGAACAAAGGGAATTATTCGAAGCTCAATCCAAGGTAACAATCGAATGGATGAAAGAGCATTACGAAAAATATAATAAAGAGCTTTTTGACAATAGATTGCCCAAAACTATTGAATTTACAATTATAAATGATCGCAAAAATACTTTTTTGGGTTATCAAAGTTTCAAAAAACAATGGTTTTATAGAAAAGACAGATTAGTAGGAAGTAAATATAAAGTATTTGTCAATGACACAGTAGAACGTAATGATGAAAAAATAGGTAGCTTAAGAGTATCTGGATGGGCGAAAAAACTAAGAGAAGTGGATGATATTTCTGAATTAGAGCCTGTTATCTCTATGAATAACCGATATGATTATTCAGATTTTCAGAAAGAAGATACCTTAATTCATGAAATGGTCCATTTGGAAAATTATGTTGGCGGAGTTGCACCAAAAAGAGCTCATGGGGCAGATTTTAGAAAAGAATGCAACAGAGTTAGAGCTTTAGCTAAGAAATTATATGGTATTGAATATGATTTACAAACTTATGCCCAAGATCATGATGAAGAAGATAAATCATATACTGATAACTATACTAATGAAATTAAAAAAGATATCAAAGCAGATTTAGAAAAAGAAGTTAGTCGTGGCGGAGGCATTTATCCAATTCTTATTGAATATGATAAAAGGAAAATGCCTGGCGATACATTACCTCAGATTCAAATGATGAAATTTGATAAACGTTTTGTTTGCTGTACTAAATGGAAGCTCGAAAGTATTCTTGAACAGATAAAGAGAAGCAAAGGGGTTGAGCATATTTGGGTCGGCGATCCGGAAGTAATGAAAAATATAATTAAGGATTACGGAAAATTCTCAACATGTAATAAGTATGCTAGATTCTGGAATGCTAATGAATATCCTAAGGTTATAGATCACATAAAGAAAGATGGCAAAGACATATTAAACATCAATGAAGGTCTAGGATCTTGGTTTAAAAAAATTATAGATAAGATTATGAGTGTTTTTATTGGTATTAAGGGCGGCACTCCTTTAGATAATGTTGACTTTGAAGAAATCGCAGATTACGCTGAAGAAATTGAAAATAGTGAATCTGAAGAAATCAAAGGATCAGCAGAAAATGATAAGAAATTAATTGAAATAGATAAAGAATGAAAAGTTTGGTTGAATTTATACAAGAAGGCAAATTAAAAGATAAATTTGGTTATCAAGTTTCAAAAATGATTCTTGGTAAAGATGTTGCTGTAAAACCATTAAAATATCTCTCAAAAATTGTCGAAGCAATGTCTGATTGCGGATATAAATATATGGAAGATATTGCAAATAAATGCTTAGAATCTGTTGACATAAATAATAAAAAAGAATTTAAGAAATATCTTATTGATAATAAAATCGTTGCTCAATGGAAAGATATCAAAAATGAAAAAGGATTTATTGACAACCTAGAATTTGTCAAATATGATGTTGGCAAAGAGGAAGAACATGATTGGGTAGTAATTTATGGAGAAATTGGTAAAAGATGGACTATTCTTAGATGGGGATTTTCAAATTGGGAGGGAACAGTAGTTCCATATAGAGACGGCGAAGAAACTGGATATGTAGTTTCAATAGATGATATTAAGAAAACACTAATAAAAGAAGCAATAGAAGCGCTAGCATAAATTATATATAAACTATTAATAAATTATGAAAAGTTTGATAGAATTCATAAAAGAATCAAATAATGAGTTAGAGAAAGTATATGCTTTTAACTTTATGGATGTTTCTTACAAAGATAGAGAAGATGTAGAAGATCGTATCTATTCATTATTTGACCATTTAGATTCGGAAATAATACGTAGAAAACGTATAAATCTTCCTGAAGATGACAGTTTGAAAGTCGATATTATGATGAAAAATAAGACAGAACAAGTCGACTATACAAAAGATTACAAAAAAATATCTAAAGAAATTTACGACATTATATCTAAAAATTTCACTGATAAAGAAACTGGAATAATATTAGAATATCATGAAACAGATAAAGTTATAGATAAATTAGTATTTTCTGTTTTATATGATACTAAATATTTAAAAGATTTAAAGAAATTTAGAGATCCTAAATATATTTGGAGAATAAAAGGAGAAGAAATATCTGATGCTTATGATAGAAAAGAATGGCAAGGAGATTAAAATTTAAATATATTTATAATTTTAAGAAAGGATATGAAATTTTCATATCCTTTTTCTATTTATTTAACACAAATAAAAAATTATATTATGTTTTTAAAAGATCTTATAAAACCTTCGATTAAATGGTTTATTTATGATGATAAGCCAAATTATTTTTCGGCTATTAAAATAGATGAAGTAAATATATTTGATGGAATATCTGAAAAGTATGCAAAAATAAAAGGTAAACATCTATTGATACGTAAAGATTATTTTTCGTGTGATGATGACGAATCGATTTTCTATGAATATGCATATCATATTAAAAATGGAATAGTATTATCACAAAAAGAATTTGAAAATAAATATTTAGATAAAATATGTAAACAATTAAAAAATCAGATATCATGACAGAATTTGCAAGAATAATGCAATCATTAAAATCAGCAGGATTATTTAATAGACTTGACGGAAAAATCCTATATAATAATGTTATTTCTGTTGATCATGTTATTCCTAAACATTCATATCGCCCATTTAGAAAAAAAGAATGTTTTTCGAATGCTGTTAAACTACTCGAAAAAACTAGAAGAGAAGATGCTTGGTATTGTGAAGGTTATGTATCAGTAAATAATTCAACTCCTATTGAACATGCATGGGTTATCCTAGGTTATTCTATTATTGATCCTACCTTTGAAGTGGCTCTAGATATGCCTTTAGATAAAATAAATAAAGAAGAATATTATCTACTTAAAAAATATCCTTTGTCAGAAGTATATGAAAATTTATTGAAATTTAAAAAATATGGTCCTTGGTGGAATAAGTAAAATTTTATTATAGAATTCTTTGAAAAAATCTAGATTTTTTCTATATTGATATTGTAAATATTAACAATCAAAAAATCAAAAATCATGAAACTAACAGACGAAAAATTCTTCAATTATTTGGAAGAGGCATTCCTTTCAACTTCACAAATGGAAAGATATGAATTCGCAGTTTTCACAGCAGATAAAACTGATAAAGAATTCTTTAAATTTATTTGCGATTCTGCTAAGACAATGTTTACAGAAGAGAAAAATTTCTTTGAAGGAAATTCTGGTCCATTTATCTACGGAGAAGATGCCTATAAAGTTTTAGCTAAATTTGATAGCTTGATCAAAAAAGACAATTCTAAAGAAGAAGCAAACAAACTTATTAAAGAATACTATAAATTCGCATAAAAGATATGGAAACAACTAGTGCTCAAATTTATAGACTTGAATTAGAAATTGAAAGTCTTCAAGAAGATATCGAAAACATCTATAACTATGTTCCAGATAGCATAGCGAAGATCATGACAAGATATATGATGAAAGAAATGGAAATTAAAATTCAAAAACTTCAAAACCTTATTGCAGCATGAAAAAGATTATAATATTTATCTTTGTAATGATTTTGCTTTGTTCTTGTTCAAAATCTACGTCATATAAGTTAGAAAATATTGATTTCATAGAAGAGTATCATGATCAATTATTTTATACAGCGCAACCGCATTATAAATATTCGATAACGCTATCGAAAAATAATGTTCAAAAGAGTTTGATTATATCTGTAGATAGAAAAATAGACAATATTCAATCAGGAGATTCTGTTTGTTTAAGAAAAAACGATCTTATTTTGAAGAAATAAAAATTTGACAAAAAACTTCCTAAAAAATTTGAAATTTTGGGAAGTTTTTCTATATTTAAAATGTAAAAACAAACAATCAAAAATTCAAAACTATGGCAACATTTGGATCAATCAGAAAATCATCTTTAATCTACATTGTTAATGTATTCAATAAAGAAGGACGTACCCCGAACATCAATCGGTTTTACGTGGAAAAGGTAAAAATGTCATCAGACAATAAAGTGGTGATTAGATTGGCTAATGGATGGGTAAGATTTAATCCCAATGCTTCTTCAGCAATTGTAAGATGGGACGATTACACCCAACATGTTTTCACCGAAAGAGAGAAAGCAGAAGCTTATTATTTATCACTTCAAAAATAAATAAAACAATCAAATCATGAAAGCAACAGATATCATTTCATTTATCAAAGTCTCTGAAGACGTTATTGAAAACAAAAAGAAAGCGCTTTACGCTAAAATCAATAGTGCCAAAGAAGAATGCGCAGAAATGTTTGCAATATCTCCAGAAGACATGAGAGCTATTCGAACATATTTTCATTTCTATAAAGATATGCCAATCTTTCTTTATGAAAAGGTAAATGATCTTGCTAGAGAAGATGGAAAAGCATTCGTAACAATTTGGATAGCTAACGGAGAAGATTATATCTTAGATCCTGTCGAACTTCCCAAGGGCTATTTCAAATCTATTATGACAGTTCTTAATTGGGAATAAAATACAAAAATCGTAAATGATTTTTATATTTTTATATATAATATAATCACAGTTAAATAATATGAAGTCATTATCTGAATATATTAAGGAAGCGCAAAATTATGATGAACCACCTCAAGGAGTTAAAATAATTGGTTTTAACAACAATAATGCTAAACAAACATATCATAAAAGATATGCAGATAAAACTTGGGAAACACCAATAAATATAACTGAAGATGTTATAAATGTATTTAAGCCATTAAAATGGTCCGGTGAAAAATGTTTTGAACAATGGGCAAAATGTATAGATCCCGAACATGTTGGTGATTATGATTTCTATGACAATATAGATGGTGCTGATATTGATGGATTTAGCAATTCAATATCTTACAAAGAATTGAAAGAAAACAAAAAGTGGACATTGATACCATATTGGTATGAAAATGAAAGCAATCTTTGTTTGTTAGGTTTAGATGTAAGAAGTCGTAAAGCTTTTAATCTTGTTATTCCAGACAACAATATTGTCGATAAAGAAAAAATCAAAAAGACATTTGGATTTGAAAATAAGAAATTTTTATTAGCAATTAGTGAAAATTTTAGCGGTTGGACACATGTAACTGAACCAAATTTAGATAACATTTATTCTGCAGTTTGTTTCGCGATGAAAAGTGATTTAAAGTAAAAAATAGTATTTATGTAATATATAAAAAACTCCAGAAAATTTGAAATTTTCTGGAGTTTTTCTATTTTTCAAATGTAACCATTTGAAAAAACTCTTTGGTTATACCAAATATATTTTATGTATGTAATTAATTTATAAAAAACAATCAAACTATGAAATTTCCCGTTCTTTTTGACGCAAAAAAGTCAGAATCATTTAAGAAAGCGCTTAATACAGCCAGAACTCTTCATGAAAAATTCTATGGAGAAACGATTCCTAATCAAATGTATTGTCCTTATTGTGGACATCGTTTAAGCGCTACAGATAGACAAGAGCGAATGGAAACTCTTGACGAGCATGTTATGGATCCGAATGGGACACCTTCTTATAAGACCGTCTATAAATGCTCTTGTGAAGCTTCCAAATATACAATGTGGAATTATCTTGGAGAATCTTATTTAGATTTCCCTAAAGATAGAGATTCTGATGAAATAATGTGGAAAAATTTCTTTAGTGATAAACATTTTTTGAAAGATACTTTTAAAATGGACGGATGGTCACATGACGCTATCAATTCCATTTCTTTTACCTCTTATAATGATGTTCATGCTCCAGGAAAAGTAAAAGAATGGAGATTTAGATTGTGGAAATCTCAGAAGATTGTTCCGACAATTGATTTCAGTTATCACTATGATAATTTTGGGAAATGCAAATTAGTTAGACCTTCTCTAAAATATCTAATTAGATCCGACAAATTGGGTGGAGGACTATATTCTTATGCAGTTCATGAGAATCTTTGTACAAGATTGAAATGGAGAATTAATACAACTAAGAGAGATTATCAAAAATATCTTAAGAATCCAAATGAAAGAAATCTTAAGCAACTTTATGGCGGAGATTATGTAAAGACACATCATGATTGGTTATTTAGATTCTGGTATAACAAAGTTGTTCCATTTTACTTGGGAAAAATCAAAGGCATTAAATAAACTATCTAAAATTATATAAAATTTTATATTATGATAAGCAAAGCTGAAGCATTAATGATTTCAGATCAAATAAATCTTTTCTTAAATAGAAACGAATTGACCGAAAAGGTATTTAAGAATCCTCCTTGTGAAATAATTTGGGATAATGATGTTTCTGAATGGAATTATAAAGATATTGAAAGATGTAAAAAAGAGTTTTTAGAAAATCAAAATAAATTTATTTCAGATTATCACAAAATAGATGACGATAATTATGGGATAATTATTTCATATAAAGATTCTGTAAAAATCAATTAAGCTCGTTAAAGATATTTATGAAAATATTAAAAATATCCAAACTGGAATATCTAATTCTCATACGATAGACTTCTTTTTCTTTGATGATTCATCTATAAATATTGAGCTAATTGAAGAAAACAATAAGATAGTTAAAGTTGGATTGATTGGGTGGTTTGTTGATAATAATGATAAAAGCTATACTGATAAATTTAGAGAAGACTTTAAAAATGAATTACAAAATAAATTGAAATGAACGCACTATATAATTATCGAATTGCTAATCATATTCCTATGAATGCTATAGCAGATTTTCTCGGAATAGATCGTGAGTTTTATCCAAAATATGAAAGCGGAGAATTTGTTTTAGATTTAGAATCTCTTGAAAAGCTTGCAGATCTTTATGGGATAGATCTTATGGATTTATATGATGATAAAGTTGTCAAGAATTCTATTTTAAGATTTTTATTCCAAGACGCAAGAACTGTCATCACTGAAAATGATTTGAGAGAAATTGCTAAATTTAGAAGAGTTATTAAAGAGTATGAAAAAATGGAAAAACTAAATTAAATATAAGGAGAAAGCCAGAATGACGTTCTGGCTTTCTTGATTAAATTTTATATTTTATTTAAATTTTTTTCATAAATTCAATTAATGATAAGCTTTCATTTATATCTATTCCTCTGCTTTCTGCTTCTTTCTTTAATAATTCCATTTCTTTTTCATAACCAAGTTCTTTACAAACTTTATAATTCATTTTGAGTTTGGCGTCCGAACAATTTGCTAAGTTTTGTTTACGCTTACCTTCATGCCATGCAGTCATTTTATCATAAGCCACTTTTTCTGCACCTTTACTCATTTTCGTATCTTTACCCCTTTGCTTAGCAATATTTTCTGGTTCAGGATTTGATAATGGTTTGTTTACTGGACCTTCAGAATCAGGAAGATCACCTTCAACATAATCTTTAATTAATGATAATGAGAACTGAAGTTTATCATTTTTATCCCAATCATGTGCAGCTACCATTTTTTTATATTCATATTTAGCATTTGATTTTGCATCACTATTAGATATCTGTCGATTCCAATATGGAGAACTTGCATTTTGTATTCTTCTCCAGTTTTTCTCAATATATTCTGTTTGTTTCTTACCATTAATCTTCATCCAAGCTTTAGAAACCGCTTTGAAAAGTTTTTCCATTTCTGGACTTACATCTTTCTTATTGATAGAAATTATATCACCAACAGTATAAGATAGATCTTCTTTTGTTACTTTCGATTTTTCAACATCGATAGAAACAATCTTATTGTTTTTTGTATCAATAGCATATTGAGAATTACTATCCCAAGAATTTTTACTTTTTACATTAAATGTTCCTCCAATGCCACTAAGTGTATTTACATTAGAAGTCTTAAAAATTTCTTTTATAGTATTTTCTAGAATTGGTTTAAATACAGAAAGATATTGGGCATCTAATTTAGATTTAATATCTTGCATTTTTTTATCAAGCTCTTGCCAAACTGGATTTTTCTCATTACTTTCGCGTCCGTTTTCGTCTTTAGCCCAAAAAGATGTATTGCTTCTCTGTTTTGCTAAATCATTATATTCTTCTCCTTCTTTATTATCAGATGGGCTCCATCTAAGAATATTGAAGCCATTAGAGTCAACTTCCCAATAAATAGTCTTTGGTATAGGGATATATCTTTCTTTAAAATCGGCTACCCTCTGCGCTTTCTTTTCTGCTTTACCTTTTGCGAAAGATTTAGCATTTTTATCTCCTTTTTCCGCTAATTCTTTAAATTTATCTCCATGGCTATAAGAATTATAATATTTAGCAATATAATCTTCAAGATAATATCCATCTTCTATATCAGCGACGCATCCTACATTACTTCCGTTAGAAAATACTGCAATATATCCGCTTACTGAAAAATCATCTTTACCATTTGCCTTTTTAATTATTACACCAAATTTTGTAGAACCTCCAGCGATACGACCAGCATCTCCTTGTCTTTCCCAAGTTACAACATCATAAACATGACCTTCTTTATCTTTTATATAGCCATTACCAGAGCCATCATAATATTTAAATTCTTCATCGTATCCAGGATCAGATAAATCATAAACATCACCCGATTTAAAATGGACAGTTTCTTTTCTTACAAAATCTTTATATTTTTTAATTCCTGATGGTTTACCCATTGCTTCTAGGATTTCTTCTACAGATTCTCTTATAGAACTAAAATCTTCAGTAATTTGTTTATAATTTTTCATATATTATAAAAGTATTTTGATTTATATATAAAAATATCTTTAAATTTTTATAAAAGGAAATATTAAAAGGAATTATTTTTAAATATATAAATATTATATAGACTCAAAACAAAACACTGTTTTGAGTCGTAGGGCATTTATAATTATGTTTAAAATTTTTAAATTTATTGCTACTGAACTTTCAGACGGTATTGAAAAAACCACTGTAGGAGCACTTTCAATGTTTGTTCTTATAGGTTGTATCGTGTATCTGGTAATTAAAGAGGGAGCTACTCCTACAGTAGATTCATTAATGACTACCGCAATGATTGTAGCGGCTACTCTTATGGGAGTTAATTCTGTTACAGAAATATTTAAGAAAACAGATAATCGTTCAATAAATATTGAAGAGACAATCAATACAACTACTACAAATAGTTCAAACCAAACAAATACTACAACTACAACAAAAACAGAAAAGATAACAGAAGGAGAAGATTGTGAATGCTCTCCTAATATAGAAGAAAATAATCGTCGCCCTAACGGAAGATAATAATATTGTTTTTACAAATAAAAAAATGCAAGATGTTTAGGCATCTTGCATTTGTAGTATTATATACGCGTCTGGGAGCTTTAATAATTAAATTGATTAAACGGATTAGACGGAACGCTTGAATAATAATCAATCGCTTGTATGTTATTAGTACCAATATTTTTTAATGCTTCAAAATCTTCTATAAAATTTTTATATCTAGGAGTATTTTTTAATAATGGTAATTGTAAACAAGCACAAATTAAATCATCATGTCCATAACTTGCTGAATATGATCCATTTCCATTTTTATCTTCAAAATTTTCTAATTCACTTATAGTAACAATATCATTTAAAACTAATTCAGATTTTTCAATAAGAATTTTTGTCAACATACAAGCAGTAACTTTATTAGAATGGGAAAATCGTATTCCAGGAATCTCTTTACGGCCAGATTTTCTACCATTAATATCAATTTCTTCTTGTGTACCTTTTTTATAATGAGCAATACAACTTAAATCAAATTCTTCAACAATATTGAATCTATTTAAAATTTCTGGACGATAAGTCTCTTCATTCAATTGTAAAAGATATTGATAAAATAATGCTCCATACGTATTCCATTCAATAGATATAATATAATGGTCTTGTGTAAATAATTGTGGACACATTAACCAAAAATCGGCAGCCGCATCTTCTAATGATGTAGTATTACTTCTATAGTACCCAACTTGTTGGTACCTATCTTTATCTGTTATCTGAAATATCTGGAATATCGTATAATCATTTCCTCCTCCTTCGGCTAGATCTATGGTCAATATAAAAAATTCTTCTTTTAATCTTGACAAATCATATTCAGGATTCCAGTGAAGATTGTTCGGATTTAGCATCGTTAAATTTTCTAAATCATCTCCTCTTTCTTTATATAATATATTATTTTCTCTAATTTCTACTAGTTTTTCTCTCGATATCAAACATTTATCGCTAGCTGAAAATTGTGTACCATATTGGTAATAAAATGCCTCTTCACTACCAAGTACGCCAATCATCATTTCTTTCCATTCTTCTGTACGAGGTTCCCATTCTCTAGTTTCTAAATTGTAATTAGGTACTTCAAACCAATCAGTTTTAAAAGGAGCATAGATGTTTTTTCCTGTAATAGCACCATTCCAGATTTGATAAAATTTATTAAATCCGTTTTGCGTTGACATTATACAGACATTAGAATTCGGCATTGTAGTTACTGTTGGAATAATGTTTTCATAAAATAATTCTACGTCATTCGGAGGACACCATGCGAACTCATCAAGTACAAGCGTATTTATTGTCGAGCCGAGTCCAGCGGTAGGACTAAAAGATTCTGTTTTTACTGACGAATTATTATCTAAAGAAAATCCTCCTTGATTCCATTTTAATGTACCTGCTTTAAGGTGATAAGGAAGATATAGATACATATCTTTAATTTTTTTAACTAAATCTACTCCTGCTTGCCCAGATTTAGAAAGTATTAAAGCATTATTATCCATATTAAATAAAGTTTTCCAAAGAGTATATATCCCAGTTACTACAGAATTATGCGAAAGTATACCATTAGAATAAAATCTATGATTTTCATCCTCTACTGATATATCTCCCATACAAAGTTTTATTCTAGTATTTTCAATATGAATAACTTTAGAAGGGCCTTTATTAGTTAATATTTTGTCTCCAATTTTTAATTCATCAATAAAAACTTCAGAATAATCCTCTCTAAATAATATATGTTTATCTGCGCCTTCTAATTCATAACCATTTTCTAATTTTATTATCCAATTTTTGAAAGGTCTTTTGTATATAAAATTAGTTATCGGTTTATATCCTGTATCGGTTTCAATTTCAATACCTTCAGGAAGATTTATATCATAAACAATTTGATCTTTCTGTTTATCAAATTCTTTACAATCTAGAAACGAAATTAATTTATATAATTTATTTATGATCCATCTCTTTATCATTAGTCAAAAAATCAATACACTTTTTAATTGTTGCATCTTTATTTTCTTTATATTCAGATTCCCAAATATATAATATCTGATATCCATATTTTCAGCACATTTTTTCTTGTTCTTCTTTTGATAATTCTGGATAATTTTTAATATAAAATTCAATTTTTCTTGGATTTTCTTCTTTTGGAATTTTTTTCATATGTTTTTAATTTATAAATTATTTTATATAACTGATATTTAATTTTCCAATATTTATTATGAATACCATAAATATTCCATAATTCAAATAATGGTAATTGTATATAAATTAAATTATCTTTTATATAAAAAAAATATTTTCTTATCAACTTGTCAATATATTTAGAATTTTTATTTAAAAAAATATTAACTATTGACGACATATTAAGAGTCTTACCAACTTGGCGTGCCGCGAGATAGCATGTGAATCTATTATTTTTTAAATGCTCTAAATATTTCTTTTGATATCCTCTAAGTTTACATTGTTGCAATCCCTCAGGAGTCATCAAATAACATTTTTCTCCAAAATATACAGGATCTTCTTTACATTTGATATAATCTTCAATTTCTTCTTGTGTTCTTTTATAAACCAAGTCAGGTCTAAGAAGTTTTGTGTTTTTTCCACAAAACGGATTAGCTTTAAGAGGTAAACCTTGCGATATCGCTTCTACAGCCATATTTAAGGATTTCGTAGTCCAAATAACCTTTTCAGCCCCTTTACCGCCAATTTGCTCTTTTACAGGATTATATTCATATTCAAATTCTTTATCTTTTTTCTTAGCCATCTCTATAAAAATATTTTTAAGCCAGTCCTAAGTCTGCTATTACTCTAAGAGTTAGATCTTGTGTGGTTGCTTTTGCTTCGGTTATTGCCGCATCTTTTTTTCTTTGTATAGCCATTTTCGTTTTATAAATAACCATATATTCGGTCCAAGCCCAAGTTGCTCCAGCGGATTTGCCCATTTGTTTACCGACCCATTCAGAATACTCTTCTTTTTTATTTTCAACTTTAGGACCTAATTTTTCATCAAAAACATCATCTAAAAAATTGAATGCATACGCTAATTCTTTATTTATCCATTCATCTGCTTTTTCTGGACCAATCAATACTTTTCCTTCAAGCCATTTTATCTTTTCTTCTAATTTCCCTTTAATTTTTTGGATCCATTGATTTGCTTCTTGTACTGCATTTTCCGCAACCATTAAATAATCATCTAAACTTTTCTTAGAGATTCTTTTTTCTTCATCACTTTTAATATCATCTTCTGAATAATTATCTTTTTTCATATATTGACTAAGTAGATAGTCGTGATGATATGTAGTATAATAAGTAGTCCAATAAACTACTCTATCAGGATCTGGAGTTACTTTATCTCTTAATACATCAATTTTTCCTAAACCATAATTAAATACATCTTGTACACAAGTCATACCGACATCTTTAAGTTGTGTAATTGCTCCAAGTACGTTAGATCCTATTCCAGCGATTTGTCCTAAACTGCCTCCAACAGTTTGTGAGAAATTGTCGGTAAGACTAAAAACTCCATTTTTGGCCATTTCAACAATCATCATAGCTTCTCCATTAATTTTAGAAATTTCATTAATTGGATTAGCCGATAACGAGCTAACTACCTGGAACGCTGATGTAGTTGTCCCTGATACAAAATTAGCTGCTGCATTTATTGTAGGCCCTAGTAAAGTTTGTACATTATTACTACCAATCATAGTTTTTAGAGTCTATTTTATTTTAATTTACAAAAGCTTTATCACTTTTAATAGCATCAATAAGAGGTTTAATTTGAGAAGAATAACTTACAACATCGGTACTAAGATGAGCGGTGGTCCAAGAATTAGAAGATGTTTGTGAAAGGTCGTCGAGTTTTTCACATATCTTTTCTAATACTTTAACTAAATCATTTCCTCTTACCATTGGCTGATGATCTTCTCCTATAGTTCCTAAATTTATTCCTCCTTCTGATATAGTCATTCCCATTCCTGAATGATTATGGGTTATAGAATTTTGAGTCATTGTGGATTCAACATTTTGATTTATCCTTTGTACAAATCCTTGTCCATCAGTATAATACATTTGAGCTCCTGTATCTACTCCTGGACGACTTACTAATACATCATAATCATCATCGTTTACAGCTAATGCTGTATTTGCATTCAATTCCCATCTAGGTAACCAATAATATTCCATAGCATTATTTTTATTATGGATTATCCATACGGTTTGTCCTACAGAAGGTTGAGATACTCTTTGATATCCAAATGTCATAAATGGAGCACACCAATAAAAATCTTCAGGATCTATATTGTTAGTATGTCCTGCTATTACACATTTTATTCTCCCATATTTTTCAGGATCTTTACCATTAGTAACTACTCCCGGATATAATTCAAAATCACTAAAATTCATATTAATATTTTATGTTTTTGTTTTGTATTTTATTTTTATGCTTGTGTTGTCTCAGAAGATTCTGGTTGAACGTCTCCGAGCATTTCGTCATCTAAAGAATCTCCTTCATCTCCTTCAGATCCTTCATCGCTTTCACCACTTTCTTCGTTATCCATATCTTCGGTTTCCTCTTCTTCATCGTTTTCTAATTGTTTTTTCTGTACAGCATCTTCAAGTTTACATTTTTCATTCAATTCAAGATCTGCATCAGAAAATCCCAAGAAACGTTGAATTAAGAATTTCAATGAAAAATATGGAGTCTCATTTCCTTCACTATCAGTAGTCATAAAAGTATCTTTTAATAAACTAATATATTCAATTCTTTTCGTCGATACTTCAATATTCATCATCTCTTCAAATTGATTATAGGAATTAAATCTAAAACCAACAGCATTTAAAAGTCTTTTATCATTTTTAATTCCGGGAAGATTCAACGCCAGATATATACGAAGAGGTTTAAGCAATATTTCGATAAAAGCGTTTCTCATTCGATCTACAAATCTTCCGAAGTTGATTTCATCTCTTAAAGATTGCGAAGGATCTGTCCCAAACCAAGTTGATTGAGCTTCTTTATCGAATCGAGATTCAGGAATTTTAGACATTTTATATAATTTTGATAAGAAATATCTAAGCTGATCACTATCATTTAAAGAAGGTCCTTGATCTACTAAAGTTTCAATTTCAGGTTTACCATTTTCATTTTCTGGCATCCAATACTCTTTATTGAAAGGAAGGTTTGTCCTACCATTCACTTTCAACTCTCCAGTTTCATTATTGAAACTAATATCCTCGCGATATCTAGCCATTGCTGATTGAAGAGTTTGTGTACCTTTTGCTCTATTCATTCCTGCTACAGGAATAGTAAACATTGTTTTAAATGAAGATTGAGTTACCGTCCAAATAACTTGTGCTTGTTCGATAATTCTATATATATTAAAAGGACGAATTAAACGCTCAAGATATGATTGTCTAGCACTAACTCCGCTATCCTCATACTTAATATAAATAATTTGAGAATCTAATAATTTTCTTTCTTGTCCAAGTACTCCTTCAAATTGGATCCAATAAATCATTCCTTTGTCAAATTTTTTAGTCAATGTACCAGGATCTAATTCAATAATGCCAATAATCGTGTGAGGGTTTTCATTATTATCATATACTATTTCATACGCTAATACTCCATCTACTAACCATCTTTTAAAAGTGTCCCAAGCATTATCTTTCCAATCTAATAACATATATAATTTATAAAATCCTGTATCAAGACAATTAGAAAATGCTTTAGATGATTTTTCTTGTAAAGTTTGTAAGACTGCACTATCTATATATGGTTGTCCAATATATACAGATTCGTCATCATAAACAATACATTCATTCGCCATGATATCCAATATATCTTCCAATTCTGGCTGCATCGCCATCTTTCGGAGAATATCTCTTTTTTGGTCTAATGTTTTTTCTGCGAATGATTTATCTTCTTCAGGTTTGATTTTCCAATTATTCATCAAACCGGAATACATGTTATTGACCATCATAACATCCTGCTTGTTTTGATATAATTTATCAGCAGGAATTGCCATCATATTTTTATAAACCTGATCATCATAGTTCATTCCGTATCTAGATAATCGTTTCAACAATTTAGATATTCCTGATGACGGTTTATAATCTTCAAAAATTTTTATATTTTCTTTTAACTGGCTATATGGAGTTTCATCTCCTTCTAAAACAGATGTTAAGTTTCCCCAAATCATTATTATAATTTCATTGCTTATTGCAATATTCAATATATATTATATGTAAAAATATGAATCATGAGTTAAACTTTTCATCAAGATTCAATGAAAAATATTTAAAAAAATCTATTTTTTAATTGTGTCAATAAAAATCTAAACAATAAAAAATCAAATAGTATGAATCCAAAAATTTATGTGAGTCAAACTCAAAGTACTTTTTGGATTAAACAATAAAAAATCAAATAGTATGAATCCAAAAATTTATTTTAAAATTGCTGATGGAGCGCTTATTCCGACAAAAAAGCAATCTGCTATTTTAGATTCAATTTTTTGTTCTTCTGGAGTAATCAAGAAAAATATAAAAAATTATAATCAATATACAAAAGATTTTATTGAATCAAGAAACGGATCTTATGAAGTTTATTCAAGTATAGATTATTCTTGGAATCCTAATAATAATTGTTTTGATTTCAATAAAATCGAAACTATATCTGAAGAAGAATATTTTACAGCATCATCTTATATAACTTCATTTGATCCTACTCAACAATACGATTTTCCGAAAAGCGAAAAAATCGATATTAAAAAACTAAGAAAAAAGATTTCAGATGTAAAAAATATCAAAATTGATAAGAATTTTATCAAAAATATATTAGATACCTATCCTTGTCCTTCTATAGAAGAATCTGGAATGTATATAGATAATTTTACTTGGAAATATCTTGTTAGAAATATTTTAAAGAAGAAAAATACTATACTTGTTGGTCCTACTGGAACTGGTAAAACCGAAATTATTCTTAAAATTAGTGAAATATTAAATATTCCTTGTTATGTTCACGATATGGGAGCGATGCAAGATCCTCTCACAGATTTACTTGGATCTCATCGCCTCGAAAATGGTTCATCTATATTTGATTATGCAAAATTCACTCAAGAAATTCAAGAACCTTGTATAATTGTTCTCGACGAATTATCTCGGGCGCCACTTATGGCGAATAACATCTTGTTCCCGTGTTTGGATTCGAGAAGAGAATTACCAGTTGAAATTGCTGATTCGAAATCCGCAAGGAATATAAAAATACATCCAGATTGTGTATTTATTGCTACAGCTAATATTGGAATTGAATATTCTGGGACAAATGATATAGATGCTGCTTTAATGAATCGTTTTTTACCTCTCCAATTGAAATATATTGAACCAGAACATGAAATCAATGTTTTGATTAATCGTACCGGAATTTCTAAAGAAGAGGCTATTAAAATTGTCAATTTTGCTAATCGAATTAGAAAAGATTATCAAGACGAAGTATTGACGAAATCTTGTTCGACAAGAGAAACTATTGCGATGGCAGAAATGGTAGCTGATGGATTTGAAATGATCGAAGCATTTAGATCAATTATTGTACATAAATACAGCGAGCATACGGGCGAAGAAATCGCTTATATTCAAAGACTACTTATTAGTCTTTGATCTCGCTGACTGAAATGATTTTCATTTCAATATACTAATTCTACTGATGAAGAAGTTGCTCATCTCCAACGAATTCTTATTAGTCTATAAAATAAATTAAAAAAATATGGAAAAGAAAATATTAATTATTAATGGACCTAATTTAAATTTATTGAAATATCGAGATCCCTTAATTTATTCACATAATGAACAAACTTTTCAAGAATATTTTAATAAACTTAAAAAACAATATAATAAATTAGAATATTATCAAAGTAATCATGAAGGAGATCTCATAGATAAAATTCAAGAAGTAGAATTTGATAGTTTAAATTACTATGGGATAGTAATTAATGCTGGAGGATATACGCATACTTCTATAACTATTCGTGATGCTATTGAGATTTCACATATTCCTATTATAGAAGTACATATATCAAATATAGTAAATCGTGAGAATTTTAGGAAAGAGTCTTTACTTAGTCCAGTATGCTCTGGATCAATAATTGGATTAGGATTAGATGGATATAATTTAGGAATTCAAGCAATTTTAAATAAATATTAATTAGATATTACTTAGATATGGGAATTAAATTTAAACAAAGAAATAAAAAACTATTGAAATATATTAAGTCAAATCGATTGATTGAAAAAGTTATCAATCATCCGATGGCCACAAATTTATTTTATGGAATCATGGATTATCATATAGATAAATATCCACATAAAACTTTTGGTAAGATTATTATTGAAAATTTTTGTGATGAAATTGCCAATAATCAATATACAGAAGCAGATAAACAAGTTTTAGATGTTATTTATATAGATTGTGAAGATATCATGAAAGAAGATCCAAATGAGACATTAAAAAAACTAGAAAATAAATATGGTAAGAGATTAATATAGATTGAAACGTTAGTTAATAAATAACTATATTAAACAATAATTTTAAAAAAATATTTTGATAAATGATAATAGATAGAACTTGGAATAAATTTGATCAGCGATTGACAATATCTTATTTGGATAAGAATAATAAAAGAAAAATATGGAAAAAATACTTGCACCATATTTCCACATACGAGTTTGATGATAATGGAAAATATGATACATGGGACGGGAAGAAAGCAAATAGAATTTTTAAAGATTCAACCCAATATAAACCAAATGAATTCGATCTTTTAGAATTGATGTATAAGATGAAGGATGATCCAGAGACAGCTGAAATGTATAAAGATCTGAAAACTGCATATCCTTCAAAATTATACTGTTATGACATCGAGACAGAATCTGGAGCGTTCTTTCCAGATCCCGCTATTGCTCCTATGCCAGTAACTTCAATATCACTTTGTGGTCCTGATCTATCTTGTATGGTTTTAGGTAGGCATAATCTCGATAAAGAGCAAATTGAATTGATGAAAACAAGATATTTCGAATGGATTGAGAAAAATGATTATGCGAGAAATCTTAAAAATCATCAGAAATTTGAACCAAAATTCTTTTATCAATATTTCGAAACCGAAGAAAAATTGCTTGAACATTGGTTTCTAAAGATTTTGCCTAATATTGCATTAATTGTAGGTTGGAATAACTACCGATTCGATAGACAATATCTAGTAAATCGTATTAAAAAATTGTTTGGAGAAAAACAAGCAATGAATATGATTAAAGCAGCAAGCCCAACAAAAGAAGTTCAGAAAATCAAATGGTCAGAGATGGATGGTACTGAAGGATATACTTATGGTCCAGTACATCAAGCAGAATTTGATTATATGGAACTTGTTAAGAAATATGATTTTGTTCTTAGGCCTTATGAAAGTTATTCTTTGGATTGGGTAGGTAGTCATGCTGTTAAAGCTCATAAAATTAAATATGAAGGTACTATTCAACAACTTTGGGAAAGGGATCCTGAATGGTACTATTATTACAATGCTGTCGATAGTCTAATCGTACAATTAATTCATTATAGACTCCGTTGTATGGAACCGGTATTGAATAATTCATCATTAACTTTAGTACCTGTTATGAAAGCAATGGGACAAGTAGCATTGACAACGGCCGGTATGTTTGAAGTATTTTATAATGAAGGTAAGCATGTTGTATATGATTGGGATCATTGCGATAGAATAAAAGTACCTTATGAAGGAGCATTTTGTGGATGTGTTCCTGGACGATATGAATATACAATTTGTGATGATTTTGCTTCACTTTATCCAAGTCAGATCATTACTTGTAACTTATCGATGGAAAATATTATGTATAATTTATCTGAACCTGATAGTCTTGGAAGAAGAGTTAAAATTCCTTGGACAGAAGAGGAGCTCGAAAAATATCGTAAAGATCCAAACTATTTTGTGACAGTTATGGGTAATGTATATAGAAATGATCGAGATTATGCATTTAAAAAATTTCAAATCGACCGAAAGAAACGCCGAGGAGAATATAAATATCTTGGATGGAGTATTGATGCCGAGTTGGTGTCATATTTGGAACATCGTATTGATGATCTTGAAAAGTCATCATAATGTTCCAAAACTCTCAAACTCGGTTTGATATATCTCGAGCATCGCATAGCGAATCTCGAGAAGTCTCAATCTGTGTAAATAAAAAATAGCTAGGAAAAACCTAGCCATTTTCATATATTATTAAAATTAATTATTCTTCTAAAATCTTTTTAGCTACCATAACGGCTATCTCTTTACAGAAATCATCATCAGCTAATTCCCATTCATCATATTCTCCTTGATATCCTCCCCAAGGATCGTTAGATAAATCTTCACAAATCATATCCCAGAGTTCTCCTTCTCCTCTACTTTTAATGAAATATTCAAGCATTTCTTGCGTTTCTTCTTCGTCTCCGTTATTCACCCAATTATATAAGAATGTTGCAACATCATCTTCGAATGTTTCGTAATATTCTTCATAATCATTTTCATCATCTTCATCATAAGATTCATTCAATAATTTCTTTAATTCTTTGAATTTAAGATGTTTGAAGTTTTTCTTCTTAAGAATATCTTTATCAAAATTCTTAATCTTGCATTTTTTGCAACATTTTTCAGCAATGAATTCTACTAAAGTTTTCATATAGTTATATATTAAATTTTAAATTTTTATTTCTATATTTTATTTATTAAAAATTGAAAAAAATGATGAAAGCGATTTTTCTCGATCTAGATGGAGTTCTAAATACTGAACGATACATAGTAAATGCTATTGAAAATGATATGGCTGTGCATGATAAATACGGACATATCTTTGATGATAAATGTATAGAAGTACTTAGAAATATAATTAAAGAAACCGATGCGAAAATTATAATATCTTCAACTTGGAGATATGCAGGATTAGAAGAAATGAAAAATCTTTGGAAAGATAGAAATCTACCTGGAGAAGTTATTGATGTAACTTTAGCTAAAGATTCATCAAGAATTAAAGAGCAAAAGAGAATATTTAAAGAATTATATGGAGAAGATTTCTATAATCGAACAAGAGGACAAGAAATAGATATTTATCTTAAGACTCATTCTGAAGTTAATAAATATGTCATAATAGATGATGATTCAGATATGCTAGAAGATCAAAACTTTGTACAAGTTGATGCGTATAATGGATTAGAGGAAAAACATATAGAAAATATTTTAAAATACTTGATATGATTGGAGTTATAGGAGCTATAGCAGGAGATATCATTGGTTCTTCGTACGAAAACACAAAATATAGAACCAAAGATTATAATTTTAAACTTATTACAGAAAGATCGAGAATAACAGATGATAGCATTCATACTTTTGCGATTATGGATTGGTTAATGAATACTGACCGTTCTATCCATGCTTGTAAACAAATGTTATTAAAATGGTCTAGATTATATCCTTTTGCTGGATATGGTCCTATGATGGTAAAATGGATCGCCGGAGCAAATAATTGGGCTCCGTATGATTCATTTGGAAATGGGTCGGCGATGAGAGTCAGTCCTGTAGCATGGGCCGCTAATTGTTTAGATCATGCATTAGATTTAGCAATTATGAGCGCAATTCCTACACATAATCATAGTGAAGGAATTAAAGGAGCCCAAGCAATTGCCGCATGTATTTATTTGAATCGGATAGGAGAATCCAAGAAAACGATTAAAGAATATATTAAAAATAAATTTAAATATGATTTGAGTCTATCTTATGAAGATATTTATAAAGATCATGAATTTAATTGTATTTGTCAATATTCAGTACCTCGATCAATTATTGTTTGGTTAAATTCTGATTCTTATGAAGATTGTATTAGAAAAGCTGTAAGTTTAGGAGGTGATTGTGATACTGAAGCTTGTATAGCTGGAAGTATTTGTAATGCAAATATAGATACTTCAATATCGGATTCGTTAATAAATGAAATTATAGAAAATGGATGTGGATTAAATAATCATATTATTGATTTAATAAATAAATTTAGGGATATATTTGAAATTCATAACGAATCAAAAGTAGGATTAGATAATATACAAAATCGTTTGAATATTTAAACTAAATTATTTCTATATTTAATTAATAAAAATTAAGTAATTAAACTAATTAAAATTATAAAAATGGAACAAGATTTTAAAGATATTATTTATGAGTTTGATACAGGATATTGTAAGACTAAAAATAAAGCAATTAAAAAAATCGATTTCGATGAAATAAATAATATTTTAGATAAGACAGATTATATTCGAGATATTAAAGCAGAAGTTGAAGATTTAGTTGATTTTATCGGATGTATCACTAATAAAAAAGGAGAAGTTAGCGATAAAGGAATATTAGTAATTCGTAACGATAATGGATGGAGAATTCAAATATCTATCTATTAATTCATATTACTCCGACCTTGGCAAACTATATATAATAGATCAAACCTATGGAATTCATTTCTATAGGTTTGAAATTTTATAATAAGTGCCTATCATTATAATGAAATCAAAATAATATCAGAAAATAATATTAAATAAATATGGCAAAGAAAACAATTGAAGAAAAATATCGTTCTTTGAGTGAAATCGAACACTGCCTAGCAAAACCTGGAATGTGGATAGGTTCGACTAATTTACATGATTTAGATATGTTTCTTTATGATCGAGATGAAGAACTTATTAAAATTGAAACAACTAATTATATTCCAGGAATGTTAAAATTAGTTGATGAAGTAATCTCTAATTCTTGTGACGAATATCGAAGAAAAGATAACCTTGGATTGAATAAACTTTGTATTTCAGTTGATATTAAAAACAAATCTATTACTATATATGATAATGGAGGAATTCCGGTAGTAAAACATAAAGAAGCAAAATGTTATGTTCCTGAATTTATCTTCGGTAATTTACGTACTTCATCAAACTATGACGATACTGAAGATAGAGCAGGCCTAGGAACAAATGGAGTTGGATCGGCTTTAACAAATATTTTTTCGACATATTTTAAAGTTGAGACCTCGGATGGTAAGAAATTATGTACTATTGAATGGTCTGACAATATGTCTTATAAGAGCGATCCTGAAATAGAAAATTCTAAAAAGAATGAGCATCATACTAAAATCACATTTAAATTAGACTGGGATCGATTTGAGACAAATTCCGAAACATGGTTTGAAGATTTTTGTAGAATCCTCGAAAAAAGGTCTATTGATGCGGCTATTGCAAATCCTGGTTTGGAAGTGACTTATTCCGAAACGGATTCGAATAATTTAATATATCATTCAATTTGGAAATTTAAAAATTTTAAAGAGTATGTAAATCTTTATAAATCTTATATAAATCCTGAAGATTGTATTTCTTTTGAAGATCAATATAAGAAAGTATATGTATATCCTGATAGTAATATTAATGTCGGATTTGTAAATGGCGCTGAATGTTCTAAAGGTACTCATATAAAAGAATTGCATGGCTTCATCAATAATAAGATTTCTGAATTTCTTAAAAAGAAAGATAAAATCGAGGTTACTCCTAGACAAATCGATGGTAAATATTCGATGTTTTGTGAATTGACTGTTAGTAATCCTACCTATGATTCTCAAACAAAAGAAACTTTAACATTACCTGTAGAGAGATTTTATAAAGATGAAAAAATTAAGTTTGAAGTACCTGATAAATTTCTTGATAAGATAACTAAATCAGAAATAGTCAATATTGTTAGAGATTGGTACAAACAAAAACAAGCAGCCGAAGATCAAAAAACTATACGACAACTTAATCGTCAAGCAAAATCACAATTAAAACGTCCTGATAAATATATTGAATGCAATACTAAAAAAAGATTAGATCGTCAACTTTGGATTTTTGAAGGAGATTCTGCTAAAGCTGGTTTTAGGCAAGGAAGAGATCCACAAAAACAAGCTGGATATTGTATGAGAGGAGTTCCTATGAATGTATATAATATGACTCCTGCACAAATTATGAAAAATGAAGTATTTAGCGATCTTGTATCTATTCTTGGACTTCAATTTGGTAAAGATTTTGATGTTAAAAATTTGAATTATGGTAAAATAGTTATTGCTGCAGATGCTGATGTTGATGGAGACAAGATTTCGAGTTTGCTTCTTGTATTTTATAATTTATGGCCTGAATTGTTTGAAAAGAATATAGTTTGTAGATCAGTATCACCTATTATTATTGTAAGTAAAGGAAAAAATAAAAAATGTTTTTATTCATTAGAAGAGTATAGAAAAGTACAAAATCAATATAAAGGATGGTCTACAAAATATACTAAGGGATTGGGTGGATTATCACAAGCAGAATTTCATCAAATGATGCATGAACCAATATTTATGTATTTCAATAAAGATAATATGGCAGATAGTATGATCAGAAAATGGTTCTCAAAAGATAATTCTGACGAACGTAAAAACATGTTGTCAGAATAGTTTAATTTTTAAATTACATAATTCTGACGAACTCAAAAATATGTTATCTAAATAAAGATGAATATAGAAAACATAAGATCATCTAGAAGAAAAGGTAGAAATGGCACCCAAGAATTCTTTACTCCAGGTTTTATTGTCAATCGTATGAGCAATAAAATAAATGATAAGATATGGGAGAATCCTAATACTTCTTTTTTCGAACCTTGTTTTGGAGACGGAAATTTCATATTAGAAATATTAAAAAGAAAAATAAACAATAAGATAGATTGGAGAACCGCATTAAATTCTATCTATGGTATAGAATTAATGGAAGATAATGTTGAAGAATGTAAAAACCGAATATTAGAATATTTAAATTTATCTTTAGAAGAGAAAAAAGAGGCTATTAATATAATCAATAAAAATTTAATATGTGGAAATTTCTTATTGATAGAAAATCATAATCATTATGATGTTATTCTGATGAATCCTCCTTATAATGCCGGATTAGGAGAAAAGTTTTTAGAAAAATGTATTGATATAGCAGATAGGATTATCACTATACAACCTTATACCTGGTTTATTGGATTAAGACAAAATAATTCTTTGTTAAATAAGATAAGGAATAAATATTTAGAATATGATAAAGATGATGAGATTGAAAATGCTTTTTTGAATTCGGTAGGCGATCCAATGATAGTAGGTATTTTCTATATAGATAATTTAAAAGAGACTAAATTAATTATAAATAATGAAGGATATTATTCAGTTTTAAAAGAATGGCCTGAGAGAATATATAGATTTATAGGTATCGATTATTTAGAAGAATTTAATAAGTCAATTTATGAATATTATATAAAAGATAATGTCGATAAGCATATTAAAAAATTTCAAAAAGAATCGTTTTTAAAAGATAATTACATAATTAGAGTTCCTAGAATACGAGGACATCTTGGTAGATCTGATATGTATACTATGTTTCCAAATGATGAAATATATTTAAAGAATAATTCAGGAAAACTATCTGATTTAATAAATAAAGTTAATATTAAAAGATATATTGAATTTAATAGTAAAGAAGAATTAGATGGATTTATAAATTATTCAAAAACATATTTCTTTAGAGCTTCAATGTTTTTATCTAAAATTTCACAAGGAGTAGCAGATTGTAAAGGATGTATTCGAATACCTTGGTTTGATTTTAAAAATGAAATTTTCCAAAACCATTTTAATGTTATTGATGAATATTTATTTGATTATTTTCATCTCAATCATATTAAAGATAAAATATATCAAAAATTAGGTCCTTTTTATAATTGATTTTTTAAAAAAAATATTTAAATAGACGTTATATAAAAACGATTAAAGAGAAACTTATATATTTATATTATTTTGATTTTTATGTGCTCCTGCGGACTCCTAAATAACCCACAGGAGTATTTATAAAATAATATAATGAAAATTAAATATGCCGAGGAAATTAACATACGAGGAATATATAAAACGCTTAAAAGAAAAATGGGGTAATAAGTATGATTATTCTAAAATTGATAAGAATAATTTTACATTTAGCGAAACCTCTTATGAATATAAATGTAATATTCATAATATTTGGTTTACTAAAACATGTAAATCTATGTGTAGAGACAAAAATTGTTGTCCTAAATGTAAAAAGGAAGCTCTTAATAAACAAATTAATATTATACAAAATAGAAATAGATCTCTTGATAAGAAAAGAAAATATTATCATTTAGATGAATTCCTCGAAATAACAAAAGAGAGATTTCCGTCTATTACGATAAATTTATCAACTATTCGATATAATCAAGGTAATTTTAGTAATGGACATCACATATGTTTAAATAAACTTATTGAATGTGATTGTAAAAAACACGGAAAATTTAAATGTTTTCCTATATCTTTTATAAATAAAAAATACGTATGTCCTAGATGTAGAAAAAATTATAGTAATCTACAAAATGTAAAGCATGGAGAAAATAGAAGAAATTCTTTTGTAGAAAGCGCTAGGAAAATTCACGGAAATAAGTATGATTATTCATTGGTAAATACATCTGGAAGGCTTTCAAAAATTGAAATTGTTTGTCCAATACATGGATCGTTTATGCAAATGCCATCAATGCATTTACGTGGGGAAGGTTGTCCTATTTGTGCTAAAGGATTATTTGTAAATGGAACTTCTCCTAATGAACAAAGATTATTAACTTTACTTAAAGAAAAATTTAATAATTTAATTTTCGAAAATGGATATAGAAATAAAGAAATTTTTGGTAGACAAAGCTTAGATATTTATAATGATAAATATAAATTTGCTATCGAATATCAAGGACAACAGCATTTTGAAGAAAATAAATATTTAAATTCTGATAGTCATCATTCATTAGAAAATCGTAAAAAATTAGATTTAAGAAAATATAATTTGTGTATGACGAATGGAATAAAATTATTTTATTTTACATTTAATAAAAAATTTGAAAATATAAAATATTTTGATAAAGTATATACAAATATAGAAGAACTCTTTTCAGAAATTCAAAAATATATTCAATTTTTTTTTTGGAAATAATTAATTTTGGCACACTATTTGCTATTTTATATAATAAAATATTTTAAAAATTGAAATTTAACTTAAATTTTAGATGCATATGAGTAATAAAATTATTGGAATCGATTTGGGAACTACTGGATCTGTAGTTGCTGTATTAGATCATAGTAACGTAACAGTAATACCAAATCAAGAAGGCAAAAATGTTACACCTTCTATGGTAGCATTTACAAACGATGGAGAAAGAAAGATTGGTGATCCTGCAAAGAGACAAGCAGTGACTAATCCAACCAACACTATTTATTCAATTAAGAGATTTATGGGAGAATCTTGTGATGACGTTCAAGATGAAATTAAACGAGTACCTTATAAGGTTGTTTGCGAAAATCATCTCCCAAAAGTAAATATAAATGATAGAAAATATAGTCCGCAGGAAATCTCTGCCATGATTCTTCAGAAAATGAAGAAGACTGCCGAAGATTATCTCGGGCAGCAGGTTACTGAAGCTGTCATCACAGTTCCGGCGTATTTTAATGATTCTCAGAGACAAGCAACTAAGGAAGCTGGAGAAATTGCTGGACTTAAAGTTAGACGAATCATCAACGAACCGACCGCAGCCGCTCTCGCTTATGGTTTGGATAAATCAGACAAAGAGCAGAAGATTGTAGTTTTTGATGCCGGTGGAGGGACGTTCGATGTATCCGTTCTAGAACTCGGAGATGGCGTATTTGAAGTAAAATCAACGAATGGAGATACTCATCTTGGCGGCGATGATTTTGATAATGTCATTATAGATTGGCTAGCTG
>JAFLUY010000008.1 GCA_022508565.1 Erysipelotrichales bacterium | reverse complement strand
TTAATAATAAAATTGTACCTTTAACAGTACCATCTTCAAGCATTTCTACAGATTCAATTTTATGAGAAACGTTATTAAGATTGATATTCATAGATTCTGGATGCTCTAATTCACCAAGAACTCCAGCTTCCATAATATCCTTTTGCAAACATTCGATCATCTGACCATAATTTTCTTTAGAATATGTACGGCGATTATTATTCTTCACTCCGCACACACCAAATACACCAGTCAGTCTAATCTCGTTTGTGTCTTCAGACTTTTGTTTCTTCATCTCTGTGATAGACCCAAGAGTCTCAAATAACATACATTTTTTAGACATTGTAAAGTTTTATTCGAATATACTTTTTATATTGATTAAAAATAAACAAAAATTCTTTTCGAATTTTTGTTCATTTTATTTCTCAATCAAATCATCTAATGATAAGTCGTTATCTAATTCTTCAGCGGACATCTCTTCTGGAGACTTTTTAATCTCTTCTAATTTTACTTTATCTCCAATTTTTCCCGATTTTTGCATATTTTCGATTTCCTGAATCAATTCTCTTGCTCCACGGACAATGATAGTTCCATCCGATTGTTTTTCTAAATCCTTCTCTTTAAATGTCTTATCACATTCTGCTTGCATTTTCGAGAATATCTCTTCTAATTCCGTCACCAAATGATTCAATTGATTTTGGATGCTAAGCATAGCATTTTGAAGAGCTGTTAAAGAACCGTATAATGAACCTTTACCTATATTATATGATACACCTAAAATTAGAGAATCTTGAGCCTTTTCATTAACCGATAACATTTTCAATAATCTACGAATATTATTCATAACCAGCATTATTTTCGTAGGAATATATGGATGTTCATCTATATATTCTTTAGAAAAATAATAGTCAGATAACCTTTCGGTTATTAATTTCGACATTCTTTGAGATTCAACATCAATCTCTTCCATATTGATGCTGATAGTAGGCATATCTAATTCCTGATCAGCATCATCCATAATGATGTTTTTTACGGACTCATTATATAGATCTAATATCTCGTTATCAGGAATCTTATCTAATTTAGGCATAATTTATCTTTATTTTTGTACGATTTCTAATTCGGTAGCTACTGGAGGACATGGAGTTCCATTATTTACATAATCAGATAAACTTGGACAAGAATCTAAACCTTTACTTAATACATTAATTTTATATAAGGCTTCTGCAATAATCTTATCGAGATCATCACACATAGATTCTATTTCGTGATATCCTTCCCAAATACCATCCCTGGCTTCATACATTTTAGACCTGATTTCTCCGAGATATCCTCCTGGATTGCCTACCCAATTCTGATAGCATACTAATGAACCTGCTCCATTCATATTAAATGTAGTATCTGGACAAGCTTTAAGAGCTTCAATAATTCCATCAATAGGTTTTGGAGCTTTTTGATAATAATCATCTAAGGCCATGTGAACAACATAATTATGAGTATCTAAATGCTCTGTCCACATATCAGAAATGGATTGTTTTAATGTTGCTGCATATTGTGCTGAACATGGAGTTTGTCTATCTCGACAATCTGAACAAGATGGATCACAAGCACAAGAATCTTGGCATGGCTCACAATATTCTTTTATATTTTCTAAAAGAGATTTCATAAAAATTTATTATAATAAACTTAGTTAAAAATAAAATACTTATTTTAATCCAGGTCCATGCATATCTAATAGTTTTCTAGCGGTGTCGTTAACAATTAGATGCTGATGATTTGGGTACTGCTGCATTAGTTGTGATAAGTCATCGTTATAAACATCAAAAACTTTTATATTAGTTATTATTCCATAAAATTGATGGAGAACTATATCTTTTTCATTTTCTATAATCATTTCTTGATTATATTTTAATTGTTTCATATCGATAAGATTTTCCATATCAAAAACATAATGTTGATTTTGAACGGCATATAGAGGCATATTTTGAGGATATGAATATGGAGCTACTCCGGCTTCTACGAGATTTAAATCTTTGGACCATCTAAACCAAACAAAATTATAATGGCCATTTTTTAAATTAACAGATAATTCAGGATAATTAGATAAGTATAATCGTGAACTTGTTCCTTTTTGAGAAATCATTACTGATAAATCAGAGACTTCTAATAATGGGCCATCAAAAATATCTATAGTGGTTGGATATATTATAAAAGATATTGATGCATCAGTTCCGCAATATTTTCTTTGATATATGATTTTTGAATCTAATGAAGGATTAGTAAATCTATATATATTGTCTGCTATTAATGTGCCTTTATAATATAGACTATGTTTGATTGTATCGATATTTCCTACAGACATCCATTTACGCATAGCATCTGATTCGTATGCTGGATATAGATTTTCTGTAGATGTCACAGGAGTACTTACTGATTCTTCTCCGCTTGCTAAAGATTCCTCGTCTCCAAACAAATCATCATATTTGTTTTTGACAAATGAATTTACCATAGATTCGGTGGCTCCTAGATCCACAGACATCTTTTCTTGATATTTTACTAGACTTACAGTAAATGTTGTGGCATTCCACATTAAAGCTCCATTTTTTTCTTCATATGCCGAACTTAACATCCACATACGTTTCATCATAGGAATATAGACAAGATCTCCTTCCATCGGTTGGGCCGTAGGACCAAAGGCTGTAGCAAATGTACCTTTAGTAATTTCTACTTCCCAATCAGTCATAAAATCTAATCCAAAATCCGTAAAATCTGGTTTTGACGAAGGTAATTGACTATCTTTAACAATTATATTGATCAACTTTACAGATTCGACATCCATTAAAGTATATTCCTTAAATGTTATGTCTTTAGAACCTACATTTGGAGCTAATTTGAAATAATATGCTTGGATTCCTAACATTTGAGAAACTACTTCATTCATCTCTTGTTGAAGTTGAAGAGCTCCTTCCATGTTTTGATATGGATTCCACATATTGGCGGTATTTGTTACTGAGCTAAAATCGAATTTAAATCCTTCGGCGATATGCGTTGTATAATCTATATTATGAAATCCTTCTTTAGAGCTATCCGATTTGATAACTCCATTTACTTGTCCTTTAACTTTGATTTTTATGAAATAATCTTGATTGAAATTTTCAACTATCTTCGCAATATCAGAATATGAACCAAAACATGCCCAAGTAATATTATCTAAACTATATGAATATTCTAAATCTTTTCTATCATATTCACAATTATTCGACCCTAAAATTCCTATTGATGTTATATCATCAACAGGATAAGTGATATTTATTATTTGGGCGGGAGCACATCCTCCTAAACAAGATTGATTGAGATTCATAATTAAAAATACTACATTCCTGTCTTATGCCAAATTGTTTTCCATGCCCTATTAGATCCGGCACTATTATCTAAAGTACCTTCTCTATACATAGTAATACTCTTGCTAGATCCACTAGAAAATTTCATTACTCCTTTATTTTTTAATGATGCAATAATTTCAACGTGTCCGGCTCCGGCACTCCCAGTTTCATTAGTGGCTCTAATATCTCCGGCTCTAATACCTGAAACAGAATAAGATTGATAAGAAAAACCTAATTTTTCCATCATTATACAAAAACTCGATTTATTGTTAGGATCTACTGGCTTACCAAAATATTGACTATTATAATGAAACCTACCTCCTGCTATATAAGTTTGATAAGTATTTGCATTATATCCTACTCCATTTGTTCTTTTTAAACGATTCCAATAAGTCATAATGCAAGCACAAACAGCTCCTGAACAATCTATTCTTATAGAATGATTGCAATCATCTATTAAAGTAGATGGAGGTGTAGCAGATTTACCAGTAGTACTTCCGAGACGGTTATTTTCTTTTTGTACCCAATCATATGTATCTTTTACACATGCCATCCAATCTCCTCCAGTATATTGTCCTGTTATATTAACGTCTCCGCCTCCTCCGGCTACCCAATTACCGTTTTCGTCAAAATATCCAGAATTTTGTAAAGAAATTCCTCTTCTTTGTGCTCTTAAACTATTATATACTGCTGGCATAATTAAATATTTAGGATCCTCCGCCTCCAGATAATGACTTCATTGTTTCTATTACTTTTTGAACAGTTTTATTCGGTTGTTCTAGACCAAGATATACTTTAGCGAAATGCTCAATCTCATATCCTGCTGGAGGCATTCTTCCGGTAGCTACACAAGCATAACTATAACATTTTCCTTTGGCTAATTTATCATATTTACTAAAACTCCAGTTTTTTTGATTATATGCCCAATATTCTTGCATTTTTTGGTCATAATAATTACGAAATCCTTTTTTTGTACATCCTCCATAAGTTGGATTCTTATCTAAAAAATGAAAATTTGGATCTGTATATAACTCTGATAATTTTCCTCCTTTTTTTAAATAGTTTATTACATTCTGATAATATCCTGATCCGCTATGTCCAAACCTAACAAGACAATCAAACTCATTTTGTGACATTGATCCTGGAGGATAACCGGAATCTGTAGCCTTTTTAACATATTTATTTATTAGCCAAAGAAATTGTGCACAAACAGTCTTAAATGGTATGGCTTGACCTGATCCTGTAGGAACAGGAGTAAGACCTGCTTGAGTTAAACTAGGAGTAACAGAGTCAGTTAAACCGGGACCCCATTGATATGCATGTCCTCCTGCTCCTTGTTCACTCATAACAGTATCATTATCTGCCCAATGATAACCTTCGGTATATAAAAACAAATATATACCTCCAACACTTACTCCATTAAATGTTAAACCATTCCAATTCATATTTGCTAAATCTCCAAATTCACATGCAGTAGTACCAAATAATGCAGAATAATAAGAAGCAATCGTCCACCCTATAGGAACATTCTTGTTAGCATAATGATGTTTTCCTTCATTTGGATCTTCATAGAAAGTTTCATAATCTAAATTTTCGTAGAAAGCATTATCTTTAGGCATAACCAATTTTCCTGAAACTATTCGATCGTGTAAATATTGAAGTTCTTTTTCATCTAAATCGATTGCTCCGAAATCGTCTACTAAACAATCCAATAATTGTTGTTTTACTGTAGTCAATCCCCTGACAAAATAATCAGGACAATCACAAAGTACCTTAAATAAATCATAAGGATAATATTGAGGCTTATCCAAATTATGTTGCCAGGATTTCATATTATCCTTTGAAATCGTAGGAGCATTATTAGCGTATATTAAATATTCAGGTTTCGGCATATCATTTAAATAATATCGAAATGATTAAATTTTAATAAAGCTGATATCGCGGCGGTTTGTGTATTTAATTCGTCTTCATCAAGACATTTAGGAGGATCGTTCTTAAGATATTCTAAACAAATTAATCCAATTAAATCGTTATCATCACTATAAATTCCTTGATAGATTAATCCATTTACTTCTTTTTCAATATCATTATATAATAAATTATAGATTCCTTGTTTTTCAAAATCTTCTTTTGTATAGATTACTGGACCATCACAAGAATATATATCATCAATGATTTTATATAATTTCGATAATTGAATATCTTTACATCTAGAAGCTATAGGCACAATTTTTCTTTGATGGGCTTCATATTGTACATCATACCATACAAAACTTAATCCATTGAAATTTTCCTTAGAATTATGGAACTCGATGATAACAGTCCTTTGAGCATTATGGTAATTCAGAATTTCGTATAATTTATTCATCACTGTATCGGATACCCTCATACGGTGATTCATAGATTCATTATGTTTTTCTGCTTTATCTTCGTCATGTTTAATTAATGACTGTGAAAGCAATTCAAACATTTTTTCTTGTTGTTTTGCTGATTGCTCTGTTATTGTTTGAATTAAATATTCATTCTGATTATTTATATTCATCGCAATATCATTCAATCCCTTACTTAAAGTTTTCGTTGTACTTTCCGAAGTTTTTTTAAGTAATTTTTGTAAAATAAACCACAACGATATGACTAATACAATAGCCAATATTCCAGGCCATCCATATAGCTCAAAAATCTCAGCTATCTTATTTACATTTTCCATTAAATTGACTTCCTTATACTAAGCAAAATTTATAACATATCGTTAATGTATGACTCTACATATTGATATGTTTATATGTTTAAAAATAAACAATCATAAATCAAACTATAAAAAAGCCTAAATGGAAAATTTTATGTTATGTTTTCCAATTCTATAAAAAATCCAAAAGGTCCTACTGAATTTGAATTTGAAAATATTTTTGAAATTGTCCAACCTTGTAAACGATATCCAACCTCTGAACCAATATATAAAGAAGGTCCTCCACTAGGATCTATCATACCAATTGATCCATCTTCATTATGAGATATTCTAGCACAAGAATATTCCATACATAATTTATAAATTTTTCTATCTCCTGTTGAATAAGTTTTAATCAATCTTAAATAATTGTTTGTCGAATCATGACTTGATAATCTAACTATTTCATTTTTAAATATTTCATGGCTAATAACCATATCCCAAACTTGATTCCATAATTCTTCATATGATCCATCATTTTCAATAATGAAATCATAATCATTTTCTTCATCTAAATCATGCTCTGCTATATTATTTAATTGTGATATATCATTTCGTACTATATTTATCATTATACCATTATTATTTCTAATATATTCGGCTTCATGTTCAAAACGAACATCTGTACAAATCACATATTTAAAATCTGATAATAATGATTCATAAGATATTTTATTGTCAATGATATTTACAAATATATTTTTATTGATATTTTGTTGACAAACATATGTACCGACATATACAAGTGCTTCTCTTAAGGACATCCAATATTGATTTAATGAAGATTGATAAGAATATGGACCTGATGCATAATCTTCAGCTGTAATTATATCTGACGGCTTTTGTTCAGTATATTCAAATGTTCCGGAGATATTAATATATCCATTTGTTTTGTTATTATAAAATCTTTGAATCGGTATTCCAAAAATATCTGAAGCCAATTTTTTTAATTGATCGGCAAACGCTATAGTATATACTTGTCCATATAAATTGTCTTCTGATGTTGCATATTTATGTTCTTTATTATATTTTTTCCAAATCTTATATAAAGTTTCTTTCGATTGATTACTTTCCCTATTCAATATTATTTTTAACATTTTTGCAACAGTATCTTTACCAGAACCGGCATATCCATTTAACCCAATATATAAAAAAGTATTCTTATCCATTTTAAAAAAATAAAAAAAACGTATTTTAATATTAAAATAGAAAAGAGATGAATATGATTCATCTCTTCTATATAATAAATTAAATAAAAATTAATGACGTTCGTCCCTAGCTCTTTTAGCATGTAATTTTTTCTTAGGTTTTACATGATAGTTTTTACTTGTCTTGATTGAATGTGCCCTTTTTAATTTTGTAGTTTGTTTTTTTGATGGGCCTCCATTTTGTTTATTACTTTTAAGTGTAGAATATGAATAATAAATTGCTCTCTTACCTCTAGTATACATTTTTTGTATTTCTTCCATGTCTCTCGGTCTAGCATGTTTTAAAGATACTTCAACAATTAATTCTGTCGGGAAATCATCTATACCTAATGGGCCAGAATGAGTAATTTTTGCTTTTGTCAAAATCATATTACCAAAAGAAGCAATTGGATTTTTAGGATTACCTATTGTTACGTGCCATAATCCTACGTTTCCTCCATCCAACATAGAACTAAAGGCATATACAGCAGGTCGTCCTAATTTATTTCGTAAACCTCCAATAAGACCACATAATATACCAGTACTAACTTTACCTAACATAACTTTCCAGTCTCCACTAGTAAAGAAGTTTTTTGCTTTTTCCCATACATCTCCGGCTAATTTACCAAGACCACTAATAAGATTACCAAAATTGAATCCTCCTCCAATAAATCCTGACCATACATCTAATATTCTATTTTGAATGCCATCTAAGAATGAATTAGCTTTATTCCAAGTACTACGGTTAGTTTTTGGTCCATAAACAGATCTACTACCTCCCCAGAAGCTACCTTTACGATATGTCACTACTAAAATATTCGCTAACAAATCTAAAAATGCTGATTTAGGATTTATATTGTCATATGAACGTAATTTATAACAAAATTTCAATGAAAATTCATGATTGAATTTAAGTATACCTTCATACTTATGAGTACTACGAACTGTATTTACCGGATCATAAATCTTATTTTTATCATATCGTTGACCTGTCATTACAGGATTTCCTGCATATGTTGGTTCGGCACCAAAAGATCCTAACATCATTTTAGATATTGGATTTAGTGCAATACCCATTAACTGTTGTTTATTATAAGCAGCAGAAGTTAAATTAGCAAGAGTACCAACCATACCTCTTGAAGAATCTTCTTCTTGAGATTGTTGTTCTTCGTGTTCAGCAGTAAACTCTTTCCATGTAGCTTCGTAATCATAACTCATAATAGTCTCTAATTTATTGTCTTCTGTTCCAAACCATGTAATCAACCTTCCTACGTCATGTATTTTACGAGATTGCGCGCCAATATTAAAATTAATATCATCCCCTATAGGCATATCGAATTTTCTTAATGTAATTAAGTGATTATTCGACACTTTACCTAGATCTTTACAATACATGAAATCTGCATATTTATATTTTGCTGCCCCAAGTACACTAGGATAATATTCTATGGTTTCAACTTCGTTAGTACCAGGATCGGCATAAACTAAAAGAGGAATAGCATCATCTTCACCTTCTCCGGATCCGGAATCTATTTCGGCATCCTTAAGTTCTTCTTCATATAATTTTTGCATTTTAGTTTGGTTTAAATCATATTCATGAAGTTCTTCTTCTTTATCTTTTATCTCAGCGTTTTTTGCCTCTAAATCCGCTTTTGCTTTTTTATGTGCTTCAGTTTCTTGTGGTTCTTCTACTGGAGTTGATTCTGTAGTTGTAGTTGCGGTTGTATTTGGTGTCTTTTCTGTAGTTTGAGGATTTTCTTTACTTTTCTTAGTACCATCATTTTTATTATCTTTATCTTTAGTTGTAGTAGCATTATCTTTATTTGCGGCTTTTTGTTTGTCTTCATTTTTCTTCGCATCTGCTTCTGCTTTAGCTTTCTCTCTATCAGCCGCAGAGGCTTTCGCTTTTGCTTCTCTTTTTGCTTTATCTAATTTTCTTTGCTCTTCTTTTATAGTACCTTCTATTTTAGACCTCTCCTTTTTTAAATTCTCAAGTTCTTTATTTATTTCCGCTCTCCTAGCTTTGACTTCTTCTTCTGCCATTTTTTTAGCTCGATCCTCTACTATTTGTCTAGCATTAGCATCATCAGCATCAGCCATTACTATACCGCCTGTCTGATATAATCCAAACATTCCTTGTTGGTATTCTGATTCTTTTAAAAATTTTTCTTTATCAAATCCTACAATACTTCCTTTACCTTTTGACTCTTTTACTAATGTTTCGATCGAACAATCAGATAAATATTTGGCTGCTTTAGTATTAATCGAAGTTGAATTGAAATAATCTAAATCAGCATCGTCTAATATTGGGATATTATCTGTTATCGAACCGCCTATTACACCATACATCGGATTAAATAGTGATGGTTGATATTTTCCTTTTTTAGGAAGAACCGCATGGCTATCGTATTCAACTCCTATAACTTTACCTTCACTATTTTTAATTTCGATATCATTACCTTTTTCGTCTTTTGCTTCAAATGCATCTGCTAATACACCAATTGTTCTTTTAAATGCTCCTCGATATAAATTCATTTGATTGAATATTCCTTGTGACCATTTAAAATCGTTTTCAATAGTCGATCTTTGTGAAGCATCAAAACTATCTTTTGCTACAATATTATATGATGACGGAATTATCGATTTATGAACTAGTTCGGGTTGTTGTGGCGTATCTTTTGTAAAATCAAATTTTTCTAATAAATATCGATAATCCGGTTTAGTTTGAGTAAAATTAATTCCGGCAACATCTAAATCTTGTCCAGAAGTCATCGAACCAACTTGAGCGATCACATTATTGTTAATTTGATTTACTATCAAATCTTTTAATGATGAATCTGCAGTAACCGGATTCAAGTTTAAGCCTCCTTGTACAACACTAGAAGCGAATGTCTTCATATACTAATATATCATCTTAAAATTATATATAAAAATAATTTTTAAGACTGATTAAACAACCCTAAAAAAAGGCTAATTTATTAAATTAGCCTCTTAAAAATACGATGAATATCTAGTTATTAGTTTTTGATATCGCTTGATCCAAATCCTTTGTCTCCACGCTCCGATCCTTCCATTATTTTATCATATTCTTGCTTATCAATACAATTAACTTCCAATACTTGATATATAGGGATTATCAACATCTGTATGATTTTATCTCCAATTCTGATATTAGAACCTATCTCATACGGTTTTGTATATGCCATAGAAATATGTACTAATCCAGTATAGTCTTCGTCAACGACCTGTGATCTCACATCAAAACCTTGATTGCCTTTTCCGGATTTATTCAAAAATACTCCGGCAGTATTTTTAGGTAATGCCGTTCTTATTCCACTATTAAAAAATATTGTATTATTCAATTTAAGTTTTATTCCAAATCTTTCTTTAATATCATTAGGAATAATCAAATAATGTTCTTCAAAAATATCTAAAAATGATTCAAGATATTCCTCATCATATTTTATTATATTTTTCTGATATCCTTCATGATACTCTTCATAATCTAATGTATCTAATGCACAATAAAGATGCACAAGATTCAATGTATTGTTATTGATAAATTCTTCAGGAAGTCCACTAGTAGATATCAAACTAGTTCTTAGATAATTTCCGATATGATAAAGAGTTTCAATAGAAACTTTAAATGATTTTGATAACGCTTCCCAAATACTCTTATCATCCTCTTTTCCATAAAGATCTGGGACGTAAAAATCTAACCCTGCAGCGGTATAAGTAGTTGTTGGGGTTATGCCAAACTCATTAAAAATTGTTAAAGAATTTTTTGTTTTGCTCATATTTTATATATTTTAGATTATTAAATATAATATAGAATTTTAATCACTTCGTTTCATAAATCTCACGGAAATACATATAATCAGAACATAAATGCACTTTTAAATTTCCTAAATTCATAATATGTAATACTTCATTTTCATACTCAATAGGAATGTACCAATACTCATCTTCCGTCAATATTTGAATT
This sequence comes from Erysipelotrichales bacterium, assembly GCA_022508565.1. Taxonomy (GTDB): domain Bacteria; phylum Bacillota_I; class Bacilli_A; order RF39; family UBA660; genus CAG-582. The sequence continues at coordinate 79,164 of JAFLUY010000008.1, read as the reverse complement.
TTTCCATTTTTCTTTCGAATCGATTTTATAGTATCTATTTCAGTATTTCCTCGATCTTCAGTCTCTGAATAAATATAAATTGGATCTCCTTTCTTTAAATCTTTAAATGCCATAGAATAAATTTAATATTTTTATCGGATGGATTAGAACGGCATTTCTAATCCATCATCACTAAATAAATTATTTTCTTCTTTTTTAGTTTCTTCAGATTTATTATCTAAAATTTTACCAAAGATGGAATCTTTTATGCTATCTTCTTTCTTTTGTTTTGTCAAGAATCTTTCATTTGATCCATCTAATTCACTATAAACTTTATAATTAAATCCTTCGTGGATAATATCTTGTATAGTATCTTTAATATCTTTTAATCGAATCTTAGAAGTATGTTCAAATTCTGGAATTTCTTCGTTTTCTTCTTGTTCTTCTTCGATTTCGTCTTTAATATTATCAACAAGTTCTTGTAAGAAAAATTCTTTTGTCAAATTATTACCATAAAGATCTTTAATAGATTCTTTTGTTTGCCATAGCAAACTAAATGGTTCAATTGGATATTTTCCTTTTTTTGCTCGTCCTTTTATTACTACTACATAAAATAGATTTTCTATGAATCTTCGAATAGTTTCAAGATATTCAACATCTTCGACTACAACATCTTTAATAGAATTTGCATATTTACATGCATATTCATCTAAGAAAGTTTTTATCTCTTCTCCTGTTGCTAAAATTTTAGATTTAGCCCAATCTTGCGAATCTTTAATAAATCTCATTACAGGAAAATCTAGACGTTTTTTCTTACGATTATATTCAATGCTTACAAATCTACGTATTCTTTCGAGTTTTGAATAATTTATCTTATTTTGTTTCTTTTCGATACAATATTCAAATATATCTTTTATCACTTCACAATCATAAAATCTATATAAAGACAATACAATAGGTACATTCTTTTCAATAACTTCTATATCTTCAACATATAGATCATAATTAAGACGATCATTATGATATTCTTCACCTCTTAATATATCAACATTACCTTTCATAACTTCTTTATAAAGATCAATATTTTCGTTATTAATATGATTTAATAAAGATAATGTTTGTACAGTATTGTAATTATATCTAATACGCCTACAAGATTTAAGATATTCATTTACTTCTTCAAGACGATTATCAGAAATTTTACCTGTATGATTTACTACATCTACTTTATATCCATAATATTTCATCCCTTCTGAAAGAATCTCTAATTGTTTAGCATACAATGAGTATCTTTCTTCGAATACTGCTAATTTATATGTAGTTTCATCGATATAATATTTACAATCATTTTCATCATATTTCAAATATTTATTTGCTGACAATAATGATTGAATAAGAGGATTATATTTAGATTCTTCATTATTTCTTTCGATCATATCATTACAAGTTCTGATCAAATCTCTTGCCAACAATATATCCGATTCGTTAAATTTTAAATCCAATCCTTGAGTATAGTAATAATTTATAGGGACTCCTACTTCATCAAATTCATGTAAAAATAATTTGATATACAAATCATTATTTCTAAGACGATTTGCAAACTGCTCGATATCTTGAGGAATCCATTGTTCATTAAAATAGACAGAGAAAGTAAATCGATCACAAATATCTACGCCAACACTTAAATAAGTTGTACAAAATACTATATCATTATTTCCTATAGATTTTTCAATATTGATCGAATCCATTGTTTCATCCCCGTAATTCGATTTTTTATAATAAAAACAATTTATCTCTCTTGTAAATGCATGTTCCTCTTCAAGATATTTTTGTACGATACCCTTGATTTGCTCAAAATATAGATTACCTCGATTTGTCGGAAATAAGATTTTCTTACCTTCGGCGATATCATTAGCCATCGATTTGCACATTTCTACTAACTTTTCAGTTTTTGTAGGACACATGTGTATTTCAAAAATCTTTTCTCTAACGTCTTCTTTAGTAACTTTTATATGTTTAATATTAGGGAAAAACAACAATTCTCCAGTAGGAGTTCCTGTCATCATAATAACTTTGGCTTTACAATTTGCCAGACGTTGAATTGTTGGAGACATAACATCTCTATATGATGACGTAAATAAAAGATGAGATTCGTCAAGAACGATATAATCAAATTCCGCAGAATCTAATTCCATAATATTCAACCTAGAGAATTTATCAATAGTCATTGACATTGACTTATCTGACAACAAATCAGAAACTTCCGGACGTTTTGTTCCATAAAAAGATAGCCAATCAGCAGTATTTCCGTCTGCTTCGATTTTAGATTTGATTGTCGAAGTAAATGGAAGTATTAACATTACTTTACCTCCTAAAGCTTTGATCATCTCGGTTTTTCCATAACCTGCTCCTGCTTCTAATAGATTTATTGAAGTCAATTCAGAAAGAATTTCATCTTTAATATGTGATAGATATTGTGATTTTGTCAAATACAATTTTATAACATCATTATTAGCATTCAATACAGCTGTCGGAGATTTATAAAGGTCTTCAGTTGTTTCGACGAGTTTTTTCTTATCCTCTTCATAATAATCTTCTAACTCTTTTACTTTAATATTGAATCCGTGATTTTTATTCAATTCTTTAATAGCCCATAAAGAAATTGGTTTATTATGTACAGTAGCAGTCTTAACATCACCCTTAAGTTCTTTATATTCTGTTTTTGCACAAATCTCTGTCATGATTTGTAACGCTTTATCATAACCATAGATAGCTGCTAATGTATTTGCTAATTGCCAACGCTGTGCATGTTTATAATGTTTACGAACTGATTTAGAAATATCCCTATCATTAATGTTTGATATATTATCTGAATCGATAGTAGTATCATTATTCTTATCTGAATTAAACCATTCAAGTTTTGAGAACATTGGTTTAAGGTCTGGATGAGAAATCCAATTGATGCTTTCAATACCTGTATCAAATGCACTTTCAAAATTGACGTCTAACCTCAAATCGATGAAATTCGTATTCATCATAGCCCTTTCATCAGAGGATATGAATGCTCCTTGTTGAGGTTTTGCCATCGCCATATCCATAAATTGAAAAATCTGATCTTTGTCATATCCAAATCTTTTCATATATTTAGATAAGACTATATATAGATATGAATATTTATGACGGAAATTACAAAGATATTCAATTTTTCTGTTTTCGTGATTAAGTGACATCGGGACTATTTTCGTCCATACATGAAGAGATTTTCCGGAAGCAGATTTACAAATACCTAAAAACCAATTATATTTTTTCAAATCATCAAATATAAGAGGTTTCAATTCATCTGCTAGATTCTCATCTTTAATATCAATATCAATAATCTGCAAACCATTCCACATATCATATGAACGCTCTCCCACGGGACGCTGTGTAGATTTTCCTGGAAATACTACTTTACGATCAGTCTTTTCAGTATTCTTATAGATAGGATCTAACAATAAGTCGTAAATATCTTTCCACGAATAAAGAAATCCTTGATGCTCATATATAGAATTTACTACTAGACATTCGACTGTCAACAAATTATTCTTCACAAAATCTTCTTGTTCTTCTAAAGAGCATTCTGAATAATTATAAGATGAATAAGAATGTTTTTTAGTACCTCTATTGTTGAATTCTTGAAAATCTTTTGACATACATCTGAATTGATCGAATATGTCGATCATCGATTTTTTATCAGAATATACATCATGTACTTTTTTAAGATATGAACCAAGATTTGTAATGTCTAGAGGATTGTTTTTATGCATTTGTTCGTTTTGTATTTCCATTAATTTACTGTCTAGAATAAATAATAATAGTCTTAAAATTTGCGTTATTTTTAATCATAAATTACAATTAATATTAAGATAGAAATGGCTTGTACAAATTGCATAAACAATAACCAAAAAAAAGGATCAATAGATATGGAAGAGTATCTAAAACAAAAAAATCAAATAGAAGATCAAATAGACTATCAGTTTATTCAAAGAGTCGTTCAAGAGCTGACTCAATCTTGTGCATTGCCATTACCTATACCAGCAGCAGCAATACCTCCATTAATCATTCAAGCCGCCCAATTTTTCTGGGATAACGATGATCAGTCTATAGAAGAACGTTGGTATTGTTTACCTAATTATGAATTTAAAAAATGTGGACCTAACTTAATCGCTAAGTTGCCTCCTCAAATAATATCAGTTAATGGATTATATAAGACTACAGATAGTTTCAATTATGGAATCATGGGAGACTTTTCTTTAGAACGTATGATCTTAAATAATTCAGCTTTGGCTGCCGGAGCGGGAGGTACTTTATCAGATGTTTTTGGAAGTGGTACCGGATATAACTTAACGGATGTTACAGCAGCTTTATATGAAGTACAAACTTTCAAATCGATGTTTGATACTCCTGTTACATACAATTACAATCAGTTCTCAAATGATTTGATTGTTTTAGGAGCATTAGGTTCATCTGATTTGATATTAAATGTATACCAAAGATTAAAAATACAAGATTTATATAAGAGTTATTATTTCTTTAGATATGTCATCTGTTTAGGGTTGCGTTCAATGGCTACTATTATGGGTACTTTTGAATTTAAACTAGCCGGCGGAATAACTATAAATTATAGCGCATGGAGAGATCAAGCAAATACTGAAATGGAACAAATCGCTGAATGGATTCAGAAAAATCATGCAGCGGACTATTTCCTAAATAGTGTAACTATTTAGGAAGACTCTCGTATAACAAAGGTTATACGATATATTTTATTCAGTTACAATTTGAATTTAGAAAAACTCTCACACTATTTTATTGTGTGATATATTTTCTCAATAATATGACTATCTAAAGTTAAGAAAAACTCTCATATATAAATAAATAAAGATTATAAAATATTTTTATGGATTTTACATTTGACAAAAGTTTTAAACATCATAGAATAGAAAGGACAGATAAATTAGGATTTAATAACTATGATTATGGATATGAAGGCATTTTATATAAATGTCTTCCTAAGATATTGTTTAAAGGTACTCCGGCTTTAGCAGCATTCCTTCAAATGATTGATATGAGGTTGATATTGATGTTTAAGACGATTGATAAAATAAAAAATTTTAAAAATATTCCAATTATTGAATCTGTTACGAATAATCCTATAGATTATAAAGTAGATGAAAATTTAAAAAAACATAAATATTATATTGAATTCGTTTTAGATGAAGGAATAGATTACTTTGTTTATGACGGAAAAAGATATTATAAAAATACTAAATTTAAAATAAGAAAAGATACTGAGATATTTTGGGAAACCGAATGTAAATACGGATTCCGAACAAGATATAAAACTGGAAAACATATTGTTAAAGGTGATGATACAATCTATTTAAAATCAAGAAGAAATCATTATGATGTCTCTGTCGATTATGAAAAAGAAACACCTAAATATGATGTCAATATCTCTTATGATAAAGAAGTTGAAAAATACGATATATCTATTAATTATGAAAAGGAAATTCCAACTAATTATGATGTAAATATTGATTATGAAAAGGAAACTCTAACTAATTATGATATAAGTATCGATTTCACTAAAGAAAAATAAATATACTAAATTTACCATGGCCGACGAACAAAAAATAAGTTCATATTATGATGTCAGCATCAATCAAAATTTTTATAATCGATATGAGGAATCTGCTGAAATCAATTGTATTTTTGAAGACGAATTTGATTTAAGTGTCTTTCAAGAGAATGGATATTATGCCGAAATAAGTTATTTTGATGATACAAAAAATAAATATACACGAATTAAGACAGATAAAGATACACAAAATTTACAAAGTATCTTATCTTTTATAGTTGATAAGGATAAAGATATAAAAATTAATTTATTAATTAGGGAATATACTGTAGAATTCCAATTTAATAATAATGTAAATGATATTGATCATATCGATGTAAATGGAATATCTTATTATGAAAATTTTGAGATTAATATAAAACATAATAAATTATTAAAATTTAAAGTATATTGTAAAGAAGGTTATTATATAGATGAAGATGAATACCTTCCAAGATATATCACATCCGATAACCAAGTTATCTACATAACAGCAAATCAATATTTTACTTTAAATTTTGATATTACCGAAGGAATTAAGAAATTAATTATTGAGGCCAAGGATCCAAAAGATAATACCATTTATAAAAATGAAAACCTTCAAAATTTTAATAATTCAGAAAAAATTAAAGTAAAATATAATGAACTTGAAGGAAAGCCTTGGAATCTTATATATAATTGGGAAACTAAAGAAGGTTATTGTATTGATGGGAATATTACAGGATTAAATAATGTAGAAATTTCTCCTGATGATAGAGAATATACTATTAATTTACGGCCTGAATTATCTCTATATAAAATAAAAGTAAATATAAATGAAGGAATAGAGTATATCACAGTAAATAATTCTAATGATTCTTCACTTATTTATCGAGATAATTTTAATAGAGGCTTTATCGAGATTGAAAGTATTTTATACGGATCTGATGTAACAATAATCCCAAAATTAAAGGAAGGATATCATCTTGAGAATAATGAATTTAAATTTGTGAATATTACAAAAGATGAAGAAATTTATATTGAGGCAATATTAAATAAATATCAATTAACTATAAATATTAATGAAGGAATCGACGAAGTCAATATTAAAATAAATTCTGATCAAATAAACAAAAAAGAAAATGTTAGAATATTAGCTAAAGATTTCACAAATAATCAATATATTAAAGAAGATATTCCTTATGGAGCTTCAATTGAGATTTCTGCTATAGAGAAAGTAGGATATACAGTAAATGGAAATAATACAATTGTAATTGAAAAGATCACTAAAAATGAAATAATTGATTTCACAGCTGATTTAAATGAGCTCTCTTTAACAATTACTATTGATGAAGGAATAGATTATGTTAATGTTACATCCGGAACTTCTACAAGAAGATATGATTCAGTTAACAATTTTAAATCAGAAAAAACTGAAAAGATCTCTATTACATACGGATCTAAAATAACAATTGAAGGATATTGCAAAACGGGTTATCATATTGATGGAACAGATTCTTCAGCAACTAAATTGATTTCTTTTAATTCTTTTATAGAAGATCAAGTAGTCAATTTTGAATCAGATTTAAATAAATATATTTTAACTGTTGTAATAGACAATAACGAAACTTATTCAATTAGTTATAATATATCAGGAGCGAAAGGAAATAATAAAGGTACAGTCAATGCTAAAGGAGATACTCAAATAGATATTTATCATTTTGATTCTCTTGAATGGATAGTTAATCCTAATCCTGGTTATATGATAACGAACGGTTCTTCTTATGGATCAATAAGTAAAATCATAGGAGATATAACAATAGGATCAAATGTTGAAACTGAAGAAACAATAAGAACTCCTAAAGCCAATGAAATTTGGTATACTACTGATTCAAATACTCCTATATCTATTGAAGGAACTAAACAAAATTCATACAATAATAATGCCAAATATTGTATTGCCGAATTTAATGATAATATTAATATATTACCTTCATTTAAAGATGATCAAACGCTTTTAAAAATTAATCATATAGGAAAACAGTTTTCAGAATTACCAAATGATTTCTGTAGCGGATGTACTAATTTAACATCGGTTAATCAAGATGTTGAATCATCAGAAGGCCTTAATAGCCATTTAGTATTAAAAAATAATTTATTTAATGGATGTACAAAATTAAAAACAGCTGATCTTATTTTAAATTCTTTAAATTTAGGATCGAATAATAGTATACCTAATAATATTTTAAATAATTGTTCAGAAGTTACTAGTCCAGGATATGGATGGATTAATAATCTTTTAAAGAATAGTGAAAGTATCGGAAATAATTTCTTAAATAATTGTAGTCAATTATCTGGAACAATCACTTGTAATAATACAAAACTTAAAAATATAGGAAATAATTTCTTATATAAATGTGAAAAATTAAATGGTACAATCGAAATTAATTCAGGAAATCTGACATCAATAGGTTCTGATTTTGTAAATTCTACTAAAATAACAACAATATCTATTACTAATTCTATTAATTTATCTATTGGAGATAATTTTATAAATAATTGTGATGATTTAACTAATTTAACTTTATCTAATATCCAGTCCGGAAATATTTCAACTACTAATTTTATTAATTCTTGTTCAAAATTAAATAGCATCGATTTATCAAATAATCAAGCATTAAGAGAAATCACTCCTACAATGTTTATCTATATTGGAAAATCAACCTCTTATAGTAATGGACAGGGAGTTAATCTAAATTTTTCAAATTGTCGTAATTTAACCTCGATAAATTGTACAACTAAAGATAAAATAGACCGTACAGAATCTAAAGAAAGTGTATTTATTAGTAGTTATAATGGAGCAACTTCGTCAAGTAGAATTAGATCAATAAATTTATCAGGATGTAGCGCTTTAGAGAGTATTGGTAATTTATTCGGTATGAATTGTATATATCTAACAAATATAAATTTAACAGGATGCAATAAATTATCATCAATCGGTAAAGGATTCTGTTTTGCTAATACTTCAATCCAATCAATCGATTTCTCTGAAACAAATTTAAATGATGTAGGAGATTGGTTCTTATCTTATAGTTCAATAAAATCTATAATATTTAATGAAAATAGTTCAATAACAAATATCCCGAATTATTTCTTACATCGTTGTGAAAATTTAAATTCGATCGAACACTTTAATAATTTTATCAATAATGTACAATATATCGGAGATCATTTCTTATCAGGATATAAGAAGATAAGCTCTGATGATACAGATTCATATAAAGAAATAATAAGTAACGGTTATAGTCCAACTACAATAACGATGCAAAATGATTTATCTAATATCGATATTAAATTATCATCAACTTTAATATCAGTAGGAGATTATTTCATTTCTTATACTTCAATAAATTCTATTGATTTATCGGTTTGTAATCAATTAAATAGTATTGGAAATTATTTTTTATCATATAATTTTGATTTAAATAAAGTATCAACTCCTGAAAATGGATTTAGTAAATTGTCTTTAATTAAAGATTATTTCTTACATTGTTGTAAAAAATTAATTAATAGCGAGAATTTTGATTTATCGTCATTATATAATGTAGAATCTATTGGTAAATATTTCTTAGGAGGAAGAACTAATTTATATGGTATTGGAGAAATTAAAATGTCATATATTTTAACTAATCCATTATTAGAATCGATGTCTTATTTAGGAAATGAATCAAAATTGAAAACTATAGGTTCTCATTTCATGTATAATTGTCCAATAAAAGGAGAAATTAATCTTAATGAATTATTTAAAGGATTCGAGAAAAATAATGTAATTTTTGGAGACTACTTCTTAGGAAATTCTTTAATAGATAATTTAAATTTAGAACATCTAAACTATTTGGTCGAGATACCAAACTTCTTCTTATATAATTCTTCAAAACTTAAAAATATAGATTTGACTCCACTAGGAGAAAATCTTAATAAAATAGGAAATGGATTTTTATTTGGATGTGATTTAAGTGAAATTAATACAGATTTCTTAAATAGAATTGGTCAGATTCAACCTTCTATAGGAAAGAATTTCTTATCTAGTACTTCTATATCATCATTGAATATTGCTCCTATATCTTATTTAAAACAAATACCAGATTCTTTCTTAAGTAGTTGTCGATTGTTGACAAATATTTCTGGATGGGACGAATTCAATAATATAACTAAAATAGGAAATCAATTCTTATCTCAATGTGTAAAATATGATGTAGATTTATCAGAAATTTTAAAAGGAAATAATATTAACGTAGGAAATCAATTCTTAATTGATGTAAAATCAATTTCTTCTATAGAGAGTCTACAAAATATTGGAAAAATTGGAGAATATTTTATGGCTAAAAACAATATACAAAATATTGGATTATCTAAAAATAGTGATGAAATATTAAATATAATTACTAATTTATCTAATGCTATAAATGATACTCTTCCAGATTATTTTATGGCTTATACTTCAGGAATATCAGATATTTCAATTAGTAAATTTGGAAATAATATTACTAATTATGGTACAGGATTTTTGAGTGGGTGGCAAAATTTAGAAAGTGTTGATTTCGATAATTGGGAAGGTTTAAATATTATTATTGGAGATTATTTTTTAAGTGAATGTAATAACTTACAATCATTAGATACTTCTACTTCAGGAGCAAACAGTATTGTTTTAGGTACTGGTATATGTATGAATTGTGAAAAAATTGAATCGATTAATATTATAGGTACAAGTTTAAATAGTGAAATAAAAACATCTAGATATGGTATCGGCACCGAAGATTTTAATGGGTGTTTAAATTTAAAAAATCTATCTTTATCGATTTTAGGAAATATGGATGCAATAGAGATATATGATAAAATATCTTCCGAATCAGAAGGTAAAGCAGAAGATCAATATGATGATAATTTTATAAATTTAAAACCGAAAAGAAAATATGCCTATAATTGTTTTGCTTCAAACTCATCTAATAATTATCAACTTAATAAAATAATTTTTGATAACCCGAAAAATAAAGATATAAATCTTGGAGATTATTTCTTATATGGATCAAAAGTTAATGAAATAGATTTATCAGTATTTAAATCTATAAAATCAATTGGTACTTATTTCTGTGCTTCTTCTAATATGACAAAAATAATATTACCAAATGAAATTAATATTTTATCAATACCAGCATATTTCTTAAATAATGCAGGAGTTGAATCTTTTGATTTTAGTCGTTTTACTTCTATAACTAAAATATCTCAATATTTTATGAGTAATCTTCCTAATATACAAGAAATAGATTTATCAAAATGTACTTCTTTAATAGATATTTCATGGAGCTCTTTTGAAAATCTTCCGAAATGTACAATAATAAATTTAAAAAATGGTTTAAAAATCTCCCTTTATAAATCAGGCACTTCACTTGCAGGATTTAAAGGACTTAATGAGAATGTCAAAATTCTAGTAGATCCACAAAATCTTGATTGGTATAAAACCACATATAGTGATATGTCTTATGTAAAATATATATCGGCGTCATAAATATTTTATCTAACCAATATTAATGGGTGCTTTAATATTAAGGTACCCATTTTTATTTTTATATATAAAAATTTCGGATATAAATTTAATGGAATTTATAGATAGTACAGGACATATTTTTTCAATAAAATCTTATATTGAAAATCCTATTGGATATGATTATGAAATAAATCCTTATATATTTTGGTTAGAAGATGAATATACAAATAGATTATCAATAAATAATTATTATATTCGTCCAATACGTTTTATAGCTGATAAAGATATTAAAAGTATTACGATTTCAATTGAAAATTCTGATTTTTATTACTTATTATCTCCTAAAGAAATCCACCAATTAGTTAATGAATTAGATAGTTTAAATGATTATATTAGAATTAACGAAAATTCATTCGATCAAGAACTTACAGAACAAGATTTAATAGCAGTACCATTAGAAAATAAAGTCTTGATTCCATTTTATGTTATTGTTTCATCTCCTATAGAAGGCTCAGTAATCACAAATATATTGATAAGAGTCGAATATGAGTCTGAAGATGTTAGATATTGTCCTATATCTGTCGGAGGAGTTTTTTACGAAGAAAATGAAATTTTAATAATTAATGGACAAAATATGGGAGTTTCTCTTCCTAAAGAAATTTTAGGAGCAATATATCAAAGCTCTTATTATAATGAAATTCCTGATGAGGCTTTATATGCCAATAAGATTAGAGAATATCTAGTATCTTATATGCATTTAAAAGGACAAATTGGTAATTTCAATTCAGTATTAGATTCATTAAAATGGTTTGGATATGGAGATCGTATAGAAATACAAAAATTATTACAAACAGATAACCAATTCCAAGAACAATTCTTTTTAGATGATTTTACTATAAATACAGATTTATTACATGCTTATAAGAGTTTTAGGTCTTCAACATATATTAATTTAAGACTTTGGGAAAATTCTGAAATTGAAGAGATCAATAAACAAAATTATCATTTAGATGCTACTTTTTGGGGTGAAGGAAAACCTAAATTTGAAAATTTATTTGCAAAAACAATTATAAAAAGATATAATGAAGGAGATATAGATTTTTATCGATCATATTATGATTATTGTTTTGATGAATTAGGCCTTAAATTAGCAATGTTAGATTACTATTTTAAAAAATATTTTTTACCTATTCATCTACATATTCATAGTACTAGTATAGCGCATAGAGTTTGGGCTAATGATATTAAATTTTTGAATGTCCCTTCAATTCATGAACAAGATCCGTTAATTGATGTAGGATCTGGTAATGTTGATTTCTATGGCTTAAAAAATTATTATATTTATAATCAAAAATTTCATACAGATACTAACTTCAATAATATTATTAAAATCGTTAATAATGAAGGAACTGATAATATAATTTCATATTATGAATCTATATCAGATACTATAGATGATATTATATTATATATTAACGAACCTTGTGTTAGGATTCCTATAAATATACATGGTAATGGTTTTTATAATTGTAATTTTATTTTATTAAAAGATGATAATAAAGTTTTTGAAAGTAATTTCCAAATATTCCAAACAGATAAAATAAGATACGATTCTTTAATTGTTATTCCTAAATTTATAAATAAGGAATTAAATGACGGTAAAGAAATATATTGGTTAGATAGCAACTATACTTTAGCTTTATGTATAAATAATAAATGGCATTATCATAAATTCAATATTAAAGTGCCGGAATTACAATTAGAATTGGGCAGATTAGTTTATAAATATTATGTATCTGATAAGGCTACTTTATATGATTTAAAAGATGACAAAAACGATGAATATCGAGAAAAATGGGGATATGAATTTGATCATGAACAATACGGTGAAGATATCCCAAAAATAGATAATCGATATAAAATTTCTGGAGAAGTTTGTCTACATAAACAAGTAAATACTATAAAAGATGGAGAAGTAGATTTTAATGCATTTATGTATGTGCCTTCATTAGTTGAAGTAAATGATATTAATTTTTATGATAAAGTAACTAATTTAATTTATGATATTACTGGTACTAAATTTGGACAAAGTACAGATATACCCTCAAATAAACAAGTTGGAATTCTTACGAAAAAAGATATTATAAATAAGTATGTTTCTAATATCAAAATAACTGATATAACAAATAATGGAATTGAATTCGATCCAGAAAAATTTTATGATGAAAAAGATTCTATTATTCCAACATTTTATTTTAATGATTTTAGTAGAGACAATAATCAAAAACTTATAGATACTAATTACCAAATCGAAAATTTAAAATTAAATATAGAAATAGGTTATGTATCTGATATACCTTTCGTTTCTAAAACAATTGATTTAGTAAAAGATAAAATATATAATGATGAATTATTAAAACATGAAGGTTTACCTTATGGAGTCGTCGAAGGAATTAAATTTAAATTATCTGATTGGAATAGTGCATTTACAGAAAAGGGTACTTACAAAACATTAAAACAAGAATATCAGACAGATAATATCGATGAAGAACTTCCATTTATAATCAATAAGTGTATATTAAGAACAGGAATTTCGGCATTAAATTTAAATATTTCTTGGGAACTTAAGTTTGTAGATGATAAAAATATATATAAAAAATCTGCTAATAATATATATCTTAAATTAGCTAGAGGGAACGCTTGTACTCATACAGATTGTTGGTTAGTAAAAGCAGGAAGAGAAGATCTATGTTGTTTCAAAACTATTATTAAGAATAATCCAGAAGTCAAAAAAGATTATAATGAAGAAGATCATATATATTATAAACCTTTAGATTTAGATACTATCCAAAAAGACTTAATCGAATCTTCAATTAACAATTTGATAAATAAAGGAATTTCAAAAATAAATATTAATAATGAAAATGAATTTTTGAATCGTATTCATATTTATGATATTTTTTATAATATAAAAGATGGAGATAATATTGAAAATCTTTTTGATAATGATAATTATGATTTACCATTAAAATATAATAAAGATAAATATGGTAATTATCATTTATCAGTAGATGATTGGGATATAAATTACAATAAAGAAAATGGATATAAAGAATATCTATATAATTTATATAAAATATTCTTCAACGAGGAAGGAGAGCAATATTTTAAATGGCCTACTGAATCATATTTCGATTATGATTTTTATTTGATGCATGATGAAGAAAGGTGGTATGTTGTCTTTATTTCTAAAATGCCTATTTCTTTAGGTAACAATTCAGATTTAGATCCGGTAAAAGAATTAGAATATATTTCTCCTGAAGGATACGAATTTACATTTAAACATTACCGTTCTGGAAATAATTTTTTAATAAATCGAATGTATTTTGAAAGTTCTAATGGTAGAAATATATTTCCGAATAATAGTTTAGCGGTAGCTACCGTAAATAATGTCAAATACCCCTTCATTATTGATCAAGGAGCAAAATGGAATATCACTCCTATGTCACTTGGAATAAATAAAGAAAAGTGCCAATCTACATCAACAGCAAATACTTGTATATTCTCGATTGGATCAGATAACCAAAAATATGTTAGAGGATATTATGATATTGATGTTAGATATAGTTTTGATGGAGATGTACAGCATCAACAATTTGCAAAAGCCAGATTTTGCATTGAATGAAATCATTCAAAAAATCTGACTCCAGTACTACAATACCGAAAACTAAAATTATGTCGTTTATATAAATAAGGAGAATCATCAATAGGTTCTCCTTTTATTTTCCATTTAGTAGCTCCTGCGCCTGTTTTGCTAACTGGAATATATGAATCTATTGAATATACTTTTCTAATAATTCCATTATAGCAAACGCATAGTTTATTTGCCTTTTCTAAATTATATTTGTCAATTATCCAATCTCCTAAAAATAACTCTTTATATTCGTCTTCTGTGTAGGTTTTATTTAAATCTAATGAACGAGATACATTTACATAAATAATTTTATCATTTTTATCTTGTTCCATGAAATTTGTCGCTAACTGATATTCGATTTCTTCAACTGTCTTAAATTTAAAATAATTTTCATGATGTCCTGATTGAATATTCGTCAATTTATGTCCTTGTAATTTTAAAATCCATAAGATTCCGGTTTCTACATTTTGTGCTTCTTTTTGATCTCTTAAATTAGAAGGGCCAATCATTTTTATAATTTTTAATCCAGCATCTTGAATTTCTTTAATCCTTCTATGTTTTTCTTTTTCTGGACAATAATTATTTTCTACTTCTTTTTCATGATCGAATACTCTGTCTCCATATCCTTCTCCCACATAAAAGATATAATTGTCTCTAGGATCTATTAAAACATAAACATAATATTTTAGAACTTCTTTAGTGATCGCGCTAAATTTATTCAAATTATTCATGTTTAAAAAATTTGATGAAAAATTTCCATTCCTCTTTCTTTAGCTATAGCATATTCAATTCTACATCCTAAAGAATCTTCCCATCCAGGAGTCATCAAAATTGCATCGCATTCGAATTCAACTTTTATATCTTCTCCAATATACCATCCATAAGGATGATCTCTTTCGAATGTTTTATTTTCTCCAAAAAATTGTTCGATATTACAAGGAAATACTAAATCATAATCAGGAAGAAATCTTTCACAATAATCAATTGCCAAATTCACTCTATCTTCAATAGTATCTTCTTTATCTTTCATTGGAAGACTAACATAAATTTTTTTAATTTCCATATTGATTTCACTATTATCTATAACTCGTTTTTGTATCATTATTTTACTCTTATAAAATATTATTTTAAATTATTTCTCAATCATTCTGAAGACTCCCAGGGCACTTTAATCATCTAAAATATATAATTATATTATGTAGATGTAAAAGTGTCCCAGAATCAATATTTTTATCATTTTCTTTATATTTCTTTTTTAACGAATGAAAGTTCTAAAAATTCCGGTTCGGAAGCCCAAGTCAAACTAGAATTATTAACCATTTCTTTAATACTTTCATATATTATTGAGTTAATATAATATTCTCCTCTCCATGAGGATTTGCCTCGTTTTGGTTCTTTTGTAAAAATCTGTATGGCTTCATTCTTTGCAATAGCGATCCATACAGGAATTGATTTATTTAGTAAAGAATCTTTTATCATTCCATTTTCTGTTGTCATTTTTATAAAATATAATTTTCTTTAATATTTGATATTATTTTATATAATTCTTCTGGAGTAATTTGTTGTCTAGCATCTGTAATTGCTAATTCAGGTTTATAATGAGATTCTATCATAAGTCCATCAAATACATTTCCATTAATCGCTTTTTTAGAAAGATATTCAATCAACTCTTTATCTCCACTAATATGCGAAGGATCATGAATCATAGTTATTTCTGGAATTCTCTTTGAAAATTCTGTCGGAATTGCCCAAATAGGAGAATTCCGATATACACTTTTCGGCCATTCTAAAAAACCTCGGTGAATAGCTCCCAATTTTCTTATTCCGGCATTGTAAAATCTTTCTATTGCTCCTATCCACAATTCTAAATCTGGACAAGGAGGATTTTTCACAAGTACCGGAATTCTGCTTTCTTCTTTATATAAAGTATCGGCAATTTCTTGTACAGCAAAAGGTGAAGTAGTCGTCCTAGCACCAATCCAAATGATATCGATTCCATAATCAAGTACCATTTTTGTTTGGTCTTGATTTGCCACTTCTGTACAAATTTTTATGTCTAATTCTTTTTTCGCTTTTTTAAGCCATTCTAAAGCCTTTTTACCGTTTCCTTCAAATCCTCCTGGCCTAGTTCGAGGTTTCCAAACTCCTGCCCGAAAATATTCGAATCCATTTTCTTTTAATTGTTCAGCCGTTTGCATAACTTGCATTTCTGTTTCGGCTGAACAAGGACCAGCAATAATAAACGGATATCCTTTTGTAGGATCAAATATTGGTTGTATATCCTTCATTTTAAGTTGATTAAATTATATAAATAACATAGAAATTTGAGATGAAATTTCAAAATTCGAGTATAAAAAATGCTTGGTATTTTTACCAAGCACTTAAGAATTATTTTTGATGCAATTTTTTAATCTCTTCTAAATATTTTTCTTCATCCTTATTAATTTCTTTTGGCATATCAACATTTATATAGATATAATATTTAGATCCTTCTATAGCACCATGCATTTCTTGGCATTCAATTTTATATCCCGTTCTTGAGTACTTTGGTAATTTAATTATATGATATCCTCTATCACATGCAACAAATGTATAATTATCATTTCCTAATATGCATTCATAATATGGAACCGAAAGTTTTTGATAAATATTTCCGAATTCATCTATTTCATATTCATCAGTATCGAAATCATGAGAAATATATAATAAGATATCTCCATTAGGTACCTCTGGACTTCTCGATTCTCCTCCTAGTTCGGAAATATTTATTACAGAATCATTTTGGAAAAGATATTGTCTAGGTACAGCTGTATTTACATCAAATTCGGCAACCTCATTTTTTAAACCATTTCCGGAACAACTTTTACAAGATTCTTTTATTATAAATCCAGTACCATTACAATATTGGCATGGACGAGAATTTTGTATAGTCATTATACCTTGTTGACGGATTTCTGTAATCATTCCAGTACCATGACAATGACCACAAGTTTCCTGCCCAGTTCCTCCAACTCCATTACACTCAGTACATCTTACAGGACGATTATAAGTTACAATTTTTGGTTTATCATAATTATATAAATCTTCAATAGTTAATCTAATTCTAAGATTAATTTGTTGTCCTATGGGATATGTTGGTTTTCTTTTTTTATTGACGTTTGTAAAGAAATCTCCAAAAGGATTGAATCCTCCAAATCCTCCAAATCCACCGAATCCTCCGAACTTTCTTAATTGATCATATTGATATCTTTTATTTGTATCTCCTAAAATATCATTAGCTTCATTTATTTCTGTAAATTTTTCATGAGCTTCTTTTTTCTCTTCTTCAGATTTGTCGATTTGTTTATCTGGATGATATTTTAATGATAGTTTTCTGTAAGCCTTTTTAATTTCTTGTTCAGAAGCATCTTCTGATATCCCTAAAATTTTATAATAATCTTTTGAATTATCAATTTTCATTTTCTTTTATATTTTCTACTATTTGATATTCGTGTTTAAGTTTAGTAATTTTATCTATTGAAGTTACTTTATTTTTTATATCTTCCAATCTAGATTCAATAAGATCTTTGTTATGATATACTTCGCCATATACATTAAACCATTTAGTCCAGATCTTCCCATGTTCGATACTCCAATATTCATATCTACATTGTATTTGATAGATTTTATTATTCATCATAATCATAGTCTCCATAATCATAATTTGAATTTTCATCAGCTTCGGAGACTTCTTTATCTATTTCAATCCAATCATTAAAATCTTCTTTAGAAGAATTTTCTACATTGTTGTAAATATATTCTTCATCAATTATCTCACTATTTTCATTTTTAAGATTTCCTTTATTATCATAATAAAAATATTGTTCTCCATATTCATATATATCTTCAGTGGTTATACAAGTATATGGATTTTCGTACGCGAAATCTAATGCTTGTTCTGTAGTCATTTTATATATAAAATTTATTTATTAAGTTCTAAAAAGTTTATCTTCTAATATAATTGTTTTGTTTTGTTTTTTACTTTCTTGGATATCAATAATCCTTTGATTGGTGCTACCACGAAATGGTAATGTTATGTCTCTTTTTTCTGGTATAAATAATCCATCTACTAAAACATCAACATAATCTAAAACTTGATTTATAATTGCAATTTTATTTAAAATTTCATAAGTTCCGCCAGTATAAACCCATATTTTTTTATTCGGCCAATGTTTTTTAAGATAATATAAAAAAGTTTTTAATTCTCTTAATGAACGATTATTTTGGTCTAAAGGATCTCCTCCGGAAAATGTTATTCCGTCTATATAAGATTTATTTAATTCATTTTCAATTTTTTCAAAAACTTCAGGAGACAATAGTTTATATTTACCGAAGTCATAATCTTGGAGTTCTGGATTATGACATCCAGGACAATTATGAGAACATCCAGAAATCCAAATAGTCATTCGAATCCCTGGACCATTATTTATATCACAAGTAGTTATACTAGCAATTTTCATATTTTCTAACATTAAAACTAATTAAAATATAGAATATTTTATAACGTGTTTCATATCTAAAAATAACAAAAATGCTAGATATATTTTATCTAGCATTTCAGTAAAATATATATAAATAATATTTCTATTTTTCTAATTGTGCTGAAGATTTAAGTTCATCAATTTCTGCTTTTATTTGTTCAATTTTCTTATCTATTTGTTGTTTATCATTTTCAAGTTTAGATATTTTATTTAATTTATTACCAATTTCTTCGCCAACTTCACTATCCATAAGTTCTTGTAATTCATCTATTGATTTTGCACAGAACATCGTATAAACTTCATCATATTCCATATCCATTATACCTGTGCCATTACATGCAAAATCTCTTATTTCATCATCAGTAAAATAAATTCTATCAATATTAAATTTATTTTGCTCTACTTTCGCATATAAACCTTTACCATCTCTTGCTTTTCTTACTTCAGTAATAGTAAATTTATATGGCTTCATATCTCTTTTTAAACGATTATAAGAATATTTATTATCATAATCACTCACAATAGCATAAATTGTATCTCCGGCTTTTATTGAGGAAATTGTTTTAAATTTAGCTTCATTTATTATATCGATTAAACTCTTCATATTATTGAAAATATATTTGTAATTAAAAATAAATATTTATAAAATTGTTTTAGATTCATGTTTACAGCGATGATCTACTTCATCAATTTTACCAGGATTAAAATGTTTTTTAGTTGTACTCAAATAGCCTGTTACTCGTTTGAGTTCTAAAATATCCTGACTTCCACATTTAGGACAAACATCATTAATGTCTCCTCCTTGATAATTACATTTTGCACATCTGTTTAAATCGAAATTTAAAGCAAAATATGGGATATCTTTATCCATTGCGTATGTAACTATTTTTTCCATAGCATCAATATTATTTACCGCTGAACTATCCATCTCGACATAAGTTATGCAACCAGCACTAGAATATCCGGTAAGTTCTGCTTCTTTATTGATTTTTTCAAAGATATTTATATTATTATTATGTACAGGAATATGAATAGAATTAGTGAAATATTCTTTATCGGAAACATTTGGAATGATACCATATTTATCTCTAAATTTCTTTAATGAAGTATGACAAAGTGATTCTGCTGGAGTATTATAATTTCCAAAATTAAATTTGTATTCTTCTTTAAATTTTGCACAGAGATCTCTATAAAGAGTTTCAATTTCTTTAGCAAATTCCATCCCTTCTTTAATTGAATGGTCCTTTCCAATAAGAATAATTAATGCTTCCGCTAATCCGATTTTACCGATAACTATAGTACCATGACGAAGTGCTGATTGTATTCCTTCTTCTGGAACATAACCTGACATTGTTTTATTTCCATACATAAATTTAGCCGATGCGGCAGATTGGGAAGCTATATGTTCGAATCTTTCGATAAGCATATCTTTAGCTTCATGAATTTTCTTTGTCAATAAATCAATAAAAGCTTTCTTATATTCTTCTTTAGTTGGGTTTTCGGTTTTCTTCTCAATATATTCTTTAGCTTCCATTGCTAATGTCGGAAGAATGATTGTTACTGGACAAATATTTCCACGACCATCCTTTTGACAACCTGATATAATATCGTCATAAAGAGTCTCATCATTTATCCAAGCTTTTAAATTCTTTTCAAATGAATTTTTAAACCAAATATCTCCACCATTCGCTGTTCTACACATATTAATCAAATATTACTATTTGTACTGACTATATCTTCATTTATATTAAATAAATGTTCCGCGCTTGGAATTGGTGCTTATCTCCAATCCTACTCCCTTACATTCATCAGGGATAGTCGATACACTTTATTCAAGAATGAATCTTTAAATCTTAGCACGGTCTCATCCTTAGCATCACCTATTAGGACCTAACCGTTAGCAGCTTTATTAAGCCACACCCAATAAGCTTGGTTCACGGAATTTTACATGGGCTGTAGTATTTCGCTTACCCATGGTTGAAAATAACTCGATCGGGAGTTCTTCTTCAATAACATGTAATCCATAATAATCATATATTAATCTAAAATGATCTAATGCAAATTCTGGATCTTGCTTGACTTTACTAATAAGTTTTTCGGTATCATCTTCATTCAATTCATTAAGAACTTCTGTACGAATTTTCAAATCATATTCTTTCCAAGATTTCTGATTACTCCAGTCACAGTTTGCATAATTTGGATAAATCCTCTTAGCTGTTGATTTAAGAGCTTTTCTAAAAAGATGATAATTAGGTGTTCTAGGTTTATCATTAACGCCCTTTTTATATTGAAAAATTCCACAAGGGAATATTGATGTTACACCATGTTCTCCAAGACCTTTTATAGTCACATCAAGAATAGCATCAGTAACCATTTGGCCTTCCGGTAAAGTACATGTACCATAATTTATCGAACTAAACGGGAGCATCGATCCTGATCTTGATTGAAGTGTATTTAAATTATGGTAAAGTCCTTCTACTCCTTGATAAGTATCTCTTTTAGTTTTCTTTAATGCATATTTATATGCTCTATGTAATCTATATTTCTTAAATAATTTATACCAGGGTTGCTTTAAAATATATTTACTCTTTTCTATAGCTAAAGTTCTACGAATTGGATTTTCCGAATCCTTATTTTCTATTCCTGGAATAATTTCATTAATATATTTATCTATTTTTTCTTTTTTCCAATTGAATAAGCCAATCCATTCTAACCCATCTTTAAAATGTTTCATAAAGCTTTTTCTGACAAATGGAACCATTGACCAATCTATATGTGTTGCCGCAACCCCGCCGAATTGCTCTAGTGATTGACACTGAAATTGTACGGCAACTAATTGCAAAGCAGTCAATATAGAGTTAGCTTCACGAACATCAGTTTGTCTAGTAGAAAATCCTTCATTAAGGGATTTATCTATCGGATATGACAAACAGTTATGGCGCCCGTCGCAAAATGCATCTAAATCATGAACATAGATTTCATTATTTTCGTGATTTTTTCTAAACTTTCTTGACATTAATTTTAATGCTTCATCTTTACAAACTTCTGAAGCTGCTGAACCTACTCTACCGCCAAATGAGGCTTCATCCATATTTGCATTAGAATTTTCAATATTCTTTGCATAAAGTTTTGTAATAATATTCTTATGAAGCTTGGTATTCTTTTCGCGATATTCATTTCGTTTTTCACGATAAAGAATAAAGTTTTCAGCGGCTTCATATTGATTTTTCTTAATTAAGAAATCTCTAATGAAGTCTTGAATTTCTTCAATATTAACTTCTTCTTTTTGTTTGTTTATGAACTTCTCGAGTTCAATTTCAAATTTTTCAAGTAAGCCTTCCGGAACTTCTCTCTGCAAACCATTTATAAAAGGCTTCTTGAAAGCCTCAATAGGTTTCTTGATGTCAAATTCCTGGATAGTACCATCTCGTTTGATCACTTTCATAGGATTTCTATTATATATTTTTATTTTATATTTTCTGATTTAAAATATTATATATTTATTATAAAATAGGAAAAATGAAGCCGACTATTTCTAGCCGGCTTTAATTATTTAATATAAAATTATGAAACTACTTTTTAGAATTCTTTTTGTGCATTTTTCCATGCTGTTTTACCTTGAGGAGTAGAGAAGAATTTTTTAAGTTCTTCTTCCTTTACTCCAAGACTAACACATATATCTTTAATAACATCGTCGCTTGGTTCATCTGCAGTATACATATCTTCTATATCTGACCATTGTGCAGGTTCATCTTCAAGATCTGATTCCCATTGTTGATAAGCACCAACAATTGCTTCAATAACATCTTTAGGATTTATCCTTGATTCTGTAATGAATTCAACTAAACTTTTCATTTTAGATTTTATAAAAATTAATTTAAATAAAAATAATTAAAATCAATTACTTCTTAATTGCTCAGCGATATAATCAGCTAATCCAATATAAGTTTCATTAGTATTATAAACTTTATCAATTTGTTTTTTATATTTTTCCCAGAGTTTTACTGTTCCTTTTGGCATAAGCTTTTCGAAAGTTTTCTTATCTCCTTTTAATATAGCGTCTCTAACTTCTGTTGCCGAACAATATCTATTTGTCTCAATGAGTTCTGGTTTATGGATATCGGGATTTCTTAATCCATCTAACATTTTTTGATAACTTTCTAATCGGTCTTCTCCAGCAATCCATACAGTAGGATTATATCCATGTTCATTACATAAAGCAATCATTGGACCAGCTAGAGGATTACGGATCCAAAAAATATCAGCAATGAAATCATTATTCTTTTTGACGATCTCTAATTCTTCTTTAGTTAGTTCATCATCAAAAGGTTTTTTCTTATCGAACTTTTTATTTGTTATATATAAAATAACTACAGGATTGCCATTCTTTTTATATATATCTTCACAACACTTTAAATGTCCTGAATGAAATGGTTGAAAGCGACCAGGAAAAATCGTTACGTCTTGCATAATTTTAATTATTTTTTAATTTTAAACATTAATAAACCATGTTCTTTATATTGATTAAATGTTGAACCAATCGCGGTAAATTCAACAGATTTATCTAATTTGTCTAAACTTTTTGTGGTTATATTAATATATTTTTTTGTTATTTTACAGTATGATTGTTTACCATCTAAAAATAATCTTTGAACCAGTTTTGTAAAATTATCTTGTGTATCTTTAAATTGATTTAAAACAGCGATTACTCCTAATTGTAAAACATGCATTACATAAGAATATAAATTTTTATCGTCTACTTTATTAGTTAATGGACTTTTTTCAGGTTTATTATATACAAAAATTGGCAAATCTTCAGGAGGATTTTTAGATAAATATTTTTTATATAATTTTATAACTCCATTAAAATTTAATTCATCTAAATTTTTTGTTAAAAAATCCCAAATTTCTTTATATTTTTCATTTTTGCCAACCGCCAATGGTAAAAATATTTTGGCCGCATTCCATAATATTTCTTCACGTTTATATAATTTATTAGGAGATTTTATTGAGGCTTTATAAAATTCAGTTAAATTTTTATCCGATTTTATTATTGGATCATCTATGCTATATCCCATTAATATATTCGATATCTCCATTGAATGCCCAATAGTACTTCCAGATTTTATAGATATTGGGTATTCATTTTTACCTTCGATTGAATAAAAATCACAAAATGGATTATTTACATCTTTAGGAAATCTAACTAAAGAACCTGGATATTTTTTCATATAATATATAGCCGTAAGCACTTCCCCAAATTCTGCAGAAATTTGATTTAAAGTACTATCATTATATTCCCCTATTTCAAAATCTAATACAAATTTTTGGTCATTAGTTTTAATAATAGGAGAATTATATATTTTATTAATTAAAGCTATTAATATATTTGTAATAGCTCCGAAGCGTTTTATTCCTTCTTCTCCTTCTAAGAATTTTATAAGATAATTATATAATTTATCTAAATTCCAATTTTTATGATCATCACAAATATCAAATTTATTAGGTTCAAATGCTCCTCTAGTATAATTTGATTTATTTCCTCGTTTATTAGTTATAAAAAATTCTATATCATTAAAATATATTGGTAATGAATTATATTGTTTTGAAGCTTCTCCATGAATTCCGTATTCTCCACTTTCAATATCTACTATATATTTTTTATTACCGACAATGAATTCATTTTTGTCATTTAAATTTAGATATTTTTTAATTTTAGTTTTTAATTCATCGATATCAGATGTTTCAAAATCAAATCTAAATAATTCTAATTTGTGTGAATTAGTAGCAGATAATACGAATTCTAAATTTTTATCTAAATTTACTTTCTTTATTTGTGATCTAATTAATTGTTTAAGTTTTAATATTTCATCATTATTTTCAAATATTAAATCGTTTTCATAACGTATAAAACCTTCAAACAATTCAGTAGCATCATTTACTTTATTTTGAAATTCTTTAGATATCACAAAACCTCTTTTCTTTGGTTTACTAAACAATTTGTAGAATAATTCATAAAGAGTTGTATAAACTTTGCCGTGCTTATTGATCGCTTTAGCTAATTCTGGAGTAGTTCGATCAAGTTGAACTGTATATCGTTCATTATTATTTATTTTAATATTAGCTCCAAGGTTTATAAGTTTATTATATATCTTAGAATCTTTCATCATATTCAAGTAATTTAATTCAATTGAATGAATTCTATTATCAGATAATTTTTCTGCATTATTTTCAACATAATCTAAGAATATATTATAAATCTCTTCGTATTTATCTGCATTTTTTTCTCTTTCTAATTTATTGTTGTTATCTCTATCTTTCATCGATTGTCGATAAGAAGGATCTACTAATTTATATTCAACGATTTTACCGTCTACATTAAAGAAAAATACGATTCCTTCAATAAACTCATCAGAGGCTGATATAAGTTTTTTAGGGAAATTTTCATAAGAATCGAATAATTTCTTTATAAAATCGATAAAATCTTTTTTAGTTGGAACATTTTCTTCTATTATATTCAATAATGAATATTTTTGTTTTTGATTAAGTTTACCTTCCCAAAGAGTAGGCATTACATCAGTTTCTAATTCGTTGGATATCTTTTTGATTTCTGATGCCGAATTAACAAAATCTCCATTCTTTTTAATTACAGCCGTTAATAGAAGAGTATTATCAATTACTTCAAAAGTTAGAAATTTATATTTTTTGAAAATATCAATTCTGGATTCGATATGTTTTATTGCATCATTTATTGCTTTAGAAAAATATCTATCATAATCAGTTATAAGAGGTCCCACTTTTGTTTCATTTCCAGAACGCCCATGAAATTCAATTTCGTCAGTAGTATCATTATATACTACTTGAAACGGTTTACCATCTACTTTAAGATTTATTTTAATATCATCAAGCAATAATAAGTCTTTAATATATTCTGGTTTTTTCTGATATATATCTTGAATATGTTCCATAATTTTTAAATTTCTTCAGGTTTATATATTTCACAAGGAAAATCTTTAGGATCCATTTTTACTTCAGGATTCTTATCAAATATATAATCTTCATAGAAAGATTTTTCGGCATTACCTAAAGCTTCTTTACTATATTGCCATTTTGTATGTAACGCTTTCCATAATGCTTCTACCGAATTGAAATCTTTAATATCGGCTTTATCTCCGAATGCAAACTTCATAACATTTTCTGGGTCGTTTGTGACTAATTCTTGGAATTCTTTAGGACGTTTTGGATTTTTTAATGGGCCCTTTTTACCAGTATAATCTAATAATTGTTTAAAGACTCCTTCGGTATTGAATGTATATTTCCATTTCTTTTTAACTGTTGTTCCATCTTCAAAATATTCATCTTTAGCATCTTTAACAGGTATAGCCGCAATTATACATCTCATTAATAATACTTTTGCAGCAGCTTTATATTTAGATTCTCCATTTTTAAGGTCAGGTGATGAATATCTAAATTTTGCCCAATCGATATTTTTAGTCATCATAAAATCAACTTGAGCATTACCAGACTTACCTTCTTTATTATAAGGATATGACATCGAAACTATCGATGGAGTAACAAACTTATTTATTTCATTATCGGGCCAGATCTCTTCTAACATCGAAACAAGTTGATCTCTATCTGTTATATCTATAGCGACATCTAAATCACCATTAAAATCATCATCTTTTTTCTTACCGATAGAACCTAAAGGAACAATTTTAATTTTATTATTATATTTTTTTATTGATTCTTCTATATCTTGATATATTAATGGAGTTATAAATGCAGGAATCGGATTAGCGGTAACTGCATTACCTCCTTCATATATATTTAATTGTTCATTTATATATTCTTTTATTGATAAAGATGAACCTTTACAAAATTCTATTAGAGATCTCATAGATTAAATTTTTCTTCTAAATATTTTTTAAGTTCTTCCATAAGTTCAGAAGATGTCTTCATTTTAATTTGCCAATCGTTAGAAAATTTTTCGAGTATATCAGGTAATTTATCTTTATATTTAAAGTTATTAGATGATAGATATTCAGTAAGTTTTTCAAATGAATAACAATCTTCTTTAGTTGCTTTATTTCCTAAAATTGTTTTGACAATATCATTAATATTTTTGGAAATTGTTTTTGAAGATACTTTTTTAGGATTTTTTAATTTAGTATTTTTACCAATATTTGTTTTTGTTACAATTTTTAAACCTTCGGCTTGACTAAAGAAATATTCTTCCCATTCACCATCTTTTTCTTTATTTATATTATTTACTGGTATACACGAAGCTACTGCCATAAATAATGCTGAAGCATACATACCTTTATATTTTGATTCGTTTTTTGTAAAGTCAGGAGAATGATATACAAAATCAGCAAAATCTAAATCTTCAACAAACATTATATCTATTTGTACAACTTTATCGGTTTCCCATTCGTATCCGAAATTTATGACATGGAGTTGTTTATTTATATTACCAAAATCAGTAAACTTATCTAATGATTCTACATATTTTTTTATTTTTTCATAATCTTCCCATGGAGCTTGAATAGCGACATCAATATCTCCTGACATTTGATCTTTACCTTTTTTACCAGTCGAACCTAATAGTATACCATCATAAGCAAATTTATTTTTAATATCTTTAAGAATATCTTTACCTACTTTTCCTGCGATATCCCCTGGTATAGGACCTGCGTCTTTAACAGAATGTCCTCCTTCATTTATCGACATCGACCGTTTAATACATTCATTTAAAGATAAAGAATTTGAACTATGTTCAATAAATTGTACTAAAGATTTCATATTATTTAAGAAATATTTCTTAATTAAAATAAGATTTTTCGAATTAATTAAAAATAGATTTTAACAATCAATATAAATCTTCAGATGTTAAAATTCCTCCAATCATATCTGTGACTTGGCCACATTCTTTTGCAATTTTTTCTGCTTCTTTCCTAGAGACAAATCTACCATGTGAAGTTAGAAACCCCTGATCATCTATCTTCATAGAAACTTCTCCAGGAAATCTATCACGAATATCGAAATGACGAAGACCGATTTCAATATACGGTAGATCATTTGGAAGTCCTAAAACTTCTTTTTTAGGTTCTTTGCGTCTTAAAGCAGCACACAAAATATATTCTTTTTTATTTCGTAAAAAAGAAAGTTCATCGTTAGATGAATTATTTATTTCATCGCTAGATGAATATTCCATTTCATCGTTAGATGAATATTCTTTAGAATTGTCAATCATAAAAATTAAAAAATTACATTAAAAATCAAATATCCAATTAACCAAAAGAAAAACGCGATACCAGCAAGAATACCTATTCCTTTGATTATGCAACCAAGTAAACCGACTGAGAGTGATGCAAAAGTTTTAAAGCCAATAATTATAATAATAATTAAGAGAAGACCAAGAAATGCCATAATTTTATCTTTTTAAGTTCAATCATAATATAGTATTTCTTTCAGAAATTTTCATAAAAAATAAAGTGACAATTATAAAAAATTGCCACTTTCATATATAATGTTATTTATTATATTTTTTAGAAAGGTAGTTCTTCGTCTTCTGAACTATCTGTTACTTCTTCAACTACTTGTTCAGCAACTTCTTTAACTACTGCAGGAGCTCCCATAGAAGCAGGATCACCTCCGGCTACTACTGTAGCGATCCAACGATTAACTCTTTCAGTCACTTCAGGAGTCCAAGGCTTATATCCAAGTTCTTCTGTAAGATTCGGACATACCGACTTGATTTGTTCCATAACTTCCTTATAAATTTCGCGAAGCTTTACAGTATTTTCTGAAGCATTAATTGTTGCAAGATTTGCGGTACGTTTTTCAGGATCTTTTTCTTTCCATACAAGCTTAGTCATTTGATTGACATACTCATCAAGAATTGCTTGCTGTGAATCGTCAAGAATAGCAGTTCCATCAGGATTGATACATGAAACAATATCTTCACTAAGTTCAGAACCTGCATATGAAGTTTCGCGAGTCTTACGTTCAGGAGCATTAGGATCATCGGGACCGGGTTTAACTTCAAGTTCAATCGCGCGACCAAACAAGAAATCCATAACCGGAATAGCTGCTTTCTTAGATTCAGGAGAAGGATTCATCTTATTTGTAATCATTTCCCAAATAGCTTTAGGAAGCTTCATGAACATATATTTACCAACGAGATCCGGCTGATTATTATCTTCGATTACCTGTACTGTGACATAGCGTGCAAATCTCTTATCAAAAAGGCCGCGACCTCCTTTATCCTTAGTAGTTGACTGAGCATTCAAATTAGGATCTTTGCTATAACGACAAGTTTTCCATGCTTTAAATACAGGACAATTGGTATCGTTATTTGTCAATGATGACACAATAGTAAACCAACCATTTTCATCCTGGAGTCCATAAGAAGTTTGTTCAAGAACAGACTCTTTAAGGTTGTGAGGATTAAGGATTACTTTAATAGTAGATCTGTATACCCCATCTTCAGATTTAGAATCTGCCGGACGTGTACGATAAATCAAAGGATTGCCTTGTGATTTGGGCTGTTCTTCGTTAAAAACTGACAATTGTGAGGGATCAAATCCCAATACATCTTCCATCATAATGTTAAAATTTAATTTGTTAATTTATTTGTTATTTATTTGTTTATTGTAATTATAATATAGTAAAAAATCTTATTACTTTTCAAAGTATTTTGTAAAATCATTTATCTTATCCCTAAAGTATTCGGCATAATTCCATTTATCATAGGAATATTTCCGCTATTTATCACTGCGGTTTGTGTAAATGGGCTACCTTGAGTAAGAATTATGCCATGTATACTTATTTGTTTAATGTACATGTCTATAGCACTAGCTAATGCTGTTGCTAATGGCCCACAAAGATTTTCTTTTAAACATTCTTTAAATTTAGCGCATTTTTCATCTCCATCTTTTGATTTAGTAGGAATAAATTCTAATAAAGCAGTTTCAAAAGTCGGACATAAAATTTCCTCTAAACTCTCTCGAATCTTATCAGTTAAAAGTTGTTTATTTAACATAATAAAATTTATTTTATAAAAATTATTTTAAAAGTATAAAAGCAGCAAAATTCTTAAGGATGTTTTCTAATTTATGATAATTAGATTCAGATAATTCTTCTTCATACTCAACTTCCATTTCACCCATAAATTCATCGACTAAAGTATCAATATTATTATAGTGCTTTTGATCAATTTGATGAATGTATCTCAAGGGACAATCTGTAAATTCAATAGATTCCTCGTCATCTTCATCATTAACAAATTCACAATGACAAGAGTCATCATATTCACAACATTTATTACAATCGCAATAGTCATCACATTTGCAATAGTCATCACATTTGCAATAGTCATCACATTTGCAATAGTCATTACATTCACATTTTACGTCTTTAGTATTTTCATAATACTTTTTGACCGCTTCACGTAAATGATTTAAATCTAAATCTGTCATCGATAAAAATGCTGTAGCAATCGGATTATCTTCAAGCTCATCCATCATTTTATTGATCTTATCAAAACCTTCTTTTGTAGATAAATCAATTTCTTCTCTTTCTTCTTCACTTTCTCTTGTTTCAATGTTTTCAAAAGCATCTAAAAATGTTTTGTATAAATCTTCTAATTTCATATTCATATAATTTATAATTTATTTAGTTATTTCTTTTTAGACTCTTTAATTAATCTATTATTTTGATTTATGATGGCTTGGGTTTGTTCGCGTTGTTTTTTAAGATTTTCTGCATTAAGAGAATCTGTATACGAACGTGTCTTATCAAACCCTTTATACATCCTGATTTGATTTAAATAATCAGCGGTATCTTTACTTAATAATTGTATATTATTTTCTTGTATTTTTACTACCGAATCTAAATGGGAAATTTCTTTAATTTGTTTATTTATTTTCGACTGTCTATTACAAGATTGTGTACATTTAGATAAACTAAAAATCGCTAAAAATATTATCAAGATTAATTTCCAATTTTTCTTAAACCAATTTTTATTTTTTAAATTTTCCATAACATGAATGTAAAGAATGTAAATTTTTCTCTATATATTAAAATAGAAAAAGTCCTATGAAAAATTCATAAGACTAAAATAAAACAATCAAAAACTATATTTAGAAAATCATACACATCTTTTTGAAAGATATGGTTTAACTATCCATCTATTTATAAGATAAAAAGTTTTGGTCTCATTAGTACCAGTGATTCTAACTTGTTTGAATACACAATTATGCTTTACAATTTCTTTAGGAACAATCCCATATTCATTCGCCGACAAATAATAAAAATCTTTTCTAAAATCAGAGTATGGAGACAATGAATAATTTAATGTATTTCGATTCTCTTCATTAGGAAGTTGAATTCGATTACAATTCTTGATTTTTTCTTTAAAATCATTAAAGCTTATTTTCATACTTATATTTTTTAAGTTAAATTTCAATCACAAAATCTCTCTGATCATCATATATAGATCCTCGTAAGATCTGTACTTTCTTGATTTTCTCTTTCTTAATATTTTCTGTTAAGAAATTAGTCTCGGTCCAACTTTGGCTCCCATAAGAAATTAGCTTCTGATTTGTCCAATAAAAGAATTTATCATCCCAATGCTTAACAAAAACTTCTCCATGGGTATCTTTAATATCATTGACTATTTCTTCAATCAATTCTCCAACGGTTTCTGCTTTGTATTCGATATTGAATACTGCATCTCCCATTCTTCCGTAGCTTTTAATTTCTAATTTCATATATTTATCTTTTAGTGATTATGAATCTATGATGGGCTCTCATATAATATGAATTAAGAGCTGCAATAATTGATCTGCAATTGAATGTTCCGATATGTGTATTGAGAATAAGTTCGAGAAATTTTGGATCTTCACCAATTACTTGTATCGTCATGTTTTCTCCAGATTTTAATCCATGCTTATTTAATCTTTCAGAAACCGCTTTCAAATTATGATCGAAAGTTTTCTGAAAATCTTCGTTGATAAAATCGAGATATTTCTGAAGATTCTCGAATTTATCTGAATGAGATGAGACAAAGTTATAAAATTTAAGCTTATTGAAATCTTTGTTTTCTCTGAGTTCTTTTGGATCTTCCTTTTTTATGATATTGAAGTTTTTCTCTTCAGTTTCGAGAAGTGATTTATTTTGATAATTTCGATAAGCTTGAGTAAGCATAACCAAAACATTGAAAATTCCATCGATATTTTCTTCAGATTTCTTTATCGAATCTTCGTTTTTCTTATTGTAAATAACTTTTTCGATTACTTCCATAGTTCTAAAATAGGATTTTCCGGCATAACTATTTCCGTATTTTTTCCAAAGATTTTCGTAATAAGCTCTTATGAAATTCATAAATTCAATAGATTCTCCTTCAAAAGCTTCTGTTGCTTTTTTGAATGTTCCGTATGAATAAACTCTATTGAATGCTCTAATATCATCTTGAGTAAATTCTTTGCGATTTTCTTGGCGACGAATTTCAATAACCTTCTTATAAAGAGTATTGATTATCTCGTCTTTCTTCTTTGAATCGATATCGTATTTTAAAGCGACTTCTTTCTTAACTGAGTTATCATATGATTCATAAACTCGGTTAATATCGTTGATAATTTCTGATGTTTTCATAACTAAATGATTTTTGTTGTTTTTTACATATTCAAAATAGAATTCTTTAAAAAAATTTCAAAATTAAATATTATTTTTTTTATATTTTTTACATATCCGTTTTTAACGTCTCTGTAAAAAGAGATTTCTATTTTTACATATCTGTTTTTAACATCTTTGTAAAAAATGATTTCTATTTTTACATATATAAATTAAAATATTAGAATGAGAACTTTTGGACAAATAGTCAATAATAAAATTTTTGAATATTTTGGTAGAATTACAGAAGCTAATGTTGTCGAATGGTTTACTAATTTTATTAATAAGACATCTAATTTTTTAGATGTATGGATGAAAAAGGGAGGAACTAAATATAAAGTTGATACTTCAAAGGGAGTAATCCAATCTAATAAAAATGATATTAAATTAGATATTAACGAACTTAAGAAGATATGGTCTCCAGCAAAATTATATAAAAAATGTTATCCTGCAACATCAAATTTTATCAATAATATATTAGGAACATTTAGACCAGAAACTATTGATAAAAGTGATTGGGAAAAAGTTGTTGTCCAAATGTATGTATATACTCCTGAAATAAATTATAGTGGAGAAAATTATCCTTGTGGAGTAGCTATTTATCCACAAAAAAGATTAGATTTAATTGAAGGATATTTTAATATTCAATCTTTTGAAACATCAACAATGATTGAAAATAAAGAAATAATAAATAAAATTTTTGAAGCTTTTGTTACAGATTTAAAAAAGAGTGTAGCATCTTCAGCAAAAGGATTAACAATTTATACGAAGACTCCAGGTAAATATAGTATATATCAATTCCAAGGTAAAAGATTCGAAACAACAGAAATAAAAAACGATCCAGACGAAGAACAAAAAGATAAAGATAAATCAGACGAAGAAGTTGATAAAGATAAAAATAAAAAAACTATAACAGTTTTAAAAATGGATTTTTAATTTATGAAAAAACTATTATTCCTTTTTATAATTTTAATAGTATTTACTGGATGTGGTCCAATTATATACGATGAGCAACCATATTATACATCGTCAAGTCATGTATATGTAGTTGGTTCAAGTAGATTTTATTATCCTTCAGGACATCCTTGTTATCACCCAGTTCCGCCTCCTCCAAAACATATCTATAAACCTGTTCCGGCACGTCCTAAGCCTACTCCATCTCCTCCAAGACCGAATAATTCTAATGGACGAAAACCATTTGGACCAAAAAGATAATAAAAATGGCAGAGTATATACTCTGCCATTTTCACTTTAAAACAATCAAAAATCAATCATTATCATTTAGAATTTCTTTAGTATTTTCTTTTAAATTATAAATATAACATGGTTTTCCCATTTCTTCACATAATTCAATATCATGTAATGTACCTTTGGATTCTCCGTCCCAAATACAAATGCATTCGTCACATTTACCAATAATATCAGCATTACGTATAAAACCGGCCCTTTTACCATATTTTTCCCAATTAGGTTCTAAAATACAAGTTCTAATTTTATGTTTTTTTGCATATTCTTCTGCAAAAGAATCTACACCTCTTGCGCCTCCTGAAATAATTTTATCTTCTTCAGAATTAAATGTATGGCATTCTTCCATAAATCTCCATACTAATTCTTTGTCATTTATTGTACGACTACCAACTACGGCTACTTTCATAGGCAAGAAAAAGATATTTTTAATGTATATAAAAATTGAATTTTAAGTGAAAATCAGGCCACTTTAAATGACTTGATTTTCACTGTTCTATTTATGGGATTAGTTTCAAATTCGGTGACCACTATTTTCTTATTTTTGATTCTTTTGCCTTTACCATTTATCACGGGGATATAATAACGATATCCGGAATAATAACATTCTTTAACTTCAGGAAAGAAATAAGTTGTGCCAGATTCTTCGTCATAATAACCGCCGGCGTCATCAAGATTACTTTCGGGGATAAATTCAAAAGATGATGCTTTTCGGAGAGATTTAATTGTTTCGAGTTCTTCTCGATCTTTTTTGAGATAATTTTCCCATTCTTCTGGAGAATAAATATTGTCTGTGAGTCTTCTACACTCTTTTTCTCCATCTTCATCAAGGTAATAGAATGAACTGAGAATTTGATAACCAGCTTCTTCAAGAACTTCCTGAATATAAGGACGGGATTCCCAAGCACATTCATGATAGTACCATTTCAAATAACTATAGTTGGCGCATTCTGAAATCAGCTGACCTTTGTACTGTCCGAATCTAAACTTATTGTAATCATTAATCTTTTCGGAAGTATCGAAGAAAATCGGTTTATGACCTTTGAGTTCGGTATCGATTTCGAGATCTGGATAGAGTTCTTTAACTTTATCAATATCCATCGATACATTTTTTCGGTAACCCCATTTTTCTCCGAACTCTGTCTTCTCCATGAGAAACCAAAGTGTGTAGTATTTGTTAGTGAATCCAATTTTCTGAGTTGCTGATTTCATAACTAAATGATTTTTTGATTGTTATAAAACTAATATAGAAAAACTTCCCAGAATTTCAAAAATTCTGGGAAGTTTTTTTTGATATTTAAATATCTTATTTAAAAATATTTTCTTTATATGTGAATTGCAAATTATAATCGCTTTTAGGTTTTTTAGTATCTTCAATTCGATAATCCCAATCATTTTTATTTAATTCAGTAACATGAATAATCATTTCTCTATCGGGATAAATATTCAAATATAAGTTTTCTAAATCTTTAGCGCTTAATTCATCATCATTAATAGTCTTTGGCTCGCATTTTTCAAAATCTTTCCAAAACTTATCATCATCGATTTGAATATCATCAGGATTCTTTTTATCAGTCCACATTTTATATCCTTTTTTAGATGCCCAAAAATTGAAAAATTCTTGAAATTCCATTTTTTTCTCAAAATCTCCTTTAAAAGATTCTGCAATAAATTCTACTAAACTTTTCATATTAAAAAAAAATAAATTTATAATATATTTTACGGTTTATTAAAAATAATAAATATTAAGAATTCCAAAAATCCCAAGAAGCTTCAGCTTGCTTAATTAGCATATCATATCCATTTCTTATAGTAGCTCCTTGTTTTTCGCATTTTTGCAAAAATAATGTTTTCTCAGGATTATAAATCAGATCTATACAAACATGCTCAGGTGTTATGAAATCATAAGGAATATCCGGAAACTGATTGATATTTGGAAAAGTTCCTAAAGGAGTCGTATTAATAATTATTTTATGAGAGTTAATGATTTCTTTATTTAAATCTTTATACTCTAATGCCCTGTCCTTATATGAACGAGAGACGTATTTATATTTAATTCCTAATTCGTCTAAAACAAAAGCAACAGATTTGCTTGCTCCTCCGGTACCTAATATTAATGCCTTTTTATTTGGATTTAATATATCTTTATATGATTCTTTAAATCCAATAATGTCTGTATTAGTACCTATAAAGATTCCATCTATAATTTTTATACAATTACATGCTTTAATTGTATTTACTTTATCATCTATTCCATCTACATATCCCAAAATTTTTTCTTTATATGGAATTGTCACATTAAAACCTTTATAATTATTTGAAACTAATAAATCTTTTATTCCTTCTAAATTTTCAATTTCTAAATTATCATAGAAAGCATCAATATTATTTTCTTTAAATTTATTTGTGAAATATCCTCTCGACCATGAATGTCTAAGAGGATATCCAATTAATCCATATTTTCGCATAAAAATTCATCTATTCGTTTGTCTAATTTATCCAAAATTTCTAAATTACCCTGAATGTTAGTTGTTTCAGGATTCCCAAACCATTGATGTTTAAAGATATATTCAATTATAGCGTCTTTAACAGCAACAATTTCTTCTTGATTTAATATAAATTGCTCACTCATTCGGTTCTTCAATGATCATAAATTTCCATCCATCATTAAATCGATAATTATATTTTGCCATCGTTCCCCAAGATAAATATTCAGTATTTCTAAAAAAGAATCCTGCTTCTTTCTTAAATACTACGGTATGACAATTAGGAAATTCTTCAGGATAATCTTCTACCCAATAATTTTCATCTGTAATTTCGTACCAGACAAATGGTTTATAATCTTCTCTTTTCATTTTCACCAAACTAATTTAATTCTATCTTCCATAAATTTATCATCAGAAGATTCATATTTTAGTTTTCTCCAATATTCTGGAATCTCCTTAAGATTATATCCAAAAACTACCCAAGTACCATCTTCAGAAATGCACATTCCATCTTCTATGGTGATTTGTTGCTTTGTATCGAAGTTTATTCCGCATAATTCCGCCCCATTTTCCCACCAAATATATCCAGGAAATGTTTTTGTTAGTTTGCTTATTGAGATTTCCATAATTATAAATATTTTAATTATGTTTTACAAATATAATATATAAATTTGAAATTTTATTTCAAATCTCAGTTAAAAATTTCATTAAAATTTTTCATAGAAACTTTTACTAAATATTCAAAACTTTACTTTGATCTTGTTGAAATTCTTCGTCCTTTACTATTATAAACATATACCCATGAATTACTTTCTGAAATAAAAGTATCTCCAACGACATTTACTATTTTACCAACTGAAGATTTACTAAGTATAGAAATCTTATTTCCTCTATCATTATATACATAATACCAAGAATTACTTTCTAAAATAAATATTTTAGAGCTATATCCTACCAATCTTCCGTTTGAAGTAGATACTAAATTCTGTACACTTCCATTTTCACTATATACCTTAATCCAAGAAGGAGTTTGCTCGA
Source organism: Erysipelotrichales bacterium (assembly GCA_022508565.1). Lineage (GTDB taxonomy): Bacteria > Bacillota_I > Bacilli_A > RF39 > UBA660 > CAG-582. The sequence continues at coordinate 41,345 of JAFLUY010000008.1, read as the reverse complement.
TATAAGATATATCTGCATTTGCGCAGAAAAAGCAAAAACTTGCCAAAATTAAACTAATTACTTTCTTTTTCATATTCTAAAACTTTTTGTAAACTTTTCACTCATTCAACCATTTATTTATATCATCGAAAACTCGTATATCCTTTTCAATTACTTCAACAATATTATTAATATCATCTTTATCAATGAGTTCACCGATTTTTATGGTTTCAAATTTATCATAAGTTTTCTTAATATAATCTATATCTAAATTATCATCAACAAATTCATTTCTCCATTCTATTCCCGTTTCTTTAAGATATCTTGAAATAAGTGTGTAGAATATTATTTTTGCTTTATTAGAATTTAGAATTTTCATTTTTCGATGGTCTGAAAATGTATTTGAGTATAATCTATCAATAGACATACTTGTATTGATATTGATATTTCGCAAATATTCATTAAAGAATATCGCTTTTACATCGATATTATCTACAAAAATATTTTTAGAATTTATAAGGCCTTTAACCTTAGCAATATACAATAAATTATATTCATTATCAAACTCAAGAATAAAATATTCTGTCAAATCATATTTATTATTAAGTTCTTCAAGAGAGCATTCCGGAATGTCTTTAGAATCATTAACTGAATTTATAGTTATAATAATGTATTTTCCCAAACGATATGTAGATATGTGATGATTTTTATCATAAATAAGTTCTTCATCTTCCTCTGAGCATTCCAAAATAGATAACATATCTATCTGGTCATCGTAATGCATACTACTCGGATAAGTTCTTGCAAATGCTAGCCCTTCAGGGAGATAAAAATCAACATCTTTTTTCTCACTATAAAAACCTTTAGTTAATGTGTATTTCTTTAAATTCATAATAATTTTATTTTATAATTCCAAAATAGTTATTTCTTCAAAAATTTTCCATAGTACCAAATGACAACCTCATATAAGCTATCTAACATTTCATCTTTCATTGTAGATTGGTAAAGCCATTCATCAGTATCATGGATTCTATATCCGCTAAAATATGATTGGCCACTCCATAGAATAATTTGTTGATATATTTTATCGTCAATTTTTATCTCTTTAGGTAATATTTCTAAAAAATCAGATATAGTAAATGCAGCAGGACCAAATATATCATTCTTAATATATTTACAATTAGAATCACTAAACCCTAATTCATATAAATTTTTTATCTGCTCTGTATTTGTTGAAGTCTTCATAAGTTTTTAACTAAATTCTTCCGTAATAGTAAATCTAAGTCCATCAATAACAAACTCTCCATATTTATCGATATCAAATTTATCCAATTTATCTTGGAAATAATATGGAATATCTCTGCCGAACCATGTATTTCCTGACTCGGAATAATATTTTTCGAGATTCCATCCTTCATATAGGAAATCTTTTATCTCATCATTCCAGAATTCTTCAAATGTGAATTCTCTTCCATATTCATCTTCGATAATTCCTGACTTAAGCCAATTTTGAAGAGATTCTATGTTTGGCGAAAAATATTCAAATCTATTAGCATTCCAAAGAAATTGCCAGCCGCTAGAACGTTTTCCAATATGAACTCTTTCAGTTAGTTTGTAAACTAAATCTCTTGCTTCAATCCAATTATCTTTGTAAATCTGTTCAATAACATTTTGTTTATCTTTTTCTGAAATCTTTCTACGAAGATAAAAATTTGTTCCCATGATCTTTTTATATTTTAATTGTTTTACAATTTATAAATAGAAACTTTCTGAAATATTTCAAATGTTCTGAAATAAAAATAGTCAAGGACCGATAGTTCTTATCTCCATCGGCCCTTATAAAAAATTAAATTGGATTAAAAAATTATTCTGCTACAATCTGCACAGTACGATTCAAATCAAGAGCATTACCAAATTCTGTAGTAGCGCCTTTACCTTCTACATGAATCTTAGCCGGATCTACACCATAAGCTTCAAGCGCATCTGCTACAGCCTGAGCTCTACGAAGTGAAAGAGCTTCATTATAATCTACATTACCTTCTTCAGATGCAAAACCAACTACTGTGAAATGCTGATCAGAAGCTTTCATGAAATCAGCAATTGTACGAACATTAAGATCATAAACTCCGAGAATCTTTGATGAATTGCGTTCAAAACCAATTGTTGCGAATACCGGCTTAGTTACTACATTAGTATTTGTAACAACTGTTGTTTCTTCAACAACTTCTACTTCCTTAGGACGATTCAGACATTCTTCGAGAGCTTTCTTAAGTTCATCATTACATGCGAGAAGTTCATTAATACGCATATTAAGAGCATTTACTTCAACACAGTCATAAAGATCTGCAGGCTTCATATTATGAGTACCATTGGAAGTATTGAATCGATATTCTACACCAGCGGTAACCTGGAATACTGCTGTACGATTAGATGCTATTTGCTCATAAGCAAGCGCGTTTGTGAAATCCCAAATAAATGTTGGACGAATATCGATTGCCCATGCTCTAGCCTTGCCAAGATTGAAACGGAAATCAAGCCCAGTCTTACCGAGTACTACTCCATAATTCCATGTTGAAGGATTATAAAAGAAATGTCCATAACCAACACCAATTTCTGTCTCAATTTCAAATACTTTAGGTTTTCCAGTATATTTACTAAAAGTATTCATAAGATTCCAACCGCCGGTCAAATAAACCTGAACATTATCTACTCCAGTACCATTATGAACATGTCCTGCGGGAGTATTCCACATACCAGTATTATTGAATCCCATATAGCCCTGAAGACTTACTCTAAACTGAGGAACAATATACTTGTTCAAATTAAGTCCAATGACTGCACCTTCAGGAGTGTTCCAATCATAAAGATTTGTCTGTACACCACCTTCAAGACCAATTGTCCAATTGTCAAAAAATCTTGCATGACCTGCATAATTTGACTGTTCGCAATCATGAGTTGTCTGTGCAAATGTTGCACCTACTGCCATAATCATGGCAACTACAAGTGTAAAAAACTTTTTCATGTGTCTTGTTTAAAAAATTAAATTAAATTTATAAATTAAAAAATAAAATTAAAAACATAAGTTAAAATTTATATTTTTATAATATAGATATTAGTTTTTTAAAATTTCATAAGATTTAAATATAGATGTGTCTGTTTTTTCATAATACGGCATCAACATTCCATCATATTTAGGTAATACCCAAATATTTGCATTAGAATCTTTAAATTCCCATATAGCGGCATGGTTAGCAAAATCGATGTCTTCAAAATAAGGGATATTTACTCCAATAGGATGATCAATAATTGTATAGAAAGTATCTCTTGCTGGTGATACTTTTTGCAAAATAATATTATCTTTATCTAATTCGGGATATTTTTCAATAAAATTTTCCATTTCACCTGAATTATTTGGATCTGAATAAATTAACGAAATATCATATCCGTTAATTTCCGCTATGCTTTGATATGGCAAAATAAAATCAGAAATAACTAAATCCATTTTATAAGCTTCATCAGTTAATCTGAAAGGAAGATAAAAAGGGATAGTCTTGCTTTCTATATATGAATCTAATATATCATAGACTTCCTGATCTTCCTCGTATTTAGAAAATATGTCTAATTTTCGATCTACAAATTTAGGAATATAAAATAAAGAATCATCTGCCCTATCCATCTTTTCATCGGCAGTGAATTCTAAAATATCTGGAGATGTCACAATTACATATTTTGCAATATTGATTGCATCTTTAGTAATATCTACAAATGGAGCAGTAAAAGATCTTTGATATTTTTTTGTTGAACAAAGATAATTCCAAAATATCAATTTATTTCGATCAACATAATTGTATTTATTTAAATAAATCAAAAGATATTGAGAATCTAAAATCACATAATCGTACGAATCAAAACTCTTATTTCTTTCTAATTCATTAACTAAATTTGTAATGATAAACATATTTGAACGTTGCTCTCCTGCATGTATTCCAAAAAAATCTGAAAATATGAAATTAATATTTTCATTATTTTCTTTAAATGCATCTAAGATTTTAGTTTCTTTACTATGTTTTTTAGGCAATACAAGATCCAAACATTCAAAAGAATCATTTATACTAAATGCTGTAACCAATCGATTGATATTTCCATCACTATCGAGATTATATTCTCCTGTTTCTCTATTTATTGAAGAAACAATAGGTATATAAAGAATCTTTTTATTCTTAATCATATTATAAAAATCTTCTTCACTACCATATTTAATTTTATTATTCATCATGTAAATAAGTATTTATATAATTAAACAATTGTCTTTGACTAGTTTCATTTTCAATATAGTAAATTTTAGTACTATATTTTTCAGAATATTTCACAAATAATTTTTTTACTTTTTGGAATTCCTCTTCAGAATATTCATTTAGTCCATGATTATCCTTTATATTTTGCATTCGGGAAACAAAATCATTAAAAGATTTCCAAAGAAATACAAAATATAAAATATTTTCTTTTCCAAAAATTTTTTCAAATTCCTCTTTATATTGAATGGTGACATGCTCTCTATCAAACATATCACTATAAACTTCATCAGAAATCCAAAGTCTCATACACACAATATTTTTATTTGGATTTTCTTCTTTTAATTTTTTAATATCGTTAAAAACTTTTTCAATAAGTTTTTTCTGATGTTTTGTAAATGCTACTTTATCTCGATAATCAACTTTTGCATCATCACAGGTAGTTTGATAATATATTATATAATTTTCTGGATGATTCTTAATAATATCATTCAATAAAGTGTCTTTACCTGTCCGATCTTGACCATCAATAACAATTAATTTATTATTCATTCTTTTGTAGATTACAGCTTGTTTCGTGTATCAAATTATAAATATTAATTATAAGATAGACATAATCTTCCTCTGTTTCTTTATTACTTTTATTTTTTGCTAATTTTATTATTTTATCAATAATATTTTGCCAACGATTATTATCAATAACATTTAAATTGTTTTCTTTTTTAATTTTCCCGATTTGTTTACACAATTCTAGACGGTCGAATATTAAGTCAACAATTTTTTTATCACATATATCGATCTTATTCCTTAAAATATTAATTTCTTCCATTGATATAAAATATTTATGCTACATATAAAAAATAAGAGGAATCTCTTTTAAAATTCCTCTTTTCTGAATTTCTATTATATTTACGTTTATTTCCATGGTCTTTAGAAACCATCTTTCTCCTAATTATTTGAGCCAATTCTCTTTCGGAATAAGAATAAACTCCAATTTTAATATTAGTTTTCATGATATTATAATAGTATTAAATTAGTGAGATTTCATAATTCACTAAGTTTTCCATTTTCTAAATCTAATACAAATGGTTTTTGTGCATCTAACATTGCGAAATCTTCACAAATATAATATTGTGTGAAATCATCAAAGTACGGAAACGCTTGATTATGCGCAAAAATTTGATAAATATTTTTTTCGAATCTATCATATATTCCGAGGTGCTCTTGTATGTCTGCCCAAACACAAGATCCAACTGCGAATCTTGATCTTGCGCCTCTTTCATATCCATACATCGACAACGCGAACAGGCCATCTTCTGAATACAATAAATCGTTTACATTATCTAATGTTATAGATAGATTCTTTAATCCGTAACTAGCTTGTTCTATCCAAGATTTTAGAAATCCGGCATGAGAAAAAACATATCTAGTATCGCCAATCTTTTCAATATGACAAACCCGAAATTTATCTATATTATTTAAGAAAAGCTTCTGAATTTCTTTTTTATATTTATCATATCTTCGACATCCATATTCTTCATCCAATGGTGGCAGATAATGAATATCATGATTACCGACTAACATTGTAGTTCTTGGATGATTTATACAATTATCTAATATTTCTTTAAAATTATCTATTGCATCATTTTCAGAAATATTTTCAAATTTGTACGCATCTATATAATCTCCTAAGAAAATGAACCCATAATCTTCATTATTCTTAAAAGTTTCAAAAGGTTCTTTCCAGAACTTTCTTCCATGGATGTCAGGAAATATAATTAATTTTTTCATTTGATAAATGGAAATATTATCAACTTTTCATATTATTTTTCAAAACTTTTTTAAAAATTTAGAAATTTGATAATAAATTTCATAAGATACTAAAAATGATATAAATAAGAATAAACTAAAAATTGTTAAAATATTTCCTATAATAATTTTTACAAGATTTTTCATTTAATAGAAAAAGTCTGTTTCTTCTAAATCTTTAATCATCGGAGCCTCGGCATCTTTTTCTGATAAAACCATATTAAAATTAAATTTATTTAAAAGATTTTCTAAATGTAAATCGGCTACATTAAAAGACCTTTCACAATAATCATTATAATAATTATCAACTTTACAATTTACTATGGTATCATCTTCTAATGATAAATAACCATGAGCAAAACCTCTTGGTATAAAAAGTTGACGTTTATTTTTTTCGCTTAAATCAAAATATTTATACTGTCCGCATCTTTCAGAATTCAATCTCATATCAACGACAAAAGAAATAATATGCCCTTTAACACACCTTACTAATTTTGCTTGATCAAATGGAGGCAATTGCCAATGCAAACCTCTAAAAACTCCTTTTTTAGAGCAAGATTCATTATCTTGTATAAAATTACCATAAAGATGATCTAAATATGTATTGTATTGGTAATTGTGCCAAGTTTCATAAAAATATCCTCTCTCATCTTCATGTATTTCGGGCTCTAAAACAATTACTCCTTCGAAAAAATCATTTTGTATAATTTCCATTTTATATAATTAAATTTAATTTCATTGTTTATATCGATATGATATTCTTCCTTTTGATAAATCATAAGGACTCATTTCTACTTTAACTCTATCTCCTGGCATGATACGAATATTATTCATTCGGATTTTCCCAGATATATGGCACAATAATTCATGTCCATTATCAATTTCGACTCTAAACATTGAATTCGAAAGAGCTTCAATTACCTCACCATCAACTGTAATCGCTTCTTGTTTTGCCATAATTAAGGATTAATATTAAATAAATTTTTTTCGTCTTCTTTATCTAAATATATCATTACATCAGTATTATATTGTAAGACATAATTTATTCCCAAAGATTTATTCTTACATTGAGCGAATACTCTTACTTCTTGATTTTCGTCAAATTCAGATAATTTTTCAATAATTTCTTTTACTTTCATTTAAAAATATTTTTTATTTTTCATTCATATAATAAATTGGTTTTAGCAAATTCTTCGCAATATATCAATTCTCGTAGAGATTATGAGACTTTGCAAATTCTTCACAATATGTACAAGTAGTTCCGCAAAGTTCATCAGCACATTCCCATCCTTCTCCTATAAACCATTTATCCAAAAATTTATCGAGTTTTTTATTTGGAATATTCACTGTATGTTTATGAGAAGATTCTTTTACTCCGTTATATATAGTTTCAAGAGGTTTCCAAAGTTCAAGTAGATTAGCATCAAAATTTTCAGACATATAAGCTTCAATAATTCTTATTAGATATTCTGTTGTGCCGGTTCTACCACTAACTTTAAAATAATTTATTCCAATTTCATTATAATAATGTAAATCTTCTGGACGAATCCAACGAGTTCTAAGCCAAGCTTCAGGAGTTGAATTTCTAGCTGACATACAATAATTCATCGGATAATTATTATATGACATCGAATCTTCTTTTGTACGATTCATCGCATGACAAAGATAACAAGAATCTCTAAAAGCACAATGGGTTGCGTATGGACTGCCATTTTTACCTATTCCGGCAACTGAACAAAATTCATTTGCTAAAAGTTCTAATATAATATTATTTTCATTAGCATATTTTGCGGCATTCTTTAGCCATTTCTTATTTCTATTTTTAAGAATCGAAACACAAAATTTATTTATTCCTAATTCTTCATGATAGAATCTAAGTTGGGTAACAGTATCGACATGTCCAATACACGACATTTCTAATTCGATATTTGATACTTCTCTAATTATTAAAGCCATTATAGGATTAGCAATAGTAATCCTGTATACTCCAATATTTTCTAGCCATTTAACAAATTCTTGTACTTCTTTTTTATGTGCCAACAATTCATTCTTACTACCATAAGGTTGAATAGAATTCATTGTATAATTAAATAATATTCCCTTTTCTTTAGCTTTTTTAATATATTCTTCAAAATACTCTTTTGAAATATCAGGAAGTCTCCAACCAGGTCTTGCCGTCAACTCTTCATGTGTAGCATCACTTCCAAAAAATTCAACTACCCTAGCTTTATCTTTGTATTTTTCATTCAATTCCGCAATTTTATCAATTAATTCCAAATCAAAATTGCAACCTACTTTATAAAAATTTTTTGTTTTATCAAAAACATTTATTTTTTCCATTTATATAATAAAATTAATTTATAGTTTGAATATAGAAATCTTTATTAATTATTTTATTTCTTTAGCTATTATAATGTAGTCTACTAATGTCTCATTTCCGTCAAATACCGGAGGTAATGTTCCGAATGGAGTTGTCATTACTTTTGCAATTCTCATCATATTAGTTTTCTTATCATACAATAAAACTCTATCTTCTCTTCTTACATCACTACCGTCATATCCAAAAGCAATGTCATTTGCTATATATTTGATATTTTTGTTATTACGATATTTCTTCTTATATTCTTTAGAAGCATTTGTAATTTTAAATTCTCGATATTCTTTAAAATCGAGATTTTTGATTTCTTTAAGTTTTTTGAATATCCACCACATAAGATTTTAAAAATTATTCTTCCGGTACATAAGATTCATCCGGAAATTCATAAAAAGCTTTTACTTTTTGTTTTCCTGAATTCCATGAATCATAATATTTGCCTTCAGAAACTGTACAATAATGTTTTCCACAATCAAGTATATAAGTTCCTGAATTATGCAGACAAGCCCACTCCATAACGGTTATTCGGTCTTTAGGTTTTACTTTTTTAGACTCTTTATTAAGTTTCATTCCAAGTTTCTCTGTAACTACTTTATGACAAACCGTTCCTGAATTTATAATATCTTTTTCCTTTTCTGCTATTTCGCAAGCATAATCAAAAGCCGTATCCCATTCTATCCCTTTAGCAGCACAATATGATCTAATTGAACAATCATCAACCTTTTTACCAAGCGGATTTGGATTGAATTCTTCCCATCTAGACTCTTCATCTAATTTTACAAAACATAAACCATTTCGTTTTACATATCTTAACAAAGATTCATAATCGTCATTAAAGGAAGTATTTTCTCCATTATTTAAATTCATTTTGATTTCTCCATCTTTAATGATTACTGCTCCAACTTCTTTTAAATCCAAATTGACTAAAGAATAAAAAGAAGTTTTATCTAAGTCTACTATTTCGGTAATTTTAAATGTTCTATCTTTATCCATATTAAATTTTCTTTAATATTAAAATAGAAAAGAGATAACTAAATTTAATTATCCCTTTAACTATCTTTTTAATATAATACTATTTATTTTACTTTTAATAATTCATAATTCTATTTTCAGTTACATTATATAATGTAACTTTTCCGAATATCTTAGACAATTCTTTAGCTTTCTTCTTTGCTTGAGAAGTAGAGAAAGAACCATAAGAGATCATTTCATTAGATGGAGTAGAGATTTTGAAAACTTTCATAATTCGTTTATTTTGTGTTACATTATAATGATAGGACTTTTTAAAATTTTTTCAAAGTTCTAATCATATTTTTATATATAATTTTAATTATTTTTTATGAAACGTTTTAGTGATTTTTTAATAGACCAAACTGAGATGTCTAAAGTTCTTTTCGAAAAACAAGAAATGAAAAATAGATCAAAAGACTCTCATGATAAATATTTCTTTTCGACAATCTTATTTTTTACAAATGAAAGAGATCCCAAAAAAAATAAAACTTTAGAAAATCTTAAAGAAATATTGAAAGATACTCATGTTGCTTTAAAAGTATTTGTGGCAGAAGAAGTTACATACGAAGCAAATAATAATGAGATTAAAATTTGGGATAAGAAAGAATCTATTAAGATTAAAGATGAATCTAATGTAGATACGATTGTTATTGCTAGATTAGGAGCACAAGATTCTGAAATGTGTTGTGAATGTATTAAAGAATTACAAGAATGGGGATTATTTGTGATTAATCCTATTCAATCTGCTAAAAGAGCTTCTAACAAATATCAATCAGCTGTATTGATGCAACGATATGAAATTCCTCAACCTAGATTTACTCTTCTTGGAAAAGACGATATTGAAAAAGGAATGGAATCTTTATCAGAAAAATTAAAAATGATATATGATAATTGGTCTGAAGACAATAAAGAACAAGAATATGTTGTAAAGCTTTTAGATGGACACGGAGGTACCGGAGTATTTATGTGTAACAATAAAAACATTCTTGCGATGCTTCAAGCGATGTTTGCAGTCAACGAGGAATTAGAATTACTTTTGCAAAAGAAGGAAGAAGCAGATGGAGGAGACATCCGTGTACATGTATTGACTAATCGAACCGAACAAAAAATATTGGCTTGTATGAAAAGGGTGAAGCTTTCTGGAGATTTTAGATCAAATGTTTCATTAGGAGCTTCCGCAGAAAAAGTAGAACTTACAAAAGAACAGGAAGAAATCGCACTAAAAGTTGCTAGAATTTCAAATATGCCTTGGTGTGCCGTCGATATTATGCCTCTTAAAAAAGGTTCAAATCCAGAAATAGGAGACAATGTAGTGCTTGAATGGAATTCTAGTCCTGGCACAGATGGTATTTCAGAAGTCATCGGAGAAAATTTTATGGGAATTCTTTTAGAAGCGATTAATGATATTTCTGAATTAGTATTGCAACCTAAATCTATTGGATACCGAGAAGAAATGACATTCTTTATAGAAGACAAACAATTTGATTTAGAAGCTAAATTTGATACCGGCAATGGCTCAAAATCAAGTACACTTGGTTGTGATAAAGTAGAATTAAAAGGAGATAAAATTGAGGCTACAATTAATGGAGAAAAATATATTTTTAAACGCCATGGATCTTCTAATCCAATGGTTGGCCAAGTACGCGAAGAACGCCATACTGTATTGATTGATGAAATTAAAATTGGTACAAGACGTTTTAAAAATGCAGAATTTGCATTAGTAGATAACAGAAAGAAATCTACTCCAGTACTTATAAATCGTGACTTGATGTCTAAAATGGGATATATTATAAATCCTACTAGAAAAGATATGCTTAAAGGAGAGATGTTTTAAAGATTGTTGTACCAATAATAAAAATCATTCATATTAAAAAATTCTAAGTAGTTCAAGTTATTTTCTTGGGCTACTTTTCTTTTATTTACGTCACCTATAGTATATGATTCAACAGCATCTAAATAACATTTTTTATTAGTTTCTAAATATTTATTATTTAATTTTTGTACAAATTTGAGGCAATCTTCATCATTATCATTATATGGTTTAGGTCCATGCGTCCAATATCCTTGGTATTCAATAAATAAATCTAATTCAGGAATATAAAAATCACATTTAAATGGATATCTATTAATATCTAAATATTGAAAAATAATTTTTGGAAATTTTTCTTTTAATTTATTAAAAATTTCAAGCTCATTTTTAGAATATCCATAGCTACCATTCCTTTTCTTAGATTCATGAATTTTTCTTTGAGCTTCTGGAGTATTAGTATGACTTTTAATTTCAGGAATTTGCAATGTGCAACTTACTCCGTATCTTTCTAAATTTGTTTGTTTAATTTTTTCTTTTATTTCTTCTGATTTACTAGGGACGGATGTCCCATATTTTTCTAACCATGTATTTTTTAATTTCTTTTTAACTTCTTCAGCCTGCCAAACATTAGTTACTCCATTTCCGTATTTTTTCTCAATACATTTTTTAAAATATTTTTTATATTTTTCAGATTGCATCGGATGTTCAGTACCCCATTTTTCCAATGACTTCTTTTTATGATATTCAGACATTTCTTTCGAATGAATTTTTTCTTGTAGTTCTTTACTTTTAAATGGATGATCAATTCCATATCTTTTTAAACAAATTTCTCTATAATGCTCTTGATTATGTTTTGCTGCGCATTTATGAGAACAGAAATTTACATAGCCTCTGCCTAATGAAATAAATTTTAATGTTTTTTTACATACTGGACATTTTGGCATTTCTTCTATTTTATATAATATTCTATAATAAGACTCTGCATATGAGTTAAATTTTTCAAATCTATTTTCTAAATAGATTAATTCTTCTTTTGTTAAATGTTTTTCCCAAAGTATTTTCTTATGTTTTTGAATATTTTTTATTAGTTCCTGATCTGTCATTATCTTTTAGTTTTTTATTAAAAATAAAAAAGAACTAATTAATTTAGTTCTTAGAATTAAAAAATATTAATTATTTTTTAAAAAATTATTTCATATTGATTTTCAATTAATATCTCAACCATTTTATCTGATGGAATTATCTCAATTCCATCATTTATCAAACAATCAAAAGTAAAATCTAAAATCTCATCTGCTAATTCATCTGTAAAATCTTTAATATTAAAATCAAATTCTAAATAACGATCTTTCATTATTTCATCTGTCTGTTCATATTCACAAACATTTATTTTTACTTCTGTTCTTTGATTATATTTCTCTAAAATACTTTGAAGAGTATTTTTATATTCTAATATATGATTTTCCATCTTAATATATAATTTTCAATATATATCAATAATAGAATCATTTTGCACATTTTTCATATATTTGTGCACGTCTTCTTCTGTAATATTTTCTAAACGATTTAATAATTTGTCATTAGATTTTATCATATTGAACATTCCATCAATAACTTTTTCAATATTTTCAAATTTCAATACATGTTCGTCTTCAAAAATATTTCGGATTATATTTGAATTTGTAAAAAGATTTTTAACTAAAGAATAAGATTTTGTCCCAAATAAATTATCTTTAGATGAGGAACAAATCCAAATATCTTCAGTATTGTTTGGCCCATAATTTTCCCATAATTCTTTATTATAAGATTCATAAAAATCAGGATATAACCCTACTATTCCTAATTGCATCTTATCTAAAGGAGAATTCATTAATATTTTTGGCTTATTTATTGACGATATAATATATCCTCCAACAGAATTTCCGATTAATATATCAATTTTATTTTCGTTTATATAATTTATTATATTTAGTCTTTCTACTGAAATACTAGAATCTTTTAAATCCCATGATATTGTATGTAGTATTATTTTAGGATATTTTTTTAAAGATTCTTCAATATTTTTATAAGTCTCTTCATATGCTGATCCATTAAAATCGTGGATATATAATACTTGAATCGGTCTCATAAATAAAGAATAGTTTAGTTATTCAAAAATAGTTTTTTCTTAATTTAAATTTTATTTTTGTATATAATAGTTTTATATATTTTAATATGCAAAGAGATAAGATAATTTTAGGAGAAAATATTTATATAATTGATCGATATATACCAAATGATTCGATTATAAAAACTTCAAATGAATTTGTTATTTTAAGAAAATTTGAATTTGTTGACAATTTAACTTTTGATACTGATGTGTATGTCATCGATAAAGATATTTGGGAAATGTCTAGAGAAAATAAATGGAAATTAGCATATCCAAATACTTATTCTTTTGCTAATTATGATCAAACAACAAATTTCTCTGAAAATATCCAAGACTATAATGATTCTTTTAGATATAATTTAAATGATTTAGGGTATATTTATAGAAATATTGATGAGGAAGGAAATAAAATATTGGCTAAAATTAATTGTGATCTAATTAGAATTTATCATCCGCATAATAAAGTAGACCAAAAATATCTTATATATGTTGATTCTTATATAAATTCTATCCATTTTCATTTGTATTGTTCTCCTAATTCAAATTTGCGTACTAAATCAGAAAACGAATTTATTCATTCAAACAATTATTATAGTGAATATGTAGAATTTGCCATACCTAATATTGAAGAATTATTTAGAAATACTTTTTATGATGATTCTTTAAATATTATAGATGGATATGAAGATACTTCTTTTGTCCCAATGAAATTATTTAAATCTTTATATAAGATTGGTAGTTTAAAAGGAGATTTTATGAAAGAATATCTTGGAGATGATTATAAAACTGGGGACAGTTCGTTATTTACAAATTTAATAAAAGTTACTTTATTTCCTTATTCTGGGATTGATCCTAATACTAAAAAGTATATGTTAGAAGAAGATCTATTGCCTAATTCTTGTACATTTACTAATAATGTAGATTTTAAACTTACTGCTAAATTTGAATTAAGTGAATTACCTATATTAGCATGTAGATTTGAACTTCCAGAAAATTCATTATATGATAATTTCAAACAAGCTTATGAATATTATAATGATGTTAGCATAAATGAATACAGAGGAATCATATATGATCCTGACGAGAATGATGACGAATATGAAGCAGAAATGTATGGAGACGTGCCAGGCGAAGAAATGCACATGTGTGGATATCAAATAGAGATTTCTACAGATGTTAATTTTAATAATGTCGTATACGAAAAAATCAATTGGGATTTAGATTTTGATGATTTTTCATTTCAATTAAACAATATATTTGAAAGATGGACACAATATCCTGAAGTATTAGTTTGTAGAGCTAGATTTATTGATCGATATCTTGGAAACGTTATTGAAAGCAATATGGTGATGATAACTAAAGAAATTTTCAAATATATGATTAATGATACTCTAGAAAGTAGAGTACTTCTTATATCTAAGCCGTTAAAATATAAAATTGATATCGATGAAGGAGTAGAAAAAATAATTATAAATAACCAATTATATTTTGATTCACAAGAGATAGAATGTCCTTATGGATTTCATATAGAATGGAAAGCTATATTGAAAGAAGGTTATGAGACTGATGATATATTACAAGGAGATCAAGATTTGTTTGAAGATGACTATATAATTTCTATAAATACTAATAAGATTCAGAAATTTTTAAAACTTATATATAATGATTACATAATAAAATATACAGTAAATGATATAGATTATTTTAATTCTAATGAAAGATATATTGAAACAAATTTAAAGATAGATTTTAATAATTTAGAAGATTTTGGAATTGAAACAAATAATACAAATGAGATAATTTTAACAGATAATCCTATAAAGAATTCTTTAATCACTATAATAGGAGAATCTAATGAATCTGACAATAATCCTAAATTATATTATGAAGAGGATGATGTAGATAATGGTTGGGGACTTTATTTTGATAAAGATAACTCTATTACAATTTCTGCTAAAACAAGATATACTATTAAAGAAATCTTATTTGAAGGAGATAATTTAGAAGACAATAATATTGTATTTTCTACAGGAAATTATAAAAATAAAAAATGGATTTCTAATAAACCAGAAGGAAATAAAAGGTTTCTTATAACGAAAACATCATCAGGTCCTGCTCCAATAATAAAGTCTATGGAAATGATTTGTGTATACGAACAAAAAGAATTAAAAGAAAAAATTGAATTTGATTATGGAGATAAAGTTAACTGGGATGTTGAAATAATAAAAGGATATCTTTGTATTGATGAAAATAAAGAGTTTATTATAAAAGAAAATACTAAATTGAATCCAACAATTGTTCCAGATAAAATAAAAGTAACTTTCAATTGTGATAAAGGAATATATTCATTATATATAAATGAAGAAGAATATATTATAAAGAATAATGAAATATCTTTATATTTTGATTATGGATCTGAGATTTCTTGGAAAGCAAACCTACGAGACGGTTTTGAATTTGAATCGGATTCTTTCGGAACAATTATTTTAAATAATCCAGAAGGACATGTTATCGATGTAATTTCTTATCCAACAAAATTTATTGTAGATATCGTAATCAATAAAGGAATTTCTTATATTGAATTGAATAGATTGAAATATAAAGAAAATGCTGTATTATCTTTTGATTATGGAGAAATTATAAAATGGAAAGTAGTACTATCGGATAAATTCTATTTGATAAATGATGAAATCAAAGAAAATGAAGAGTATGAAAATATAATAACTGAAGATCTTACAATAAGTCCCATGGCTAAAGGAGAGCCAAGAACTTTAAGTTTTGGATTACAAAATTGTAAAGTAGAAATTTCAATTAACGAAACAAAACCCATTATTTTAGAAGCCGATTCAGAAAAAATAACGGAAACTTTTGAAATATCTTATGGAGATCATGTATCTTGGAAAGGAATTCCTAATGAAGGATATAAATTTATTGATTATTCTAAAAAATCAGATGATTTCGTAATTACTGATAATAAGAATATTGAAATAGATACAGAAAGAATTCAAATACCTATAAGAATAAGATTCAATTATGGAATATCAAAAATTATAGTCAATAAAAAAGAATATTTTAAAAATGATTTGATTTATGTAGATTATGGAGACTCTATATCATGGACAGTCGAATGTATAGAATCTTATAAATGTGAAATCAATAAAGGATATATCGAGAAGATTGTTGAAGAATTGATTATATCTCCGATACCAGAAATCAAAAAAGTATTATTTAAAATACAATACCGAAATGGATTTGATAAATTAATCATTAATGGAGAAGAAATACAAATATTAGATAATTTCGAAAGAGAATATGATTATGGTACTTTTATTTCGTGGAAAGTAATTTTACTTAAAAACTATCGATTATATATAAGTGATGGATATACAAATGCTTTAGATGGATATGTTAGACTTATTGAACCTAAAACGGAGATATCAATAATGACCGAATTAATATTGATTCCATATAAAGTCTATACAGAACCAGGAATATATTCTATAAAGATTAGTATGAATTCTGGAAATTTCGTAGTAGACCAACCAATATATGAAGATACTTGTATTTATGGAAATAATATATTATGGGAAATTGTATTAGAAAATGAAGATAAATATGAATGTAAAGAAAAATCTGGAATAATTGAAGTTATCAATATAGATTCTTTTGAAATCAAACCAATAATAAATATTAAAAAGAAAACTTTAGGAATAATTATAGATAAAAGTATTTCAGAAATAAGTGTAGAAGATGGTAATGAAATTAAAAATTATTATACTACAAAATATTTAAAATATGATTATGATACTCCAATAAAATGGACGGCAAAACTATCTGAAGGATATCGTAATATAAGTGATCTTTCAGGAGAATTTCTTTTAACAGAAGATACTAATATTTCTCCTGAAACCGATGTAATTAGTTGTCTTTTATTTATTCATTGGGATTCTGGAATAGAATATATTATATGTAATGGACAAAAAATCGATACTAATGCAACAACTTTCTCATTTAAGTATGGAGATTATGTCAATATGCAAATATTTCTTGAAGAAGGATATGAATTATCTGATATAAATCAAAATTACCAATTTAAAATAACGAAATCAGTAACAGACTTATATTTAGAAACTAATAAAATAGAAGTACCTATTAAAGTTATTGTTAAAAATGGAATTGATAAGATTCTTATTTATGATAATGATGAACTATTAGAAACTATAGTATTTACTGGATATTTAAAGGAAAATGTAATTTATGGTACAACTTTAAGATATAGAATCTTTACTATGGAAGGATATTATATGGATAATTATGAAAAGACTATTTTAGTTGATAATCCGAAAGAAGTAATAATTTCTCCTATTCCAGAAAGACAAACATTTATCATAAGATTAAATCTTGATGAAGGAATTGATTATGTAATATTGAATAACAATAAATATTACAGCTCACAAACATTAACTTTTAAATACGGAGATGTATTGTCGTGGGAAGTTTTCGAAAAGTCAGGATATCAATTGACTTGTTTAAAAAATCAGGCATTATCATTGATTGGCATAAATAATGAAATATCTATAAATATCAGCAGTGAAGAAATCGGCATATCTGTAGAAATAATATTGAATGAAGGAGTAGAATCTATATTTATAAATGATGTTTCTTTCACGGAAAACTCATTATATGATTCATATTATAATGAAAAGATAAATTGGTCCGCTTTACCTCTCCCTAATTATAATATCGAAAATAATTTCGGTACTTTAAAAATTGATAATATAAATCAGGCATATCAAATTGCTCCGGTTGCTAAACTTAAACAAATCAAATTAGAATTAGTTTTCGGAAATGGAATAATAAATTATGAAATAAATGGAGAAGTTTATGATTTTCCGCAAATAATTTATTTTGATTATGGCATTAATATTAAATGGAAAGCGAATATAGGTACAGCTTATGTATTTGATGGAGATGGACAAGGAGAATTTATATTAACAAATTCAACTGTTTTAGAAGCTAAGACAAATATAAGAAAATAATAATTTTTAATTAAAGAAACAGATTTAAAAAAGTAATCTAAATGTTAAAAGGAATATATTATAATATTGATAAGATAAATTGTATAGTTGAAAAAAAGATCACTAATGACAATTCTTTAGTAAATACTAAATCAAGTCCTAGGGTTATATATAAACCTATATTTTATCGTGCATATGATTTACAAAAAATCTATATGAAGCAGGGATTGATACAAAATGTAGGAATAAATCTAGCAGACTATATGAATAAGATTGAATCTTTTAGATTGTCAATAGAAGGAAATCAAATTTCTGAATTTGCTAGAAATGAAGTTTATGTGATCTTTAGAATAGATACAACTTTATTAAAAGCAGCAGGTGGACAATATCATATTTTAGATAATACTGGCGAATATATTTCTTCAGGAGATTATGAAATTACAGGAATATAATTTATGGCACAATATGATTTCAAACTTTTTCAAGGATTGATAGTTGATGATATTCTAGACGCGGCTATTCAAGAATTAGATGTGATGTTCGGTACTGAAGAAACTGAACTTTTAGGAGATTATAGCTATGGAGTAAATTTTGAACAATTTTTATGGACTATGAGCCCTTCTCCTAGTGATGTAGATCAATATCTCCTCATGAAAATCCATGCTCAAACATATTTTTGTAATCTTTTAGATGTTCATGTAAATACTGAAGTTATGCAAGGAACCTTACGTGATATCTATGTTGTGAAGATTTCTATTATGGGAAACAATGGAAACTTAAAGCCATTAAAAAATTGGATGTTTAAATGATTTATGAAACTATTTAAAGTAATTGAAACTTCTTATCACAATTTTGATAATAGTATACGAGCCTATCTATCAAAAACATTATCAGATGCCGGATACCAATATTCTAAATCAAATATTTTTGGTTTAGTTTTTGAAGGAATAAAGGGAGTCCTTCAAAATATGATGTTCTACATAGAAGACGCTTTTACAGAACAAAACGTCTATACAGCAACTCGTAAAAAATCAATATTTGGTTTAGCTAGATTGTCGGGATATGAAGCTTTTTATGGATCAGCGGCATCTGGAACATTCGTAATTTCTAATTTTGTTACTAATGGGTTAGAACATAGTAATTCTAAAATATATTTAAAAAATGGAGCCATCATTAAGAATGCCACTACAGGATTAGATTATATCGCTTTATTACCATTAGATTTTTATATATTCGATTTAGCTAAACCTTTAGTAACTCACGAAATAAAAGTGGTACAAGGAACATGGAAAAATCATTCATATACTGCTAAAGGAAATCCTCTAGAATCATTCGAAATAGCTGTCCCATCTTTATATGATAAAGAATATATCGAAGTTACTGTAGACGGAGAAAAATATACTCAAGCTGCTTGTTTATATGATATGACCGAAAATAGTAAGGAATTTGTTCTTACTATTGGATTTGAAAAAGGGTTTTCTGTGATGTTTGGTAATGGAGTTCATGGAAAACAATTATTAGATGGGCAAAACATCTCTGTAAGATATATCGCTCACAATGGAGATTTAGGAAACATCGATAAATCTTCTGCTACGGGATTTTTTATAGCAAGTGGTGTTGTTGATGCTTACGGAAATAAAGTTGATGGCAATAAATATTTACGTATAAAAATGAGTAACTATATTTCTGGAGGTACTGACGCTGATACAATGGAAGAAATTCAAACTATGATAGGTTACCAATCTAGAAATTTAGTATTAGCTACTGAAGATAATTTTAAACTTTTTCTAAAAAGATTCTCATTCATCGGCCAGACAAATATTTGGACTGAAAAAAATTCATTAGCCGTTACGGTATCATCCCTATCTAATAAAAAATCGAAATTGACTTCTCCTGAAGAATATTTAGAATTAGAACCTTCAGAATTGTTGCTTACTGACAATCAAAAAGAAATGGTACTTCATACTTTAAATAATTCTAATAAGATTTTTGGTGGAATGAGTATGAAATTTCAAGATCCAATAATTTCTAAATATGCTATTATTTGTTATGTAAAAATTCCTTCGGATTATCAAAAAGATAGTATTTCTACTCAAATCCGTAATGTCTTGGCAACTTATT
The DNA here is from genome assembly GCA_022508565.1 of Erysipelotrichales bacterium. Lineage (GTDB taxonomy): Bacteria > Bacillota_I > Bacilli_A > RF39 > UBA660 > CAG-582. Next base: position 20,782 of record JAFLUY010000008.1, on the reverse strand, counting down.
TTATGGAGTTGTCTTATAATGTATATTTTATTGCTAAATCTGATTTGATTAAAAAAGTTATTGATGAAATACCAGATATTCAATCATTCGATTTAGAAATAATTTCGGAAGAAAATGAAAAGGCATATAAAAATGGAATTTATTATGATTATGAATTAAAATTTGTCAATGGCACATATCAATATCAAGAAATAAAAAAGATTTATGATTTAGATAAACCAGTTGGATTAGATTTATTCGGGAACATCTCAATAACATCTAAATTAAAAGTTCCAGTATTACATGGGCCGATTACTTATTACTATAATAAAGGATTTAATCCAGATAAACAAAAGATGAATACTGATGATAATTTAACTGCCGAAACTATTCAAATAATATGGATTTAATAATACATCTGATATTATTAAATTGACAATTTTTATATATAAGAAAAATAAAAGAAACATAATATATGGCTAGTTTTTTAGATTTTATAAATAAAAAGAACGAAAACTACGAAAATACGAAAAGACTTTTTGAGGGTTTTAAAAATGAAGATTTTAAAAAAGTAATGGATCTAATTTTAAAACTTTTAAGAAAGAATATAAATGATAAAGTATATATAGACAATGCTCCATATAGTTTAAATGTAAATGGAGACGAATGTCAATCATATTTTATATATTTTGGAACAAAAGATGTTAGAGCTCTTTCTATCAACTTTAAAAATAATTCTAAAACTTTTGATCCGTATTCGGTAACTTTTTATTCAGAAGCAAATTTAGAAAAATTACTTTGGTCAGAAGATAAAGATAATCCAGTTAAAGGAAATTTAGATTTAAATTTTATGGGAGCTAGTATCGTATATTATCTTCCTGTAATATATCATGTAATAAATTCAAAAGACTATTCTTTATCGGAAACTAAAATTAAAGAATTAGCTGGTAAAGTTTATGATAAAACTATGAAAGAGCATTATCATAATTTTTATATCGGCGCTTTAAATTATAAAATCTATGAAAATATTTCGAATGATAGGATCTCGGAAATATTTGAAGTAAAATCTACTATTGCTAGCAGAAATGGATATAATTTTATTTTTGAAGGAGAATTAGAAGATCGTAAAAAAGAAGTATATAGAAAACATCGTGAAGCTTATGATGCGGGAGATCGTGAAGCTGCTAGTAAATTTTATAAAGAATATAGAACTATATTGAATGCTATTAAAGGTGGAGCAACTTCTTTAGAAGATTTAAACATATCCATTAAGAAAAATGTTAAAATAAGTAATGAAGATGAGTCTTTAGAAAAAATATCTAAAGAATTTAAAAAAGAAACACAGGATCCAGAAACAGCTTTTAAACATATGTATGCTTATGTAAATTCTGTTGTTAAAGGTCTGCAGCCCGGTGTAATATTGTGCGGAGCTCCTGGAATTGGTAAGACATATACAGTATTGACTCAATTGAAATCTAAAGGATATATTAATGGACAAAATCTTGATATAATTAAAGGTAAATGTACACCTAGACAATTATATTTATCTATGTATACTCATAAAGATAAAGGAGAAATGATAGTCATAGATGATGCTGATGCTTTAGTTGGTCCGCGTGCACCGGAAGACGTCATCAATATTCTTAAAGGAGCATTAGATTCTAGTACAGATGATGAAGGAGGACGTTTAGTATCATATAGAGTTACGGGAGATCTTAAAGATGATGAAGGAGTTCCTGTACCGAAAACCATGTCTTATGCTGGTTCAGTAATTGTCATTACAAATTATTCAGTTGGACAACTTGATACAGCTTTAAGAAATCGCGTATTTACACAATCGTTGGATTTCACAACACAACAACTATTAGATAGAATTAAAAAAATAATGCCTGCAATTGATCCTGGAAAGTTATCAGCAAAATCAAAAATACAGGCTTATGAATATCTCACAGAATTAGCAGATAAAGGAGCAGATATGGAAATTTCCATTAGGTCTTTTGCTACTTGTGCAAGAATCTTCCAATTAGGAGAAGATCCTGAAAATGAGTTAAGTGTTGATGATGTAAAATTTATGATATCCGAGCAGATGGCTAATTTAAGTAGAAGGGGTGGAAAAAAATTCTAAATAGAAAATATGAAAGCAATTAAAGATTATATAAATGAAGACAATATCATCACAGAAGATCAAATGTATGATGATATGATCCAAAAATTACAAGAAGCTAAAGAAAATAATATTCCTATAGATGAAGGATTGTTTTCAGCTATTCTCGGAGGTATTACAGGTGTAACTTTTGGTCCTGCTATTATGAAAACTCTATGTAAAATACTTGGAGTGGATCCTAAAGGTTCATTTGGTAGTTTATTGACTTCTCGTCTTGTTCTTGGAGCTTTAGCTACGGAAATTGGTTGGAGACAATGATTAAAATTATTAAAAAATTATTATAAATTATTATAATGAAAACATTAAATCAAATTATATCTGAAACTCGACATAAGGAGATTAGTCAAGATTTTTGGGAAGAAATGGCCGAAAAGTTTATTAATAAATTAAAATTCATTGATGATAGTGAAGTGGTCTCAAAATCTATATACGATTTACTTGACTGGATTTATATGAAATCTTTTAAACAAGATCATGAATATCTTAAAGAAGGAATCAGTAAATGGATTGAAGAGAATAAATAATTGTGGAAGAATAAATAATTATGGAAGAATATAAAGATTTTTGTGACGGTACAGGATTAGGAATATATTTAGAATATGGTTCCGAAAACCAAAATGAAATCAATTGCGGAGAAATTATTGAAGACGGTACTTTTATTGGAAGCGATGGAGTACAGAATCAAAATATTCCAGAAGATTATCAATTTCCAAGTACAGAGGTTTGGCCGCATTATCCACCCTCTGAAGATTATAATAATCCAAATATAAAATAATAAAACAATCTTATGATTATTACAGATACTAATATATTTATAAATCAAATAGAAGATAACATAGCGGAAGCGGATGGGATTTATGTTGATGAAGGCATGATCACGGAAGATTCAAAAAAGAAAAAGAAAACAAATAATTTAATTAGATCATAATAAATACGATTTATAAGATATGAATCCAATATTGAAAGATATATATAATTCAATTTTAGAAGAATGCGTATATTCTGCTGAAATGGGATTAATTACAGAATCTCCATTTAAATATACTAATTGTTTAGGAGATATTATTATAAATATTATTGGGGAAATCTATGGAGATGGATTATCATTTCAAAGAGGAAAATTGACATCTGTTGAAATAAAGTCTGATATTCATCGATTGACTCCCGAAGATATAAAAGAATTTTCAGAAAAGATAACTGAAGATTTTTATCGAATTATAAATAAAATTTAATTTTATAAAGATGAAAAGTTTAATAACATTTATTAAAGAATTCAAAAATGATTTAGGAAGTCGTTTAGCACAATCAATTCCTGTACAATTAGAAATTATTTATAATGATGGTTTTGATAATGACGCTGAAAGAGATAAAGCCTTTAATGATTTAATAAAGAAAGGAGAAGATGCGGAACTTTTAGATTTTCTTATGAGTGTAATTGTCGGTGATGAAACTGACGGTATAACAGAAGATGATATTTTTGATAATTGGACAGAATTTGCTAGAATGGCTACAGAAGAAGCTAAAGCATTAATAGATAAAGAATAATTATATAAAGTAGATATTATTATTAATTAGAATAAATAAAAAGAATAAATACATACCAAATGAAAACAGAGTTTTCAAATTTTGGTATACTTAAAAAAGAATAAATAAATACATACCAAATATAGAGAAATCAAAGATTTCGAGTTTTGGTATATTTAAAAAGATAAATAAATACATACCAAATATATTATGAACCTAAAGTTGATTAGTAACCTGAATTTCGGTGAAAAATTAAACTCTCAAGAAGCCGTAACAGAATCAGGTAAGAATTTTTTAAAGAACTATAAAGCATACGTTTTTGGAAATGATGTATCTTATAGTTTAGTAAATGGTTTCATAAGAGAAGCGAATAAATTCACTTTCGATACAGGTATTATGTCTATTTTAGAATCTGTATTGACGTATGTAAATGAAAATCGTATTTCTTGGAAACTTTCTAGTGCTTGTGAATCTATTAATTCTAACAATGCACAATATAATTATATTGCTAAGATGGGAGTTGGACAAGTTGAAAAACTTTTAGAAATGAAAGAAAATGAAGTTGTTCAATATATTAAAGCTGGAGCCCTTAAAAATCTTCAATATATTCCTGAATTCAGATCAATCTGTAAAGAAGTTTATCGTACGAATGTTGTAGAAGAAACTTATGCTCCAAATTATTCCCTTACTAATCCTGTAACTTATTTACATATTGATGAAGGAAATACTTATTTCTCAATCTTAGGTAAGACCTTTAAATTTGCTAATGATGTTGTAGAAGAAGCAGTTTGTGATGATATGAAATTCAATCGAATCAATTCACTTCTTCCTAATTTCAAGAAAGTAGAAGAAAATCTTGAATATACTTATAATCATGGAATATATGGTAAAGCCATGCATTTTACTATTTCTGAAAATCTTATTACTTTTGAAACAGGTAATTTCAAACAAACTTTCGAATCAGTAGCAGGATTCAAAGAATATGCAGATGTTTTTGCTAGAACTCTTATTGGTAATGAAAAAACTATTTTCCTTAATACTGTAAATTCTATTGGTGAAGTTTACGAAGCTATGGAAAATATTTGTGAAATCGATACTGCTAAAGTTCTCGAAACTTCTACTGGTGATGTTCTTTCTATTATTGAAGCAAAAGATAATGTAAATGTTACTGTGTATAAATCTGCTCAATGTGGAACTTCTTCAACTAATTTTGAATATATGAATGAAGCTTTAGCAAATATCAAGAAAGTTACTAATCTTAATCTTTCTTCGATCTATGAAAATCGAATTAACGAAGACGCAAAAAGAGTAGATCCTAATTCTTACGAATCTATTAAAGAGCAATTAGAAGTTTCTAAAAAAGCAAAAATAGCTTCTCGTCGTGAGAAAATTGCTATGCTTGCAGAAGAATATAAAAATGATCCTGTAAAAATCGCAATGCTCAATGGTATTGCAAAAGAGCTTTCTTTATTAGAAGATTAATATTTTATAATTTTTATAATAACTGAAAGAGTAGATGATAATCATCTACTCTTTTTATTTTAGGTACTTCCCACAATTACATAGATAGCCCCTATTAGAGATTAATTATTAAAATAATAAAATATATTACACAAAAAATAATCGCTCTTAGGGGTCACGTATTTGATATTTTTAATTAATTTTTCCCAATTCAACAATATGTTCTCTACAATGTTCTTTACAAGATTTTGTATTTCGTTCTAAAAGTTCTACTTCATTTAAACTATCTAAAATAATTGTTTTAATCTTAGCGTAGAATTTATTTGCAATATCATAAGCTTTTTGTTGAGCTTTAGATTCTGCTAGATATAAACCAATATTAGTATCAAATTCGTCTTCGGCATTACGCCGTGATTTTCCTACTACATCAAATTCTCCATTAAAATCAATCATTGGAAAATATTTTAAAATAACTCCTTGTAGAGATACTCTATCTACAGGTAGTTGATCGAGATTAATATAGCAGTGACATTTAGCAACTGTTATTTTATCATTTTGGTAAACATGTACCAAACGAGTGTCTAAGTATGTTTTCTTTCTCATATTATTTTGTATTTTAATTAATTTCTTTTTAATAAAATGATTTTGATCGATTCATCATAATTTGGTCGAGCATAACTATATAGGTCATTGCTTCTACTACATAAAGAGCTCTAGGTACGATACAAGGATCATGTCTTCCTTTAATTTTAGTATGTATATTATTTAAATCTTTATCAATTGTTGATTGTTCTATAGAAATCGAAGGAGTAGGTTTAAATGCCACATTAAAATATATCGGTTGCCCATTACTTATACCTCCTTGTATTCCTCCTGAATTATTTGATTTAGTAAATATATTAATTCCATCTGAATAAAATTCATCATTTACTTCAGATCCCTTTTTATTACAAAAATCGAATCCTAACCCATATTCAAAACCTTTGACTCCAGGAATAGAAAACATTGCTGAAGATAATTCACTTTGTAATTTATTATATACTGGTTCGCCAAGACCAACAGGACAATCAATAATACATGAAATTTTACCTCCAATACTATCTCCTGTTTTTTTAACCTTTAATATTTCGTCTTCTATTTCTTTTTTAAATATTTCATTATCAGAATTTTCATTTATTTTAATATTTCCGATTTGAGAAATACAAGTATAAACATTTATTTTTGCTATTTGATTTAATATTTGTTTTGCGATCTCTCCTGCAACAATCCGACAAGCGGTTTCTCTGGCACTCGCTCTACCTCCTCCTCGATAATCTCTTATTTTATATTTTGCTTCATAAGTAAAATCTCCATGAGACGGACGATATATGTTTTCATCATAATCATTCGACTTAATATCATGATTACGAATGATAAATCCAATTGGGGAACCTAATGTTTTATTTTTGTAAATACCGGAAAGGATTTCTACGATATCATTTTCTTTACGTGGAGTTGATAGTGAAGATTGTCCTGGCTTTCTTTTATTTAATGCTAATTGAATTTTTTCGATATTTATATCTAAATTAGAAGGAATCCCATCAATAATTCCTCCTATAGCAGGGCCATGACTTTCTCCAAATGTTGTAAGCCTATAAATATTTCCAAAAGAATTATTCATATTTATTATATTTTTTATAAAATAGAAATGGACAACTTATTTTTTTAAGTTATCCATCACATGAATTATAAAATAATAAAATTAAAAATTATTCATCTTCATCATCAGGTTCATCTTCTCCTAAATCTTCTTCATTTTCTTCTGGTTCCTCAGTAATCCAGGCTTCAAGTTCAGTAATAGGACCTTCGAGTTTTTCTTTACCTTCTTCCCATCCTTTAAGAATATCTAAAGCATCTTGATACTTTTCTTTATTGTCTCCTTGGATAGCAAATTTTAATCCACTATCGATTTTTTCATTATAGATATCTTTTGAATCTAAAGAAGATTTCAATTTACTTAAAAAATCTTCAGAGCCTTTTATATCATTAACTTCTATACGTATTTCAGTACGTTTAGATTCATTAAGATTATGCTCACGAATAAATTCAATTAAACTTTTCATTTTATTATATTATAGTTATTTTTCTTTTTTAGATATTATTTGAATAATTTTAAGAGTAGGAAATTCTTTCAACCACTGAGTGACATATAGTTCAAAAAAATATTTAGAAGTATCATCTCCTTTTTCTAAAATAATTCTACAATATGCATCATTTTTAGAGCTAAGAAACTTTAATATATTTTCTATATTAGAATCTCTAAATTCTATTATTCCGTGACAAAAAATAGGCTCATGAATTTTATCTTTATTTAAAATAAATGCGATTCTAAGATCAAATTGTCTTATTCCATTTTTATATTGTTCTTCAATAGAATTCTTTTGACATTTACTCATAATTTTTATCAATCGCATCCACCACTTTCTAGGTTTGAGATACGACATCGTATTATGAGAATAACGTTCCATAATAATTTATTTTACAATATTGTCGTAAATTTCTTGAGCATAATCTTTAGAAATTTCATATGCTATTTCAGATCCATATAATTCTTTTTCGTTTGATTTTACAAAGATAGGACCAACGGTTCCGTTTTTATCACCATCAACAAAACTAATTTGAACGCCATTAGAATCCCAATCTTCGGCATCAAATTCTAAATCGAGATAGATTTCGATTGTTGGATCTTCATCATCTTCTAAATAGAATTTTACCCATGGGCCATTAAGTTTTGCTCCAGATTTATCTATTTTCTTGCCTCCAACTTCTCTCCAGAAAGATCCATCGTCTTTCAATTCCCAAAGATTATCAAAATCATTTTTAGAAACAACTCTGCCCCAAGTATCGCGTTTGGCATAAATTGTCTTTTGGTATTTTTTAACAAAATCACAAATCGGGCATGACATTGATTCTTTTATATATTCAACTAAACTTTTCATAATATATTATAAAAATTATTTCTTTTTATTTTTCTCATCTTCTTCATGATATTTTCTTGCTAGATCTTTAAGTTGCTTGACAAGTTCAGGTGAAGGTTCTTCTTGCTTATCTACTCCGGGAGGATTGCCAACAAGAAGCTTATGATGCATATTTCCATCTCCAAGTTTTCTAGTATAGAACCAGCCATCTTCACATGGAGTAAGATCTTTCTGAAGAATTTCTTTAGCAACTATAGCAGGAACGGGAATATTTCCTTGGTTAAGACAAGTTGATAAAGCTTTACCTGAAACTTCTGCATAAGCTTTACGATCTTTAAGAAGTCCATCTTCTTGATAAATCTTCTTCATATCAGCAATGCCTTGATCTGTTCTATCGGTTGCAGCACAATTAGCTTTTCGACCGCCATTGACTAGCTTATATGCTTTAAATGCTGTTAATTTACCATTGCGGCGAACCATTTTCCACATATCTGTGTCATCGATAATATCATCAATAGATTTTGCTCCAGCAACACCACCGCAATATTTATATGCATCTTGAAGCATCTTCCAAACTTCATCACCATATTTCTTCATATCTTCTTTTTTGAAAACATTTACAAAATGTTCAGTAATGAACTGCTGGTGTTCTAATGATTCATGAATAAATTCCATTAAGGTTTTCATTTTAAATATTCATCATATATATTTAATACTGCATCTCCTACAGCAATAGATGTATCATTAGAAACACCAGGATCAGCAGTTATATATCTCGCCAAAACATCTTCAATTATTTGCTGTATAGTTTCAGGTGAATGACGTTTAGCAATATCATCAATAATATCAGTTATTTCGTTTGTTATATTGATTACTATTTCTTCATCAACCTCATTTTGTTTTTCATTTACAAAATCTGCTAAAGTTTTCATATCTTTAAAGATTGTTAAACGTGTTTTTATTTATATATAAAAATAGATTTTATATTTCAACTTTTTTTGAACAAAAAAGATTCCCTATCTCTAGAGAATCTTTTCAAGCAAAAACAATTAAAAATCAAAAACTTCTTCCCAATTTACATTGTCAATATCTATATGAGATTTTTTAAGCTCTTCAATTTCTTTCTTAAGATTTTCTATCTCGATTTCTTTATCATCAATTAGTTCAATATTAAATCTATTATCTCCAATTATTTTTTGATAAACTTTATCTTTAATCCATTTTTTTATTGCTTTATTATCATACAATATATCTTTTGGAACATAATAAGTGAAATAACCATATTCATTATTAGTTTCAAGTACGGTAGCAATAAATTCACAATCATTATAAGATATATCTGTGACTTTTAGATCATTCCAATTATCTAAACCTACTTTGTTTTCAACTTTAGCCCATTGATTTACTATCTTTTCAAGCTCATTTTTAATCTCCCGATATTCAATTATTGTTTTGATATATGTTTCCATATTTTTATGCAGCTATATATTCATTAACAGATTGATGGAGCGCTTTTAGATCTTTCTTCATATCTTTAATAGAATACTCTGAATTTCTAAATTTCTGAATATTTTCAGTTGAGAAAATTTCATCATATTCATTTTTCCAATATCCTTTAAGATATTCAGGAAGATTTGTTTTAAGGTCTTCCAAAGTATTTATTTCTTCATGATAACCAATTTCTTCAATGAAACTTCTCATATTATTAAGATCATTAATATATTTCTTGTCAAGAATGGTACCGAATTTAGCATAGTGATACATTCGCATAGGCCAAGGAAATTCATCATCTTCAACAAGTTTCATAAATTCATTAAAAAGATTTTTAATATTATATTTTTTAGTACGAAAAACTCCTGAATATGAATTCTCATCAGAAATAACCATTTCAGTATTGCATACCCATTCCCAATGATTATAAGGTCTAGCATTTTCCCATTTTCCGTCTGATATTTGTCCAGAAACTTCCATTTCAAAAAGACAAGCTTGGCTCATGTTTGTTACATTAAGAGTTGTTTTGCTAATAGTTCTCATAATTTTTGATTTTTATTGTTTTGTATTAATTAAAATTTAAAATAAAAATTCAAACTATCGATTAATGTTTCCGTTCTTCTTATTGATATAAATGCCTTTTTCGATAACTTCGTCATCATTAAGTTCGGGAAATTTTTCTTTTACCCATGCGATAAGTTTTTCTGAAGGGTAATATTTACGGATTTCTTCGTTTTTGTTCCATTCTTCGAGAGCTTCTTTAGCTTTTTTGTAAGCTTCGATATTTTCAGAAAGTTCGAAATATTCTTTAACAATTTTGTTGAAGTCAAATTTACGAAGTCTATTCGTAACTTTCATCTCTTCATCAAGTATATTTTTAGTGAATTCGTAGAGATCATTTGAAAATTCTGTATCGTATTCGAGGTAATATGGATTGACCTTTTCGATTTTATTTTCATTGGTATAAATGATAGCTACATCATTGTTACCTTTCCAAGCAAGATAATTAGGTTCGTGAATAATTCCGAGGAACATTCCAGTGGTACCTTTTTTAACTTTTCTACCTTTGATAACTTTTACTCTTGGGTGAGTACCTTTGACATATTGATAATTGAATTTCCGTGTCTTAATGAAATCAATATCGATATTGAATTGAGAATTATAGATGTCGATATCAATAAGACCAAGTTCAACTGCTTCGGAAAAGCTTTTAGAAGTGATATATTTGTCGTAATTTGGGCAGCCATAAGCGGTGCTCCAATTGTCTGTAAAATATTCTCCAGTCACATTTGAGTAGTATGTGAAATCGCAATAGTCATCGTAAGCGTGGCTTTTATAGCATTTTGAAACGAGGAAGCATGAATCTTCTCCATAGATTTTTGTGTGAATTTGCGCATTCGTAAGAATAGCGAACTGATTCTTTTCGGGATTATTTTTGCGGTATTCGGAGATGATTGTTGAAATTCTATTCTTTTTCATGATTTTGATATTTTTGATTGTTTATTTTTACATACATAAAATAGAAAAAATCTGAAAATTTTCAAAATTTATTGATAATTTTTACCAAGATCTTTTCTATTTCTTCAGATTTAATCTGATGTTCCATTTCTGAAACTTCAACAACTTCTCTTCCAGGAAAAAATGTTTTGAAATCTTCTCTATAGTTAACAAGAATATCTTTATCTCCAAAAATTCCAATTAAATTTGAATCATTAAAGCTTTGATTATATATAGATTTATTTCTATATGATTCATAAATATCTTTAGGTGCATCTATTTCAGCAAGATCTTCGAAAGGATCAAAAACTGGATTGATAACAATTTTCGAAACTTTAGGATTGTTGATTTTCAAAGTCATAAAACCTCCAAGAGAAGTACCAATAACTAAATCAATATTGTTTTCTTTTATGATTTCTTCAATCCGCTCTTGTGCTTCTACGAAATATGGAGAAATTTTTGGAGCAATAACTTCGCAATCAGGAAAATATTTGGGAAATATTTCTTGCATAACTCTTCCAGTTGAACCAGAAGAATTATACCCGTGAATATAAAGTATCTTTTTTGGCTTCATTACATTGTAAAATTTAAATATACATAAAATATTTTACTCTTGATCTTCTCCAATTCGCTTAAAAATTATATTTTCAAATACTTCGAATATCCCTATTTCAGAATTATTAAAACAATATTGATGATCTTTAAGAATTTCGAATGCTTTATTTATAATTTCTTTTTCAGATTCTGAATAACCATAAAATGCTTCTTTACTATTCCAAATAGTTTTTAGTCTATATCCAAGTAAAGGGATTTGATCTAACTTATCTCCTTGTTGAAACATCCAACTAATAAGCGAATGAGTCATCTTATGATCGACTAACTCAAGTTCCAAAACAGGTGCTTCATAAGCGCCGTATTTAGATAAATCTCGATATTCCGAATTTAGCTCTTGAAGTCTTTCATAGTCTGCTAGATACTCATCATAAGTCATCCCTTTAAACATCTTACTAAGCTCGATATTCTTTTCTTCATCTGAAAGATTATCCCAAGATTCTTTATTTAGTATGGGTTTATCCATTTTATAAATCTAAAATTATATATTCTTTAAGTTTTTCATCAATATCTTCATAAAGAGATTCTAATTCTTCATCTTCGAGACTTCTACATTTGTTGACAATTACGCAGTCTCTCATTAGTTTTGCTCCCTTAACATTATATTCTCGTTTGGCAACTTCGATATCAAAATCAACATCCCCATAACAATGGCACCAACTATCTTTAAACCTATCTTCTAAGACCTTTTCACCTAATTCAATAAGAGCCCTTTCAGCTTTTCCACTTATTTTGATTTCATTTGGATTGTACAAATAGAATCCTCCTATATCTTCACAAACTGATATTTTAGCCATATTTTTTAATCTTAATTTTGAAATTACATAATTTCATTAAAATTCATTTTTATATTTGTTGTGAACTCTGCTGCTATATCACGTGCAGTATCATAAAGATTTTTAATTGTTTCCTTTGATGGAATTTCTTCTATATTTTCGTCCTTATATTTTTTATATAGATAAACCGCAGTATCAGTTGAAATATTATAAAGATTTTTAATTTTGTCAACTTTATAATGATATGAATATTCTTCTGATATCATTATTGATAAACAATCTTCTTTAAATTTTTCGTCTTTCGGAATTTCTTCTATATCGAATTTAAAATACTCAGATGAAAGACCTTTAAAAATATCTTTAATAATATTTAGTTCGGATTCCGATAGATATTTTTAGTATCATTCCAAGATAATCCGCTATAGCATGATATCAAATATAATTTCTTTTCCATATTTTTTAATAATTAAGAGAACAAAACCATTCAGCAAAAAGTTTGAGACCTTTATTTATTTTATTGACATATTCTTCATGAGCTTTTACAGAATCTGCTGCTAATATATAAGATTCATCGTCGTAATGTTCAAAAGCCCAAATCATCTTATCGAGAATTTCTTCCCAAGCTTTATTTGCTATTATACTCGCTTCTGATTCAGAATATCCCTTTTGTACAAATTCATAATCCAATTTACCTGGAGTTCCCCAAGCTATTTCTTTAAATTCCTTTAGTCTTGGGAGAATAAATTTGGCAATAGTTGAATCTAAATTCCAAATTTCTGAATCATCAAAACCTCTACTAATTCTTTGTTTTGTATATTCTTTCCAACGGGCATCTTGTGAATCAATTTGTGAAAAATTCACATTTGGAATTCCGTACGGATCTTTATCATTTTTTAATACCTCAGACATAAAAGAATTGTAATATTCTAAATGCACGAGATAATTCCCATTGTTTAATGGAAAAATATATTTATTTTCTAAGCCAAATTCGAATTCTTTCTTTTTATCTTCTGATAAATTGTCTATGAAAGATTCGTTCAATGTTATATATGTTTGAAATTCTGTCATGATATAAATATTATTTTAAAAATTTTCCCAAACAGAACCAATATCCCAATGGTAGTCTTTAATTATTTCGTAATCACAATTTTCTAAATCAAATTCAGATATGATTTCTTCTATAGCTTCGGGATATTTATCTATCCAATCTCAGACTTTGATTTCAAATTTATTCGTTTTTGTATTAAAGAAAACTCTTCCTCTTGGAGTATCTTTATAATCTCCGACAAATGGACCTTTACCGTTCAATTTATATTTTTGCTTATTATAGCCCTTTTGCCAAACTTTATAATGAAGTTCTCGACAAGTTATCAAACCTCCACCAACATTTGGTTTATCAAAAGAATCTTTATCTATTGCAATAACACTAAAAAGTACTTTATCTCTTATATCGTACCAGAAAATTCCGACTTTACCATTATCTTGGTCATAGAGATGTTCTTCCATAACTTTTATGGAATTGTCATGCTCTTCTTTAGTTGTTTCCCTTATAGTTATATAAGATTTTAAATCTTTCATTATAGATTTTGTATTTTGTTTAGAATTTTTCTCCAATCATTTATAGCATCTTTGTTATCTTCTTCAGTACCGTAAGAAATGCTATGATTTTCAATGTTTTCAATTTGCTCTTCGACGATTTCTGTGAGCATTGAAATTTCATAATTTTCAAAAATTTTCTTTTCCATAGTTTTGATTTTTTAATTGTTTTATTTAATCATCAATTCTATTTGTTAGAAATTCATTAATATCTGATATTGATGATTCATAAAGCATATCATTAATTTCCTCACCAGTCATTGGAATTTCTTTTGAAAGTTCGTGTTTTTGAGGATTATAATATTGGCTAGTTGAATTGATGATAACCAAATGATGACCATCATTTTCAACTTCCAAATTTAAGATATCTACTGTTGGTGGAAGTGATTCCAAAGCAGATTTCTGAAATTCTGTCAATTCAAAATTTGAAGAGATTTCCGGAGTTTCGGGATATTTTCTGAAGTCGATTTTAATTGTTTTCATATATAAAATTTTTAATTTTAGATTTTGAAGTTTTCAACTTCTATAGCGATTTAATTTTCTTTAAAAGTTCCTGCATAAAGATTTTTTCTGGACTATCACCAAATTCATGAAAACAAATTGTAGATAATTCCTGTTGAACTAATCTTTCTAATTTGTAACGTTCAGCTTCAGTAAAAATCTTTTGTGTCTTTTTTGTTTTCATATTGATTGTGTTTTATTGATTGTTAATTACAATTTAAAGATAGAAACTTTTAGAAAAAATTCAAAACTATTTAAACAAATTATTGAAAGAATTATTCATCGCTTCTTGATAAATTTCTTTAATTTGTTCTTCCGACCAACATGATCTCTTAGCGATATAATCTTCTGCCCAAGTATATCGAATGATTTCTGCTTTAGACGTTGACGGATTATGAAGTTGGTTATCTTTAATGACGAATCCCTTTCCTTTTAGCATACATGCGTAATATGGTTCGTTTTTAGATTCATAAATCTTATCAATTCGCATGAATTTTCGATAATTTGCATTAGAATTAGATACCGGGAATTCATACCATTGACCAACTTTAAAGTATTCATCGACCATTTGTTTTCCGAGATCTCTTTCAATATATTTTGCCATAGTTTAAAACGGTGTGTTAAAGTTAGATATTTGTTCTCTAATAAATCTGTCGATTGCAGTTTTGTTTTTCTTTTCGAATAATTCAAATGGAATCTTAATGTTCTTTGTCAATTCTTCTCCGAAATCTCGATAGTTTAATTCAACAAGGAAATAATCATATTTACCTTTCCAGATTTCTCCAATCGAACCACTTTGATTGACTCCGTGAAGAATTTGAGTACCAATATTTTGGATAATATTATAGATCTCAAGAAAGTTTTTGATATTTGTTTTCATAAGCTTAAAAGTTATGAGTTAGATGAATTACACCATCGCTATCAACCAAAGTAAGTTCTTTAAAATAGTTATCTCCAGAATATGCTTCTTTAGCAGATTGGAAATCTAATCTAGCCATTTCTAAAGTATCGAAAACAGCTACGATATTATTGTCAAGGAGTATTGAATAGATAATGGATGAAGTTTTCATGTTATTAAAAATTATGTGATGCTAAATTATTACCACTATTATCTACTAATGAAAGTTCTCTAAATTCCGACATTCCGTAAAGTAAATCTTTAGCATCTTCATAGTATGACATAGCTGACATTAAATCATCAAAAATCCGAATAGTACGATTATTTAAAAGAACATAATAAAGAAGATTAGATGAAGTTTTCATAATGATTTGATTTTTTGATTGTTACATTTTAAATATAGAAAAAATTTAGATTTTTTCAAATAAAATTCAAAGAATTTTTATGAATATAATTTTATTTTCTCAATTTCATTACGGAAAAATAGAATCTTATTTTTAACTATATTAATTTTATAATAAAATATCGATGGATTCTAACGAAAAAATTGTTACTTCTAATGGTTTACAAATAATATTAGAAAGTCAAAAAAATTATGAAGAGATTAAATTATCTAATCTATCTGAAATAATTGACAAAAAATGTAATATTGAAGTTTGTGACAATCAATATGAATTTGATAATATTTTAACAAAAGACAATAATACAATTTATCTTATTAAAGGAGATCAAGATACGTGGGCTGCTAAAGATTATGTTGACGAATTATGGGATGTCGTCGCTGAATTACGTAGTCGTCTAAATAATATAGAAGGAGTAAACTCCGATGAGCCAACTCCAGAAGGACCAAGTATATGAAAGATTTATTAACAAAAGATATAAGTAGAGTTTGGTACAACGGCCAATATTATGAAAAGATATATAAAGGAAATAAACTTATTTGGCCTCCAAATTATTTACGTCATGAATCTATAGAATATACTTTTAACGAGAATACCGGAGAATTTATAGTTGTTCAAGATGCCGGATTCGTTGAATATCTTCTCGAAAATACAACAATATATTTAAGCAAATGCATTGAAAATGGTAATCCTGTTGTGATTCCGTTGTTGAGTGAGCCGAATTATGACACCGGCGGAATGTTATATACAAGCGATAAATTAGGATTAGGTAGTGATACTAGGCAAGTACATTATAAAATAGATGGATCAAAATCTATTTACACAACGCAATCTCACATAGATTTTTTGACACAAATCCCAACTATATATTTTAGAAGCAAAGAGGTCGGAGCCGGATTATATGATATTAATTTTTCGACATATCCTTTCGAAGGTTGTCATGAAGTTTTTGGTCCAGAACGATTAATAGGATTATTTAGTGGTGAAAGCTGGGAAGGAAAATGGTATTCTGACGTCAACACTATGTATGGATTCAAACCAACATTTTCTCAATGCCGAGAACATGTTGCTAACAAAGGTAAAGGGTGGTATGGAGCTTATTCTGAAGAAATTGGCGTATTGATGATGTTAGCGATGTTTAAATCTGGAGTAAATGGCCGTTGTTTGACTTATGATTATGCTCCATTCGGTGTTGCGAATCCTTTCTGTAATGGAGGTGGAGGTAGAAATTACATGCCAAATATTGAAATTGATCCGGTCACAAATATGGCGACGGTCCGTCATCTAGATGGCAATATTGAGTATTTAGAAGTGCCTTATATTTGGAGTCAAAGTTTTTCTAAACTTTATTGGGGTGAATATCTAACAATTATGCCGAAAGAGAGCGGTTCAGGTATTTATAAAACAAATAATGAATGTTGGATGGGTAATCATAAAGGTACAAGTTTATATCTAGCATCCGGAGAAAATAAATGGGCTATTGCGGGAGATCGCGATGATTCTGATGTTACTGGAATGCAAGACCAATTGCGAATCAGAGCTTGTTATCATGGCGAATATACAATAACAAATGATATAGCATATTTTGAGAGTTTACCAATATTGTAAACTCTCAAAAATTTCATGATTTTTAATAATGAATATATTATGAAGATCCAAAAATTTAATTTTTGGATCTTCGATTTATTCTATTCAACTACTTCAATATTGTTTTCTTCGATAAACTTATCAAATTTTTCTCCGTTATCCATAGATAGAATTCCTTCTTTATATGCTTTGATAGTGAAGTTTGGTTCTTTCATAAGGTTCTTCATAGTTTCCATAACGCAATAATCTCCGCAAAGACCACAAACTACGAAATCCATTCTCTTATCAGGAGCAGAAATAGCAATACATGAATCATCAAATCTATTGAATAATCTATAATAATTAGATGATTCTATATCATATTTATTCCATCTATATTGTATATTTTCAAATGCTCCATATTCTTCTTCGTAATGAGCCTTTTCGATGAATTGAATATGCAAACCAAGATTACTAATTTTATTTACTAATTCTGATGGAAGTGATGCACCTTTAGTATACTGAACACAATGAGTTGGCCACTTTCCACCATTTTCTTCAAAAGATGAATGACTGGGATAATGCCAATCAAGTGTAAAGATAACTCTATTTATTTCATCCTTATGTTCTTCAATAAATTTTCCAATTTTCTCCGGAAGATTACATGCTCCAGGAACTGTCATTGATCCGCAAGAATCATAAAAATCATATTGAAGATCGACTATAACTAAATTAAATTTATTCATAATAACTTTATTTTAAAATTGGTTCATTATCGCATAATTCACTAACTATCTTATCTATGTTTCCCAAATCTTTCAATGGAATATCAATTTGTCGTATTTTTGAAGCAATCGGGTAACCATACTCATATAAGAAATTTACGGATATCGAATTCGAAGTCACCTTTCGAATACCGATAAATCGTACAGAATATTGAAATTTATTGCTAAGATCATCGGCAATTTTAATAAATTTCCAAATAAGTAAATCAAGTTCTTTAAGAAAAGTTTTTTCCATGATTTTTTAAATATTATTTAAATTGATTAGGTTCGCAAATGAGAACATCACCGGCGATATAGTGACCATTCAACATAGCTATTTTTCCATAATATAGTTTAGAAGCTTCAGTATTAACTGGGAGATCGTGTATTAGTCCTTCTTCGTTAACCAACATATATCTTCCATCATATAGGTGGGTAAGTTCAACCCATCCGCCGACAATTTTCTGAACTTCTTCTATTTTGAAGTCTTTACCATTCTTAGGTTCAACTTCGATTATTTCTCCCGATGATTTGATTATTTGTGCCATAGCTTTATTTTTTACAAATGATTATTTGAAATTATAAGTACCGATTACTTCATTTTTGGTCTCATTGACCACTTTGATTTCTTTAAGTCCGGTTTCTGCCAGATCTTCTGCAAACTTAGTTGCTTTCTTAACACTTGTAAATTCTCCCATTACATAGTAACCACCGTCATTCATGTTAAGAGCTGATACTTGATATTTCATAACTTTTAAATTTTTGATTGTTTTACATATTTAATTTTACATATTTATTTAAGCAAAGCTTAAATTTTTATGAACTTTGTTCATAAATAAAATAGAAAAACTCCAGAAAATTTCAAAATCTTCTGAAGTTTTTTAAAAAATAAATATTTTTCTAACTAATCTATTTTAATCTTTTCAATCAAATTGTTAATTTTTAACATTTGATCTTCATATTGTTTATATATTTCTTCTGCTTTTTCTTGCATCTCTTTTAACTTAATTCCATAAGAACTATCAATCATTTCTTTAATATCCTCTTTAGAGCGCCCAAATATTACTGGTAAATTTATACCTTTCCCATATAATATGCCATTATAAATTTCATCCGTTTCGATATTGGCATATTTAATATCGTGATCTCTCATTCCTTGTGCGCCATTTGGTCGCAAACCATAATCTATACCCTCTCCGCCAAAAACTTTTTTATCTAATTCAATCCAAAAATTATTTGCCTTTTCAGCTTTGTCTATATTAGATATTTTGGCAGAAACCAATTCATTTGATTTAGATGAGCACCAAATATATATTGTTTCTCCAATTTGTAGATCTTTTATTATACCATTATTGAATGATTCATAAATGTATTTGCTTAAACTTTTCATTTCTAAAAAAATAAATTTATATAGTTAAAAATAAAAAATTCAAAATTCACAATGTAAATCTTCTGGTTTATCTATTTCTTTAATAGGAACAAAGAATGCATATCCATTCTCATCTTCGAAATGGTTTACTTCATCTATAAACCAAGAATTCCATTTACATCTTTCGTAAACAAATTGTTTTCCATTCCACATTGCTTTATCGGCATTTCGGGTATCCCCAATGTACCATTGCCCAATCTTCAAATCTTTCTTCGAAATAGCTCCACATCGAATAAGATTGGGAATGACAACTTCATCATATATTTCTTTAGTAAACCATTCGCCAACTGCTGGAATATCGGGGATTTTATTGACATTACCATCAAAAGGTTTTAAATTATTATAGAAATCTATTGCATCTTCTTTCCATAATCTTTGTCTTTCTTCTATAGGAAGTTTATTATATTCTTGCAGTTCTTTATTTGTTTTTATATAACTTGGATAAGGCATTTCATCAAAATTTAAATTTTAAAAACTTTAGCTTTAAATGTCGGGAAATTGTCAAATTGCGGTTCAAATTGATGTTCCGTAAGATCTGCGCAAAACTTCATACAATCCCCAATCTTATCGAATTTCACCATATCATCTTCATTTGGTGAAGTCAATACTCGAATTAATTCATGATTTTTATTTACATAAGCATTCAAAGGCTTATTTGTATGTTCATCTAATAGTTGTACTGTCCACATATTGTTTAAATTTTTAATTTTGTAAAAAATAATTGATAAAATCGATTTATTCTGATAACTTCTGATAAACTTTATTTTTTATTTTATAAATATATATTAAATCATATTTTAAGTTTATCAGAAGTCATCTGTGTTATTCTGAGATATACTCTAATCTCTTGGTTTAGGTACATACGAACGAAATGGTTCTGGAAGTCTATCTGACATTTCTTCTATAAGCCAAGATTCTCTAAAAGTCATGTCATCATATTCATCTCCGCAATTCCAAGTAAGTGGCTTAAATCTTTCTTCATTTGCGTTAAAATACCAATCTTGATAAGAACCATCTTCAAGTTGCTCTATAATCGCAAACATTCGAGATTCTTTAGAAGATATATAGACAACATTTGATTCTCTTTCTTCAGTTTCGTCAGTGTTCATCCTGAACGGGAGAACATATTTACCAAGATTTCTTTCTAGAAGAGCTTCAAAACTCTT
>JAFLUY010000007.1 GCA_022508565.1 Erysipelotrichales bacterium | reverse complement strand
CTGCAAAACCGATTACCATTAATACTATTAATAATATTACATTTCTTTTCTTCATAATTAAGTCTCCTTATACTTTCTATCTATATTTTAACATTATTAAAGTTCTCTTTATATTTTTTATTCATTTATTATGTAAATTTTGACAAAGAAAAAAACAGTTTAATTAAACTGTTTTAATTATTTATCTAATTTCTTTTGTGCTTCTTCTAATAAATCAGAAAGTTTTTTCTTTAAATCTTTTGCTGTTTTTTCAACAACTGGAGCACTTTTCTCTTTAGCTTGAGCAGCTAAATCTTGAACTTTATCATTTAATTCATTGATTTTTTTAGTAGCAATCTTCTTAGCTTTTTCTGCATCCATATCAGCTAACTCAGCTTTTAATTTTTCATATTGATCTACTAAATCATCTTTAACTTCATTTAAATCAACATCTTTAACTTTATTAGCTAGTTTTTTTGCACCTTTCTTAATGTCTTTTCTTGTTTCCTCTCCACTTTTAGGTGCTAATGCCACTCCAAGTCCAGCACCAATTGCAACACCTGCTAATAATTTACCTAATCCTTTTTTTGCCATTATTTTTTTCCTTTCTTTTTCTTTGTTTCTTTTTCAACTACTTCAACTTCAATTACTTCATCTTCGTCACTTTTATTAAATAGTTTAACAATAAATCCTTCTATCCAAGAAATGATTGCATCAGCAGCACCTGATATCTTATCATTTACAAGTGATACAATCGCAAATAGAGAATTTAAACTATTTACTTTTTCTTCAATATTTGCAACAACAGACTTAGTTTTGTCAATTATATATATGCACTTGATTATTAATATTATACCCACAACAAGTAAAACTATTAATAAAACATCAATGATTATTGGTAAAATCGTATTTAATACTTCCATTATTCATCCTCATTATCTTTATACATTGAGTCAATTAGATTAAAAAGGTCAGTTTCAATTGTGTTATCTAAGCCAGAATCATCTTCATCATCGGGTTGTTTATTTACAATAGTTTCTAAATCTACTAGTTCTTCTTCCTCTTCTACTGTTTCTTCTTCCACCATTGCATCACTTTCATTAATGCTGTCAAATTCACTTGTGCTTTCAAATGCATCTTCTATATTATTATTAACAGTTTCAGATTTCTCTATACCATCTTCATAATCAGTAGCAATATCTTCATAATTATCATAATTATCTGTTTGAATAACAACATCTTCTAATGAATGCTGTGGTTCATCTTCTACTTCTTCTGACATGTCAATATCTTGTGTATCAAAGTTTTCTTCGATACTAGGATTAACCGTATCATTTATCAAATCAGATATAGTTGTATTTAATTCAATTAACTCTTCTTTTAATGAAAGAGTTTCCATTTCTTCTTTTGCTTTTGACTTTCTTTGGACTAATGGTTGATCATTATAACTTACAGGTCCAAAAGATCTTGGAGCTGCTCCAGTATTAAGTTTGGTCAATGCTTCAGTCCTATCAACTATTTCTTCTGGTTTATAGTTTTTATCTAATATACCCCATACAGGAGAAATCACAGGAGTGTTAACAAAAGGTTTCTTTTCGTGAACCGCGTCTTCCTCTTCATTACTTAACATCTTGCGATAATCCCTAAGTTCCCTTTCAACACGTCTTTCTTCATGATTAACATTATAAGAACTTACATCTTTAACAAGTTTAATCTCCTCAGGATCATCACCCATAAAATCCATACCAAAATCGTTAAATGCACTGTGGATATTTTCCTCAGTTTCTTCGACTTCTAGATAATCATCTTGATTAGTTTCATAAGTTTTACTAGCTTCCGCTATATCTTCAGTAGGAAGTTTTAATTCTGTTATTGTATCTTCTTCATCGCTATGATATTCAATAAAACCTGTTGTTTCTTTTTTCTCTTCTACCCTTTTTGATTTTGGACTTCTTTCCGGTAGTTCTTCAGTTTCCTCATCTATATCATCAAATAAGATTTTTTTAAATTTATTAACTAAACTCATAACCTCATCCTCTTTCTTTAATTACATTAGGATCGTAATCTTCTTCTTCATTACCTGTATAGGTATCATCAATTTCATCTAGATAATTAATATCACTAGAATCATTTTCAAATATGTTAACTTGTTCTTCTGCTGAAGAAAAATCATTTTTATTTAGTAAATTACTAATTACATCATCAATATATGATATTGAAGAAAGTATAACAAGAGAATTACTAACAACTTCATTTAAATCATTCTTTTTACATCTTACTTCAATCTTGGCATAATTATATATAATTTTTATTAAATATTCTTCACCAACATCTTTAACATTTAATACACCCGAGATGTCATCATTAGTAATTAATTTACTATAAAATATGCTGCTATCTTCTTCATAAACAGATGTTTTTTTAGTATGATAAGCAACCAAATCAACATATAGATAATAGTCGTAATATTTACTTTTAATAATTTCATTATATTCATCAGTAACAACTGATTGTAATGTCCTAGGTAAATAATATTTATAACCACTGTTAACATGATTATACATTTTATATTTACTATTAATTGTTCTATCAACTAAATCTTCAATAGAAATTGTATTAACTCTAACACAACCACATGTAAGAACAAGAACTAATATAATAATCAAATATTTTTTCATAGTTCACCTACTCTTATACACATTAATTATAGCAAAAAATAGAACTAATTTAAATATAATTTTTTCACATTACTCCTATTATTACTTATTATATCATACAAAAAAAAGAATTAACTATTTTTCCTGATACTTTACAGCATCTAGATAGTTAATCTTAACACCAAGACTTTTAAATTTTTTCTCATATTCTGTTTCAATATTTGGTATATCTTCATTCTCTAAATCTAAAGAAACTCGCTCAAGTGTATATCCAAATTTACTTAAACTTGATAAAGAATATGCAAAAAGGCCTACATTATCTGTTTTTTGAACAATGTGTGGAGCATTCTTAAAAATCGCATTATATTTATCTAAAAATATCGGACTAGTTAATCTTCTCTTCTCATGTTTATTTTTTGGCCACGGATCAGAAAAATTAAGATATAAAGTCTCAATTTCATGATCAAATATTTGATCAATATCTATTGCATCCATTCTAATTAATTTTAAATTAGGTAACTCTATTCCATTTAGCTTTTCTATGGCTCTGACCATAACTGATTCATACTTTTCAATACCAATAAAATTAATATTTTGGTACTTCATTGCATTACCAACAATAAAATCACCTTTTCCCATACCAATTTCTATATGTATTGGTGCATCATCCTCAAATAAAACATTAAACTTACCCTTTAATTCATAAGGATTATTTATTACATATTGTGAAGACTCAACAATATTCTTAGCATTTTTTACATTTCTTAAACGCATAACTAACCTCCATAGACACGATTTACTTCTTAAAACATATACTAAACTAGGAGTGATTTTTATGAAAAGAGACAGAAATAGTTTTTTCTCACAATTTGGAAGTTATGGATATAACAGCCAACCAAACATGCCTAATATGAACATGAATACAATGCCACAAAATAACTACAATCAAGATTATGACATTGATTCAAGACTTAGCAAAATTGAAAGAGAATTAAATAGAATGGATGCTAGACTTTCTAAACTTGAACAAAGCACTATGGCACCACAAACTAACAATACTGATTTTAATTTTGCTAATTCAATGTATATGGTTTAATTTTTTAATTTTAACTTACCTAAGGTAAGTTTTTTTAATATATTATTTAACATATCTTTCCCAATTATATAATCAATTAATCCCATCTTATATGAAATACTGATATATATAATGCCACCTATTATAGCATCAATTATAATTGTAAGTATTGCACCACTAATAGTAAGTTCATTAAGCTTTAAGAAACTATTAACAGTAAGTAATACTAAAGCCATAAATAAACCTGGGATAAGTGTTCTTCCAACTGTTTTAACAGTATCTTTGTATTTTATGTTATTCTCTCGTTTTAAAACAAATAACCCAATAAATACTGATACAGAATAACCTATAATACTAGCAGTAATACTACCTAAGAAAGGTTTAAAACCAATTATTTTAAATAAATACATTATTGGAACATCTAAAGCCGCATTTAGTAAGAAGCCTGTAATACTTACTAAATAAACAAGTTTAAATTTATTAAGTGATTGACAAATAGTTGAAACGATTAGATATAGATTACCGAA
This sequence comes from Erysipelotrichales bacterium, assembly GCA_022508565.1. Classification (GTDB taxonomy): domain Bacteria; phylum Bacillota_I; class Bacilli_A; order RF39; family UBA660; genus CAG-582. Next base: position 108,793 of record JAFLUY010000007.1, on the reverse strand, counting down.
TAAAGCTGAAAATACCATTAAACCTAAAATATCTGGACCATAAGGATTTACATCATAGAATATTGTCCAAACACTTTTTTGTAATACACATAAACCTAAACTAAGTGGTAAAGAAATAAACACAATCATACTTAATGATTTATTTATTTTATTCTCAACTTCTCTATAATTCTTTTCAGTTATCGCTGAAACTATAGTAGGAACTAAACTCATTGTCATCCCCATCGCCATAGAATTAATAATCATACAGATCTTTGGGGACCAAGTACTTATTGAACTTGCAATAAATTCAACGTCCTCTCCTGCAAAACCCATACCTTCTAAGGTTCTTAGCACTAATATTTGATCTGTAAAATTATATAGATGTGAAACAATGCTTATTATAACAAATGGTATTGCATACTTAATTATTTTTCTAGTTATTTCTTTATTTGTTATTTCGTCTTTTTTATTCTCTTCTTTTTGTTTTAGATTTCCCTTAACTATTGCTTTTCTTAAATAGATATAAGCTACTAAACCTCCAAAGAAAGCACCACTTACAGCAATTCCAATTGCTAAAGATAAAGTTCCTTCAAATACCTTTAAAACAAGATATGAACCAAGTAATATTACAAGTATACGAACAATTTGCTCAAGTAATTGACTCATCGAAGATGGCCCAATATATTTGTGTCCTTGTAAATAACCTTTTGTAATGCTTAAAAAAGGTATTAGCAAAACAGCTGGAGATACACATCTTACAACAAAAGCAATATCTTTTGCTGTATTTACACCATCTAAATCTCCAATAATGAATTTACCTATTTCTTCAGCAAATATAAATAAAAGAATAAATGCAAAAATAGAAATAAAACTTATTATCTGTCTTGCAATTTTATAAGCTCGATTTTTTGCATCATCCATTCCTAAAGTATTATATTCACTAATAATCTTTGCAATTGCATCAGGTAATCCTGCGCTTGATATACCTAAAAATATTAGATAAATGTTATAAGCATAACTATATAATGCTCCCCCATTAGATCCAACTATCTTATAAAATGGAATAACATAAAGCATACCAAGTATTTTAACTATTACTATAGCAACAGTTGCAATTATTGTTCCTTCTACAAAACTATTTTTTTTCACGAACATCACCTATACTTTATAGTTTGTGCCTTCCTTCTTGTTTATCTTATCTAAACAATAATTCATTAAATCTTTTCTTCCTCGATCACATAAAACTTGTGGTAAATCCCAGCCAGCCCTTCTGTTTCCTTCAATAAATGTACAACCTTTATCTAAAACTGCTACATCCCATCCAATCATATGGATGTTTTTATTTACTTTAGCAGCTTCTAAACAAGTTTTCTTAATGATTTCCCAGTTAGGTATTTGATAACCATCAAATTTTTTCTTAGAATATGGATGAATTTCATAAACATCAGCATTTTTATCATAAGCATTACCTATAAGCTTACCCGTTTCAATATCAACTAAAACTGCAACTCCACCTTTATGGAAGTTATCAATATCAGCAATACCATTTCCAAAACGCATTATAGCCATAACAATCTCAGACTCACCATCATAACAAAATGTCATAACACGAATTGTATTAACAGAATTTGGAGCAAAAGAGGCAACACTTTCATGTTGATGCACATAAGTTTCAAGCATTATATTGTTTTTCTTAACTTCATTATAAAAGGTATCGATATCCTTAATATCTTTAGCCAACATTTTTTTTACAGCTCTTCCAGCTAGTCCATTAACTGGTTTATACATAAATTCAGGAGTACTTTTTAAAAATTCTTTTAGTTCATCTAATGAACCTTCATAAAAGCTATTTCTATCTATATATTTAGCAAAGTTCTTTAAAAAGTTTGCTTTAATTGAAAAGAAATCTTTATAAGCACTTGGACTTACTATTTCGTAAAATTTATCTTGCGTTTTTATAGTTGCGTACTCTTTGATTTCTGAATTCTTTCTTCCATAAAGTTTATAGTTTAAAAAATCCGAATATCCTGCACCAGTGATTAAAAAACAACGCAAAAAATCAAACATTAAAGATGCTTTACTCTTATTTGTTTTAATGCTCACTTCATTAAGTTTATTATTAAAGTTTTTAAAACTACCGCTTAAGGCATATTTAATCATACTCATAATATTCACCAACTAAATTATATCATTATTAATGTTTGTTTGTCACAAATATTAAAGCTTATTTGTAAACAATTAAAGCAGAAAAACAATATACTTGTTCTTCTCCAAATATTGAAACTGAAACCGAGTATTTTATATCCATAAGTTCTTTATCGACTATAAATTCATTTATAGCATCTTGTAAATCGCTTTCATGTTCAAAATCAAAGACCTTTACTTTCACAACTATCACCAATTATATTAAATAATATTAAGAGCAAAATTTTTGTCAAAAAAAATAACAAGCATAACTTGTTATTTTAATTCTAATTATCTCCAGTACCGTCGTTACCAGTTCCCCATGGACGTAATAAAGCATTTTCACAAGTTGTAAATCCACCACCTGCAGTTGCTTGATTAAATTCACTAACAGTTCTGAATAACCATAAAACAATTGCTGGAACAAAGAAAATACAAATACCAGCTATAGCTCTGAATAATAATCTCTTAGCTGCTGTTTTAATTTCTTCATCTTTTGATGCAGTTACTGCCTTTCCTAAATCTAAAATTCCATATGCAATGATAATAAATGGAATTGCTACTTTTACAATTGTTAAAGCCCATCCAATAAATGTTAATATTTCTTTAGTAGATGAACAGAACTCTGTTAAATTAAATCCGTCTCCTATTAACATAATATACCTCTTCCCTTCATAACTATATTATAAATTAACTATTAATAATATGTCAAATAAATTACACATTATTTACATGTTTTGTTCAATATTAAAACCTAACTTCCTTAAAAAATCATTAATTGGTTCTAAATTGTTATTTCGATCATTTAAAGGAGGTAAGTTATAGAATACTTTTAGCTTAGTCTCGTATTCAAAATCAGGTATTTCCTGATCATTAACAAAACTCTTATTTAATAAAATCAAATCGTTTTTATGTTCTTCTAAGGCATTTTTATTTTTCTTAAGTAATTTAGTTAACATTATATATGACGGTTCAATAATATATATGATCTTATCACAGAACCTATCTGCTTCACCAAATTCATTTAAATCAATAAATATGGCATTAACATCATCATAAAGCTTAAGTTTACTTTCTAAATCACTTCTATTGAAGCAAGTAGAAAGATTAGAGTCGTGATAATATAGCATATCTTGTCTAAACATCTCTAAACCAATTGCTTGATACCCAAAATTATTAAGTTGTCTTACAAGCATATTAATTAAACTAGTTGACCCAGCATGATTTGTTAAATTAACAAACCCAATAACCTGTCTATTACCAGTATTATTATAGACAACCGTATGTTCTTCAGCATACGCATCACGTTGTTTTTGTGTTTCTTCTTCACTCATAACCAAATGTTTAACATTATCATAACTGTTTGGTGTGTTGTACAAAAATTTAATACCTTCAAAATTACGTGTAAAATTATAAAATCCACATGCAATTAAATTAGCCATATAAAACTGACTATTAACAACTGGATCGCTATTAAGTAGTATTATAACTCGTGATGGATCAACAGACTCAGATAATTTTTTAATAACATCTAAGTTTTGATAATCTTGAATTGAGGTTATATCTATAATCATTTTATTAAAATATAAATTAACAAACTTGCTAAGTAACTCTTTTAATTCATACTTTCCATCAATTCTTTTAATAATATCTATATCAAGTCTATCAATAATGGCTTTATTTTCGTTAGCTGTTACTACATTCATGCATTTTTCCTCCTAAACTAACACCCACTACGAGTTGTTACACAATCTTCTGGAAAATAAATATTAGAAGTCTCACCAGTTACATGAAAGAAACTACTAGTATTTATTACAGGTAAAGAAATAGAAAAAAACACATAGACTTTGTAGTAAGAAGCTGAGAGTTGTCCATTTGTATTATAGGAATCGACTCTTTGGAGACAATAATTAAATGATCCTCCACTGCTAACATCCCAAGCTTTTGTTACTTGATTTCTATTAACACCGCCCCAATTAAGTTCGTCGTTGTTAAAGAAAGTTGAACAAGTTCCCTTAGATGAATAAGCAATTTCATTCATTAGATTACCTATGTCCTCTACTGCTTCTTTACTAGGTCCACCGTGTTTTTCAATTCTTTCGACAATTCCATCTTTCATTCTAAATGCTTTAGAATAATTAATAGAAAATGCTAAATATCCAGAAAATAATGCAATGAACGATAATACTATACCTAAAAGCCATGTAGCCCCTATCGCTTCTTTCATGCATTATATTCCTTTCTTATTCTAGTTTACGTCGTTTGCACTACATCTAATGCTTTGTGGATTATCACATGTTACTAGTGCAGCTGCATCATTACCAGTTTCTCCATTACTTGGGCAATATTGACATTCGCACAAATCTCCTCCACTACAATCACAATTAAATGCTGATGCGCAGAAAGTACTTCTAAGTATATTTTGTTTGATTGTTGGCCATATTAATGTAGAAAATAACGCTGCTATTGCTGCTATTGCTACTACAGCTACAGCTGTCATACTTAATTCGCCTGTTGCATCCTTCATTAAAACATCTCTCCTTTATTATAAATACATTATACTATTATTATTTGTCATATTCAATAATTTATGTATACACTTGACAACACAAATCATTAGAAGGTAACATCATTTGTTGGATAGTAAATTTCAGCTGTTTCACCACTTATTTTAAATGTATAAATATCACCAAGAACTGGTAAATTAAAACCAAAGAATACTGTTACATGATAGTAATATTTTTCTTCTGCACCATTTCTTTCTGATCTTTTTGTTCTATAAATACAATAGTTTTGCATAGTTACTGGATTAACTGTAACATTTCCGTTTAATACCCCAATATATTTAGAACCATCATCTGGTTTCTTACAATAACCAGTTTGACGATAACCACTAGAATATAACATATTATCAAGTTCCCTTTTAGATAAACTATTCCAACCATCATATTGTTCAATTTTTGTTACCATGGCTGTTTTTAATTTATAAGCATTACTATAATTTATCGATATTGCAACATACGCAATAAGAATCATCATAAAAACTATTACCATAGCAAATAACCATAAACCACTAATAGAATTTTTCATGTAATCCCTCTATTCTAAAAAAATTATACTAATATTTTTTTTATTTAACAATAATAACAAAAAAGAAAATAGAGGTCTTTACACCTCTATTCGTATTTATATTTTCCTTTACTCTTCTTTAGGTATCTATATAGTAACACACTAGATGCAACTAAGACACTTACAAGCAATACTATTGCTAATATATATTTCCAAGTATTACTACTCTTCTTAATCTTAATAGAATATTCACAAGTTGTTCCATCTTCTGCACGAACATCTATTTTAATAACACTATTATTTTTAAGTTTTTCATTACCTTCAATTGAGAAAGTTGATGTTTCTTCAGTTGGTACAACTTCAAAATCTATTGAACTTACACTCTTCTTTAATTTTAATTTATAACTATAAGTATTTTTAGAGAAGTCTATGTTATAGTCTTCACTATAAATATTTGCTAATGTACAATCATTAGATAAATTTGTATATCTTTTAACTTTTAATGTTACTTCTTTTTTATCTCCATTAACTGCAGTTACAACAATTTTAATTTCATGATCTTCATTTGGCATTCCAGTATTGCCAGTAACTAGAACTGTACTAGTCTCATCTTCAAGTTCAACTTTAACATCTACATCTTGAATATCATATAAAAGTTTAATTGTATAACTATCTTTAGTAGACTTGTATTTAATATCAGTATCATTAACTGTTATTTTTTTGATATTTGTATTATTAGTTACAACTGCTGTTGTTGGCTTTGTTGTTGGTTGTTCAATAGGAATCGTAGGAAATGTAGTTTTTTGAGTATTTGGATTCTTAGTTGTAGTATTTGCAGGCACTTTTGTAGTAGGACGCACTGTTGTTGGTGTTTTTGTTGTTGGTGGAACAACAACACCTTGAGTAGTTGTACCTTGTGTTGCTGATGTAAACTTAGAACCATCGGCGTTACGATTACAATCGACATATTCTACTTTTGTACAATATGCTTGATTAACTGTATTACATGTACCAGTATATTTCGAACATCCATCACTAGTTACTTGGCGATAAGGAGTTCCATTTCCATTTTGACATTGGAAACCATTAATAGCAGTCATGTTTGCTTTTGTATAAGTTCCACCTTGACATGAAGCGCGATAACAATACTTGTATTCATAACTTCCTTGTGCATTTGATATAATCTTAAAACCATCAGCAAAGGCAATACAAGAGGAATAATCCATTCCTGCACTTCCAGTTGCAGCATTGACATTATTAACACCAACAAGTAGTGTAAATATGGTCATTATAATAAATAACATTTTCTTTTTCATTAACTTTCACCACAATTCTTATTATACTTAAATTATAAATTATGTAACGTTTCTTTTCAATATATTTGTAAAATACTTTACTTTCTTCTATTTTCACTAACTAACTCTAAATCGTCAGTTAATTGCTTAATTCTTTCAATTATTCTTCTCGATTTAACCATATCAATTGAATCTTTAGTATTGGCTAAATGAGTTTCTAATTCATCTAATTTTAAATTACTTGTAAACAAAGTTGGTAATTTAGAATCCATTCTATATTGTAAAATAGTTCCTAGTATTTCATCTCTACTCCATCCTGTTACAGTTTCAGCACCGATATCATCTATAAGTAAAATATCAGTCTTCTTTAGCATTTCCATTTTTACATCAAAATCATCATTAAACGATTCTTTTAAATTTCTTAGCATTTCTGGAAAGTAAATAATTGTTGTATTTACTTTTTTTCTTGCAAGCTCATTCAATAAGGCAGCTAAGATAAATGATTTGCCTGAACCAAAAGATCCATGTAGGAAGCATCCTTTAATATCTTTTTTATTTTGATAATCTGTATAAAATTTCTTAACCCATTTAATAACATGTGCTCTTTTTTTATCAGTAAGATCAATATCAGCCATACGAGCATTTTTGATAATTTCTGGTTCTTCAAAAACATTAGATGAATACATTTTATCTTCTAAATCTCTATTTTTATATTTACAAGCAACATAATCAAACCTTAGTCTATCATCATTTACCTTAGGGTAACTAACACAACCTTCAACTTGGTTTTTGCATTCAAGTAAACTTCTACACTTCTTACAATTATTTAATTCTAATACTGTATCTTGAAGTCTTGATGTATATTTTTTAGCTACTTCTCCAGTTATTTTTAATCTTGTCACTAGTGAAGTAAAATCTGGATCCATACATGCACTTTCAAAACTTTTATCTAGTTCTAAATCTAAATTGCTTTTTATAAATTCTTTACTACTATCATTTGCTTTTTTCATAACTTTCACCTAAATTCTGAAAACATATTTTCAAGTTCATTTAACTCTTCTGGACTCATCTCTTCACTTTTATTATCTTCATACATCCAAGTAGGTACTTTAACTTCTCTTTTCGGTTTAGAATCATACGATTTTTTCTCTACTTGTTTATATCCTCTTTTAGCAACATTCATGGCATCTCCAACAGTCTTAATACCTTTTCTTGACCAATCTGATGCAATTGTTTCTAAATATTTTTGATTTAATTTACCATCATTTACACGTATTGCATAATCAATTAATACATTTATAACTCCTGCTGGTAAGTCAAAGTCAATTGCTAAATGTTCAATTAGTTTTAAATCTCTTATTGTTGGTTTTATACCTTTATTTTTATTTTTCAAGAAATCATATGGTTTTGTATTTTCAAAAACAAATATCATTTTACCACGGTTAGATGTATCGCCCTCAGGACTTTTTAAGTGTTCTGGTTGAGTTCTAAATACTAACGTTGGTAAACTACCATTATTGTTATATTCATAATTCTTCCTAACGGCATCTCTTAATTTGTCTTTATTAATTAAACCTAATTCATCAATAACAAGTCTTAATATTTCGCTCATCTTAATTGTATCAACATTATAGATAAATGCTAATTGGTTAATTAATTCTTTCGTCTTTTTATTTAAAGTTTTTGAATTTATCATTCCTTTAGGTAAAGACATCTCTAATAATTCAAAATCAATTACATTATCTAAATTAATACCATTTTTATTTTGTTTTCTAATAATCTCATCATTTGCTTCTCTTGGTGTTACAGATTTAAATGTATTATTCATGCTTGAAGTAATTTCTTCATAATCATCTTTTTTTATTATTTGTTTTTTATAATATTGAAGTAAATTATTATATTCTATTTCTCCAATATTATTAAGTAGGAGTACTCCTAAAATCGGATGATTAAAAAACTCATAAGGAGAGATAGGTGAATATAATTCATATAAATATTCACTAATGTTCTCGTCTTTTTTAACAAAGCTTTTTAAAAGTCCTAAAGCTTCTAAAGCTTGTCTTGCTTTAACTATATCAGATAAAGAACTTTTTAATATAGTCATTAAATGATGATGTGTATAATCTTTGCTGACAATTTCTAATTTATCCAAGTCACTCCACAAAGTTAAATATAAGCTTGTAGCAGTTGGACCAATTATTGGTTCATATAAACTAATTAAAGTCTTTTTATCAATTTCTGTTAATATAGTTTGATTTACAACCATATAAGTATCAGCTGGACATACACTGTTCATTATTTTCACCTTCTTTTCTTATCTGTTAATTCTTTTGCTTTTTCTTTTTCATACTTTTTATTCATTTCTGAATAAGCATCTTGATATTCTTGTTTTTCTCCCATACTTGTTTTATCTAATAATTCTTTATAGTTAATTAAATCGATTCTTGCTTGATTCAAATCTTTAGTATTCATATTGTTAGCAAAATCAGATGCTAAATCATATTCAGTGACTAAATTATCTCGATATAAAATAAACAAGTCTGGAATTAAATCTTTTAAGATATCTACATCTATATTAGAACTTACTGCATAATTATAAGCTCCATAAAAATCCATCTTCTTAACATATCTTCTTAAACTTTCTAGTTCTTCCTTATTAGGATGAGTTTCATATTTATGTTCGAATGTCTTTGTAGTTGAATTAGTAAATATTTTTAATAGTGACCTTATTATAATTCTATCATTATATGTATAATTTTTTAAAGTATTTGTTACAAATTCTTTTTCTAATAATTCACTTGCTCTTACATAAGCACCATGATGAAGTAAATTTATAATTAATTCATCGCCACTTATGTTTTGATCAAATAAATTATCATGATTATAATCTTCTCCGCTTAAACTTTCATTTTCAATAAATCCTGTAAAAGATTCAGCATCAAGATGTGATACATAATGATTACAGTTATTACCTTCAACATAATTATTAGATGCTAAATTAATCATTTCAAGTATTTCTTGAGCAATTGTATTTGCTTCTATATCTAACAGGCTCTTTTTAGACATAAGATCATATAGTTTATCAATTTCTTCATTAGTTAATGAATTTTTATTTTCAACTAATTCTCTTATTTGTTTATCAATCTTAAATAAATCTTTTTTAATATTTTCTATTTCTTCTAATCTAGCTTGTTCATCTAATATATCGTTTAAGACCATTCCATATAATTCTAGTTCATCTTTTTCTCTAGCTTTTTCATAAACACAATCAAAGTAATATTTTATATCTTCTATATTACGAAGATTAATTGATTGATAGAATGATTTAAATTCATTTGATTTATCTGTTACATACCCTTGTTTTGGTGTAACATTTTTTCCACTTTTTAATGTATTTAACATTTGAAGTAAACGATAAATATTAGCTTCTTCTCTACTCATTTGTAGTTTATTTAAGAAAGCATCTTCAAGCTTTTCAAATAATTCATCATATTTTCTATCATATATTGCATCATATAAAACTTGATATTCTAAAGTTTCTCTAGGAAGTATTTCTTTTGTTTGTAGAGGAGTATCTTGAGCTTTTGACTCTGGTTTTACTTCCTCTACTACCTTTGGTTCTTCCTTTGGTATTTCCTTCATTTCTTCAACGTTTTTAGGAACAACTATTGGTTGAACAGATTCCTTTGGTTCAACTTTAGGTGTTTCTCCAACTTTTTGTGGTTTTACAGTTGGCTTTATTAATGGTCTTGCACCTACTGCTGGTTTTGATTGTTTAGAAACTTGATAATCAACATATAAGAATGATGTAGGAACTGTACCTGCTCTATTTACTTTTGGAACTAAAATATTTCTTTGTTCCTCATTTGCTCTATCTCTTAGAGATCTATCAATCTCGTGCATTTTATTTAAAATTATTTTATAAACATTTAATAATTGGTTTTTATTATTTTGAGTTAATTTGCCAATATTTCTATATGCTACTAAGAAATCTTGATTATCTAAAGCTTTTTCAAATACTTCAATAGTTGGTAATCCTTCATATGAGATTTCTTTAATAGCAAAAGCTAAATCAGCATGTCGCATTTTATCATAAGATTTTAACAAGATATATAGCCTGTATTCTTTTGATTTTTTATCAACTGGATTTTGTCTATCTAAAATATATTTTAATTGTTCTAAGGCTTTATTGTAATCATTTTTATAAAAATATGTTAAGAACAAATCATAAGCTATTTCTTGTTTTTGAGCATATTTATTTGTATTATCATCTTTTTTAAATGTAACTATTTTACCTAGTAAATATTTAACTGGTTTATAGATACTAGTTGCACTTAAATTATGTTCTTCCATTAACTTATAAGCAAACGCATAATTATTATTAATAATTGCCGTGTTTAGAAGTGCATATAAGTCTTCATAATTATCGTACTCAACACCAATTTGAGGCTTTTTATTTTTACCTCTTCTTTTTAATTCTAATAAAGCAAGAATTAAATTTTTATAAATATTAGAAATCTCTTTAGTTTGTTCATTATAACTATAAGCAATACAATTACGAACAGATTCTAATGCAGCATCATAATCACCTGTTTTAATCTTTTCAACAAACTCTTTATAACTTGCATTGAATTGTTTTTTCTGATTTTCTACTAAAGCTTTTTCCTCTAAAGAACGGGCTATACCATCAGCTAAATTTTTTAAAATTTTATTACTTAATGCTTGTAATTCTTCAGTGCCAGAAAAACTTGTTACTGCTAATTTATCAATGTAACTAAAATCATATTTAAAATTAAGAAGTGGTTTTAATAAAGTAAAATATAAGTATAAATATTGATCATAAGTATCATCTAGTTTTTTATTGAACATTTCCACTAATACATTATAAGCAGCTTTATAATCCCCATTATTTACATTTTCATCTAGTTTTTTAGCTAATGATTGCATTAATTTAAAGTTAAGATTTTTTCTTTCAAGATTAACAATATATAAACCATGACCTTTTCTAACTAAATATCCCATTCTTTCTAATGATTGAATATGGTATTGTTCAAAACCTAACTCTTTTAAATCTTTATTAAGAATAGTAATTCCTTCATAACTTTCTAACTTATCTAGGTCGTCTAGTAAATTCTTTTTTTGTTTAGTATTTTTACTTTTTTTTGTAGAATCTTTATCATCAGAATTTAAAAGTTCAAGTAATTTACTATTTTTATTTTTTCTAAAAACATCAACATAATAATAACCACGTTTAACATTAACTTTTTTTAAATACCCATCATTTTCTAAATTCTTTATATCATAGGTAGTAAAACCAAGATCTTTTAATTCTGAAGTTGTAATGACTTCTTCGTCTTTATCTTCTAATAAAGATACATCATAGCCTTTAACTGGTATATCAAGTGTTTTTAAATCTACTTCTTTTAGACTTGTATTTACATAATAATAGCCACGAGCAACTTTTATTATTAGACCATCTTCAGTTAAATTATTAATATCATATACTGAAAAATTCATATCTTTTAATTCACTAGTAGCAATATATTGTTCATCTTTTTTTGAAAGTTCAGCTAAGTCTAATTGTTTTTTTTCTCTTGGATGACTTGTTTTTTTCTTTTCAGGAATTTCAAAAATTGACACATCATATTCTTTTTTTTCAGTATTTATATAATAATATCCAAATCTTGCACTTACGATTAACTCATCGTTAACTAAATTTTTTATATCGTATGTAGAAAACCCCATTGATTTTAATTCATGAGCTGGGATAATTTTTTCATTCTTTTTTGCTAATTCAGTTAAATCTAGTTTCTTCTTATCTCTTGGCTTTCTTTCCAATTTTTGTTCTTCTGCTTCAAGTTTTGATACATCAACATCTTTTAGTTTTGTATTAACATAATAGTAACCACGTCTTACCTTTACTAAATATCCATCACTTTCAATACTTCTTATATCATCTTGACTGTATCCTAATGTTTTAAGTTCTTTAGTATTAATTATTTTGCCTTCACTAACTTCTATTTTAGATAAGTCTTGCGCTTTCTTTTTTCTTTTACCTTTTCTATTCGCTTCATTTAAAATTATAGATTCAATCATTTCTTCAGTAAACTTAGTTTTTTTACAATTTACATAAAAATGCCCTTGTCTTAGTTTTAATAAATAACCATCGTTTTCTAGTTCTTTTATATCATATTGGTAATATCCAAGATCTTTTAATTCACTAGTTAATATAGTTTCTCCATCTCTTTTTTTAAGTTCAGTTATGTCTAGTTGTTTTTTCTTCATAGTGTACTCCTTTATTACCTTATATTTTATCATAATATTGATTTTAGGAATACAAAAAAGAAGAAAATATTAATTATTTTCTTCCTTTTCTTCGTTTTCCTCTTCGATTTCTTCTTCAGTTTCTCCTTCAGCCTCTTCATCATCAGTATCAAAACTAATTGATAAACCAAAAGAATTAAACTTATTAACTAAATTTTGTTCTACTTCTTCTCTTATCGTTTTATCTTTAACTTTGTAGCTCATTTTAAACCTCTTGAATAACAGCTATAATCATTGGCTTACATTCAGTTTCATGATAGAAATATTTGCTTAATTCTTCTCTTATATCATTTTTAATTTGATTGTAATCCACATAATTAGGCATAGTATGTTTTTCAATAATATCTAAACTCATTCTTTTAATTTCATTAATCATTTCTAATGAATCTTTAACATAGATAAATCCTCTTGTTGTAACTTCTGGACCAACTAAAACTTTTTTAGTTTGTTTATCAATAGTTGCAGATATTAACATTATTCCGTTTTCACCAAGCATTTCACGATCTTTTATTACTAGTTCACCAACATCATCAGTTGATTTACCATCAATTAAAACATCTTCAACCTTAATGGATTGGAATTTGTCTTGTAAAACACCATCTACAAATTCAACTATATCACCATTTTGTTTTAAGATTATATTTTTTGCATCCATTCCTAAATCACTTGCAAGATTTGCATTGTTAACCATTAAACGATATTCTCCTTTAACAGGCATATAGTATTTTGGTTTTACTAAATTTAACATAATCATCAAATCTTCTTGAGAAGCATGGTGTAATATAGTTTTATCTTTAGGTAAAGTTATGCTATTAGCTCCAAGCATAGCAATATCATCTTGAATACGAACTAAAAGTTTTTCACAAGAATCATACTTTGGTTCAGCAAAGACAAAAGTATCTGTATTTTTAAGTTTTATAAATTTATCATTGCCGTTGACAATTCTTGAAACGGAACTATAAGGTTTCTCACGTTCATCACAAACAAGAATTATTGTTCTATTATCCTCTAAATCAGATAAATCGCCAATTAGACTTTTTGAATCAACTAAATATCCATTTTTTAAAGCCATACTAACAATATTTTGTAACTTTTTACCCATAATAACTATTTTTCTATGCATATTTTGAGCTGCATCTAATATTTCTTGTATAGTATGTAAGTGAATTGGTAAAACAGAGATTATTAATCTACCATCATTATGGTTCATTGTGTCTTTAAACCAATTAGTTAATCTGTGTGATGGACTAGTATGTCCGGGCATAAGTGAAAATGTTGATTCACTCATTAAACATAAAACACCTTGTTTTCCAACATATGCAATCTTACCTAAATCAGTAGCATAAGACCCATCCATAGTTGGATCTATTAAAAAGTCCCCAGTGTAACAAATAGCACCATCTTTAGTGTTTATTACATACATTACAGCATCTGGCACTGAATGACTCACATTTATTGGGAATACAGATATATCACCAAAAGTTACTTTCTTATGTGCTTTTATTTCAATAATATTTTTAGTATTTAATCCTTCTAATAATAAGTACTCTTTTGTATATTTAGTAGCGTATACTTTTAAATTAGGTATTTCCCTAATCAAATCAAATATACCACCCATATTCTCTAAATGTGCATGTGTTAAAAATACCCCAACAATTTTATCTTTATTATCAATTAAATATTGATAATTAGGTAAAATATAATCAATACCATAAATGCTATCAGTCGCATATTTTAAACCACAATCTAAAACCAAAATTTTCCCGTCAATTTCAACTACATAAGTGTTTTTACCGCTTTCATTAAGTCCGCCTAAGGCAAACATTTTTATTTTACTCATTTTTATCCTTCTTTCAAAAAAAAGAAATAAAGCGCACATCAGTGAATTCATTATAGCACTTTTGTTGATTTGGTGCAATTAAAAAGAATAAAATGTGGATTAAAATCAAATTTTTCTATATATTTTATCAATTTATTTTTTTACAATTTACAACCATTATACATAAAAAAATACAAATATAAAATATCTGTAATAGCTATAATAATTATTTTAAAAAAATCATTATATTTTATTGTTTTAAACAGCAATAATATCTATAATTTAATTAGAAACATTTGATAAGTTGGACGCTACCTCTAGTCATCATAGATTGGAGGTGATGTGAAATGAGTAAAAAAGATTTTTTAATCTTTTCACTCATATTAATCATCCTTTTATTAATTAGGTTACTATTTGTATCCATAAATTAAAAGTGCACCTAACTCAGTGAATGAATTAGGTGCCAACAAAACAAATTGAGGTGGCATCCAATACTGGAAAATCGAATGTTCCTCTTTTATATTTTATGCAAGTTGTCTTGCTAAATACATATTAACATAAAAACATATTTTAAGCAAGTTGGTATACCATGTGTTTCAGATAAACTATAATCTCTTCAAAACATAGTTAGTATTATATATATTAGCACTAGTCCTTTTAAATCCTGCTTTTTCTATACTCTTCATACTTGCATGATTTTCTTTATTAATTGATGCATATATAGAGTCTATATCTGGATATTGAGTAAATAAATATTTTGCATATTCTAAAGCTATACGAGCAGCATAATGGTTACCTCTAAATTCTGGTAAAACAGCATAAAGCAAATAAAATTTACCTTCTAAAATATTAAAACCAATCATACCAACTGGAATATCAGCAATAAACGCTATATTTAAGGTATCTTTTTCACCTTTTTCTTTAGCGATTCTAAATTCTTCTTCAATACAGAATAAATCACCAATATACATAAAATCATAATCATTAGACAATGAAACTAAAGTTGATTTATGATCA
Organism: Erysipelotrichales bacterium; assembly: GCA_022508565.1. GTDB lineage: Bacteria > Bacillota_I > Bacilli_A > RF39 > UBA660 > CAG-582. The sequence goes on along the minus strand of JAFLUY010000007.1, from coordinate 93,103 downwards.
ATATTTGTTGGATCATATTCTTCAATATTAAAAACTCCTATATTAATTGTTTCCATACTACCCCACCAAACGATGATTATTATAATATAAAAAACAAAAAGTCTCAACTTTTGAGACTAAGTTAAATAATCTTCATTAACTTCAATATCATCATCAATTATTTCTTCATATTCATCCATTTCATCTTCGACACTTACACGAACTATCGTGTCTCCAATAACCTCTACTCCCATTTGTTTATCAACAATTAATTTTATGACACCATTTTCTAATTCGACATCACTTACACTTGGTTGATTTAAACTCCTAACAATTATTTCAGAATTTTTATTAAGTTTTGAGTTTTCTTTTAATTTTACTTTCATTGGAACTTGATAGTTAAAGTTTTTAATTATTACGTTTGTTTTAGTATTGTTATTACAAGAATACCAAACATTGACATCATAGTTACCAGACACAACAATTGAATCATTAACTACATTCCCGGAAAAACTATGATTAATTACCCAACATCCTAAAACATTATCTATATTTTGTCCTAGATTAATTTCTCTTTCTTCAGTTATAGTTTTTTTACCCTTACCTATAACAGCTTTAGTAACTATTTCTTTATAATAAGCCATAATAACCTCCTGATATATAATATGCAAGAGTACTACTTTATTTCAATAATTTATGATATAATTGTCTTGGTGGTAACATGAAAGATTGTGTATTTTGTAAAATTATTAAGAATGAAATTTCTAGCAAAAAAATATATGAAGATGATATTGTAAAAGTAATAATGAATATAAATCCAGAACAAAATGGAGATTTACTTATTGTTTTAAAAAGGCACATTAAAGATTTTACAGAACTTAGAGATGCAGAAGCAACACATATTAATGGTGTTATAAAAGATATGAACAAAAGATTATATGAACGTCTTGATTTAACGGGAATAGAAGTTATAACAAATTCTGGAACATGTCAAGAAATAAAACACTTCCATATTCATATGACTCCAGGATATGAAGTTGAACAACCAATAGTGGATTTAGATATTATATATGATAAATTAAAATAAAAGAGATATTTCAGCTAATGAAATATCTCTTTTTATTCGTGAACAATTAGTGATTTTGGCACTTCTATAACTGGACGAAGTCCACAACCATTTACTAATGTTGAATTCTTGTCAAGATAAGTGCTTTTACTTCTTACTGCATATGCATAACCATTAGAATTTACCTGATTCAACCAATAGTTTATATATCCATTTGAAGCATATGTCCCATTAGCTTGATCAGAATTTACATCTTTTAATGCATAATATTCGCTATAATATAATAATCTTCCTTTTACACCTAATTTTTGTCCATACCAATATGCATGATAAAGAGCTACATAGTTTTCAGAAGGTTCCACATCATCAATTAGCTTGCAACTTCCAGAAGTACACCATGATTTCCAATCTATAGTGGTCACGAACTTGATAGCTCGTGCAGGGTCTGACTGCTTATATGTAGAAGTATCAATAGCGTATTTACTTATTAAAGTTACTGTTGGTTCACTTATATCGCTATCTTTTATTACATAAAAATCTTCTAGTATATCATCATTATAAATTTGAACTTCATTACCTATGCTATATTCAAATTCATCTTCTTCTGACTCATCTAATAGCTGTTCAAATACAATAGTACATTCATCTTCAATTTCTAACCTTGAATTAAAAACAGTTATTGTTTGCTCTAATGTTTTTTCTTTTCCTACTTCGGCAAGTATTTTATATCCGTTTATACAACTTACGCTAGATAAATAATAACCTACTTCTGGTGTTGCTGTAAATTGATCTATTTCTCCTTGTGCTATTTCAAGAATTGGAGGATCAACTTTTTCGTTATCTTTTTTTACTTCGACTTTTCCATTCCCCTCCACTAATAATGACACTGTATATTTTTCATCAGAATCGTCTACTTCTGCTTTTGGCAATGCAGTGGGGTCTATTTTACAAGCAATTCCTACTTCAAAAGATTCAGCTGCTGTTTGTTGACTATATTTTATTGTTAGCGATTCAAAATCAGATTTGCCTGATTTCAAAGAAATTGGTTCTTCAGGCAATCCTTCTATAGTCACATAATTCTCAAAAAGTTTAGATTCTTCTTTAAGCCCACATTCAATTAGAACTTCTGCATCATAATGTTCCGAATTATTTGTAATAATAAAATCAACTGTTGCCGTGTCTCCTACTTCAGTAAACTCCTTTGTATCAAGAGTAAATATTGTATCTTGTTCTAATAGTGTTGTTGTTCCATCATTGCTTTTTACAGATGAAAATATAATACTTGATTCAAAAGTATCTTCATCAAAAAATAAATTTATATATCCTTTTACTTGTAATGTGATGGTTGTTGCTGCAAAGCCAATTACCATTAACAATACTATTAGAGATAAATTTAGCTTTTTCATAGAATCACCCTATTATTACTATTTATAAGATACCATAGACACATTTTATTTTCAAGTTTTTATATTAATACTAAGCGTACTTGGTATTATATAAAAAGAACTACCATTTAGGTAGTCTATAAACATATAGGCAACTTAAGTGTACTTAAGTGTTCCTTATAAAATCTTTATTGTATGTTAGTATCAACTTGTTTACAAGTTGTTTTTTATTTATTATTTTTAATGTTTAAATAAATATTATCAATCTTATCTAATTCGTCAAATTGGTCTTGTGGCGCATTTCTTTTGATCATTTTCATTTTTATTTCTTGTATTCTGTTTTCATAATTAATAAGTGTTTCTTTATTACTTTCTTCCCTTAAATTTTCTAAAAGTTTTAAATAATCTTCTCTAACCGGAATAATTTTAAAACTATCTTCCGTTGGAATAATATAATTAACATGTAATCCAAATTTTATACATTTACCGATAAATTCTGGTAATATTTGATAACATTTATTGTGAGCTTCAATATTAGAAAGTTTAGCAGTATTACTTTCTAATATTTCTTTTTCATATCTTTCTCTTGTAGCAAGTAAACTTGTTAAATTGCCCGTTACTATTACATTTATAATAACTTCATATTCATAAGGATTTAATAATTTTAATAAACCTAATAAACTAAAATCAGTTGGAGCTTTTTCTCTTAAAACTGAATATTTATTACTAACTGCATATAAGAAAAGTTCATCACCTAATAAATGTGCATCATAGTTTGTAAGTTTTGCATAATAGATTGGATATTTATCTAATATTTCTTTTGAATATTTATTATACTTTCTATAATTATCCGAATTTATAATTGTATATTTAGATAAATCTGATTTCTCTATAAATGTTGTTTTACCAGATCCAGGCTGGCCAATAACAAACATCATAGAAGGTTCATCTTCAGATGTTTTCCCTTTAAATAATTCTTTTTTAAGTATTTCTAATATCTTATCATGCTCATCTTCAGATAACTTATATTTTTCAATTAATCTTTTTAACTCTTGATCTTTCATACTAATTCTCTTTCTTATTTTATATTAAAAGAAAAACAACTTTTTTACAAGTTGTTTTTACTTAACTACAATATTAACAATTTTACCTTTAACTACAATTACTTTAACTATTTCTTTTCCTTCAATATGACGTTTAACATTTTCTTCTTCAAAAGCAGAAGCTTTAATTGTTTCTTCATCTGTATCAGGTGCAACTATAATAGTTCCTCTTAATTTACCATTAACTTGTACACCAACAGTAATTTCATCTTGAATAATTTTAGTCTCATCATACTCTGGCCAAGCTTCATTAGCAATAGATTCCGTATGTCCCATTGCTTCCCATAACTCTTCTGTTATATGAGGCGCAACTGGATTTAATAGTTTTAAGAATCCTTCACGTTGATCCATTGGAAAACTTGTTTCCTTATAAACAGCATTAATAAATATCATCATTTGAGATATAGCCGTATTAAAGTTTAACGATTCAAAATCCTCAGTTACTTTTTTTACTGTTTGATGATAAACTTTTTCTAGACTACTATTTGAATCAACTGTTTTTTCTTCATCAGTATAAAGACGATATACCCTTTCTAAAAACTTATGAGTTCCATTAGCGGCTTGATTATTCCAAGGTTTATCAGCCTCTAATGGTCCCATAAACATCTCATATAATCTTAAAGTATCAGCACCATATTCTTTTATAACATCAGCTGGGTTAACAACATATTCAGGGTATCTTTTACCCATTTTAATACCATTTGACCCTAAAATCATACCTTGATGAACAAGTTTTTTAAATGGTTCTGCAACTGGAACAATTCCTTTGTCATACAAAAAATTATTCCACATTCTTGAATACAATAAGTGACCAACAGCATGCTCTGGTCCTCCAACATATAAATCTACTGGCATCCAATGTTTTAACAATTCATAGTCTGCAATTTTTTCGTCATTTTTTGGATCAATATAACGTAAGAAATACCAACTAGAACCGGCACTTCCAGGCATTGTCGAAGTTTCTCTAACACCTTTAACGTCATCAACTGTTACGTTTTTCCATTCTTCTGAATTTTCAAGCGGTGCTTTACCATTTCTACCTTTATAATCTTCTAGTTCAGGTAATACCAATGGTAAATCTTTATCATCTAAGACAATATCGCGTCCATCTTCAAGATGAATTACTGGTATTGGTTCGCCCCAATATCTTTGACGAGCAAATATCCATTCTCTTAAACGATAATTTGTTTTTTTACGTGCAACTCCCATATCTACCAACTTAGCAGTTATAGCATCTTTAGCTTCTTCAACAGTTAAACCACTAAATTCTTCTGAGTTAATTAATTTGCAGCCTTTACCTAGATAATCTTGTTTTTCAAAAGCAGATTCTATTATATCGCGCCCTTCAATAACTTGGATTATTGGCAATTTATGGTAATTTGCATATTCGAAATCTCTTTGATCGTGTGCAGGAACTGCCATAACAGCTCCAGTTCCATAAGATGCTAATACGAAGTCTCCTAAGAAGATCGGAACACTTTTACCATTTACTGGATTAACTGCCATAACGCCATCTAATTTAACACCAGTCTTACCTTTATTTAATTCGGTGCGATCTAAATCAGATTTTTTAGCTGTTTCTTCACGATATTTTTCTACTTCATCCCAGTTTTTAATTCGTGGTTTCAACTCATCAACTAATTTATTTTCAGGAGCTAAAACCATAAACGTAATACCATAAATAGTTTCGATACAAGTTGTGTAAATTGAAAATTGACCACCACCAGATATTTCAAAATCAACTTCAACGCCTGTACTCTTACCAATCCAATTTCTTTGAATTTCCTTTGTTGACTCTGGCCAATCAATTTCATCTAAACCATTAAGTAATTTTTCAGCATAAGCAGGAATGTCAATTACCCATTGTTTCATATTTTTACGAATTACAGGGAAACCTCCTCTTTCACTTTTACCATCAATTACTTCATCGTTAGATAATACTGTACCTAACTCTTCACACCAGTTTACCGGCATATCAATTTGTTTTGCATATCCATCATTAACTAACTCTCTAAAAATCCATTGAGTCCATTTATAAAAGTCAGGATCACTAGTAGATACTACTCTATCCCAATCATAAGCAAATCCTAACATTTTTAATTGTTCTGTAAAAATTTCAATATTGTTATTTGTAAATATTGCTGGATGATTTCCTGTATCTATTGCAAATTGTTCTGCAGGTAATCCAAAAGAATCAAATCCCATTGGATGTAAAACATTGAAGCCTTGCATTTTTTTCATACGAGCTATAATATCCGTTGCTGTATACCCTTCTGGATGCCCAGCATGTAATCCTACTCCTGACGGATAAGGAAACATATCTAATACATAGAACTTAGGTTTTGAAAAATCCCACACATCAGTTTTAAAAGTTTTATCTTTTTCCCAGCGTTCTTGCCACTTCTTTTCTATTTCTAAATGATTATACATTATTACCAACCTTTCTTCTTTAAAATATAACCTATTAAATTATATATAATTAAAATTAAAACTATAAAGATCAAAAATGAAATACCTAAAACTTGAAAATATCCTAAATTACAATACATTACAATGTAAATAGGAATAGACAGAATAAAAGTATTTGCTATAACTATTATTTTTGATAATTTTCTAGTTCTCAATTTATCTGTTTTTAAATCATATTTTTTCTTAATAAATCTAAAACTTTTTTGCAATCCTAATGATTCATTTTTATCTTTAATACTATATTCAAAAATATAGAGGACAGAAAGAATCACTAAAAATATTATAATGTAAGATAATAAATATTCCATTTTTCACCTCCCAATAAAAAACACGGCTTCGCCTAAGGACGAAGAGCCGTGGTACCACCTTAATTTTTACTCAATAACTTATAAAGGAGTTACCCTAACACATCCGAAAACAAGTTCAATTACTTTCTATTATTATCTTTCACCAAACGATAACTCTCTTTAAATAGTCCATAACTTACTACTTTTTCTTCATCTGCTTATCAAGAATTATATCTTACTTCTAAAGAATATTCAAGAAATTTTAATTAATAATTAATTATATATTAAAATTACCATTTTTAAATATTAATTTTTTACCTTCTTTTGTTTCTGCAGTAGCTTCTAAATCAGCTGTTCCAAACATCATATCAACATGAACTGGAGAAACATTATAGCCTCTTTTTACTAACTCTTCTTCACTTAAGTTTTCATATCCAACAAAACTTCTAGCAAAACCTCTACCAACAGCAAAATGACAAGAAGCATTTTCATCAAATAAAGTTGTATTAAATACTAAACCAGTATTTGATATTGGAGAATCGGCTGGGACTAATGCAATTTCACCAAGTCGATTAGCATTCTCATGTTCAAATATTAATCTTTTTAGTGCTTTATCTCCTTGTTTTGCATGAGCTTCAACAACTTCACCATTTTTAAAAACCAGATAAAAATCTTCAATACTTAAATTATTATATAAAAGTGGTCGACTAGAATAAACTATACCATTAGTTTTTCTATAATCTGGTGTTGAAAATATTTCATATGATGGCATATTAGTTATTATCATTCCCCCATGAGCATCAGGCTTATCTAGATTTAACCAAACGTGCTCATCAGGCATACCAATTGTTAAATCAGTACCTAAAGAATTAGTAAAATGAATTGTTCTAATATCTAAATCATTAAGTACATTTTTATAATAGTTATTTTTTCTTATATGTTCATTCCAAGCTTCAACAGGATTCTCTCGATCTACCATACACATTTTCATAATATTTAAGAATAGTTTTTCATAAGCATTATCTATATTGCCTAATACTGATTTAGCCCATCTTTCATTTGGCAAAGTTACAAGACACCAAGGGAAAGTATACTTACTAGCATTAGCTCTGTAATATTGTATTGATTTTGCTCTTTCATTGACCATTTTATTCATTTTTTCTTCTGGTATATCATCCATCAACCCAGGAACATTGGAATTAAGAAATACTAATGCTCCCCCTTTTAATGCATATCTTTCCCAATCACTTCTATCAATTAAAGGATTTAATACTATATCATCTACGTCAGTATTTTTTAAATATTCGTGAATCTCATCATGATCTTCAGAATGAATACATACATCAAATATGCCAAGTTCATTTGCACGTTTTTTAATCTTTTCTGCAAATCTAAAATGTTCTTTTAATTCACAATGAACCATAAGTGACTTTGATTGATCAAAGTTTATACAACGCATTAAAATTAAATCTATATATTTGTTTTCTAATTCTTCCATACCTACACACCCTTTGTTAGGTGTATATTATAATTAAAAAGTAAAAAGCGGTCAAGATTGACCGTTTATATTATACTTCTGCTAAATATTCAAGAAGTTTTAAGAATAAGTTAATATATTTTTGGTTAACACCTAATTTTTTAAGTTTTCGAACCTCAATACGTTTTTGTTTAATATCTGTATCTCCTAACAATGTTTCACCAATGACATTTTTTATCTTTGTTTGGATTGGTAAATCATTAAGAATTGATTCAATATCATCATTAACAAGTCTTACAGCATCTATTTCTAAGTTTTTACCCTTACATGATATTGTAACTTGTTTTAATGTTGATAAAGCTGGTAATTCAATAACAAAGTCATTATCATCTACATAACTTTCAGCACCTTTAACTTTTTCATTACCTATATGAATTAAAACTTCTTCAGGTTCTCTAACATTTCTAAATCTTATACGATAAGCTCTGTGAGGGGAAATAATTCCACTTTTGCCAGCTACTGGACGAATAGTAACTGTATAATTATTTTTCTGATATGTATAATCTATATCGGAAACAATAAAGAATCCTCTTTCGTATAATGAAGATATTCCATCATCTTCATATAATTCATAAGTATTGCTTTGTCCTGGGAATATTTGTATTTCCATCATCTTAGGTGGGTTTGTATCATTAATATTCTTTTCATCTAGTATAGCCATAGGAATAATTGTTCCAGCTTTAGCAAATACTGGATAATCCTCTTGTTTATAGAATGTTGTATATCTTTTTCCACCAGCATATCTTTTACCTGTAGTAAAGTCATACCATGTTCCTTCTGGTAAGAATAATTTTAAAATTGTTCTATCCATTAAAGCATCTTTTTTAGTTGTAATTGGTGCAACAAACAAAGAAGAACCAAAATAGTATTCTGATTTATATAATGGTTCATCATATATTTCAGGATATCTATAATACAAAGGTTGAACTAATGGTAAACCAGTTTTTGAATAACGAAATGCTTCGCTGTAAAGGTATGGAATTAAAGCGTGACGTAATCTTAAATACTGACTAACAACTGATTGAGTTGTTATATCCCATTTCCATGGTTCTCTTTTATAATATCTTCCTTCATCAGCAGATAATCTTAAAATTGGTGAAAAACATCCAAATTGAACAAAACGAGAATATAACTCTCCATCTTCAATACCATCAGTATAACCTCCAATATCATTACTAATCCACGATAAACCTAAATTAGATGCAGTTGAATTATAAGTTGGCATTAACTCTAAATTTTTCCATCCAACTAAAGTTTCACCTGTGTAGTGAATTGGATATCTGTGAGCAGCAATTCCTGCATTACGTGCAAGAGTTATTCCTCTTCTATTAGTTATTTGTTTAAAGTCATTAAAGTGATAATGTGTTAATGCCCTTAGATTAGTTCTATCATTAATATTATCATAATCAATCCAGAAGAAATCTACTCCATAATTCATTAAAGGATGAATTAAGTAATCAAAATAAGCACTTAAGACATTTTTATTAAACACATTAAAAGGAAGTTTCTCATCTCCTTCTAAACCAGAAGCATTTTTAAAAGGTAAGAAATAATCTTCTTCCTTACTAATTCCTTCCATTGGATTAACTTTAACTGCAAGTCTTATATTTTTACTATGTAAAAAATCAGTCATTCTTTTTGGTCTTCTAAATAATTTTTCATCAAAAGACAAACCGGACTTCATTTTTGAGATTTGCCTATGCCAATGATCTCCTAACATAATAATTGATAAAGGTATTCTATTTTTATTAAATTTATAAACTAATTTTTCTATATCTTTTGCATCATAAACAATATTTCTATTCCACCATACGCCTAACGAATATCTAGGAATTAATGGGGGATAACCTGTTAAAGTAAAATAGTCTCTTAAACAAGCACCAAAATCGCGCTTATACATAAATACATAAGTATCTATTCTTTTATCTGTTCTTTTTCCTAAAGTACCATCTTCATTAAATATTAAAGTATTTGAATCATCTAACGATACAAATCCATCAGTACTATATAAACCTTTTCCATATTTAGCTTTGCCATCCGCACCATCTAGCGAGAATGTTGTCCCTCTAAAATTACGAACTTCTGGATGTCCAAAATACCAATATTTATCTGTTCCATTTAAATCAATTCTTAAGTTTTGATCTGGAGCAACTTTAGTTCCAACAAAAGGCATTTCTTTTTGATATGTTAAAGTAAAATAAGATGTTTTTATAGTTAAATATTTAGCATCTTCTTTTTTCTCAAATTGAGTAACAGGAAATTTTCTGTTCATAACAAGTTCGGTAGGTCTATCTTCAAATACCCCAGTTTCAGAGTATTCAAGTCTTACTAATAAATCAGATAATACAGTTATACGATATTTATTGCCTTTAGCAATATGATTAGCATTAGATAATATCTTATTATAATCCATCTTAAAATGCTCTTGTAACTCTGCCATTCCCTTCACCCTTTATTCTATTTAATATTTTAACATAGAATTAGAAAAAGAACAATTTTATTTATTATTATAATAAATTATTATATACTAAAGTTATGGAAGAGGTTTTATCATGATTGATACACATGCACACATTAATTCAAGAGATTTAAAGAATATTAGGGATGAAATAGTAAGAATTAATAATATGGAGTATTTAGATGCTATTATTAATGTTGGAATGGATAAAGGAACAAATAAAGAAGTTTTAGCTATTGCCAATGAAAATAGCAAATTCTACGCTTCTTTAGGAATACATCCATTACAATCTGGAAGTGTAGAAGGTATTTATGAGTTATCACAAAAAGAAGATTTTAGTAAGGTGGTTGCATTAGGCGAAACTGGCTTAGATTATCGAGATTATACTGAATCTCATAAAAAAACTTTTATTGAAACCATTGAACTTGCAAATTATTTAGGATTACCTGTGATAATTCACTCTAATCAAACAAATCATGATTGTCTTGAGATTATTAAAGAACATACTCCAGAATATGGTTTTGTCTTCCATTGTTTTGAACCAGATTTAGATTCTTTAAAAGAAATAATGAAACTTGGTGGATTTATATCTGTTGGAACTCCAATAATTAGAAGAAATGCATGTAAGTCATTAGAAGTAATAAAACAAGTAGATATTAATAGTTTACTTATTGAGCTAGATTATCCATATATGATAATAGATAAAGACACTGATGGTATTAACGTATTTAAAAGAATTCAAGAAATTAGAAAATATAAACATGACGAACTTGAATTTATTTTAGATAATAATGCAAAAAGGCTATTTAGAAAACTAGACGAATAGTCTTTTTTTTGGCTTAAATCATTGACTTTTGCATATAATTAGTGTATATTACTAATTGCGTAGTTATTGGCAGTATTATATTTAATTATTAATGTGTTTAATTGAAATAGTTCTAGTAACTTAAACTGCCTAAGGGAAAGAAGATTAAACACCCTAGTAAGAGAATATAATAAAATCCTTTACTCGCGAGTACGAAGAAAGGAGAATATATTTATGGCAAGATACACTGGTCCAGCTTTTAAGAAATCTAGAAGATTAGGTTTTTCTACATTAGAAAATGGAAAAGATTTAAAAAGACCATATGCTCCAGGACAACATGGTGCTGGCAGAAGAAAAAAAGTTTCTGAATATGGTATCCAATTACAAGAAAAACAAAAAATTAGATTTATGTATGGATTAAATGAAAAACAATTTAGACGTTTATTTGATAAAGCATCTAAATTAAAAGGTGTACATGGTGAAAACTTCTTAAAATTACTAGAATCAAGACTTGATAACCTAGTATATAGAATGGGTATGGCTAATACTCGTCGTGGTGCTAGACAAGTTGTTAACCATGGACATATCTTAGTTAATGGTAAAAAGGTAAACATCCCTTCATACCAATGTAAACCTGGAGATGTTATCAGTGTTAAAGAAAATTCTTTAGAACATCCAGCAATTAGACAAGCTCTTGAAGCTAATGTTTCAAAACCTGCATTTGTTGAATTTGATTCTAAAAAATTAACTGGTACTTATGTAAGATATCCAGAAAGAAGCGAACTTAACGCTGAAATTAATGAATCTCTAGTAGTTGAATTCTACAACAGATAATAAAAAGATCATTACATTATGTAATGATTTTTTTAATTAAAAAACCTCGTTATTCAAAACGGGGTTTTCTCATTTCTTCCTTTTGTCTTATTTCACGAGTAATCATACTTATAATCTTTTTAGAGCCACTTATATTTGCTTCACTACTACTATCAATTGTAAATGATACATATTTTTTTAAATCAGCTAACTCTTCTACTTTTAGTTCTTTAAAGAACTCACGATAATTTTCATTAATTAATGAGTTTTTATATTTTTCATATAATGAACTGTTTCTGATACGATATAAATCTTTATTTATTATAGCTTCTACTAAAGGTCTAATATGCAAAATTCTTTTTAATGAATCTACTCCATCTAGTTCTCTATAACATCTTTTTTCAAATTCATCATATTCTTCAGCATTTAAAATAGCAAGTAATTTAGCTAAAGACTCATCATCAAAAGCGTCTATGCCATTATCTCTAATGGCATTAAATACTTGTTTAATTTTTTCATTACTTACCATATAATCATTCCTATCTTTGAATTAAATAACTATTAATTGTTTCCTGTATACTATTTTCAAAATCTTTAAAAGAAGTAATGAATACTTTAATAAAGACATTAAAGTGTCTTTTATTAAATACATCATATATTCTTCTATACATTTCATCAACGGCTACTACTCTTGCTTTTAAACCATCATTAGGTGAATATGCCTTTGTCTTACGAACAACCGAATTATACTGTTCAACTAATGTATCAAGATTTATATCTCTTTTATATATTTGGTTTAATTTATATTGATTATAACTACTAGCCCCAGTAATTATTGAATTCATTATTAAATTAGCATCATCTTCTGTATAATTATTTAAATTACTAACTACATATAAATTCATAAAATAATAACCTAAAGCTACTATATTATTAAATACATAAGGATCAGCAATGAACTTTTCTTTTCTTTCAATACCCTTAGTATCTAAATCACGAATAATTGAATAAACCCAATTGATATTTTCTTGATATAACATTCTAGTTAATTTATCAAAATTCATGCTTACCTTCCTATTCTATATACAAATTATATCATAGTTATATAAAAATATAAAGATTACAGTATAATTTTTAAAAGAAAAAATCTTATTATTATTTCTAATAATAAGATTTAATATAAATAATTAAGTTTACTATTGATTACCATCTATCACAAGACAAATGATAATTAGAACACACAGTTTCATCTAAAGTTAATTTAGTACCACCAATATTACTAACTTCACCTGTTGCTCCAGCATTTCTAAGAATACTCTCAAAATTTCCTCCTGGTCCCCTATAAGATGATGTATTATAAGGATCAGAAAGTGTTATTGTTCTATAAAAAACGCTGTTATTATTTGAAGAAGTATCATAACTGATTCCTTTTGATTTGTCATTTTCTAATTGTTTTAGAATTTCTTCAGTAAAACAACCTTGACAACTATATACCATTCTCTTTGTGGTATAGGTAACATTATCATTTAAATTAATAGTTCCTTCACGAACTTCTGGAGTTGGGTTGCCATTACCGGTGTTGTCCCCGGCTTCAGTTTGTGTATTATTATTTTCTCCTTGATTATTGTCACCAGTTGTTTGATTGCTAGATGATCCTTGAGATGCAGCTTTTGTTGTAGTTGTAGTAGCGTCAGTTTCGCTCGCACTCTTCCAAACAGCTTTAAGAGTTATATCATTCCAAATAGTTGTACTAAACTCAAACTTTTTACCATTTAATTGCCATTCTACAAAAGTATATCCTTTTTTAGTTGGATCAGTTGGTTTCGTTGCTTTTTCTGCTTTTTTAACTGTTTGAGGTTTTATTGTACTTCCACCAACAGTATCAAAAGTAACAGTAAAAGTTTCTCCTTCAGGTACTTCTACTTCTTGGCCCTCTACTTCAGGTTCTTGAACTTCAGGCTCATCATCTTTTTCTTTTTCATCTCCAATTTTTTCTTGATAAGTAACAGTTATTGGGTAATCTATTACATTATTTGCATTTGAATCTAAATATTCTTTAACTTTTTCTTCTGTTACATTTTTACTATCAGTTAAAATTGCTAAACTTGCTAAAGCAACATTATTGTCTTTTGCTGTATCTAAAATAAGAACTAAAGCATCATAAAGGCTCATTTCATCAAAATTAATATCTTTATAGAACCCTTTATGTTCTTCATTTAATATTTCAACACTTGTTACTTCTGTTTGAATATCAGAACAAACAGTTTTTTTACATAAATCATATTCTTCATTAAATTCTATTTTAACGAATGTATCATTAATTATCATTGTATGAGCATCAGTTTTATGTAATGGTGTTTCAGACTCTTTTTCCTTCTTAACCCCACCAAAAAAAACTAAATATATAGCTGAAACCAGGAATATTGCTCCAGTAACGATCGCGATTAGTTTTTGATTACTGAATATACTATCCATTATAACCAACTCCTCTATTATCATAAATATACCTTATATAAGAAAAAGATACAATATATAAATGAAAGAAAATTAAATTTTTTTCTAATACAAATATAATATTTTAATTTTACAATTATTATAGCTAGTGCTATAATATCTAGGCGATTGAGGGGTAATTTTATGAACAAAAGATTATTAGCAACAATGTTAACCTTAAGTCTTTCGTGCTTAACATCATGTAATGCAAAAATAAAATCTGATGAACCTATAATAAGCTATGAACAAGAAGACTTTACTATGGACAAAATCAATACAACTACTAAATTTACACTAGATGAAAAATTATTAAAAATTGAGGAAGAAAAAATTGAAGAAGTAATGCCAGAACCAATTGTCGAGGAAAACTCTATCACTATAAGTGCTGTTGGAGACTGTACTTTAGGATGGGACGATAGAAGTACATATACTAATTCTCTTCCTTATGTTTTAGAAGAACAAAACAATGACTATAGCTACTTCTTTGCTGGTGTTTATGATGTTTTAAGTAATGACGATTTAACTATAGCTAATTTAGAAGGACCATTAACTGAAGCTACTGCAAGAGCAGATAAAAAGTTTACTTTTAAAGGTTCAAGTGATTATATTAATATTTTAACAAGTAGTAGTGTTGAAGCAGTTAATCTAGCAAACAATCACACTTATGATTATTTAGAACAAGGTTACTTTGATACACTAAATACTTTAGAAGATTCTCCACTTGAATACTTTGGTAATGATATATTTAGTATTGTTGAAGTTAATGGTAAAAAAATTGAATTATGTGGCATTAAAGGATGGGATGTTACATCCGCTTGCAACAATATAGATTGTGCAATGGAATACTTTGAATCTTGCAATACAGATTTAGAAGTATTTAGTTTCCATTGGGGTGAAGAAAGAGTTTATAAACAAAATTCAACTCAAGAGACAATAGCGAGATATGCAATTGACTCAGGAGCAGATCTTGTTTTAGGTCATCACCCACATGTACTTCAAGGCATAGAAGAATATAATGGAAAATATATAGTTTATTCTTTAGGAAACTTTGTTTTTGGAGGAAATAAGAATCCAAGTGATAAAGACACAATGATATTCCAAATAACATTTAACTACAGAAATGATGAAATAACTGACACAATTATAAATATTATTCCAGCATCTTTATCAAGTGTATCCGATAAAAATGATTATCAACCTATAATACTTGATGGATTAGAAAAAGAAAAAATATTAAAAAAAGTACTTGATGCTAGTACTAATCTAAACTATACTGAATAATATGATATAATTTAGTTGTGATAAAATTAATATTAGTTAAGAGGTAGTAAATATGGAAGCCGTAAAAGAAAAAGTCAAAATTGAATCAAGATGTGGTATAGAATGTAGTAAATGTGTATTTCTTCAAGAAAAAAAGTGTATAGGATGTTTAAATATTAAAAAGCCTTTTTGGGCTGATGCTTGTCCTGTGAAATCTTGCTGTGAAAGTAAAAATATAAGTTGCTGTGGAGAATGTAAAAATTTTCCGTGTGATTTGTTAAACTCTTTTGCTTATGATAAGAATCAAGGAGACAACGGAATAAGAATTGAAAACTGTAAAAAATGGTGTATGAACAATAACAAATAGTTTGATTTTCAAATGGTTTTTTATAATAAAAAAAATTAGAAGTTTCCTTCTAATTTTTTTCTATATAAAGATTAACATCATGACCATTAATATCAACTACTTCCCCACGGCCTACGTTTTCATAAACAACAGCTAATGTTTCTTCTTTAATATAATCCTTAAACATTTCAAGTGCTTCTAAGATATCTTTATCTCCATCATAATATAATTTAATGCGATCAGCTATTTCATAACCATTAGATTTTCTTAAGTTTTGTACTTTTGATACAAATTCACGAGCTAAACCTTCAAGTACTAATTCATGAGAAAGTTCTGTATTTAGAATAATAAATTTATTATTTTCCATACCAACATTAAATCCTTCTTTAGATTCAATTCTTACATCAACCATATCAGGTTTAATATCTAATCTTGCACCATCGAAGTCAATTGTAACAGTTTCCTCTTTTAAGATTAAATCTACTTCTTCATCACTTAAATCAAGTAAAGCATTTTGATAATCTTTCATCTTAGGTCCAAACATAGCACCACAAACTTTAAAGTTAGGTTTAATTGTGAAATTCATATATTTAGATAGATCATCAACAAATGTAACTTTTTTAACATTTAGTTCTTCATTAATTAAGTTTACTAAATCACCTAAGATACTTTCATATTTAGCATCAATTAAACACTCACTTATTGGCTGACGAACCTTAATCTTAGTTTCTTCTCTTACATAACGTCCGGTTGAAATTAAATCTCTAACTAAATCCATTTTAATTTCAACTTCTTCATTTATTAACGATTCATCATATTTAGGGAAGTCGGCTAGATGTACTGATTCCTCGCCAGTTAAGTTTTTATAAACTTCTTCTGTAGTAAATGGTATAATTGGAGCACACATTTTAGATAATCCAACTAATACTTCATAAGTCGTCATATAAACTGCTTTTTTAGAATCATCTAAACTACTAGCCCAGAATCTATTTCTATTTCTTCTAATATACCAGTTAGATAAATCTTCAGAAACAAATGTAGTTATATTTTTAACAACTTCATTTAAATCATATTTTTCATAAGATTCTGTTACTGATTTTAATAATTTATTATATTTACTTAATAACCATTTATCTATTTCTTCACGATTCTCGTATTCGATTCTACAATCATCAATATCTATACCATCAATGTTTGCATACATTTGGAAGAAAGAATAAGTATTTTTATATGGATTAAAGAACTTAGAATATACTTCTTTTAATCCATCTTCATCAAACTTAAGTGGAGTCCATGTTGGTGATACATATGGTAAATACCATCTAATTGTATCCGCTCCATATTGTTCCATTAATGTGAATGGCTCAATTGCATTACCCTTAGACTTATGCATCTTTTTACCAAACTTATCTAGTAATAGTTCATTAACTAAAACATTTTTATATGGACTTTTGCCTGTTAGGAATACACCAATAACAATTAGTGAATAGAACCAACCTCTAGTTTGATCAATCCCTTCAGCTATAAAATCAGCTGGATATTGACTTTCCCATAATTCTTTATTTTCAAATGGATAATGATATTGAGCAAATGGCATTGCACCACTATCAAACCAGCAGTCAATTACTTCTGGAACTCTATTCATATGTTCACTACATTTTGGACAAACAATATGAATATCATCAACATATGGACGATGTAAATCGATAGTTTTAGGATCAACATTTTCTACCGCACGATCTGCAAGTTCTTCACGTGAACCAAGCATTTCCATATGTCCACAGCTACATCTCCATAATGGAAGCGGTGTTCCCCAGTATCTATTTCTTGATATTGCCCAGTCATTCATATTTTCTAGCCAATTACCAAAACGTTTTTCACCAACATAACTTGGATACCAATTAACATTATTGTTTTCTGCAATTATTTTTTCTTGTAATTTAGTTACTTCTAGATAATAACTTGGTCTTGAATAATAAACTAATGGTGAATCACATCTCCAACAATGTGGATAATCATGTTTAATCTTTTGCTTTTTAAATAATTTATCATTTTCTTTAAGCCAATCAATTACTTTTAGATCTGCTTCAAAAATATTCATGTCCTTCCATAAACCGGCATTGTAAGTTGCATCTTCTGCAACAGGATTAACATATGGAAGTTTATATTTTTTACCAACTTTAGCATCATCTTCACCAAATGCTGGTGCAATATGAACAATACCTGTACCATCAGACATAGTAACATAATTGTCACATGTAACTATAAATGCCTTACCCGTTATTTCAATATCACTTGGAATTAATTGTTCATATTCAACATTTTCAAGATCAATACCTTTCATTGTTTCTAATACTTCGAATTCATCCCCTAAAACAGATTCTTTTAAAGCATCAGCTAAAATAAATTTATATCCTTTAGATTCAACTAATACGTAATCTTCATTTGGATTAACACAAAGTGCTACATTTGAAATTAATGTCCATGGTGTAGTTGTCCAAACCAAGAAGTAAGCATCCATATCTTTTCTTTTGAATGGAACAATTACTGTATTAGCATCAATTTCTTTATAACCTTGAGCAACTTCATGTGATGCAAGTCCTGTACCACATCTTGGACACCAAGGCATGATTTTAACACCTTCATAAAATAATCCTTCATCAAAGAATTTCTTTAAGATATACCATTCAGTTTCAATATAATCATTATCATATGTAATATAGCGATTATCTAAATCGATAAATTGACCCATCTCATTAGTTAATTTTCTAAATGCTGTCTCATTATCCCAAACTGTCTCTTTACATAATTTATTAAATTCTTCGATACCATATTTTTCAATGTCTGCTTTACCACTGAAACCTAGTTTTTTTTCAACATTAACTTCAACTGGTAATCCATGAGTATCCCACCCTACTTTTCTTAAAACACGCATTCCCTTCATAGTTTGATATTTACAGAAAGTGTCTTTTAAGAATTTAGCTACCATATGATGTAATCCAGGCATACCATTAGCAGTAGCTGGTCCATCAAAGAAAACCCAATTGTCTTTACCAGTACGATTTTCGATTGTTTTATTTAAGATATCTTGTTTTTGCCATTCAGCTAAAATACTTGATTCAACCTCAAATACGCTTCTTTTATCTAATTCTTTAAAATTTTTCATAAGTTCCCTCCAAAAAAATAAAAAACTCACGAGTATAAGGACGGATATTTCCGTGGTACCACCTTATTTCATGAGTTACATGCACTTATTCTCTTAACGCGAGTAACGTACTTAGCTTATCCCTAAGTCACATTAGAAGTGATCTTTAAATACATCATCTTAACTGTTTTCACCAACCACAGTTTCTCTAAAAGAATCACGTATTTAACGTCTTCATCAATTGCTTTACAAGTTAAATTATATTAGTAATATATATTTTTGTCAACTAAAATTATGAAACATTACAAGCTACATTGTTAGTGGTCTTTTGTTCATAAGTAAAGTAGTACCTATTTGGTGTTCCAACAAATTTTGTAAGTTTTGGTGTTTGACCATCTGAACATGTAACGGTTGAATATACTGTATTAGCGTAGAACTCTATTTTCTTACTCTCACCATAATATATATTTTTATCAGTTCCATCATTTATAGGTGTTGATTGTTCAGATACATAAACATTGAAGTTATATAATAAAGGATCAAAATATAATGTGCAAGATGTACTTTTAGCAGGTATCTTTATTGAGAATACACCATTCATATATGATCCACAGCTAGGGTTTTCTCTAACTTTATAACCAGTTGGTAGAGCAAGTCCTGTTGACCAAGTTTCATTGTAAACTCCGTTCCCACCATTATCTAAACTCTTACTAGTATAATTAATTGCTTGTTTGGTAGAATTACCTTTACCAGTATAATATTTTAAAGTTATTTTTATATTACCTATTGGAACAAATATTAATGAACATGTAGCAGTGTAAGTTGGATGAGCTAATACTAATTTAGTAACTCCATTAAATGAATATGAAACATTGTTACAGCGTGATTGATTAGCATCAATAACATAACCATCTCCACTAATTAAATTAATAGTTTTTGTTTTATCTGCTTGCATTGTAAATGAACTTTCAGAAACAGAACCATTTACTGCTGTAATATCTACTTGATAAGATTTAGCTTCTTCTTTAGAACTAGATGCTTTAGTAGTAGTCGTCTTTTTAGTAGTTGTTCCATTCATATTTGAAGCAGTATTTCCTCCGTTTAAGCTACTTCCTCCACTACTCTTCTTTGTAGTTTTATTATTAGAACCACTATCGACATTGTTACTACTATTTTTTTTAGTAGTTGTTCTTTTTGATGCATTTCCTTTTGATGATACATAATTGCTATCACTACTAATGATATTATTACTTTGCCCGTGTATTTCAGCAAATCCAGGATCTGTTGATAAGAGATTATCAAAACTACAATTAGTTAAATCCTTTGTTTCAATAATATCTAAAACATCTATTTTTCCATCACCATTATAATCAAGGTTCTTATTATAACCCTTGCCACTAACTATATGACTTCTTAAATCTTCAATTTGATATTCATCTGCATAAACAACATTTAATGTAATGATAGATAAAGCTATCATAAATAATATTATTATTGATGAAACGGTATTTGAACCATTATTATTAGAAGTTGTAGATGTTTGATTATTTAGTGTTGGTGCTCCAAGTGGTGCCGGTTCAATTGATTGAAGTTTAGGTGTGGCGGATTGTGGAGTTTGTGATGCTTGAACTTGAGGTTCAAATTCTGCAGGTTCTGCAAGTTGTTGAGCCAAAGTCTTTGGTTGATTTACTACTGCTCGTTTTTCTACTGCAGGTGTTTCTATTGTAACATCACTAATGGTTGGTGTCTCAGCTTCATCAAATGTTTGTGGATTAATAACGGCCAAATTATCCATAGTGTTATTATCTTGAATAGTTGGTGTTTGATTAAATGCATTTAGTTCTTCTATCTTAGGTTGTACTTCTTCTTGAGTTGGAGCTGTTTGAGCCGCTTGATTTGCTATATCAGAAGTATCTACAGTTGCTTGGTTATTTTCATATTGTTCCGGACTTCTTGCTTCAAATGCATTTAAAATAGCCTCTTGAGGTTGAACTTGTTCTTGTGTAGCCACTATTTCATCATTTTTGCCTACTATATCACCAAAAGGTTTAATATCTTCATTTACAACTATTGCTTGACTCATATCTATTTCTTTTTCAACCTTGCCAATCTGTTCTATAGCAGCTGGATCAATTTTTATATTAGATGCATTAGGATCATAATTTTCTGCTTTTGTACTATCTTGAGCATTTTGATCTCTCTTTTCTTTTTTTCTTCTTGATGGAATTAAGAAAATAATTACTACAATCATAACTATTACTAAAAATCCAATTACAAATAAATAAAAATGATTAGTAAACCAATATTTTGTTTTTGTATTCTTATCAATAGTATTCAAAACATAATTCATCTCTGATATTGATATACGATTTAGTGTTGTGATAAATCCAGATGAACGAAATTTTATCTTTTCTGGACCACCTGCAGTGAAATCATAAAAGAAAATATCAGATTTCTTTTTATTTTTAAAACCTGGATTAACATCAAAGACTAAAGTAGCATAGTAAGATTCATTAAATGAATAATCACTGTCGGCTAGTATACTAAAAGTTCTATAACCATTTTCATCATCTTCAAGTGATGTTGTAACAGTAAAATTATCTAACTCTTCAACATCTGCAAGAGTTAGTTTACTAGGGTCATAACTCACTGTTCCTTTAATAGTCATTATCTCTTCACCACTAAAGCCAAGAGTCATTCTAATCTGATTTTCAGTAATATCTGTATACATTTCAACAAATGGTTCAAAATGAGCAGAATCTGCTTTAACACCAAATGTCAAAACAAACATAAAAATCATAAACGTTAATAAATATCTTAGTATCTTCATGCCAACACCTCTTATTATAAAAATATTATACCAAAAAAAAATCCCACTTAATAGTGAGATTTACGCATTTTATATTAAAACTTTTAAGGTTCTAATCATTTGATTAGTATAACCAAGTTCATTATCATACCAAGCAATAACCTTAACCAGTTGTGTTCCATCTTCAGTTTCTAATACTTCAGTAAGTAACCCATCAACCCAAGCACCAGTAGTTTTGCCTATAACATCACTTGATGCAATTGGATCTTCTGTATATTTAATAACTTCACTTTGATTATTTTTAAACATTTCATTTATTTGGTTTTTAGTAACATGTGTTTCAAGTTCAACAGTTAAATCAATTACAGATCCATCTATTGTTGGAACTCTAAATGCTCCTCCGGATAATTTACCATTTAAGTTAGGTAAAACTAACCCAATAGCTGATGCCGCTCCAGTTGATGAGGGAATAATATTAGCCATTGCACTTCTACCACGACGAGAATACGCTCCTTTTTTATGCGCTATATCTAAAGTTGTTTGATCATTAGTAGTTGCATGAATAGTTGTCATAAAGCCTTTTTTAACTTTAAAGTTTTTATCTAATAGATTTAGCACTGGTGCCAAACAGTTAGTTGTACAAGAAGCTGCTGAAATAATTTCTTCAGTTCCATCTAAGATATTATCATTTACTCCATAAACGATAGTTTTCATATCTCCCTTAGCCGGTGCCGAGATTATTACATGTTTTGCTCCTGCATCGATATGGGCCATTGCCTTATCTTTATCTGTATAAAGACCAGTACACTCTAACACTACATCAACGTTTTCAATACCCCAAGGTAAGTTAGCAGCATCTTTTTCACTATAAACTTTAATAGTTCTACCATTTAGTACTAATCCTTCGTCATTATAACTTATATTAGATGCATCAAACATACGGAAGTTTGAATCATATTTTAATAAATAATATAAATCCTCTACGCTTGTTAAATCATTAATTGCAACAACTTCACATTCTGTATCATTTATTAATTCTCTAAATGCAAGTCTTCCAATTCTACCAAAACCATTTATCGCTATTCTTTTCATTTTATCACTCCTCAAAACAAGATCCACCAATAAATTCTCTTAATAAATTATCTTCATCTACATATTCACTAGGAATTGCATAAACTGCTTTTAGATTATCAAGTAATCTTCTAGCTTCATCATAAAATTCTGAATCCATTTTTATATTACACAAAAGAGGTTCAACATATACTTTTAAAACACCAAGTTCATAAACATAAACTGTATTAACGATTGCATCTGCTGTATCAGTATATGGGAAGATATATTTTTCTTCTCCCTTTCTAACACTTGGCCACGTCGCCAAACTTGCTTCAGCCGATCTACCTCTTGTTTTATAATCCCTTACTATTCTTCTTAGCAATCTATTATCAGTAGTTGATACGTAATTATGTCTATCAACATTAAGTGGTGTTAATGGACTAATATAAACTTTATAGACCATTGATGTATCATCAAGAGTCATTAAGTTTGGATTTAAAGCATGCAACCCTTCAATAACTAATATATCATACTCACCAATTTTTAATGGTTCGTGCTTGTATTCTTTTTCACCAATTATAAAGTTAAATGTTGGTAAACTTACTTCCTTACCATCAAGTAAATCTCTTAAACATTGATTAAATAAAGTAACATCAATGCTTTCTAAACACTCATAATCTCGATTTCCCTCTTCATCTAAAGGAGTTTGATCACGATTAACAAAGAAGTCATCTAAGCTAATTGCATGGGCATGTAATCCTAAACTAGATAAATACAAGCTTAACTTTTTGCTAGTTGTAGTTTTACCACTTGAAGAAGGACCAGCCATTAAAACAATTCTTTTATTTGATTTTGCTACATCTTCTGCAATTTTATAAACTGAATTATCAACCATAATATCATTTTTCATGATTAAATCTCTAATACTGCCTTCAGCAACTGTTTTATTAACATCACATACATAGTTTAATCCCATTTTATTTAACCATTCATCGTAGCTTCTGAATGCATTAAATATGTTATGTCTAAAAGTAAAGTTAATTTTACCATCAACCGGGTATAATAAAACTAATTCATTTTCACTTACATAATATAAATCAAAAAGTGGAATTTCTTTTGAACTTTTTGGCATATCATGAGAATAAAAATAATTATATTGACCTTCAAATTCAAATAAAGAAACTGTTAAATTACTTATATTCAAAACATTTTCTGCTTTTTCAAAATTTCCTTTATTTAAGAAGAAATCATAAGCTTCTTCTTTTTTTACAACTTTTTTATTAAAAGGTATATCTTGAGAAACCATCATATCCATATAACTTTTTAATCTTTTTAATTCAGCTTCATCTATTACTCTTTCGCTTATAATAGAGGCATGAATTCCATGATCTAATGAATGATGAAATATTACTTCTCCATTATATAAGCGTTTTACGGCATTACAAAGCATAAATTTTAATCCAGCCCCATATATCTTTAAATTCATTAGTATCACCTTAAATAAATTATATCATTATATCTTAACTTTATTAACAAAAACATTGTTAATGTGTAAATAATAAGGCAATATATGACAATGTATTCAGGTATTAAAAAGGTTGTTTTTTATATACTATAAACAGGTGATAAAATGTTTTGTCCAACTATAATTGAAAAAAGTCATGATGGTGAAAGAGCTTATGATATTTACTCTCGCTTATTAAAAGATCGAATCGTGTTTATAAGTGGTGAAATAAATGATGATTTAGCATCAGTTATTATTTCAGAACTTTTATATTTAGATTCTCTAAATCATGAAGACATCTCA
The DNA here is from genome assembly GCA_022508565.1 of Erysipelotrichales bacterium. Taxonomy (GTDB): domain Bacteria; phylum Bacillota_I; class Bacilli_A; order RF39; family UBA660; genus CAG-582. Next base: position 68,288 of record JAFLUY010000007.1, on the reverse strand, counting down.
ATGTATATTAATTCCCCAGGCGGTTCAGTAACGTCAGGTTTAGCTATTTATGATACAATGAATCTAATCAAATCAGATATTAAAACAATTGGTATTGGTTCATGTGCAAGTATGGGCGCATTCTTACTTTCAAGTGGAACCAAGAAAAAAAGATATGTACTACCAAATACAGAAGTTATGATACATGAAGTGTTAGGAGGTTCATCTGGCCAAGCTACTGAAATAAAAATTCAAGCAGATCATATTCTATATTTAAGAGAAAAACTAAATAAAATACTCGCAAAAAATACTAATCAAACATTAAAAAAGATAAATAACGATACTAATAGAGATCATTATTTATCTTCTAAAGAAGCTGTTGCTTACGGTATTGTTGATGAAATAATTAATTGTTGAATAATATTTTACTATCATGATATAATTTAATTGTGAGAAGTGTTACATTACAAGCTAATGCTTTCGCGTAAAGATTCGGCATCTTATTCAAATGAATAAAGATGCTTTTTTATTTATTTTATAATCACTTATAAAACAAGATAAAAATTATTATAAATAATAGTAAAAATATCATTAAAGACATTTCGTTCTTACTCATAAAAATTACTTCCTTTACTTCTAAAACCCCATGAATAATTTTTGCTTATAGGTAGAAAGTGATAGCATCTTTGCACTTCTCGAGCGAATATAATAATCACTTTTAATATGTATTTCAACACCTTCGACAAAACTAGCAAAAATTAGATAAAAAAAAGATGAATATAAATCCATCTTTTTATTTTTTGCTATTTTTATGTTTATTAACTAATTCTTTTATTTTACGAAAATGATGATTAATACCTGACTTAGTTATATTCATTTCAGTTTCCATAGATATAATTTCAGCAAGTTCACTTAGTGTAGTTTTTGGATATTTTTTTCGATAATCTATAACTATTCTTATTTTTTCATCAAGCAATGTAAGTAGATCATTGTCTTCTAAATACTTAATATTCTCAAGTTGTTCATTACAAGTTTTTAAAGATTTTTGTTCATTTGCTTGTTCACAGTTATTTAATCTATTAACCATATTTTTGTGATCCCTATAGATTCTAAAATCTTCAAAATAGAATAATGCATTAATAGCGCCAAGTAACTTTATAAAATCACTTATCTCTTCGGCTTGTTTTAAATAAACCATATAACCTTTATCTCTTTTTAATGATTTACTTGAAAATCTTAAATCTTTAAGAAGATTTTCAATCAAGATTGCATCTTTTTCTTCTGGAACTAAAATCTCTAAATGGTATTTACTTTTTGAAGGATCATTAATTGAGCCTGAGCATAAGAAAACTCCTTTTAAAAATGATGCCTTCTCTTCATCTGAATATTCACCAATATTTTTAAGTGCATCATCTATATCATATTTGATATCATCAAGTTTTTCTTTTATTTCTAAAATATAAATTGTTTTAACATTAAATCTTTTTTGAGTTCTTGTAGTTAGTTTAATATTAACCCCATAAAGTCTTTTTATTAAATTAAACATTCTTCTTGCAACTGAATTATTTTCAATAAATAATGTAATGGTATCATTTGATATATTGCCATTAAAATAAATATATGAACATACTTCAGCTAAAGATTCACATCTTTCAGTTTCTAGTTTTGTAACTTCATCTTTTATTCTTGTCGTAAATGATGCCATACTATTCACTTCCTAAAAAGAATTTTAACATATTTTGAAAAAAAAGAACACATTAGTGCTCCTCTATTTTTCTTCGTCTCCTTCTTTAAGTGTATATACCCATGCTAATTTATCTTTAATTAAGATAAATTTAGAAACTCTTCTTTTCTTATTTTCCATAAAGTTAATTGGTAATCTTACTTCGCTTTGAGCATCTAATAATTCATCAAATGTAGTTACATCAACGACATTTAATCCACTTAAAGATGGTAAATTTTCAACATTTACAATTATTGAATCATGTGTATCTAATATCTTCTTAAGTTTTTTTTCATAATAACTCATTTTTTTTCGATTAATGCTTGAGTAACAAATTCCAGCAATTGATGTAATTGCGGCAAGTCCCCATAAAAGACCAGCAATTATAACAACTAAACTTCTTTCAAAATCAGCATCTTCAGTTTTACTTATTGTTTTTTCTTGATCTGTTACTGTTGTCGAACTATTTATTTTTAATGTTTCATCACTTACAGGTATCTCAAGTCTTAAAAGCGATTCATAATCAAAATTATCAAGTACATCATATTCCCCATGATTCGCTACTGAAAGTTCGATAATTAATATTCCTTCTGTTGTTATAGCTGTATCATTACGGTAATTATCATACTCTTCTTTAAATGCCTGATAATTAATCGATACATTTTCGTTAATTTCATAACTATCTTCATTTTTAAATTCAAAACCTTGATTTTCTAATATTTGATATTCTCTACTCCACAACTCCTCTTGCATCTTACCTGGAGCATAAGCTAAAAGTTTAGCTTTAATTATATAATCATAAGCACCAGATAATTTATCATCATAATTAACTAAGTATGAATAATCAATATCAATTCTATCTATATATTTTGAAATATAAGTTTTGCCTTCTAAAAGATATGGATCACTATAAAAAGGATTTTCTTGATAATATACTTTATATCCAATTCCAGCCTCTTCTTTATAACTAATGCTTGATACAACTGTATCTGAAATATCTTTTTTAGAAAAATAAATAGCTGATGAAACTAATATTATAAATAATACTACAAATATAATATAGCCAACTAAATTAGATATATTAAAGTTATTCTTACTATTATCTTTTATATTCATAAATATCTACTCCCTTTTTAATTTTAAAATACCACTACTGTTAAGTAATGGTAATTATTTAATTGTTTTGAACATAAATCATATTGAATTTAAAATCATATGTTTTTGGTGTAACTTCTTGACCTTCTGCTTGTGGTAAAGCTTCTATTCTTATAGTTTTAGCACTATAGCTTCCTTTACTTAAAATTTCATCTTGAGTAACACCATAAACGTTAGCACTTACTTCTGTTGATGTACCTTCGACATTATCTGATGAAACTAAAATTCCTGCTTGTTTTTCTGTTAACGAATATGTAGAAAGTTTCCCATCAAACGTTCCTGTGTTTCTTACATCAATTGTAAATTCATAAATATCTCCTGGATATAGAAAAAGACTAAAATCCACTTGAGTACCATCTTCATTAATAGTTGGCATCTTTATAACTCTATCACTAGTTACAGTTGTAGATGATGTTGTAATTGGACTATCTAAATGAACACTCCAACTAGGACTTTCTATTACATCTGATTCTCCGCTTAAACTTACCTTTACATTAAATGCAGCATAGCCAACAGACATACAGATTATTGCTAATCCTAAAACGATGACAAGCACATTTTGAATAATACCTTTTTTACTCATAACAATCTCCTATCCTACCTAACATAAATATACCAAATTAATTAATAAACATCAATAATTAGTTTAATTTATAACCTTTTTTAAATCCTTTTTTGTATTATTAATCACTTCAATCAAATGTTTGTTATATTTATTTGCATCTTCATTTGTAATTTTTTTAATAACTGATTGCATAGATTTTTCTTTATTACATAATCTAACTGCTAAATTAGTTATTTGAGCCTCAATTGGAATAGCTTCACCGCTTATACCATCTGGGTAGCCACTTCCATTATACATTTCACAACTATACATAATAATTTTTGTTGTAACTTCTTTTAAATAATCATCATCTATTATTTCATTAATAATAGAAAGGCCATATTCTATTTCTTCTTTAATGCTATTTGATGTAACAACTTGATTATTAGACATCGCAATCGCTCCAATATTATATAAACTACATCCCTCAACTATTGCACTAACGCGTTTAGAATCTATTCCATAATTTGGATAATTACTAGCTAAATTTTCTGTAATAATTTGAACTATCTTTTTTAAATTTATTGAATAAGCAGTAGTTGTAATATTTTCAACTATTCTTTTCATAACACCATTAATAGCATTATTTTCCTTACTGTTTTGTCTAACTAATAAGCTTTGTAGATTATTAGAAGATAAATAAAGCTGAATAATTTTATTTATTCTTGTTCTAATAGTTTCTGTATTAAACGGTTTTTCTAACATATCAACAATATCATACTCGTATACTCTTTTTCTTGTTTCTCTTGTTTCATCACCACTTATAATAGCAATTGGTATTTTTGAAAATAAATTAAAGTTTTTAATAAAATCTAAAACGACAAAACCATCACTGCCAGGCATTATCAAATCTAGTAACACTGCAACAATATTTAGTTTTTCTAGATTATCTTTAGATAATATATTTTTAGTAATAATATCAATTGCTTCATTTCCATTATTAGCAGTAACTATGTTATATTCTTTATCAAAAATACGTTTTAATGAATTTCTAATTATTGATGAATCATCGACAATTAGAATTGTTGGTTTAATATAATTTTCACTAGTTACAATCTTATTAACAATGGCATCATTTAGTTCAGGATGATCAATACTTACACGATTGAATATTGAATTAATATAATCTTTCGTATCAGTATTTTTAAAAATTGAATCACCTTTACTTGAATCAAGTAAATTATTTATTTGCATTATTGCATCACTTATAGAATCGTTTTCACGACTAATTCTTGTTTTATAATTTGCAACTTCTGAAGCAAGACGTAAATTATGTTCTTCACTATCAACAAGTCTTTCATTAATATCTTCACTCATCATAAATATTAATCTTTTTCCTTCAAATGGAAGATAATTAATGATATTAACTGACCAACGATATTCACCAGTCTCACTTAATTTACGATATTTAACTTTTGTTTCATTATTCCCCTTTTGAGACTCGCTTTCTAATCTGTTTAAAGAAATAGCATCAAAATAAGAACTTACTTCATCTTTATGAACAAACTTTTTTGCTTCTTCAATAAAGTCCGTATAAGTTATTGTGTTCTTAATAAACAAAGAATTATCTTCATTAAAATAAAGCATATAAACTTTATCTTCTTCTATATCAATAACATAAATATTACTGTAATTAGAATTAATTAGCTTAAAAACTTGCTTTATTAACCCTTTTTCATTCATATTATCATCCTCTATTCTTAAGAACTATTATATCACACAAAAAAACTAAGAGAAATAACTCATAGTTCTTTTTAAATTATTTTTCATTTTCAAGCTCAGTTTGATATAACTTTTTAAATGTTTTACTATTCTTTAAAAGATAAGTTCGAGTGCCACTGTCAACAACTTTGCCTTTATCAACAACAAATATTTTATCGGCATTTTCAACAGTCGATAATCTATGAGCAATAATTAAAATTGTGTAATCACCTTTCATGTTTTCAATTGCTTTTGTTATCTCACTTTGAGTTTCATTATCTAAAGCTGATGTAGCTTCATCAAATAAAATAATTGGTGTTTTTAATAGAATTGCTCTAGCAATAGCAAGTCTTTGTTTTTGTCCTCCAGATAGAGTAACTCCACCCTCACCTACAATTGTGTCATAACCATCTTTTAAAGACATTATAAAGTCATGTAAGCAAGCTGTTTTACAAGCTTCTTTTATTTCTTTATCAGTTGCATTACTTTTAATTATATGTAAGTTTTCTTTGATTGATAAATTATAAATATATGGATTTTGTGAAATGATTGATAAGTTACCACGAATTGATTCACGATCTAAATCCTTAATATTATAATCATCTAAATATATATTACCTGATGTTGGGTCATATAATTTGCTAATTAAATTAAATATTGTTGATTTACCTGCTCCACTTTTACCTACAAATGCAACAGTATTATTTGCTTCAACTTCAAAACTCATATTTTTAAGTACAGCGTTATAGCCATCATAATCAAAATTAACTTTATCAAACTTAATATTACCTTTTAATTTTTTAACATGTTTATCGCCAAATTTTTCTTTTTCAAATTCTTCTTCAAGTAAAATACCAAATATTCTACTTGCCGATAGATTAAAATTATTAACTAAACTAATAATATATTCACAGTTATTAGATATACTTGTGATTTTTCCAGTGTAGTTATAAATTATTAACATTGCTGAAACAGTTAGTTTTCCATTGATGATAAAATACACACCAACTAAAGAAACAACTAAATCCAATATATCTAGAAGGCTTCCATTGACCCATCTGAATTTTGCACTTGTAAAAGTCCACGCCATACCTGTTTGTTTTAAATCATCCATTCTCTCAGCTGCATGTTTTAAAAATGACTTTTCGGCATTTAAGATTTTAATATCTTTAGCACCTCTAACCATTTCTGAAGTAAAACCATTTACTTTTTCACGATTCTTAATATGTTTCTTTCTTTTTTCTAAAACAATTGCTGCTGTTCTATTTTGAAATAGAAGCGATGTAGCTATAAATATAGCAAAAACAGCAAATATTACTTTGTTTATAAAGAATACACTTACAAATACTCCAATATTAGCGATTAAATAAGTAAGTCTATCAAATAAATCAACAAATACATCAACAATCTTTTCCGTATCATTGTTAATTCTTTCAATAAATATTCCACTAGAATGTGTATTCAATTCATCAGTTGTAATTTTTAAAGTTTCTTCAACAATTTTTAATTGAATATTCTTTTTAACTTTATAAAAATATTTATTCCAAGAAAAACTAAATATTAATCTACCTGTATTTCTTAATATTTCTAGTCCAAAAATAATTAAAACAATTCTAATTAATGTAGGAAAGTCTCCATCTGTTAGAGAAACAATCTGTCTCGCATTGTAAATAGGTACAGCTACAGATATCGCCCCTAAAATAATGCTGGTAATAAAAGTAATAAATAAGTAAATTTTTCCTTCTTTTGCATACTTATAAGTATATTTTAAATATTTAAATACACTGCTAAACTTTATTTTTTCTTCTTTGTTTTCTTCTTTCACTCTACCCCTCCTAAATAATAATTAATCTTTAATATCGTTTTCAAACTCACTTCTAAAAGAAAGTATTTCGTTATTAAAAACATAATCAAAAACACTTTTAAAATCTTCATCATCTTGATAAATATGTTCATCCCATGGTAACCAAATATCAGATAAAGTCTCATTTCCATTAACCACATGCGAAGTAAAGAAATTATTTTTATTCTTTAATTCCTCTTTATCAAACCCACATTGTTCACTATAAAGTTTTGCTTGAATGTCACAATCTAATTTATCACATAGAAAAGCAAATTTTGCTTCTTTTGTAGCTTTTTCGTCAAATTCAAATATTAGATCTTTTACTTCTTCTGCTTCACCTAATGTTTCTAAAACACTTTCAACAATATTATGAGCGTTATCTTTAGCATGTTTATATTCTGGATCACTAACAGCTATATCTCCAATTATTATTTCTTCAATTTCATGAACTGCTAACATCATAATTACTTTTTTTAAATCAATATCTGGTTTATAGACATAATACATTGCAATAGCTAAATTCTCGGTACTATAAACATGGTCAGCAACTGATTCTAATCTTTCTTTAGAAACACAAGCATTTTTCCATCCTTTTCTAATTACTTCTTTTAACTTAGCTATTAAAACATAATAATTTACTACTCTTTTTGCTTTATTCATAATTCTTCCTTATTTACTTGTTACCTCAATAACCTTTCTTACTACATCTCCATATTTTCCTAAAATAGTTTCTCCAGGATTAACTAAGAAATTATCTCTTGTAACAGTTTCTTCATAACTTATATTTTTATCATTATCTGCTACTATATAAGTTGCATTTATAGAGTCAACCTCTGAACTTATTAAAGCTAAAACATCTTTTGCAGTCATTTTAACTAAACCTTTAACTTCATTTGTATCAAATTTAAAGGCATCAATTGATTCTTCAAAATCACATATATAAACATTAGCAAAAGCACGATCTCTAAAAACAGATCCATCTTTATTAGACCTATCCATAACAAAATTAACAACATCAACAAGTATACAGTTATCAATATCAACTTCAATACCAATTTCTTCTTTTATCTCGCGATAAAAACCTTCTTTAACGCTTTCACCAGCTTGAATATGGCCAGAACCTGTAGTATAAAAAGTTCCTTCATCTTTTCTTATTTGAAAATATATATTGCCTTCCTTATCAAAAAGCCAGCAATGAACTGTCTTATGCCATAAAGCCAACGCGTGTACTACACTTCTTTCTTCTTTACCTAAATGGTTTCCATTTTCATCATAAATATCTAAATATTCCATATATCCACCCTCTTACTAAACATTTAATTAATTATAACATTACTCAAACAAAAATTCGACAATTTTTTAGAAAATTAACAATTTATGTTATAATAACAATTAATTTTATGGAGGCCGTTATGAATAAATGTTGTTTTCAAAATTTAGCAATGGTAGTATCAGATGTCTGTAACATGAATTGTGCTCACTGTTTGCATGGCAAAAAGGAACGAAGAAAAATGTCAGATGAAGTAATTGAAGCAACACTTGAACAAACACTAGCTCTTGGAACACTCTCAATATGTGGAGGAGAACTAACATTAGCACTAGATAGATTAGAAAGTATAATTGATTATTTAATTGAACATCACATTTATCTAACTCATCTTACAGCAACTATCAATGGAACAATTTATTCTGAAGAAATGATCCGCTTATTCGAAGAGATAAATAATTATATCGGAGCCGAGTCAGTACGTGCCTTCTTTTCAATATCTATTGATAAATATCATATTGATGAAATGAAGCGATTAAATATCATAGATGAATTTGGTGAAAATATACAAAAATATAAAGAAAGCAAATACTTTTATGACTTTAGAACTATTGACAAAAAATTATTATGTGAAGGTAATGCTCAATACTTAGATAATAATTTAACCATACCACTAATTCCAATAAAACATTATATAACTTATGTTAATTCAAACCTTAAATTTGATAAAGAACACGGTAGATGCGAAATTGGACCACTAGTAACTATAAATCAGGCAGGAGTAATTACTGAATGTGATGCATCAACTATACATCAAAGAACAGTTTATAATTATGGAAATGTTTTAAATGGATCAATTGAAAAACAATTGCTTGAAAATAATGCAATTGTTTTACCACCAAAACGCTATTTAAGAGCATGTAATAAAGAGGTTAAAAGATGGAATAACTATAATGGTTAATATCTTATCTCTTTTTCTTTTGACTTTTCAAACTAGATACTCTTGATGCAACCACTCTTAAAGCAGTGAATAATGCGCTACTATAATATTTTTGCACTCTTTCGTTATCTATAATACTACTATCATAAATACTATAAAGATTGTTATCTTTTTCATCATCTTCTAATGAATTTAAAACTGTTGCTGGATAGATAAATCTAGCATTTCCAACATCTTTATTATTATATTTTCTTCTCCAACTTATAATGCAACCTTTAGTAGATGTAGCAAGTAAACTTCTACCAATAAAATCTGCTAAAACAACGTCATCCATTGTTAATGCTTTATCATCTTCCTTATTTTCTCTAATTATTTTTGCATCTCCCTCACAAAAATACATGTGTTCATCTAATACCATTTCATACATTTCATGTGCAAGTGTTGGAGACCAACTTCCTTTTTGAAGAACTAAAACATTATCTTTACTAATCTCTGGTCCTACATAGTCTCTTAATGATTTAATATGATCATATGTTTTTGTATCTTTAACTTGATCAGAACTAATTTTTTTAATTTCTTGTAAATTAAAAATTTCGTTGTAAGTATCATAATCAGTAATAAAACCAAAAGTTGGATCAATTGCAGTTTTGACTCCATCTATATCAACTACTAAAAAAGTGCTTTCAAAGTAATCATTTTTTGTATGTTCTGCATAATTAGCTAAATTACAAGTAATAATTTCAAAATCGTCAAAACATAAACTCAAAGCAACTGTACAAGCAGCTGAAAATCCACTTGCATAAGTACTTTTTAATAATTCTTTGATTGGAATTCCTAAAAAGTAATAATCAGGTAAACTATTTAAAAAATTACCATTATATTTTGCCTTTTTTACGATCATTGGTCTACGCCAATCATCAACAACTGCTCCTGATGTCCAGCCGGCAGCTTTTTTATATGATAAATAATCATAATAAATTATTTTATCTTCATTTTGTGCATTTAATAAATTCTTTTCAAACTTTGTCATTATTTAACCCCTAAATTCTTTTTTTGTTTCAAAAAAACTTTAGTTTAGTCTTTTTAATTTAATGTTCTTACTTTTTGTTCTTCTTTTAATTCTGGTGTTTTATTAATAATCTTATATTTTCCATTTTCAATCATTAAGTAATCATCTGTTTCAATACTACCAATACCATTAATTTCTCCGTTTTCATCATATAAAACCTCTACGATTGGATATTCAATAGCATCTGATCTACCAAGATCTAATAATTCAGTTGTATTATAAATACATAAAATACCTTCAATAAAAGTTCTAAACATATCAGTTGCTGTATTTATTGTTGATTTATTACTTTCTTTATAATCCGATAGTGGATAACCAAACCCATAATAAAGTTGAGGAGATGAAAAGACTTTAGAATCTTGCTTAGTTTTAACTCCTACATCAATTGATCGTTCTTTTGAAACTATGCTTTCAATTTCAGCATTTATTTCTTTTCTTGTCTTTTTATTACCAACTATAAGTTTTGTTACTTTATCAATACCATATTCTTCTTCATCAAATTTAAATATATCACCTTTATGGTTTTTAATATATTGATTTTTATTAGTGCTGTCACTTCCTACATAAACTGGTAAAGGTGTTGGCGTTTCTGTAAATATTCTTAATAAATCATAAGAATTAGTTATAGTTAAGATACCATAAGTTTGTGTACGAAAATTAATACTATCGCTTAATTTTGGCACATCAAAAACTTCAAGTAAATTCCCATGAACATCTCTTAATGTTATTGACCAATAACAATGTTTTTTATCAATTTTTTTAAATTGTATACTAGTAATTAATGCTTTCACAATACTTCCCCCTTAAGAATCATCATACATTATACAATTTTTTGCAAAAATAATCAAATTTTGACTTTATTACCTTTCATATTTCATCTTTACTCTTGATTCTGTTTCTTCTATTTCTATAAACCCAAAGTTTCTATATATATTTATAGCATTTATATTATTTTTATATACCCACAAATATATTTTATTACAATTACTAATCACATCTTTTAATATATTTGAACCAATTACTTTGCCTCGATAATCTTGAATTAAATAGATTTCATCAAGCAAAACACCATCTTCATAATCATTTATAAGAAAACACCCAATATTTTTGTTATTAGAAAATATAATTTTATATTTATCTATTTGTTTTGGAACATTTTCATTAACATATTTCTTAATTTGTCTTATTTCATCTTCACTTAAAGATTCTGCATAATCAAATATACTTGCTAGTTTGTACTGAATTAATGTATCTTTATCATCATTATTTGCATCTATTAATTTATAATCTATATTATCGCTTCCTTGAATATGACAATTCGCATTATTATTATATACTAAAATTAATTTAAAATAAAAGAGTTATGTTATAATAAAATTAAGAAATATCATTGGAGGTTTTTATATTGAAAGATCAAGAAAAAGATAAACCAGTTTATTCTCTAGATACAAATGTAAGATTAGTTAATTTTGAAAAATTTATTGACGCATCTGAAAGAGAAATGGAAAGAGAAAAAAAAGATATTAAGAAAAAACTTTTATTTATTTCTATTCCGGTTGGTATTGGCGCTATTTTCTCTGTCGCACTTGCAAGTGTAACTCCTATAATAATAGGTGTTGTAGTTTTAGCTGGTGGAACTGCTGTAAAATTGACAAAAGAAATGATTGAAAGCATAAATAGCCTAAATCCAATTCATGATAATAAACCTAAAATAACAAAAATTAATCGAGAAAAAACTTTTACAGATGAATTAATTGAAGCACGAAAAAGAAGTGAGATAGAAGCATCACATTTTTATAATGAAGATTTTGAACATTTCGTAAATGAAGAAAAAGCATATAGAGAAAAACATCCGAAAGAATATGAGGATAATAAGAATCAAGAACTAAAAGTTGATAGTGAAAATGAAGTTTTAAATAAAGATGAAACAATGAAACAAATTAGGAAAGCAATTGATTTCTACTACACAGCATATAAAATACCTCCACTTGAAATATCTGATAAAGAATGGGATATATTTTTTGATACAACATATAGTTTTTTTCAAGAACTTGGAATTGAAAATGAATTTTATGACAAATTAATGAGTGTTATTAGAATGACTTTATCAAAGAACATGGTAGATCAAACAAATAGAATTAATATAAAAACAATAATTAATGACTTATATTATATGGAAAGTAATCAATTAACAACAAATGATATAGCTAAACTTCAAGAAAAACTTAGAACCAAAGTAAGTGGAACAAAAATTGTTAGTTTTAAAACAAAAGAAGATAATAAAAAAAGCAGATAATAAAAACTCGAACTATTAAAAGTTCGAGTTTTATATCATTCTGGTGCCCGTGGCCGGACTTGAACCGGCACGGTATTGCTACCATTGGATTTTGAGTCCAACGCGTCTACCAATTTCACCACACGGGCGTTACTACCTAATTATAACATAAATAATTAGGAATTAAATATTTATTTAACGACAATACCAAGCAAATTAATAAACTCGATGGCTTGAACTTGGTTAACAATTACTCCTCTTAAAAATTCAGGAGCAATTAAAATATCGTTTATTTTAGCGTCTCTCAAATCTACTCCTCTTAGAGAAGTTGTAATAAATTCTGATGAAGTTAGATCAACATTATAAAAGGATGTATTTATCATACTTACATTAGTTATATTAGCATTAGACATTTTAGTATTTTCAAATATATTATTATCTAAAGTTACCTTATCTAGATTAATCATTAAAAGATTACTATTAACTATGTTAGATGAAGTTATCTTGCTATTTATTATAGTAGAACCTACCATACGACAAGATTCTAGTAGTGATTTTCCTATTCCACATCCATCAAAAATTATATTAGAGAGTTCACATTTACTAAATTTAACATTATGGAAGGTACAATTGATAAAACTTCCTTTAAATTCACAGTTAATAAAAACACAGTTTTCAAAACTATAGAATTTAATTTTTTCATCAAATGTAATATTTTCAAACTTTTTGTAAACAACTACTTGATCATCACCTAAAGATATTTCATCATATAAAGTTGAAATATCTTCATATCTACTAATTTCCTTCTTCATCTTTATAAATTGAAGTGAACAAATCAGTTTCACTATTTTCTTCTGGATTTTTAATATCAATAGTTGGTAAATCTTCAATGGTTGCAAGTCCAAAATAATCTAAGAATTCTGATGTAGTTGCATACAAATTTGGTCTTCCAGCTAAATCAGATTTTCCTACTTCTTTTAGTAATCCTTTAGCAACTAATTTCCTAATTAACTGATTAGTTTGTACACCTCTTATTTCATTTATTTCTGAAATAGTGATAGGTTGATTATATGCAATTATAGCAAGAGTTTCTAAAGCAGCTTGACTTAATTTATTAGTTCCTGGGTTAACAACTAATTTTTCATAATATTCTTTATGTTCTTCTTTAGTAGTTAGTTTAAAAGCATTTCCTAGATATGAGATTCTAAGACCTCGATCCTCTTCTTCATAATTTTTCTTTAGTTCTTTTAAAAGTTCTTTAGCCTCTTCTTCTTCTATAGACATTATTTCACATAAACTTTTTAAATCTATTCCTTCATCACCCATGACAAAAAGTAGACCTTCAAGTATTCCAAGTTGTTTCATTTTATCACTTCATTTCTAGTATTATTTCTCCAAATTGTTTATCTTGCGTTATTAATATTTCTTTATTCTTAGACATTTCTAAAATAGATAAAAATGTAACAATAACATAAGGTTTATCTATTCTTTCAAATAAAGAAGTAAATACACATTTTCCTTTTTCTTTAAGTAAACTTCTTATTTGTTTTGTTCTATCAGTTACACTTAATTCTTTTCTAGTTATTTTTGTATTAAGTGGTTTATTGTATTTTTGACGTTCCAAAAATAATTCGAATGCATTGATTAAATCACTTAGATCAGTTTCTGGATCAAGTGTTGATTCATTGTTTTTAAATTCTGAAAGATCACTAGGTAATTTAGTGAAGAAATTATTTCTTTTATCTTCAAGATCATGAAAAGTTGAAGTTAATTCTTTTACTTTTTCATACTCTAGTAATTTATTTCTTAAATCTTCTTCAGAATTTAATTCATATTCTGAATCTTCTTCACTCTCTTCTTTTTTATTTAATAATATCTTACTCTTTAAATGTATTAATTCAGCAGCCATTACTAAATATTCTGAAGCAATATCAACACTTAAGTTCTTTGTTTCATTAATAAAACTTAAATATTGCTTAGTAATGCTTTCAATATTTATATCATAAATATCCATTTTGCTACTTTTTATTAAATGTAACAAAAGGTCCAAAGGACCTTCAAAATCATTTATACAAAAATTGTATGTCATTTACAATCAAATCCTTTACCTCTTAAAGTAAAATATATAACTTTAGATTCTGTATCTAATTCATAATAATCATAATCAATAATAGATGATGGTACTTTCATATTCTCTAGATCTATACTTGCATTAAAGACAAATCCATCAGACACTTCTTCAACAAATGACGTCTCACCAAGATTAGTAGCTTTTGTTTCATAAGTTCCTTTTAGATTTAAATATGCTGTATCATCTTTTTGATCTTTAAGATATACTCTCATACTATCTTTTATACCAATTAAGTAGTTATTTTTAAAAGTATATTCAAGTGTTCTATTATCCATAATACAAGTCATAGAGCCAATTCCAGATTCATCAGAATTTATAGTGTGTGCCGGATAATCAGAATAGTCCATCTCAACAACCTTACCAACATATGCATAATTACCATTAAATGAAAGGCCATACGCAGTTAAAGAAACTCTTTGTTTTTGATTATCATATGTACCAGTTAATTTAACTGTTGCAATCAAATTACTAGATGACGCTGAATAAACTTCTAAAAAACATGGTTCTTTATCAAGATTTAAAACACCATTATAACTATAAATATCAAATGTAATATAATTTCCAGCTAAAGAGAAATTCTCCATAACTATGTTTTCATATTTCATAGATGTACCACTTAATAATGGTTGTTCCTCACTAGCATTTAAAAACTCTTCTTTTTCTTCACCATCACTAGTTGGAGGTTCAATTATTGCTGTGTTAGGATTAAAAATCTTATATAAAAAACTAGATTGATTATTCATTAAACTATTTACTATTGGCAAACCAATTAAAACTATACCAAAGATAATAAACATTTGAATAACTAATATAGGCCTTCCTATTTTATCCTTACGAAGTTCTCCAATAACCTCTGCATTAACAGTGCGTGGATCTACTTGAGTCTGTTCTACATTATTTGGGTTTTCTTGATTGTTCATTTGCTTCCCCTCAATTCTCATTATAATTATATCAAATATTAAAAAAAATGAAAACAAAAACATATTTATTTGCTTGATTAATAAATACATGAAGTTTGTACAAAAAAAAGAAGATTTCTCTTCTTTATTCTACAATACCATCCAAACTAAAACTTTTTGCTTCAGTAATTGTAACATCAACAATATTACCAACAAGATTCTTATCACAATCTACATTTACTAGTTTCATTGTCTCTGTATAGCCATAAAGTTTATTATTATCTTTTTCACTAGTTCCAACAAGTAATACTTTTTGTTTAGTATTTAAATATTTTTGATTGTTCATATTTGAATACTTATTAACAATTTCATTTAGTTTTTGTAGTCTTTCCTCTTTAACATTCATTGGAATTGAATCTTCCATTTTAGCTGCTGGAGTTCCTTCTCTAGGCGAATATATAAATGTAAATGCTCCATCATATTTGCATTCTTCAACAACACTTAAAGTTTCATTAAAATCTTCTTCTGTTTCATTTGGAAAACCTACAATTATATCTGTTGTTATTGCTACATTTTTAATCTTGCTTTTTAACTTTTCATATAAACTTAAATATTCTGCTTTTGTATATCTTCTACCCATTAGTTTTAAGATTCTATCAGAACCAGATTGTAATGGCAGATGAATATAAGGCATGATATTATCATACTTAGCTATAATATCGATCATTTCATCAGTAAAATTCCATGGATGACTTGTAACAAAGCGGATTCTCTCAATTCCCGTTTTTGCTACCGCTTCAAGTAATGCTGCAAAATTCAAATCATCTTCTAAATCATTTCCATATGCATTAACATTTTGTCCAAGTAAAGTTACTTCTTTATAACCTTTCATTTTTAAACATTCAACTTCTTTTAAAATATCTTTACTTTTTCTACTTCTTTCTTTTCCTCTTGTATAAGGAACAATGCAGTAAGTACAGAACTTATCACATCCATACATTATATTAACCCAAGCAACATACTTAGAATCTCTTTTAAAGTTTTCACCTATTTCAAAAACATTGCCTTCATTACTCTTTACTTCGATATTTAAACCACCAGTTAAATTCATTAAATAATTAGGAAGTTCATGAATGTTATGTGTACCAAAAACTAAATCAATATATTTGTGTTTACTCATTATTTCATCGACAACACTTTTTTCTTGAGCCATACAACCACATACAATTATTTTTATATCTGGTTTTAACTCTTTTAAGTGTTTACATCTACCTAAAAAGCCAAAAACTTTATCATGAGCATTTTCTCTAATTGCACATGTATTTAAAATAATAATATCAGCAACTTCCTCTGATTCAACAGATTCAAAACCAATATTTTCTAAAAGACCAGCTATTTCTTCTGAATCATGAACATTCATTTGGCATCCATAAGTTCTTATAAAATATTTTTTACCATTAAATTCATTATTAACAATTGGAGTTGAATAAATAAACTCAACACGTTCTTTATTTCTTGATTTTGCACTTTGCATATCTGGTAAATTCATACTACCACGTCCTAACGAGTAAAATTATAACATTATTTGATATTATTGTAAATTTGTTATGCCATTAAATTCAAGCACACGTTTCTTTTCGTCAGGGTTATCATCTAAACATAAAGACTGTAAATATAAAGCACACTTTAATATGCTTTTATCATCAAGTTTAGTTTGAATATTTTTTATTTTATCCAAATATAATTTTCTCAATTCATCATTACGCATAAACAATATTTCTCTTGGAGCATATAAATCATCAAATGGTGTTTTTTCCATTAACATATTAGAACATAAGTCGATAATCGAGTCTTTACTTTTTATATAGCCATAAGAATGATAATAAGAATCAACAAAATAATGATGACATAAAGAACATATAGAATATAAATCATCAGAACTATTAAGTAACATAGTAGCATTATTATGACAAGATTTTATTCGATTTTCCGCTCTCATATATTCTATTATTTCTTCATCTTGTAAGACTTTATCAGCGAGAATAAATGAATAAGCGCCATAAGTAGTTTCTATTGTATATTTATCTAACCCATTAAATTTAACATTATTTATCATAGGTAATCTTTTATACCTATCAATTATTTCTTCAGCTCTACTTTTATCTTTAGCACTACCTAATTCTTTAATTAAGTCTTTAATAAATGTTTTCATATAATAATTTTTACTTTTTAAAGCATCTAAAAAATAACATTGGTATTGTTGGCCAAATACAAGTTGACGCATTAAATAATAACCAATAGTTATCCCCTGTTCATGATTTGCTGCATTTTTATAATAAGGATAGTAAATAGGCTGATTTATTAACTTGCTAAAATCATCTACCAAACTCATAAAAATTTCGCCATTTCGAAAAGAACTATTTATCTCATAATAGTTAAAAATTAAATACAAAATATCTAATTCTAGATTTTCCATAATGACACTCCCTGAATAAAGCGTATTATAGCATAAAAGAAAAAATATACAAAAATTTGTGTATTATCGCTTAATAGAATTTTTATACGTTAAAATTTTATTTATTTCTTCAGCACTTATATTATTAAGTTGTTCATATAAAGCTATCTTCAGTAACTGACATCTTTTTTCTGGTTGTTCCGTTTTACTTTCTACGTTTGCTAATATTTGTGGTATATCTCTATTTTGAATCATTATTATTTCTTTTGGTTCTATTATTAAATCATATGTTTTCTTTTCCATTGCGCATTTTAAAGATAAATCAATAACACAATCTATTTCTTTATCATATGTATATGAGTGATAAAAAGGGTGATTGAAATAATGGTTTGCCAAAGAAGTAATCGAATACATATTTAAGAATCCACCGGATAAATAATATGTATTATCATGACAACAATTTGTTATATTATCCTTCATATATTTTTTTACTTGTTTAATATCTTTAAAAACTTCCTTAGTATGCATAAGCTTTATTTCGCCATACTGTGGACTAATTATTGTAAACCCTCCTTTACCGTTATAACTAATATCATCAACAACAGGAGATTTAAGTAGTTTTTTTATTAATCTTTTATTAAGATTAGGAAAAGGTAAAGAAGTCAGTTGATCAATTATGTCTTTTATTTCTGATTTCATACTGTAATTATGTTTTTTTAATAAATCAAACCACAATTCAACATATTCAGATTCATAAAAAAAATAACGCTTAATACTTGTAGCAAGAGTGATATAATCATCGTTTTCAAAATTAATTTTTTCACCAATTATATCTAAAAACTCATTTATAACTATACGAAATAATTCTTTATCTACTAGTTTAAAATGCTCATCATAATAAGCTAATAAATCATCATAAGTTATTATATCCATAAAATCACTTCTTTAGTAAGATATTATAATAATATAGAATAGAAAAGGCAAATAAAAAATCTCTACAATATTAACCGTAAAGATTTTTTAAGTAATAAATGATTTATTCTTCATAGAAAGCTATATTAGTCTGTTCAAGTTGATTGAGTTCTTTAATTCGGTTAGAATACAAGTTAAACATGAACACAAAAACTAATATAAATAAAATCCCTCCTTTATACTTGTCTAATAAGCTAATCATATTATCACTCCTTTCTACAATTATAATTTAACATATAAATTTCTAAACACCAATACGTTTGTTCGTATAAATTAAAAACTAAACATTTGTTTGACATTTGGACATTTGTTTGGTATTATTTAACTAGGAGGAATCGTAAATGAGTAAAGATTTAACTAAGAAACAAGATGAAACATTAACATTTTTAAAAAAATATATTGTGTCGCATGGCTTCCCACCATCAGTAAGGGAAATATGCCAAGGTATGGGTTTATCTAGCCCGGCTACAGCACATACCCATTTAAAAGAATTAGAAGCTAAAGGATTTATTAGAAAACAAAATTCTAAGTTCCGTACAATAGAATTATTAGTTGATAATGAGTTTGAAATAAAAGAAGAAAAAGAAGATGTTGTATCTGTTCCATTACTTGGTAAAATTGCCTGTGGTAATCCGATTGAAGCTATCGAAAATCCAAATGACTTCTTTACTTTGCCAGCAAGTTTAATACCTGCAAAAGAATCTATTTTTACTCTTATGTGTTCTGGAGATTCAATGATAAATGTTGGTATCTATGATAAAGATATCGTTATTGTACAAAAACAAAAAGTTGCTAAAAATGGTGATATAGTTGTCGCCATGACTGAAGATGGTGAAGTTACATTAAAGACTTTTTATAAAGAGAAAGATCATATTAGATTACAACCAGAAAACGATAATCTTGCACCAATAATTTTGAGTGATTGTGTTATCTTAGGAAAGGCAATTGGTCTATATCGTAAAATATAAGAGGCTGAAGTCTCTTTTTTTTTGCAAAAAAAAGAACCCACAGGTTCTTTATCGTAAAATCATATAAAGTAAGAATACAATTAATGTTAAAGATATTATAACACCATTTATAATATCGCTTTTTTCACTCTTACCTTCAACACCAACCATCATAGCACTAAATACACCACCAAGTAATCCACCAATATGTCCAAAGTTATCAACATTTGATAGTGAAAAACCAATAAGCAAATTAAGAATTACAACGGGAACTAATTGACGAATAATTACATTTCCTAAATATAATCTGTAATGATATCCGAAATATAGAAGCGCTCCAATAAGCCCAAATATAGCTCCACTTGCTCCTATTGCTGCTCCACCAGTAAGTACTCCACTTAGCAAAGAAGCAACTATAGCACTTACAAAGTAAACTACTAAGAACTTAACTTTACCAAGTACTGTTTCAAGTTGTGTACCAATTATATATAATGACCACATATTGCATACTAGGTGTATTATATCTGCATGTAAGAAAGCAGAAGTAAGTATTACCCAATAGTGTCCAGCTCTAATTGCGGTTGGACTAGTTGCAAAATAATTAATATTAACTAATCCTAATAGTTCTAACATAAAAATAAGTGTATTAATAACTATTAAAGCATAAGTGACTACAATTGTTTTTTTCTTAAACGTTTTTTCATATAATCTGTTTTTCTTTTCGGTTGATTTATTGATATCTTGAGTAACATTTATAAAGAAATCCATATCATCAAGGGAATCAATTTTATCATTAACAATATCCGGAAACAATGATGTAATATTTTCTTCTTTATCTAATGTTTTTGTAGCATCAACTTTTACAATATCCATATGTTTATAGCCAGAATCTAGCGATGTAACATTATCACTGACATTTAGCATTATATTTAAAGTATTACAATTTAATGAAAACATTTTTCTTTTAATTTGTTTTATAACTGCTTTAGCTTTAAACATATCAAAATTTAATTGTTCATCATTATGAATATAATTGCTATTTATTCTAATTACTTCATAACGTTTTTCTGTGTTTTCAAGCCAGATTTCATTTTCAAGTCCATTAACGACAATAGGTTGATAATTTTCTTTAGTTACAAAATAATGAACTAAACGCATGGTAATTTCATCTGCACTTGTCATTCTTAAACTATTCATCAAAACAGCCCTTTCTATATATATTCTATAATATTTTCTATTTCTTTTCTAGAGTGTCTATAAAATCTTTAAAATAAGCTGGCAACTCTGATTCAAAGTGTAAATTTTCTTTTGTAGTTGGATGAACAAATTCTAAAGTTGCCGAATGTAAGAATTGCCCAAATTCAGTGCAATTATCATTTGTATAAACTGGGTCATTAAAAATTGGATAACCAATATAGTTCATATGAACTCTAATTTGATGAGTTCTTCCGGTTTCAAGTGATAATTTAACTAAAGTATAACCCTTGTATCTTTCTAATACTCTTAAATGAGTTACTGCAGCTTTACTATTATCGGCAGTTACAGTCATCTTCTTACGATCATTTTTATCACGACCAATTGGCGCATCAATAGTTGCAGTATCATGCATAAATTCACCTTTAATTAAGGCAATATAATCTCTTTTTATTTCGTGTCTACTTAAAGCATCAGCAAGCATTTCATGAGTTTTATTATTTTTTGCAACTATCATTAGTCCTGATGTATCTTTATCAATTCTATGAACAATCCCAGGACGTACTTCACCATTAATATCTGACAAATCCTTAGTATGATACATTAAAGCGTTTACTAAAGTTCCACTAAAGTTACCACTTCCCGGATGAACAACCATTCCGCTTTCTTTATCCACTACTATTAAATCTTTATCTTCATAAATAATATTTATTGGTATATCTTCAGGTTCAATTGTCTCAGGTTCAACAAAACCATCAATGATAGTTATTTCATCACCAGTTCTAACTACATAGTTAGACTTTGTTGGCTCATCATTAACTAAGATATATTCTGAATCGATCATCTTAGCTATTAAACTGCGTGAATCATCAAGATAGGCACCTAAATATTTATCAATTCTTATTCTCTCTTCTGAATCTTTTACCTTTATTTCCATTTTTTACTTCTCCTTTAATGGTGGCAAGTATTAATAGCATAACTCCAACTACAATAGTTATATCTGCTATATTGAATATAGGAAAATTATATCCCAATATATTTATATCAATAAAATCTCTTACAAAACCATAAAATATACGATCCACAAGATTTCCTAAAATTCCTCCAAATAATAATCCAAAAGCACAATTAGAAATTTTACTTTCTTCATAGGAAAATGTCATGCTATATATTATTATTAACATTATCACTGATATTAAAATTAAGAAATGTATTTTACCTTGTAGAATACTAAAAGCTGCACCAGTATTTTGTGAATAATTAAACTTTAAAAAATTAGCAATCAAATTAAAATGAACTTCATTTATTTCAACAATTGATTTGACTAATTGATCTAAAAATAATATTAATGATGATATTATAACTATTTTTTTATTCATGTCAAACACCTTCTAAATTATATCTTATTTATCGTAAATCTACAAGTATAACATCTTCTCCTATTTTAACTATTTGGCTAATATTTATACTAGTTTCATTGTTATAAATATTTAACTTTTTCATTATTTTTCTTGGTTCAACAATAAAATAGTTTATTGTTCCATTATCTTGTATATCCATATCAATTATTCTACCTATATTTCTGCCATCACTCTGATTTATTACATCCTTTGTTTGTAAATCGCTTATACGCATAAAAACACCCATTAAATTTTATGAATATACCAACTTTTTATTATAAATATATTGTCAAAACAAAAAAAAGAAAGTAAAATAAAAAAATATAAACGGAGGACAACTATGTATAAGTTTAAAGATGAAGATATAACAAGCGAATTAAAAAATGAGATACTATCTTTATATAAACAAAAAAATACTATTGAAGCTATAGCAAGAAATGAAAAAATGTTTTATAAAGATGTTGTATTTATCTTACAGAAAAAGGGATTTCCTTTAAACGTTCTTAAACCTGATATACCAAATATGAAGATTGATAGTAACTCTGCGATTTTCTCAGCAGACTATCATTTTGGTTCTATAAAAGAAAACTTGGATTATGTGAAATTATTATACGATTATGCCGTTAAAAATAATATTAATGATATATATATCCTAGGAAACTTATTTCATGGTAATAATAGTTATGTTACGTATGATATGAAAAATCCTGAAGATCAAGTTGAGCATGTAATTGAAAGCTTCCCTTTTGACGAAAATATAAAATTACATATCTTGTTTGGTAATAGAGATTATGAAGTTTTATCGAGATATTCAGAGGGAATTGATATTCTTAGAGAAAGAGAAGACTTTGATTTGCTAGGATTTCAATCAACATATGTATTATGGCAAGATCAATATCTAACTTTGTATCATAATATTAATAAGTATAATATTAATGTACCAAAGCATGGTAATAATCTACTAAATATTAGAGGCGATAATTATGGTTTTGAAATAAGAGATAATAATGTGATTTGTCTTCCGCCAATGTGCGATTTAGTATTAGGAAAGTCAAAAACGCAACTATCTGGATTACCAAATGTAGGATTCATAGAAGCAAAAATTAGTGACGATGAGTTAAATGTATCTTCTTGTGAAATAGGTTTTAGAAAAGTAGTGAAACACGAATCTGTGATAAAAAGAGAATTGAAAAAAAAGTAAAAAGAGTAAATTTAATTACTCTTTTTTTTAAGCACAGATAAATATCTACACTTATTTAAAACTATTCGGCTTTTGTTCCACATTGGCTACAAAATGCGCCAGTTAAAGGAGCACCACAATTACTACAGAATTTTGCTCCTGTTGTGGATTGGGTAGTTGGACTAATAGTTGCGGCTGCAGCCATTGCACTAGCACCGACATTTTGTCCTGCATTCATTCCCATGAATCCCATCAAAGCGCCATTTTCATTTCCTGCTGCTGTTTTCATTGCATCAGCTGTTGCTGCTGCCATCATGCCATTAGGATTTTCAGCATACATTTCTCCTCTTCTTCTTTCACGAGAGATGTCTGCATCAACTTCTCTTATAATTGCTTTAGATTCTTCACTAGCATTAATAACCAATGCAACATCTTGAATTTCAAGACCGTACTTGTCTCTCCAAGACTCATCTAATAAACTATTCATTTCATTTGCAATTTCTGTCTTTTTTGTTTGAACAGTGTTGAATGAAATATTTCCTTCAGTCATAACTTTAGAAATACATACTGAAACATTTGAAATAAACGTTAATTTTAATTGTCCACCTACAACTTCATCAACTGTTATTTGATCTTTAGCATTTGTACCAATAAGGTTCGCAACTAAAACAGTTGGGTCAACTACTTTAAACGAATACATACCATTAAAAGTAATTTCAACTGAACCATAAACTGGATCTAATACAGTTTCTGGATTTGGAGATCCAAATTTATTTTCAGTCATTGTAAGTAAACTAATATAATAAACTCTTTGGTCTCTTGCTGGATGTCCACCATAAGTAATACGATTACCTATCTTTTTAATAGAATCTGCAATTCCTTTAAAGAATCCCCCCTCAAAAACACTTGGTTCACTCGAAGTATCCCAAATAAATTCTCCTGGTTCTGCAGAAAATTCTTTAATTTCTCCGTTATCAATAATCATCATGGCATAACCTTGAGGAACTACAATTTTACTTCCATTAGTTATAACTCCTTCTGTTGGATTTTTATTTCCATCACCATGATTTACAACACCTCTTGCAACAAGTACTGATTTATCAGCTGCTGGACATGTTACATACTCTTTAAATTGATCTCCAACAACTCCTGAAATAGAACCTGAGGTTGCACTAATTAATCCCATATTTTCACTTCTTTCTAGTCTATATTAAAATTATATCATATATAAATTACGAGATTAATAAAAAAATCATTTTATATGTAAATCACTTTATCAATTTTTTAATATTATTTATAGCGTTTTTTTCAATTCTCGAAATTTGCGCTTGACTAACTCCTAATTCACTAGCTAATTCCATTTGTGTTTTACCAACAATATAGCGGTCAATTAGTATTTCTTTTTCCCTTTCCTTTAATTTTGTTAAAGCCTTCCTTAAAGATATTAAATCATCTTTTTTACCCTCAACTTCTTTTGTGTCAGCAAGTTGATCAAGTAAATATATTGTATCACCTCCATCATTATATATAGGCTCATATATACTTACTGGATCTTTAAGTGAATCCATTGCACTTGCAAGTTCATATTCAGTTATATCTAAACTTTTAGTAATTTCATCAATACTTGGTTCAACACCATGAATTGTCATATACTCATCCTTAAATTTCATTATTTGATAAGCTCTATCTCTTACGCTTCTAGTTATTCTAATACTAGTTGAATCTCTTATATACCTTTTTACTTCTCCTAATATTAAAGGAACTGCATAAGTTGAAAACATAACTCCATAAGAGTCATCAAAATTATCAACAGCTTTAATTAATCCAATACATCCAATTTGAAATAAATCATTCATATCATTTTTACCATTATTATATTTATTAATAATAGATAACACTAACTTCAAATTTCCATTTATTATTTTTTCTTTTGCTTCTTGACTACCATTTTTAAACTCTTTAAGCAATATAGCCATTTCTTCTTTTGTTAACACAACTAAATTAGAAGTATCTACGCCATTTATATTAACTTTATATTTACTCATAGTATCACCCTTTACCTTTATAATGGTGTAATGGATACTTTTTTATTCAAGTTAATACATAATGATTAATATTTAGTAAATACTAATAATATGGTGATATCATGTTTTATTATATAAACAATTTTTTAGTATTTTCAATATTTGGATTCTTTTTTGAAACAATAACTTTTGCCTTACTTGGGATGCATAATCAAAGTGGATTTATGTATCTATGGTGGACCCCTTTCTATGGAACTGGAGTTTTAATATCCATAATATCTTATAAATATTTTTCCGAGCACATAAATGATAAAAAAAATAAAAATATTTTATTATTTATATTTCTATTCTTTTTTCTATCCTTATTAGAGTTCACTGGTGGGGTAACTTTAGAATATCTCCACGGATATTCTTTATGGAATTATGAACGTATACCATTACATTTAGGAAGATATATTTCTGTTGGAACATCTCTTATTTGGGCAACAGGTGCTTTTATCTATCTCTATTTAATAAAAAAGCATAGTGATAAACTAGTAAGTAAAATACCAAAGTATATAACTATAGTCGTTTCAATAATATTTATATCAGACTTTATTCTTACAATGATTAAATTAATAAGATTAAAGATGATGTAACATTAAAAACACATTGAATAAAATTATTATCATATGATATAATTTAAATGTGAGAAGCGTTACATCTCTAGTTAATGCTTAGCACTGTGGCTAAAGCATCTTATTCAAATGAATAAGATGCTTTTTTTATATAACTTTTAAAGCTCGTATAAAAATTATAATGGTTAAAATAAATAACATTGCTGTCATTTCATTTTTAGTCATTAAAATCAGTCCCTTTACTGCTTACTCCCCCCTGAATAATTTAAACTAGAAGTAAGAAGTGATAAGCATCTTCGCGCTACTCGAATGTATATACTAATCAATAATTATAATCATTTCAACACACCTGACAAATAACGACAAAAAAAGAAAACAATTTTGTCTTCTTATAAATTATTGATTCGCATTTCCATTCTTTCTTTGCCTAGCAATTTCATAATGCAGTAAAGATCTGGTGTTTGACTTTTACTAGTTAAAGCTACTCTTAGGACAGTTGATATATCAGCAACATTCCCCTTATAAGCATCAGGATTTACTTTATACTCTTTCATATTAGAACAATATCCAAGGCTGTCAGTCAATTCTTTAACTTTATTAAACCAAGTATCTTTATCATCATCTTGATTATAATATTCATTCAAGTAAGTATTAGCAATATTCTTAATCTCATCAATATCAGTAATTTTCATCCACTCATAATTCTCTGGTGAATAAAGTTCATCAAACATATACCAAATAGAATTTTTAACATCACTCATACAAGCAAAATCTTTTCTTGGTTTTTCTTGTTCTCTTTCAATATTTAATATTTCCTTAGTATAGTTTTCATCTTTTGTAATAATATCATAAAAATCTTTATCATACTTTTCTGTATATTTAACTAATAATTCATATACTTGATCTTTAGTCATTTTAGAAATTATATTCTTAGAAATATTATCTAATTTTTCTAAATCATATAAAGCACCAGTAGTTCCAACTTTAGAAGGATTGAATTCAAATTCTAAATATGATTTATCAGGATTTGCATCTCTCCACTCTTCATAGTTGCTGTTTAAAATTGTCATTAAAGATTCTATAACTGAAACACTTGGATAACCTTTTTCTATATAGTAATCCATTAAAGCTTCTGGATCTTTTCTTTTACTTATCTTTCTTCTTGAATTACCATCTTGTTTTAACAATAATGAGTTATGAATATATTTAGGTGGTTCAAATCCAAAGGCATTAAACATTTCAAGATGTAATGGAACGCTTGGTAACCACTCTTGCCCACGAATAACATGAGTAGTTTTCATTAAATGATCATCTACTACATGAGCAAAATGATATGTTGGTAATAAATCTCCTGATTTCATTATAACCATATCATTATTGTTTTCCGGGAACTCTATAATCCCTGTAACTAAATCATGATATTCAATCTTTCTGTTTGGATTGCCCATACTTTTAAATCTAATAACAAAGGCATCTCCATTTTTTATTCTTTCAGCTTTTTCTTCGTTTGTTAGGTCTCGGCATTTAGCCCATGCTCCATAATACCCTGGTTGTAATTTTTTAGCTTCCTGTTTTTTTCTCATTTCATCTAGCTCTTCAGATGTGCAAAAACAAGGGTAGGCTCTGTCAATTTCAATTAAATGTTTAATAAATGCATGATAGATTTCTTTTCTCTTACTTTGAATATATGGACCATATTCACCAACTATATCTTCTTTATATTGGTATTCATCTGGTGTAAATCCTAAATAATCTAAAGTGTCCATTATTTTATCCATTGCTTCATTTACTTCTCTTTTTGTATCAGTATCTTCATTTCTTAAAAAGAAAATCCCACCACTGTTACGTGAAAGAAGATAATCTGTTAAAGCTTGTAATGTATTACCAATATGAACAAAGCCGGTTGGAGATGGTGCAAATCTTGTAACCATAGTGCCTTCTTTTAATTCACGATTCTTATATATTTTTTCATAATCTTCAATTGTTTTATCTACATTTGGAAATATTAAATCTGCTAATTCCTTATTAGTCATAAAAACACCTCTTAACAACTAACATTATATAAAATATTTGCTTAAAAATAAAGAAAAACTAGCTAATTGCTAGTAAAACTCATTGTATGAATAATATAGTCCATGTGCGCATTAAGACTTGAATTATCGAGTATTGCCGATTTAGTTACTTTTAAATAATTATAAGATGAACCTTTTAAGAATTTATAATTAACTAGATAACCATCGTTTATTTCTTCTTTTAAATTTAATCTTTCATATTCTTGATAATATACATTTTCTTGAAGCTTTTCTATTGTTATATAATTATTAGCGTCTTCTTTATTTGTTATTAAGACAGAGCCGTTTGATAAATGTTTAACTTCAAAGTATTCCGACTCATATTTAAATCCAAATCCTAAATGACTGACAAATTGAACTGAATGTATTTGTATTTCTTCATCACCTACATAAATTATATCTTCATAAGCAATATCTTGAACAGGAGCTTCTGTTGTTGTTACATTTTTAGTAGTTGTTGTAATGCGTCCAGTCTTTATATTTTCAAATCCATAAATATTCACTATAAGGAAAATTCCAATTAATAAAACTAATATGATTAAATTTATAATAAACTTTTTTGTTGATTTCAATTGAATCACATCCTAGTATAATTATATCATTAAACTATTTAAAGGAAGAAAAAAGTTCACTTAATGTGAACTAGTTGTCATAATCAAGCATCATAGCTTGTTTTACTTTTTTCATTTGTTCTTTTGCTTTGCATCTTGCTTTTTCTGTGCCGTTTTCTAAAATTTTATCAACAATCTCAGGATGTTCTTTATAATACTTTCTTCTTTCTTTAATAGGTCTTAAGAACTCATTCATAGATTCAATTAATTGTTTCTTACAATCAACACACCCACGTTCTCCCTTTTTGCATTCACTACAAATTGTTGGTAAGTCATCTTTTTCAGTTACTAATTCATGATAATAATAAACCATACATTTCTCTGGATCTGCAGGATCATCTTTTTTAATTTTATTTGTGTCCGTTACTGCATTCATAATTTTGGTTTTTATCGTTTCTTCATCATCAACTAAGTAAATCGCATTTCCAAGACTTTTGCCCATCTTATCATTGCCATCTAAACCTTTAATTCGTTTGTTTTCAGAAAGCAGTATTTCTGGTTCTTTTAAAACAGTACCATAAATAGAATTAAATTTTCTAACTATTTCACGGCATTGTTCAACTAAAGGCATTTGATCCTCTCCAGCAGGCACACACTCACCATCAAAACAAGTAATGTCTGCTGCTTGAGAAACAGGATATCCTAAAAATCCATAAGTTATAGATTCTCCATCCGACCCAAATAGCTCTTTTTTTTGAGCAATTTCTGATTTTACAGTTGGATTTCTATGTAATCTTGAAACTGTAACCAAATTAGAATAATAAACTGTTAATTCAGCTATTTCAGGTATTCTTGATTGAATAAAGAAATTAACTTTTTCTGGATCAAGTCCGATTGCAAGTAAATCAGTAGTAATCTCTTTTACATTGCGTCTTACTTTTCCCGGATCAGAAAAATTATCAGTTAAAGCTTGAACATCAGCAATTTCTAAATAAAAGTCATACTTATCTTGTAAAGCCAAATAATTAACTCCAGCACCAAAATAATGACCTAAATGAAGATTACCTGTTGGTCTTAAACCGGTTAATATAGTTTTCATAATATCATCTCACTTACTCATTTTATACTATAAATACTTATTTATGTCAAATAAATAGAAGGTCAAACCTTCTATCTTAAAGTATTTAATTCGTTATAATGTTTATCAAAACTTTCTAGGAATTCGGATATCTCACTAGGAAGCGTTATATGCGATAAACTTATTCTGATAGTAGTTTTACTACGTGTTTCATCTTTATACATATTCATAACTGATTTACTAGGTTCACCTGATGCACATGCTGTATTTGAAGAAACATATATTTCATCAGTTTCTAAAGCATGAATGAATGTCTCAGGTTTAATATTCATTAAACTAATATTTAAAATATGGGGTATACAATATTTTGATGAATTTATTTTAATATTTGGATAATTACTTAAATGAGCAACTATCTTTTCATTATACTTACGAACTACTTCTTCCTTTTTAGGTAAATCTTTTAAAGCAAGTCTTAAAGCTTTGGCAAACGATACTATTAAAGGTAAAGCTGGAGTTCCAGGCTTTAATTCACCATCGTGATTTCCATAAAGAAGTGGTGTTAAAACAAGATTCTTATTTTTGTATAACAAACCTACTCCTTTTGGACCATAAATCTTATGTCCGCTCATACTCGCTAAATCAACATCATTTACTGATATATTGACTTTACCAATTGCTTGAGTCATATCAGAATGTAATATACAGTTTTCATTGTTTTTTCTAATTACTTGTCTTACAGTTTTTAAAGGTTGTCTGGCACCTGTTTCTGAATTAACAGCACAAACACTAACTAAGATTGTATCTTTTGTGACTTTTCTTCTTAAATCATCGAAGTCAATTACACCTTCCTCTGTAACATCAATTAGATCAATAGTAAAACCTATGTATTCTAAGTATTTACATATACCATAAATACTTGGGTGTTCCATTTTCGATACAGCAATTCTATTTCCATATCTTTTATATGTTAAGGCAGTGCCAATTAATGCCATATTATTTGCTTCAGTAGCGCCACTTGTCATAACAAACTCAGTTTCCTTGATATTCAAAAGTTCGGCAATTTGCTTAGTTGCACTATCAAGTAGCTCACGACTTTTAATACCTAAACTATGCAAACTATTGGGATTACCAAAATATTCTTCAGTAACTTTATTATAACTATCTAATACTTCTGGTAATACAGGAGTTGTTGATGAATAATCTAAATAAACCATATATCCTCCTAATTCTCGCTTTTATAAGCATCTAGTAATCTATTATAAATTCCTGGTTCAACTACATTAATTGAATTAATTGC
This sequence comes from Erysipelotrichales bacterium, assembly GCA_022508565.1. GTDB lineage: Bacteria > Bacillota_I > Bacilli_A > RF39 > UBA660 > CAG-582. Next base: position 36,912 of record JAFLUY010000007.1, on the reverse strand, counting down.
AAGTTCCAAACTCGATTTAAAGTTGCCTTTAAAGAATTCTCTCTCAGCTTTAGCTAAACCAGAATCAATGCTTGAATTAACTGGTCTATATCTATTTCCATAGACAATTGCATTCTCTGCCATAGAAGCAGTTTTAATAATCTCAATAGATGTATTATAAACTTTTAATACTAAATCTCTAGCTGTATCAACTCTTGTATTTAAAGTCTTGATACTTATTGGTTGTTTTTCGAGTTCAATAACCATATTTTTTATTGCTTCATTTGCTTCATCTAATTCAACATAATAGTTTTTTGGAACAACTGGTAATTTAAAAGAATTAACATGTGTTCTTGCTTCTTTAACAATTGATTTAATTTCTGTTAATTGTTCTCTTGCTCTTATTTCATCTTCTTTTAAAGAGCCTAAACTTCTTAATGTATAATTTAATTTATCTTCGCATTTAAGTAAACGAGCATTTACCAAATCCATCTCTTTATTAAGTTTAGAATAAGCTGTTTTCTTTTCACGATAGGCTGCAATTATTTCATCATATTTTTCTTCGCATTCAGCTACTTCTATTTTTAATTCAACTATAATTTTAACATCATCATCAGTTAAGTCATAGCTATACTTAATATCATTAATCTTGTTAGATAATTTATTAATTATTTTTTTAAGTTTTTTGCATTTCATAATTACACTTCTAATGTAATCATCAAATGATTTCTTAGAAATTCTTTCTTTATCAAAATCGCTGTATAAAGAATCAAAGTAATCCATAATAGTACGAAGTTCAAATACTGAATCCTCTAAGTTTAAAACATTTAGTCTATCAAAAACATCAGCAACTTTTTTCTCAGATTCACTAATATTATATTCAATATTTAAATAATCTAAGTTAAAGCCATCGTTCTTCATTTTTTCATAAACTTTATTAACTTCTTTAATTCTATTTGGAATTAAGTTTCTACCCATCAAAATAATACTTGGTGCTTCTTCAATTACTATTTTTAAGTTACCTATAGAATCATCCAAAGCTCTAACTATTTTACCTACTTCTGAATATACATTGTTTTCCATAGCCATTTCAAAAGTCGAAAATAATTTATCAATATTTTCAAATTGTAATTCTAATGGGGTTCTAATTAAACTATAATCGTCTTTATCATTATTGTTATATTGTAAGAAAATTGTACGATAATCTGTTTTTAGTTTTGTAACAATTTCACGATTCTTTTGTTCAGATAAAGTAATTTCTTTAATATCTTCAAGTAATTTTTGAGCTTTACTTTTTGCAATATATATATTAAATTCAATTCTTCCTAATACATCTTTAACTTGTGAATAATTGTGATCTTCAAGTAATTCTTCAGCTGTAATTATTTCATTAGTAATGTTAGGTACTTCAACATCTTTAATATTTTTAAATATACTCTTCCAATAATTGTATTTTTCTTCTAAGTCTTTATTATTAATTAACGCTTCTACTTTATTTAATTCTGATAAAATAGAACCACTAATAATTAGGTTTTTACTTCTTTCAAGTTCTACAAGAGTGTTTTTATATTGATCTTTTATTCTTTTAAGTACAATGAAAACAATTACTAAAACGACAATAAAAGTAATTACAGCATAAGTTATAGTAATCATTGTTAATAATTGCTCGCTCATACAAACACTCCTTTACTATAAATAATTATAACATAGGCTTTGTGAAAAAAACATTGACTTTACACATAAGTTCACTAAAAAACCGTTGATTTATTATAAAAATTTACACAATAAAAACCATCATAATGATGACATACTTAAATATCGTTTCTTAAGAGATTATATAACATAATGCTTTAGTTATTATTTAACCAACGGATTTTTGTAAACATCATTATTCTTTATCAACTTATTGTGATTACCAATACATTCGACAAAATTCTAAAAAACCAGAAAAAAATACACCAAAATATTAGAATTGGTGTATTTTTTATTTTTGACATTTAGGACAATAGTAAGTTCCTCTTCCACCTACTCTTGTCTTCTTTATTTCACTTCCACATACCTGGCAAGGCACACCTTGTTTTGTATGAACTTTAAGTTCGCTTTGATAGTTACCGTATACTCCTAATGAAGAAGTATAACTTCTTATAGTTGTTCCGCCCATTTCAGTTGCTTTAGTTATAATTGCACTCGCTGCATTTTTAATACTTTCGCATTCAGTTAGTTTAATTGAACAAGCTTCTCTTAAGGGATTAATACCAGATGCGAATAAAACTTCATCTGCATAGATATTACCTAGCCCATTAATAATTGTTTGATCAAGTAAAGCTGTCTTAATTGGCATTTTTTTTGATTTTAAACATTCATGAATATAATGAGCACTTAAAGCTTTATTATCAGGTTCAATACCTAATTTAGCAATTTCTTTTGATCTATATATTTCGTCAGTTTTAACTAAAATCATTTTTCCAAACTTACGAACATCATGATATCTTAAATCAGTACCATCATCTAAATGAAATATAATATGTTCGTGTTTACTTATTTTTTCATCTTGAGGTTTAATAAAGAATTTACCCTCCATACGTAAATGTGCCATGATAGTATTAGATCCTAAAGATATAAATATCCATTTTCCATAATTATCAACATTTGTAATGTAAGAGTTAATAGCACCTTCAACAAATGCTTTTTTATCTCCTTCAATTATTTTATCAAATGGAGTATCAACTCCAATAATCTTTTTACCTACAATTCTTTCATTTAAAGTTCTAGCAACTGTTCTAACTTCTGCAAGTTCTGGCATAACTTCACCTTCATTCTAAAAAAATATTATCACTAAATATAATTATTAGCAACTTATAATTTATTAATAAGACTTAAACTTTTTTCATAACTAATTTTGCCTTTGGCTTCTTTAATAATGATTTGTTCAAATTCTTTATAAGTATCTTTATCAAGTCTAAATCCAACATCAATAAGAAGAGGAGTTGGTATATCAGTAGTATCAAAATCATTCTTCTTATGCCTTATCAATAAAGTCTTCTCAACAGGAGATAATATTCCATAATTACTAGATAAATAATACATATGAGCCATTGTAGCTATTTTTGCAAATTTAGTTCCGCCATAGATTTTTGCAAGTTCTCGATTAGCATCAATACAAGCATGTCTTTCAAATGAGTAAGTATCGTGAAATAATCTATATTTTAATCGATTATATAAATCTTCTTCATCAAAATCAATTGCATTGTAATATCGATTAATCTCATCATAATCATCTAGACCACAAAACTGCCATACGTGTGAACCTTCATGAATTAAACAATATAATACATACATATTTCTTATTGCAAATAATTCTTCTTTTTTATACTTTTTCTTATATAAAGATAATTCTTTTTTAGAATAATCTAATAATTTCTTAAAATTAATACTTATTAATTCTCCTTCAGTAAAAATAGTCCAATAATCATGATCAACAAAATCATATTCTAATAGACCTTGAAATCTTGCTTCTGCTTCAAGGATATCTAAAGCACTTACCATAAATTTTTTATCAGCAAGTTGTTCTTTTCTTTCATATTCATCTTTTAAAGCAGTTAATTCTCTTACTGCTTTGTTAGTTAATTCCATAATAATCACCTAATTGATAATTTATTATTGCATATTATATTAATCAAAACTTTATTTGTCAAAAAAAGAAGCATATGCTTCTTATTTAGTTTCATATAGATCTGTACCAAAGTCTTGACTAACGAGTAACGGGACTGAGAATTTAACTGTAGATTCCATGATTGTTTTAACTATATCTGAAACTTTATTTTTCTCTTCCTCTATTACATCAAAGATAAGTTCATCATGTACTTGTAAAAGCATAGATGATTTAATATTATTTGCCTCAAATGCTTCATCAATTTCAACCATAGCTTTTTTGATAATATCAGCACTTGTTCCTTGGATTGGAGTATTTAAAGCAATTCTTTCTCCACCCTGTCTAATCATAAAGTTACTTGAAAATAACTCATCAATATTTCTTTTACGGTTAAATAGTGTTCTAACATAACCACAATCATAAGCATCTTTGACAATCATATCCATATATCTTTTTACACCAGGATATAATTCATAATATTTTTCAATAAACTTTTTAGCTTCTTTAGGACTAACTCCAATATTTTCTCCTAAACCAAAACCACTAATACCATAAACTATTCCAAAGATTACAGCCTTTGCAGTTCTTCTTTCATTCTTAGTAACATCTTTCATATCTTTATTAAATATATCAGCAGCTACTTTTGTATGAATATCATTGCCGTCAATAAATGCTTGAATTAAATCTTCACTTTCAGAAATATGAGCAAGTATACGAAGCTCAATTTGTGAATAATCTGCTGATAAGAATTCTTGATTAACTGGTAAGAAAGCTTTTCTTACTAATCGTCCTAATTCATCACGAGTTGGAATGTTTTGCATATTAGGATCAACTGAGGATAGTCTTCCTGTTCTTGTTAGAGTCTGTTTATATATGGTATGAATTTTACCATCATCTAAAATATATTTATTTAACCCTTCTAAGTATGTACTATAAAGTTTTGTAATATTTCTATATTCAAGAATCTTAGCAATTACTGGATGAACTGATACTAGTTTTTCTAAAACATCAGCACTTGTACTAATCTTCTTACCATGTGGTAAACCTAAATCTTCAAAAAGAACAGTAGCAAGTTGCTTAGGTGATGAAATATTAAATTCACGTCCACATAATTCATATATTTCACTTTGTAATTCTTCAATTTGAATTTTAATTTTACCTGCCATTTCACTTAAAATATTTTTATCACACTTAATACCATTAAGTTCCATTTTAGCTAGAACTCTAATTAAAGGATGTTCTATATTTGTATATAAATCATACATCTCTTCACTTTTTAAATCATCTATATATTTATCATGTAAATCACTAATATATTTAGCTTTTAAAGTTACAAATGGTTTAACATCAATTTTTTTCTTAATAATATCATGAATTAATGGAACTTCAATTGAATCATTATTCATTAATATTGCTAAATCATCTTTTGTTGTCTTATTTAAAAGATATGCTGCCAAATTTAAATCAAAAATTGTATTAAGGTCAACATTTTTAAGTAAGCACATATTCTTTTTTAATTCAAAAGTATATTTAGGAACATCTTTAATATATGCCATTACTTCATTTATTTTGCTCTCTTCTACATAAAATAGATTTTTCCCGTCATATAAACCCATACCTAAAATATTTGCAAGATGATAATTTTCATTATCACATTCTATGTAATAAGATATTTGCTTATCTAAACTAATTTCGTTAACATTTTCTAATACTTTAGAATTATTATCAACCACTACTTTTTTTACATTTTCATGTTTATTGACTAAAGAATAGAATTCTAATTCGCGATAGAAATCATCTAATTCCTTTGTAGGCCCTTCATACTTCATATCTTCAAATTTATTATTTATTGGAACATCACAGAAGATTGTAGCAAGTTCATAAGAAAAATATGCAGACTCCTTATTTTCTACTAACTTATCATAAAGTTTACCTTTAATAGATGAAATATTTTCATATAAATTGTCTAGTGTTCCATATTCAACTAATAATTTTAAGGCTGTCTTTTCGCCTATACCTGGAACTCCTGGTATATTATCTGAAGAATCGCCCATTAAAGCTTTTAAATCAATTACCCTAATAGGTTCAATTCCATATTCTTCCTTAAATGATGCAGGATTATATTTAGTAAAGCCTTTAGGTTGTAATAATTTAACATTAACAACATCAGTAATCAATTGTAAATAATCATGATCACTTGTAACAAGTAAAGCATCCCACTCAGGATCTTCATTCGCTCTTTTTGCTAAAGTACCAATAATGTCATCAGCTTCATAGTCTAAAACATTTATATTAAATATACCCATTTTATCTAACATTGTTCTAGCTATTGGCATTTGCATTTTTAGTTCTTCAGGAGTAGCACTTCTTCCTGCTTTATATTCAGCATATTGTCTATGTCTAAAACTTTTTCCAACATCAAAAGCAACACACATATATTCTGGCTTTTCTTCTTCAATTATCTTATTAATCATATTAGCAAAACCATATAAAGCATTAGTTACTAAGCCTTTTGAATTTTTCATTAAACTACCCGTGTAGGCAGTAGCATAGTAACTTCTAAACATTAAATTATTACCATCTATTAATACTATTTTCTTCATGATTATCACCTAATAATATTTTAGCATATTTGATAATTTTCTTACATAGAAAAAAGACATTTCTGTCTTTTAATACTCTACTCCACCTGGTAATCTTGGGTCCAAAAGTATTTCACGTTTTAATTTCTTTACACCAATTTTTTGTTCATGTTCATTTATATCAAAGTATGGAACAGCTTTTGACTCATCGGTATAAAACTCTTCATTGTTTTGTGGTTCTGTTTCTATTATATTTGATAAACACATATAGAATAAAAACATATCTTCAAGAGTGTTAATTTCATTAAGCCATACATAAGCGCCACCATGATTTTTTACAAGTACGGCTTGATCACATACTGTAATTCTATCTGTACTAATATTTTTTGTTTCATCATTGATTTTTTTATCCATATAAATTGGCGCAACATAGACATCTCTTTTTTTCATAATGCCACCTATTTTTCTTTCGTTGTTTTTATTCTATATTAAGTACTATAAAATGTCAAATAGTTATTCTTTAATTAATTCACTTAAGCTTACTATTTCTAAATTTTTATAATTTATTTCTTGAACTATTACTTTTAATTCACTTAAAGAAACATCATCATGAATATATATAATAGAACCGCCTTCAAGTTTTGTTTTTACCATAACAACATTTGAATGATACATATTTAAATTTGGTTCAACCAAATAATATTTTAAAGTTTTACAAACCTCTATATTTGACTTACCTACTAAACATATTTTATTATTTTCTTTTTTTCTCTTTAGATAATAATTTAAGTCATAGAAAAGATCTTTATCTAAGTTTGCATTAATATAACTAATGTTTTCATCATCTGTTATATTATCTTTATTACTAATTAATTTAGTTGTTTTAATTTTATTTTCAAGAAAAAATTCATCATACTTATTAGTATCGACTAATAATGATATTTTTTTATCATCATTTCCTTTTATAATTACTTTATCTAAATTATCATCTAAAGACACTTCTGGCGATTCATAATCATAAACAAAAAAGGTATTATTAAATGCTCCAAAATCATTCATCTTTAAGTAAGTTTCTCTTTTATTAATAGTTCTTCCTTTTTTTCCTGGTATTATAGTATTACCATCAATAGTAGCATTAACCGGAGCATATTCATCAAAATCTTCAACATCGTTTATTGCCTGCATTAAAGGGCTTGCATTTTCAACATATAAAAGTAGTTTATCTGAAACATAAAATGAAATTACACATAAAAAAATAAGTAAAGAGTATTTAAAATATTTCAAACATATCACCTATTACTTTATATGAAAAAGACAAGAAAAAAGACTAGAAATCAAAGTCATTTCTAATCTTTTGTTTTTTATTCTTATGTTTCTTATTATTCTTACTTTCTTCGTTGTTAACAAGTTTTATCTCGCTAGTTTTATCAACACTTTCCTCTATATCTTTTTCTACAAGTTTGATCTCTTTAGTTTCTTCTTTTTTCTCGTTTTCATTTTTTATTTCTTCTTTTATTTCTTCATCTATATGATTTTCAATAGTTTGAACTAATGAAGCATCATATTTGTTATCATTTTTCTTAATTTTTTTTGTTTTTCTAAAACATACGATAAGTAGAAGAATAAATATTACTGCAATAGCGCCTAAAAGAATATACTTGTAGTTTTGAATTCTTTCTTCATAAAAGGCAATTAAATCTTTATCATAAACTTGGAATGTTCCATCAGTTAAAGAGTAAGAATAATATGTGATATCTCCATTTTCAACATTTTGTCCATATATAATTGCGTATTTTGAATCGTCTGCTAAAATATAAGCTTTTACTTTAACACCATTTATTTCAACTTCTTTGATCTTATAGTTATTGAATAAATCACTTTCTTTTAATTCAAGAGGAGTAATTGCATAAGTATTTCCATTTAATTCAATGTAGATATTAGTTATCTTATTGTCTTCATAAAAGTAAGTAACCACATTTCCTTCTTCATCTTTTAGTCCAACTAAAGTAATTCCAGTTATTTCACTGTATAAAGCGGGTATTTCTGTGTCTTCATACGTTACTGTAGTTGGTGTAAAAGTTTTAAATTCAGGAAGTGCATCTGCTCTTCTAACTACACCATATTCTTTACCATTTATATTTATATTAATAGGATCTAATTCTTTTCTATAAACATTAACTACATAAGTTAAACTATTACCTTTTTGGGCAGTAACAACTATTTCAAATTTGTTATTACCTTCAACTAATTCTTTTTCACCAGAACCACTTATAGTAGCATTAGCATCTTCTTTTGATGCACTTAAAGTAATAGATTCAATTTCATTTTCAACTTCAACATTATATTCATATGTCTCTTTATTAAATGCAGGTTTTAATTCATATTCTCCAACGCTTAAACTTTTAAGGTAAGCATTAGATGAATATGATGCCTCTATTTCTTCTTTTGTTTTAATACTAATAGTTTTTGATGAACCAGTTGTTTGCATTGCATCCATAGTATTATAGTCATACAAAGTATAAGAATTTACACTTACCTTTGCTGAACCTGCTTTTAATGTTTTAAATGTAAATGTATATTTTTTGCTTGTAGTACCGTTTTGGGCAACATTTACCATATAAGTTCCGCCACCCTCAGCATTACTGTTAGTTAGTTGTAATAAATTTTTATCATAAGATAAATCTACTTGCCAACTTCCTATCTTACTACTACTTGATAAAGTAACAGTTACAGTTACTTGATTTCCTACCATAACTGTATTGCTAGCACTTACACTTATATTTGCAGATGATGCATATACATGTGTAGGTAATACTATCATAAATAATCCTAAAATAATTACATAAAACTTTTTCATAACATCCTCCTATTGAGTTATTTTATAAGATCCTAAAATATGTTTTTGAATTTGTAATAAATCTAAAGCATCTAGTTTTCCATCACCCGATGGATCCCCAGCACTCATTTGAGCACTGTTAAACTTATATGAGCCAAGAATGCTTTTTTGAACTTGTAAAAGGTCTAAAGCATTAATGACTCCATCACCAGAAGTATCCCCTTTAACTACTAAAGTATATTCTTTTTCAGTACTTCCATTCGAAATTTTAATAACCATTCCAGTACCTGCTGTTTTATTAAGCGAGCCACTTGTAATAGAAGCACCATTTGCTTTTAATTTATTGTTAATATCATTTAAAGTTGAACCTACAGCAATTCCAGTTATTGTTGTACCTGATAATTTATAACCCGATGATACAATAATGGTTTCTGTACTAAGGCCATTAGAGCTGTTTGTTGAACCATCTGGAACAGCACCATTTGGTGAATTCTCGATTACTACATCAACATTGTTATAAACAGGTATATTAAAAATAAATGGACTATTTAGCATATTAGCAAATTTATAAGCATTATAGGCAATACTTGCCTCACTCACAGGAGCAGCTATATTGCTCATATATTGGTTAACATATAAATTGCTTGAATTAACTGGATGTGTATTAAATTTTTGAAAGTATATTGTATCTTGACCAACTGTGATATATTTATTCTTTAAAAAATCAACTCCGCCACCTATAGCCAATTCTAAATCCTTTGCTTGGTCTCCTGTTCCGCCCCAGCCATGTCTTTTAGCATATAATACTGATTTATAAGCGGCATCTCCATTACTACCATCATTAACTCCAACATTAAAGAAATTATAGTAGTAATCCATTGATAGATTATCTTGTGGATCAACAGTTCCCCAGCGTGTTGTATAATTTCCAGAAATACAAGATAACAATTGACCAGCATAAGTATTGCTTGTAGCTTTTCCTGTACCAATTTCTTGTCTGATTCTTGAAGATATCATTACCTGATTAACTTCCTTAGTACGACAAGCATTATTAATAGCAGTTGTTAGACTAGGTAAATTATCTACCATAAACGTTCCTAAAATACTCTTTGAAGTAGATGCATATAAATCATCACTTACATTTTTATTTACATAGTTTGATTCAAACATAAAGATATTTTTTTCATCAAAGAAATTAGTCGGATTCAAATAATATGCAACTGCCTTTTGACTTACAGCTTTATACCCTGAATCAAAACTTCCTGTACATGATGTATCAATGTATTCTTGATTAGATGTACTAATTGTATTTTTCTTACATGCACTTTCTTTTTCTACAGCTACTTTAAAATCAAGACCTGTGTTAATTGGATTAAATGTCCAGTTTGGATGAGCTAATTTTAATGAACATAGTCCACTCCAATATTGTTTTGGAAAACCAGCCTTACTTAGTTCTTGTTCACATGCGCTTTGTGCTGCTGGATCTACAACTACAGTAGTTTCAATTATTCTCGCATAACTTGAGCAAACATAACCGTTTTTACCAGAGGCTTTAACATTATACCATCCAGCACTACAGCCCCCCTTATCAGCAACTAAAGCTGTTGATACAAGATCAAAGGTATCTCCATGGCCTGCTGTTACTATAATGTTAGATTCACCTGTTTTTGGTTCAGTTCTTACACGAACATCATTGCCTGTAATTTCGATTTTATCTGCAAAGACATTACCAGGAATTAAAATAATTAAAAATAAAAATATAAAATAAATAAACTTTTTATTCTTCATTACTTTCACCCTACTTCTTTAGTACTTATATGCACTAATGATTTATAATAATTATAACAAATAACTACATAATATGTGTAAATAAGAGTAAATTTTACAAATGATATACAAAAAAAGAAAGAACATTGTCGTTCTTTCTACAATTTATCAATAACAGCTGGATTTTTATTAATACATCTAATTAAATCTTCTGTATCATATTTATCCAATATCTCATGGAATTTACTATGAGTAAGAGTAAATCTATGAGGATACTTAGAAATACAATCTTCAATATTATCAACATTTAATGCTCTAACTTCGCGATAGTTTTCTAATACCATATCAGGAAGTGCGTTCATTATTTTCATTTCTTCTTTAGTTGCTGTTTTCTTTAATGTTTCTTCTGCTTTTCTTGATAATCCTAAAGTTGAACCAATAACATCATCAGTTGTGTTAATTGCTTGACCAAGACATGATGCTAAACTTGCTCCACTTTCTGCATTAACAAGTTGTTCAAATTTTTCGATATTAACTTTATCTAAATATTTAAATACTAAAAGCATATCTTCAAGAGTTGCATCAGTTTTTTCAATTAATGTTAATAGTTTTTCTAATTTTCTTGGTTTAAGAGCAATTAGAATATTAGCATTATCATAGAATTTATCTAATTCAATATTATGCTTTCTCATTGTTTTAACAAAATGAACCATATTAGCTCTAATATCAGATTTTTCTAATTTTTCTCGTTCTGCTTTACTGAACATCTTAAGATTCATATCATATTTTTCAAACATTGAAGCTAGGTCTTGAACTTCTCCTGTTGTTTCTTCTTGAGCCTCAGTTTCTTCTTCAATTGATTCAGATATTTCTTCAATTATTTCAGAATTTACTACTTCAGTTTCTGGAGTATATCCTTCTATTTCAATAAGTCCCACTTTGTCACTTGATGGACCTTCTTCTGATACTGTTGATTCAGAAGCTTTAGAAGCATCAGGTACATAACCCTCAATTTCAACAAGTCCTACTTCACTATTTTCTAGTTCTATTCCATCATCTACTACAGTTTCTTCTTGAGCAAGTTCTTTTTCTAATCCTTCCATATCTAAATATGGATTGATATCTTCACTATAAGTTTCCAAATTATTTGAATCACTATCATTAGTATCTAGTTCATTAGCTTTATTCATGAAATTAGTTGCATCAGTAATTATATTATCAAGTTGGTTAGCTGTAGATACATCAATTTCTACAGATTTTTCTTCTTCTGCTTCTTTTTCATATACAGGTATTTCTCCTGGATTAGCTAATGCATTTTGAAGTAAATCTTGATCTGGTTCATTACCAGAAATTTCATCAATTTCTTCGAAAATAGAACCGTCAATAACACCAGTAATATCGATATCTTCTTGAATATCTAATTCATCTTGAGGAACTTCATCTCTATAATTTGCTAGTTCTTCAGGATGTTCTTCTGCAAATTTAATTATATCTGTAACTCTTAATTCATAATAACTTTCAAGTATTTTAGTTTTCTTAAGTTCTTCTTCAGTAGCTATTTTTCTTTCTCTTAAATCAACTAATTGTTCTTTTAAACTACGAGCTTTTTCAGTTAATGTTAAAATAATTCTTCCTTGTTCATTAATTAATGATTTCTTTTCAATTATTTTAGCATTAATTTCTTTATTACCAGCAGCTAAGATTTCTTTAAAATCTTTAGAACCAAATTTTTGATTTAATTCATCCAAGTCTTTTTCTAGATCGGCAATTTCATTTTCTAGAGAATAGACAATTGTTCTGGCGTCTTCAACTTCATTTTTATAAGAATTAGCCTCTTTTACACTTGTAGCCATATCGCTTCTAATGCCATCTAAAGTGTTTTCTAAATCAGCTTTATGATCTTTAATACCAGCTATTACATTCTTTAAATTGTCATTAATGACCTTAATCATTCTCTCCATAACAAAATACCTCTCTATTCTCTATATAACATTATAGCAAAGGTTTAAAAAGATGTAAATAATAAACTAATATATATCATAATCTTAATTAGGTGATTAATATAAATAATTTTATACTTAATATAATTAGTAAATTTGGATACTTTGGCATTTTTTTTCTTATCATGATTGAAAATCTATTTCCCCCTATTCCATCAGAAATTATCCTAACATTCTCGGGATTTATCGCAAAGAAGGCTAATCTTAGTTTATTTTTAATTGTTTTGTTTTCAACACTTGGTTCTGTAATTGGCGCAATTATACTTTATTATCTAGGATATTTTTTAAATGATAAAATAATAAACATATTAAAACTTGATAAAGACAAGATGAATAAAACAATAAGCGAATTCAATGAAAACGGAAAAAAGTCTGTTTTTATTGGAAGATTAGCACCTATTGTAAGGAGTTTAATATCCATTCCAGCAGGTATTGCTAAAATGAATATAGTTGAATTTATAGTCTTAACTACAATTGGTGGTTTTATATGGAATTCCATACTCATACTTCTTGGAAATATGATTGGTGATAATTATTTAATTGTGTCTAAATATATAAGTTCGTACTATAAACCAATAGTTATTCTTTTAATGGTTATATTCATAATTAAAAGGATATATAAGAAACACAAAATAGTAGCAATAACTAGATAATCTCCATATAATACATTGGAAATAAAAGGAGGTTATTTATTTGAAAAGAATGTTGGTGACAATTTTAATTGGACTAATTCTTATACTTGCAACAGTAATTGTTGTTGAGAAAAAGAATAATGAAAAAGAAAAAAATTCTAAAACCACTACAACAAAAATAAAAGTTGCTGAAGTTACTCACTCTGTATTTTACGCACCATGGTATGTTGCGTTAAAAAATAATTATTTTGAAAATTTAGATATAGAAGTAATATTAACCAGTGGTGCCAATAATGTTGCAGCTGCTGTTTTAAGTGGAGATGTGGAAATTGGTTTCTGCGGACCAGAAGCTACAATTTATATCTACAATGAAAATAATAAAGATTATTTAAAATCATTTGCTGGCTTAACTAAAAGAGATGGTCAATTCTTAGTTTTAAGAAACGGAGTTAATTATCATGATTTCAAAGATATAAATGGACTTACAATATTAGCCGGAAGGGCATCAGGAATGCCTTTACTTAATTTTAAAAATGCATTAAAAAACGAAAATATTACTAACGTTAAAGTTGATGAATCCGTTGACTTTGCAAATCTTACTTCTGCTTTTATTGCAGGAAATGGTGATGGAGTAAATCTATTCGAACCAAATGCCACAAAACTAGTTAAAGAAGGATATGGTTTTATTGCAGATTCTGTTGGAACTTATTCAGGAGTTGTACCATATACAGCTTTTAACGCTAAAATTAGTTATATTGAAAATAATAAGGATATAATAAAATCTTTTTATGAAGGAATAAAAAAAGGACTTGAATATGTTCATACTCATTCATCTAAAGAAATTGCCGAAGTTATTATCTCTGAATTTCCTGATACATCAATTGCTGATTTAGAAGTCATGATAGATAACTATAAAAATGCTGATTCTTGGTTTAAAACTCCAAAAATACCGGAAGATAGTTTTAAGAATCTACAAGACATAATGATAGATAATAAAGATATTAAAGCTTATGTTAACTATAAAGACCTTATTTATGAACTTAATTAATATAAGAAATTTAACAAAGATATATCATACTACAACTAAAGAGATTAAAGCATTAGAAAATATATCAATAGATATTGAAGATAATAAAATAACAAGTATTATCGGTCCATCAGGATGTGGTAAATCTACTCTTTTAAATCTTATAACAAAAATTGAAAGTACAAGTACTGGAACAATTAGAAATAATAAAGATTTAATTATCGGATACATGATGCAAACAGATGCTCTACTACCATGGATGAGTGTTTTTGATAATGCAATGCTCGGATTAAAATTACAAAAAAATATTAATGATGAAACAAAATGCTATGTAATTAATCTTTTAAAAAAATATGATTTATATGAGTTTAAAGATGAATATCCGAATAATCTATCTGGAGGTATGAGGCAAAGGCTTGCTCTTATTAGAACTTTAGCAATAAAACCAAATATTTTGCTTTTAGATGAACCATTTTCCAAACTTGATGTAGAAACAAGAAAAAACATTACAGATGATGTTTATAAGATAATTAAAGAATTAAATATAACAACCATCCTTATAACACACGATATTGAAGAAGCAATAAGTTTAAGCGATAATATAATTATACTTTCAAAAAGACCAGGAAGTGTTAAATGCGCATACAAATTAAATTATGATGAAGTTACTGTACCTAGCGAAAGAAGAAAAGAAGGATTCTTCTCTAAATTGTATGAAAATATTTGGAGTAATATAGATCATGACTGAAGAACATAAATTATACTTAAAAAGAATAAAAAGAAATAAATTAATTATAACTATAAGCCAATTTTCATTACTCACTTTTTTTATAGTTATATGGGAATTATTATCAAGATATAATATCATTAATTCTTTTATTTTTTCATCTCCATCAAAAGTAATAACTACTCTTATTAATTTATATCAAGATAATAATTTGTTTATTCACATTTTTACAACTTCTGTAGAAGTAATTTTATCATTAATATTATCATTCATAGTAGCATTCTTAATAGCTTTAATTCTTTACTCATTTAAAACAATAAAAAAAATATTAGATCCTTTTATAGTAGCAATTAATAGTTTACCAAAAGTTGCATTAGGTCCTCTAATAATAATTTGGTTAGGGACATCGACAAAAGCAATAGTTTTTAACTCCTTACTTATCAGTGTTATTGTAACATTTATGACAATACTAAATGGAATGGAATCTTGTGATAAAGATTTAATAAAACTATTTAAAGTATTTAAAGCAAAAAAAATAGATATATTAATAAATTTAATTATTCCATCATCAAAAAATGAAATAATCTCAGCTTTAAAAATAAATCTATCAATGTCACTTATTGGAGTTATAATGGGAGAATTCTTAAGTTGCAAAAAAGGTATAGGTTATTTAATTCTTTATGGAACTCAAGTATTTAATTTATCTTTAGTAATGTGTGGTATATTAATCTTGTCTTTACTATCTTTCATATTTAACATATTAATAAATACATTAGAAAAAACTATAACAAAAGATAAAAATAGCACCAGCTAAATAGCTGGTGTTTTACTTTACTTTTTCTATAACTTTAACATAAGTTTTTTGGTCATTTAGAGTAAATTCTATTAACTCTCCTACCTTTTGTTTAAATATTGCTTTTCCAATCGGACTATTTAAAGTTATCTCTTCAATATCTAAATTGACATTTGGTATATATTTGCCTGTGAGAATAACTGTTTCATATTCAATATCATTATCTCCATATATGATTTCTAACTTTAATGTATCGCCAATATTCACAATATGATATGCTAAGTCTTCTTTTTCAATTACTTTTAAAAACTTCTTTGCTTCATACATTTTATCAATTTTATTAGCAATAGTACGACTTTTTTGCATCATAACTTCAAAATCAAAATTATCATGCCAAGTATTCCCTGGGTCATTACTATATGCTTCATTACCTTTTAAACCATTATCTATACTTTCTTGTTTATAAGATTCTAATATATCCATAAACTGTTGATAGCCTAATTGATCGACAATGATTTCCATGATTTCACCTCTAACTATCAAAAACAAAACCGAAGTTATTATAACATCAACAAAACTGATTAGTAAATAAAAAAGTTAGATAATCTAACTTTTTATAAATATTTTTTAATGATATCAGAAATAATTTTTAGTGTGATTGGCTTTGCTAAATAATCATTAAAACCTTCATTTAAATATTTTTCTTTAGAACCAGCAACTGCATCTGCTGTTAAAGTAATAACAGGGTTTTTAAATCCCAAATCGTCTCTTAAATGATGGAAGGCTTCAACACCATCCATTTCTGGCATCATTATATCCATAAATACTAAATCATAATTTTTATTTTTAACTTTTTCAATTGCTTCTTTACCTGATAAGGCTGAATCAATATCCAAATCAAAATTAGAAAGTAATTTTTCAACGATTTTAATATTAATTTTATTATCATCAACAATTAAAATACTTTTTTTGATATCTTCTTTTTGTTTATTTTCTTCTTTAACAGTATACATATTAACTGATACAGATTTCTCTTCAGGCTTTTGCATTTTATTATTTAAATAAGTTATAAGTATGCGATAAAGCTCATTTTTTTCAATTGGTTTTGCCAAATAATCATCAAAGCCATCATTTATATACTTTTCTTTCATACCCGATAAAGCATTGGCAGTTAAAGCAACAACTGTCATATCGTAAGAAACTAATTCTTTAATTTGCTTTAATGTTTCTACACCGCTCATTCGTGGCATCATATCATCAAGTAAAATTAAATCATAAATACTACCTGATTTTATTCTATCTATTACATCAAAACCACTTTCACAAGAATCAGCAGTTATACCATAATTAGATAAAATCTTTAAAGCAACTTTAATATTTACCTTATTATCATCTACTACAAGCACACGACACTTAGAAAAATCAAATAACTTAATTTGCATTGTATCAAATAGTTCTTCTTCTTTTTCTGACTCTGGTTTATTTAAAGTAACAATCTTTTGTCTTAAGTATACTGTGAACTTAGAGCCTGATCCATACTTACTTTGAACAACAATTTTACCGCCCATCATTTCAACAAAGCGTTTAGTAATTGCTAAGCCTAAACCTGTACCTTCAAGTGTTGTATTTTTATCTTCATCTAACCTTTGAAATTTAGTAAACAATTTATCAATTTGTTCTGGCTTTATTCCACGCCCAGTATCTTCAACAGATAAGATTAACTTAGTTTCGTCGCCTTCATTTACACAAGAAACATCAAAATAAATACTACCCTCTTCTGTATATTTAACCGCATTAGTTAATATATTTGTAATAATCTGTCTAAGTTTTCCACCATCCCCATGAACTATGTATGGAATATCTGGAGCAAAATTAACATTCATTTCAATTGGTTTATCTCCAATTCTTGGTTTAACTAATTTAGCAACATTATCTAAAGCCTCAAGGATATTGTAATCTGTTTCAACAATTTCCATTTTATCAGCTTCAATTTTAGATATATCTAAAATTCCATTAACTATCTCAAGCAAGTTTTCTGATGCTAACTTTATATCTTTAGCATCACTTTTAGCAGCTTCTAATGTTTCTTCTTCTAAAATACAATCAGAAAAACCAACAATGGCATTTAAAGGAGTTCTAATCTCATGAGACATGCTAGATAAAAAGTCTGATTTAGCATTATTAGCTTTTTCAGCTGCTAACTTAGCTTCATTTAAAGCAGCAATCATTCTAATATCAGGATTTTCAATAGTATGATACATTAAAAACACCACAAAACTCAAGAGTATTGATATAAAATTAATTTCTGGAACAACAACACGCAAAATAGCAATAATAATTAAAAGTACTATTAAAAAATATAAAGGTATATATTTTATATTATTATCTTTGCGTTTATTTGTTGATACAGAAATAACAGTTATTGCCATAAAAATGATATAAATCACTGCAGCTCCTAAGCCAAAAACTGTTAATGGACCATTCGAATCTAAAATTCCATCTTGATTAATTATATTAACTGGCAAAATTAATGCTAATGTATACAATAAAACATTTAAAATAATTATAAACTTTTTAAATGTCTGACAAAATGATTTATGGGAAATGTTTAAAACATAATAAAACATTAAACTTGTCCAAGTTATAATAGCTATAATATCAATTCTATTTAGTATTGTAAGAAAAAAATCACTATTCAAAGAAATAGCAACAACAACTATACTTGTAGTAGAAATAGACTCAATAATATTTAATAACAACATATAGCCAAATATTTTTGTTTCAATATTATCAACTCTTTTTTTTAAAAAAAACATTATACTAAGCAATATAGAAATTGCTAAAGCACACCCCGTTAAATATATATTACTCATACCATCACCAGCTATTATAATAAGTATATCATAATTAAAATATGTGTGCAAAAAAAAGAGAAAAATTAATTTTCTCTAAAAATACCATCTATATTTCTTTTATCATATAAGAATGCATTATTCTTATTTGGTGTAAGTTTTTTAGCAAAAGCGTACACATCTTTTCTTTCAACCACATTTTTTGGCTTAAAAACTAGTCTATCAATATATTCCAAACTGAAGTATGGCCATTCTTTAAACCTTTCTTCAACATACTTATCCCACTCATCCGGAGCTATATCTTTTCGCTTAGTAGGCTCTGTTTCCCAAATTTCCCATTTAAGAGTAGCTAAAGTGTCTCTTAAATCTGTAATAGCGCGAGTTTTTTCAGATGCATCAGAGCCATAATTATTCATATCAAAATTTTCACCAATATTTATTTTGAAATGTTTTCCATATTGATCAGCCGCAACAGGAACAATGATTGCATTACCTTTTTTAGCTATATCCACTATCCCCCAATAACATGGAAGCATTGGTAAATTTGGAGTCATATTCCATGTTCCTTCAATGAAATACATTAAATTACCATTTTGTTGTAAATGATTAATCATTTTATCTGTTACTTCTTGTCTTTCTGATTTTACAAATTCATTAAAATAGAAGATCCCATTTAAACCAATAAATGGTTCATCAATAATTCCTTGAATATGTTCATAATCTCCGGACAATAAATAGTAATGATCTTTAATGGCTTCACTTGTAACCTCAATATCAAATTTACCAACATGTGTTACAGCAAATATAATTGGTCTATCAGTCTTTTGTCTTCTGTCTGCAATAATTTCATGAGTTAAACCACCTAAACGGTTTTTTAATATATAAATGCCAAGAATGTATTTATGAATTTTTTTCCTTTGTTCTAATGTTAGTTTACTATAAAATTTACTAGCATTTTTATCTCTCATCTTATAATAAAGTTCTAAGAATTCTTTTTCAATTTTTTTATATTCTTCTTCTGTCAATCCTTCTTGATATAATTTTTGTTGTTCATCTGCTAATACGTTCATTTTATGTCCCTCGCTTGTAAAATTTATTTCGTCACATATAATAACACATTAAATTCATTATATCAAATAAAATCAAATATAACCTTTAAATAAGCTTTTATTTAAAAAATAATTATAATTATTTGACACACACTAAACAATTGCGTTACACTTTTTTGCCAACAGAATATAGACACATGATAAAATTAGCATGGTGATATATATGCGAATTGGTATAGATATTGATGATACAATGACAGATTCATATGATGATATAATGTCTGCCTATTCAAAATTTTATAATCTTGATAAAACACAACTTATTCATAATAAAACATCATATGAAGAATTGTGTGACAAAAACAAATATCCAGATTATCGAAAGTTTGCTATTG
This sequence comes from Erysipelotrichales bacterium, assembly GCA_022508565.1. Taxonomy (GTDB): domain Bacteria; phylum Bacillota_I; class Bacilli_A; order RF39; family UBA660; genus CAG-582. The sequence continues at coordinate 16,621 of JAFLUY010000007.1, read as the reverse complement.
GTAACTTTGAAAGCATTATCCCTAATGTTAAATTAAAAAAAGATGTCAAAGAAGTTATAGATGCCTTACATAAAATGGGATATACAATAGAGATAGTAACAGCTAGAACTTTAACAGAATATGATGATCCTTGGGGAATCAGTTATGATTATTTAAAGAAAAATGATATCTACTATGACAAACTAAACATTGGTGTATACGATAAAGGAATATTTTGTAAGGAACACAATATCGATATCTTAATAGATGATTCTATCAAGAATCTTAATAATGCAAAAGCTCATGGAATAAAAACAATTCTTTTTGGAAATATATTTAATGAAGATAATCAAGAATTTATAAGAGCTAACTCTTGGTTAGAAATTCTACATATGTTATCAAATAATGTAACAAACTAAAACTTCAGATTAACTGAAGTTTTTTTAATGATGATGGTGATGGTGTTGTTGACTAGAATTAGCTTCACTTACATTGCATTCTAAATCATCACAATCATGTTCATCTTTTTCTATTTCAATTGTAACATGATTTACACCGTGCTCTTGCATTTCTTCTCTAACTTTCTTTTTTACTATGTCTGCATCTTCTTCATTACAAATAATATGAATTGTTGCAATAATTTGATTTCCATCAATACTCCATAAATGCAAATGGTGAACATCTTTAATTCCAGAGATTTCTTTAAGATGATTAATTAAATCATCACTAGAAATATTATTTGGAGTTTTTTCTAAAAATAAATCAAGAGCTTCTTTAACATTTTTAATTGCATTAATTAAAATAAATAAAGCTATTCCAATTGACATAAGTGAATCAATTAAACTTATGTCAGTAAATTTCATAATAATTGATCCAATTAATACAACAACCCAACCCAATACGTCTTCAAGCATATGTAAGTTTACCGCTTTTTGATTTAAAGAATCTCCTTCATGAGTAAAAACTGCAGCAGCAAAATTAATGATTGTTCCAAATATTGCAAATATAATCATCCCATTATAATTAATTACTTCTGGAGATATTATTCTTTTTACCGAATTAATTATTACAAAGATTGAACCAACTAATAAAATCAAAGTTGTAATTAATGCACCTAATACTGAATATCTTAAATATCCATATGTATACTTATTATCAGGTTTCTTTTTACTTTTTCTTTCTAAAATTAAAGAAAGTAGTATAGATAATGCATCACCAAAATCATGAACTGCATCAGATATTATGGCAACACTATTAATGAAAAAACCACCAATAAGTTCAAATATAGAAAATGATATATTTAAAATAAAAGCTACTAAAATATTTTTTTCAGTTTTCATAAATACCTCTCACTAATATATATAATTATAGCACAAATTATTGTCTTTTTTTCTTTAATTCTTCAGTAGAAGCTTTAAAAATATCAAGCATTTCTTTTGAATTAGCAAAACATTTCAATAAATTATCATATAAAGAAACAATTTCAGTATATTCTGAAACCAAACTTTGATAAGCATCTTTACTTATAATATCTTGAACAACTTTTGTTGATAGTTTTAAAATATCAAGTGCTATATCTTTAGCATCACTCATACTACGTCTAAAAAAATAGTCAATAATTTGTTCCATAAGCAGAGCTTCAACAGTTAAATTATTATCAAAAACATTATTTGTACCATTTAATATAACCATAGTTTTTGCCATACTAAATAGAAAATCCGGTGGAACTATTTCATGTCCCAAACAAACTGTAATCATTTTGGTATAAAACTCCGATAGCTTTATTTCATGTGTCTGACTACAAAATATTTTTAACTCTTCTTTAAATGCGCCTTTTTCTTTTTCTGGCATTTTACTAAATGGCATTAATAAATCATACAACTTTTCATAATTACACGCATAAGCAGTAAAGAAAAGTTTTCGTAATAAATCAGCTTCCTCTTCAGTTAAAACAAATAAAAGTCCCATATCTAAAAATCCGATATTGCCATCATCATCTATATAAACATTTCCATTATGTGGATCTCCATGAAAAACGATTTGTTCATTATGAAAAAAAGCATAGAAACTAGATTTTAAATAACTATTTATAGCAGTTGCAATTATCTCATTATTTTCTTCATCTTTTTGAATTTCTGTAAGAGTTGGACTATTGACGAACTCCATAACAATTACATTTTCAGTACATAAATCCTCATATAGTTTTGGAACTAAAATATTTTTTGTATCCGGAATTTTTCCATTAACTTTTTCTGCAAAATTTTGATACAATTTAATATTTTCTTTTTCATGGTTAAAGTCTGTTTCATCATCTAACCATTTAAGATATAGTTCTAAAGCATGATCACCACCAACAAAATTATTATATTTAAAGAATTTACCGAAACGATGAACACAATTTCTAATATCTTTCAAGTCCTTTTCAATCTTATTTGTGATATCTTTTCTTTTAACTTTTACAGCAACAACTTCTCCACTTTTTAATACTGCTTTATGTACTTGTGATATAGAAGCTGACCCAACAGGTTCAGAATCAATATACATAAAAACATTATCTAGCTCAGTTTTATATTCTTCTTCCAAAATAGTCTTAATTTCTGAAAAAGGCAATCTTTTATAATTATCACAAATACTGGAAAGAATTAAACGATCCTTTTCTGTAAATAAATCTCCTATATTTTGACTAGTAAGCATTTGCGCAGCTTTAACATAGGCAATACCCATATGTTCACAAAAAATTCTAATAGCTTTTCCAGTGTCATAGCGCAATATATATTTTCTAAATAATAACTTAATAACTTCATAGTATAATTTCATAAATACCACCTAATTTGTTTTCTATAATAACATAATAATTAAGTATTAAGCAATAAATTATCAATTTTATGCTATAATCTATCTAGGTGGTAACCATGGGTATAAAAAAGAATATGTTAAAAAACGAAAAAAATTTATCTAAATATGCAGCTAAAGATAAAGATGCAATTAGATTATTTGGATCATTAAATAAAGATATTAGACCAAATTATTTTAGAGATATTGATAGAATTATCTATAGTTTGTCTTATACACGTTATATAGATAAAACTCAAGTATTTTCAAATCTTCAAAACGATCATATATCAAAACGTATCATTCACGTTCAATTAGTTAGTAAAATAGCAAGAACAATTGGTCGCGCACTTAATTTAAATGAGGATTTAATTGAAGCTATCGCCTTAGGACATGATATTGGTCATGTGCCATTTGGACACTTAGGTGAAAGAATTTTAAATGATATCTCACTACGTTATAATGAAGGGCACTTTATGCATAATGTTCAATCTGTAAGAACACTAATGTATCTTGAAGATAATGGTAAAGGTAAAAACTTATGTGTTCAAACATTAGATGGAATACTTTGTCATAATGGTGAATTTATTCAAGCTGAATATAAACCAAAAAAGAAAACAGTTGAAGATTTCTTAAATGACTATAACTCATGTTATAAAGATATTAAATATGTAAAAAAACTAATTCCTATGACAATGGAAGGATGTGTTGTAAGAATAAGTGACATTATTGGTTACTTAGGAAGAGATATTGAGGATGCTGTTAGACTAGGTGTATTTGATATAAATGAAATACCTAAATCAATTAAGAAAATACTAGGAGATAGTAACCGTGATATTGTAGCAACAATTACTCAAGACATAATAAATAATTCTCTTGGTAAAGGTTATATAACAATGTCAAAAGATGTTTATAAAGCAGTGAGTGATTTAAAAGCATTCAATTATGAACATATTTATGATAAAGCTAACAGTGAAAAAGAGAAAATAAAAATTGAAAAGATGTTTAATAAATTATTTGATTATCTTTACAAAGTATTAGAAAATAAAAAACTTGATAAGAATAATAATATTTACAAAATATATTTAGATCATATGACTGATGAATATAAAAACAATACATCAAATGCCAGAATTGTAATCGATTATATCTCAGGTATGACCGATGAGTTCTTCATCAGTGAATTTAGTAAAATAAAATAAAGCACATCAATATGATGTGCTTGCTTTTTTTGGAAGATTAACATATCCGTTAATTGCTTCCATTAATATTATGTACTGTATTATAAATATTATACATTCTAATAAAAAACTCTCTTATAAACTAGACTTACTTACAAATTGATTAATAATACACTTATAATTATAAGAACTGCAGCAATCAACTTTTTCAATAGATTACCTCTTTCTTTTAAAAATACATATCCAACTATTACATTACCAATTACCGTTAAAGCACATAGTGGAGCTATAGTAGTAACATTACCTAATTGATATGCTTTTAGTTCACAAATAAGCATTATTGACCAACATAAGCTAGTGATTATTATTGCTTTCTTATTACCGCCAACAAATTCATTTCTTATGTTAGAAAAACTAACTCTTTCTGCTTTTGAAATAAAAAATGCTGGAACCAATAATGTTAAAGCAACATAAAAAGCTAAATTGAAATTCTCTGATATATTAACATCTAAAGACAGAGCAATTGAAAAAGTAAAATTTGCTAGTATACCTAGAAAAATATATTTATCGAGTTTTTGTTTTCCTTTTTTATAAAATATAAGAATATTACTAAAAATTATTAATCCAGCACCAAAGATTTTTTTAAAAACAAATGGTTCCTTAAAAAATAATAAACCTGCTAATATCATAAAAACCGTTGATAATTGACTAATAATACTAACGGTAGACGCTTCTAAGCCACCTCTAACTGTTGTGTTCATTCTATCAGTTATCGCATAAAAAATACAAGCAATACTCAAAAATAAATATATTTTCCAATCAGTTGGAAACGAGAATTTGAAAAATGGGCTTAATAATAATGCACATACTCCTGCAATAGATTGCAATAAAACAATTAACGCTCCATCACTTGTTGAAGTATTAGTAACAATTTTAAAGAATTGAGTAAAGGCAACAGCCAAAATAATATATAAAAATATAAATAAAAGCCACATTATAATCACCTATTAATATTATACACTAAAACTATTTAATAGTAATTATTTTAATTAAAAAAGAAGCAAATTATTTTGCTTCTTCTTGTGCTCTTGTTTCACGAACAACTGTAATCTTAATTGTTCCAGGATATTGCATTTCTGCTTCTATTCTATCTTTTAGTTCACGAGCAATCTTAAAGCTTGTTAAATCATCAACTTCATCTGGTTTAACCAAAACTCTAATTTCTCTACCTGCTTGCATTGCGTATGATTTATCAACACCAGCAAATGAGTTTCCAATGCTTTCCAATTGTTCTAAACGTTTAACATAGTTTTCCATTGAATCATTTCTTGCACCAGGTCTTGCTGCACTCATTGTATCAGCAATTTGTACTAAACAAGATACAATACTTGTTTGAGCTGTATCACCATGATGCGAAGCAATTGAATTAATTACTACTTCATCTTCATGATATTTCTTTGCAATATCAATTCCAATATCTACATGGCTTCCTTCAACTTCAAAATCAATAGCTTTACCAATATCATGTAATAAACCTGCTCTTTTAGCAAGCATAACATTCTCACCAAGCTCACCAGCCATAATACCGCAAAGGTTTGCAACTTCAATTGAATGTTGTAAAGCATTTTGACCATAACTAGTTCTAAAATAAAGTTTACCAATTGTATTAACTAAATCAGGATCTATTTTTGATAATCCTAATTGATATATAGCATCTCTACCGATTTCTGTAACTCTTGCATTCATATCCTTACAAACTTTATCATAGATTTCTTCAATTCTTGTTGGATGAATTCTTCCATCCTTAATTAATGTTTCAATAGTTTGTTTTGCAATCTCTCTTCTGAATGGATCAAAAGAAGATATTACAATAGCCTCTGGAGTATCGTCAATTATTAAATCTACTCCTGTAACTGCTTCAATTGTACGAATATTTCTTCCTTCTCTACCAATTAATCTACCTTTCATTTCATCGTTAGGTAAACTAATTGTTGAAACTGTTTGAATGTTAGTAACATCATTAGAATATTTTTCCATTGAGTTAACTAATAAATTCTTAGCTTTTTCATCAACTTCTAATTTAGCTTCTGCTTCTTTTTCTTTTATGTACTCAGCTATTTCAACTTCCATATTACTTTCTACCCTTTTCATGATTTCATCATGAGCTTTTTCTTTAGAGTATTTAGCAATACTTTCTAATTTTTCTAATTCTTCCTTAAGAAGTTCGTCCATTTTAATTTCCTTCTCTTGGACTTGTTTTTGTAAAGCACTTAAATTATTATCTTTTTGTTCTAAAAGAGAATCTCTGTTTTGTAACATTTCTTCTCTTTTATCTAAAGATTGTTCACGAGATAAAAGTCGTTCTTCACTTGCTAAAACTTCTGCTTTTCTCTCTTTAATTTCCTTTTCAGTTTCTTGTTTTAATTTATAGCTTTCTTCTTTTAATTCAGCTAACGCATCCCTTTTATGCTTTTCCGCTTCTTTTTGAGCATCCTTTAATAATTTTTCTGCTTTTCTTCTAGAATTGGCACCGAATAATATAGTTATAACTATTATTAAACCTGCACCTACTCCAAGACCAATAAGAAGAGTAATTATGGACATCGTATTAAATTCCATATATTCCCTCCATCTATTATAGAAAACTTCATGTGCGAAGTTGTGTTTCTATACTTAAATTATAATTTATAAAAGAGATTTTTACAAGCAAAAGAAAAAGGATTAATATTTAATCCTTAAATTCGTAGTGTTCTCTAATTAATCCTTCAACCTCATCAGCTATATCAGGATTATTTTTTAAGAAGATCTTAGCATTTTCTTTACCTTGACCAATCTTTTCACCATTGTATGCATACCAAGCACCACTTTTTTCCATAACACCAATTTCTGATGCAATATCAACAAGTTCACCTTCTCTTGATACACCTTCACCGTACATTATGTCAACGACAGCTGTTTTAAATGGTGGAGCCACTTTATTTTTAACAACTTTGATATTAGTTCTATTACCAATAACAGAATCTCCCACTTTGATTTGTTCACCACGGCGAACATCTAATCTTACTGATGAGTAGAATTTTAATGCTCTACCACCAGGTGTTGTTTCAGGGTTACCAAACATAATTCCAACTTTTTCACGAAGTTGATTGATAAATATTGCAGTTGTGTTAGTCTTATTAATAATTCCACCTAATTTTCTTAAAGCTTGACTCATAAGCCTTGCTTGTAAGCCAACATGAGAATCTCCCATCTCACCTTCAATTTCTGCTTGAGGGACTAAAGCTGCAACAGAGTCAATTACAACTATAGATACAGCATTACTTCTAACTAGAGCTTCACATATCTCTAAAGCTTGTTCTCCAGTGTCCGGTTGACTTAAAAGCAATTCTTCAATATTAACTCCTAAGTTTTTTGCATAAACTGGGTCTAGTGCATGTTCTGCATCAATAAATGCTGCTCTTCCACCTTGTTTTTGAACTTCAGCAACTGCTTGTAAAGCTATAGTTGTCTTACCAGAAGATTCAGGTCCAAATACTTCAATTATTCTACCCTTAGGAAATCCTCCAACTCCTAATGCTATATCTAATGCTAGCGAACCACTTGGGGTAGTTTCAATCTCAATATGAGCATCACTTCCAAGTTTCATAATAGCGCCTTTACCAAATTGTTTTTCAATGTCAGCCATTACTTGTTCTAATGCTTTATCTTTGTCTTCATTATTTGTTTCAATTTTTTTCATCTTGTCTCTCCTATTTCTACATTACATCTTAATTTTAATATATAATATTTTCTTTGTCAATACATTTTTCGAACAAATGTATTATATTTACAATTTCCCTTAAATACTTATATATTGCTCATCCTACTAATCATATACAATAAAGTTAATAATTTTACTTCAAAAAAAATCAACTTTTAAAAGTTGACTATTTTTCTTTAAAATATTCTTTATTAACTAAGTAATATTGAATACCTGAGATTATTGATAAAACAGTAGCCATGTATAATAATCCTTCAGCTACATTTATATTAACTAATTCAAAAGGAATATTGTAGAAGAACACTAATGTTAAACCACACATCATACAAATTGTTTTTAGTTTTCCTAATATACTTGCTCCAACTGCTTTTCCGCTGCTTCCAGCAACCATCTTAATTGAATCAACAAAGATATCTCTTGTAATAATTATTACTGGAATTATTTGATTAATTAGCCCATTACAAGCAAGTACTACTAAAACACCATTTACTAATACTTTATCAGCAATAGCATCCATTACTTTTCCAAAATCAGTAACTAAACCTCTTTTTCTTGCAATATTTCCATCTAGGAAATCTGTTAAAGATGCAATTAAGAAAATAACACCACCCATAATATATTGTAAGCTTACATTAATTGTTCCAAAAACTTGATATACTGGCCAAATAAAACCACACATATCAAATGGAAAAACTAACATTATAAGTAATATTATTGATAAAACTATTCTACAAATAGTAATTTTATTAGGTAAATTCATACTCTTCCTCCTACTACAATACAACCTATCATATCTGTACTATTATTATTAACTGTTATTTGCCTTATGCTCCATATAATTGCAAGTATTACTAAAATAATTACAATTGCACCTGTGATTATATAAGGCATTGTTTTTTCTCTTGGATAAACTCTTGTATAAGGAGAATAAATATGATCTTCATCTTCTTTTTCTTTATTCTTTTCCCTTACTGCCTTTTCTATTTCATCCATTGGAATCTTGCTAGTATATTCAAACATATACTCATTAAACTTAAGTATTATATTATCTGTATTCACACCTAAATATTTAGCATAATCTAGCATGTATTGTTTGAGTTCATAAATATTTTCAAAAGATCCAATTGACCCATCTTCTATTTGTTCTAAAACAATTACCGGAATATTTAAATCTTTACTAGCTTCGTCTATAGAAACCCCCGATGCTTCTCTAGTACTCTTTAAGGTTTCTCCAGCTTCTACCAAAGTACCAACTCCTTAATATTATTAAAAAAAAAAATTATATCTAATAAGCCATGTTCTGTACCCTAGTGGGTGATAAACATTTATCTACACTTACGTGTCCTTTGGTCCCTTATCATTCGTTTCCAAAGACTCTCCTACCAAATTTGGATTTCTCGCTTGCGGGGTTTACCACGTTCCACTCACTTCGTTTCCAAAGTGACTCGTCTCTTTGGCACTTTTATACCTAATTTAACCATTTGACAGGTTATTTCGGAGCCGTTAGCAAAAACTACCTAGGGTTATTTATTCCCCTAGCACAAACACTACAATCATCACAGATTGTGCGAGCATGGACTTTCCTCAACATAATACTATGCAGCGTTTATCTAAGATATTATTCTTCTCTTCCAAAAACAACTTTTTCTAAATTGCTAATTCTCTTAAGAAGATCAACATTATTAAAATTACTCTTTGAGCTTGAACTAGCACTTGACTCATTTGCTGAATCAATAATGTTTTTAAGCTTACGATATTCAGCTTTTAATTTAGCATTATCATCACTTAACATTTTATTCTCATTTTGTAATTTTTTAATAATACTAGCAAATTCTGTATAATCCCTTATAACCATATCAAGAAACTTGTCTACTTCTTGAGGTCTATAGCCTTTAGCATCAACCTTAAATTCCTTATCAAGTATCTCTTGTGGAGTTAAAAATAACTTTTCATTATACATATACGCTTCACCCTTCTTATAGACATAATTGTAGTTTATTTTAATATAAAAGTCAAGGTTGCGAGCATTTCAAAAAGTTAATAAAACTTCCTATTTTTTTGAGGAAGTTTTACTTATTACATCTATTAACTTATCAATACTCTCTAACATCTTATTAAACTTCGTGTTTATTTCATCCATTAGATCACCAATAACACTATAACGAATAATAAAATGTTTATAAACAGTTTCGACATATTAGTCAATAACTTGATAATATTTTAAAATTGAATCAGCTATGTTATAACCAATTAGCTTTTTATTTTCCATAATCCATCTTGCATCATCTTCATAATCATGATGTGCAATTTCTACTAAAATTCCAAAAGGAATATAAGTATCATTTGCTTCACCTAAAGCACCATTAGCATATTTTACTCCACGGTCTGCGTTAGGTAAATCTTTATATGGATAAATATCTACAAGACCACTTTGAATAGCATTGGCTATACTATAAGTTAAACTATTTTGAGTGTCAACCCATGTTTCAATTCCATAATTATCATGATCAACTGAAGCATTAGAATGTATAGCTATTTTAAAATCAACACCATAGTAATTAGAGTCTTTATTCCATAGATTAATATTACCTGCTGGATTATTTCTATAAACTATTACACCATAACTTTTTAGTCTTTCTTCAACATAATCAGTTACATCATTCATTTCGTCCATCTCATTTGTATAACCAGTGCTTGCAACTCCTGGATTTCCATGTTGATTTGATGGACTTAAATAAACTTTCAATTTTTCTTTAACTCCAACATTTATTTCATATGCAGAAATAATACTATTTTGGTAACCTTCCATTACTGCTACTGTTCTAAGTAAAACATTTTCATTAATTTCAATTGGTTCTGTATATAAAATTCCATAACTTTCGGGAGATTTGCCATCTAAAGTATAGTATATTTTAGCACCCTCATCTCTGGTACCTAATTCAATTTTTGTTCCTTTTTTTACATATTTCCAGTTATTAGAAATATAGACCGGATTTAATTGAATTTGATCGCTCATTGTTACATTAACACTAGTACTTTTTAAATACTCTCCATATTTAGCATTAACTTCAAATCTATAAGATCCACCAACACTAAATAAGTTTTTAGATAAAACAACTACTTTTTTAGATGTACTACTTGTCTTAATACAATTATTGTCACGATAGATTTTTATTTCATAGTTTTCCGCATTATCTCCACCACTATATTCTAAAGTAGTATCATTATATGGGATAATAGATTCATCAGTAAGATTAGTAATACTAATATCTGTTACGGGATTGAGATTATTAAATAAATGTATTTCATCAACAACTACATCATCGCTTTTTATACTTACAACAAGTTCCATTTCTTGATTCTCATATAATTCTTTGTTCAATGTATATTCATTATTTTTTAGTTTTTCATTAACTAAAACTACATCACCATTTAATATTTCTAAAGTATAATCTTTATTATCTAAATTACCATCGATTGTTAAAACGTAATCTTGGTTATTAAGAATTATAGATAGATCTTGCGAAAAAGTTGGTTCATCCCAAGTAAACTTATACTCCTTTTCACAAGGACGATAATCACCTACTTTATCATAAGCAAAAACCATTAATGAATATTCTTCATTATTTTGTAAATTTGTTAATGATAATGTTACTTTTTCATCATTGGTCTTTGTTTCATAAACTTTTCTATTACTTGAATTATGTATTTGAACTATATAGTAATCAGCTGCTTTAACTTTTGAAAACTCTACTTCATACTCACTAAAATTATTTTTAACACTTAATATTTCAAAATTAACTAGTATTTCATCACTTTGAAAAAGAAAACAAACACTGATAATTGTTGCAATTATAAAAACAATTAACGCAGGTATAATTACTTTAAGCTTGTTCATACAGTACCAACTCCATTTTAATAATTATATAATAATTAGCTTCAAAAAAAAAGATTGATTAATCAATCTTAGTTAAAAATTCTATTGCTTTAATAAGCCCAAGTTTACCATATTCATAAGTTAAACCGCCTTGCATATAAGCAATGTAAGGTTCTCTTAATGGTCCATCACAAGAAAGTTCAATTGATGAACCTTGAGTGAAACATCCTGCTGCCATTATTACTTGATCTGTATAGCCTGGCATGTCCCATGGAAGTGGTAAAGCACTTGCATCAACTGGTGAACCTGCTTGAATTCCTTGAACAAACTTAATTAATTTTTCAGGAGAATTAAATTCTATGTTCTCAACAATATCTGCTCTTTTATCCTCTGCTTTTGGACTAACTTTATAACCAAGCTTTTCCATCACTTTTGCTGTTAGAACTGCTGTTTTTAACGATGATGCTACAACCGAAGGCGCAAAAAATAAACCTTGTAATATTTGTTTATTAACACCCAATGTTGGACCAACTTCTCTTCCTTCTCCTGGTAATGTTAATCTTTCACCTACTAAATCAATTAATTCTTTTTTACCAACGACATAAGCTCCGTTAGGTGCAAGTCCTCCACCTAAGTTTTTAATTAGAGAACCAACTACTATATCTGCACCAACTTGAATTGGATTAACTTTTTCAACAAATTCACAATAACAGTTATCAATCATGACAATAATATTAGAATCAATTTCTTTTATTAATTTAATGACTTTTTCTAATTTTTCTATAATTATACTTTCTCTAGTTGAATAACCTTTACTTCTTTGAATTTCGATTACTTTTACTTCATGATTAGTTAAATATTCTTTTATTCTGTCATAATCAAAATCATTATTGAGTAAATCAATTTGATCATAATTAATTCCAAATGATTTTAGTGATGATGGATTTTCCTTAATACCAATTACTTCATGTAATGTATCATACGGTGATCCACTTATTGAAAGCAATAAATCTCCCGGTCTTAAAAGTGCAAATAAAGTTACAGATAAAGCATGTGAACCAGATACAAATTGATTTCTAACAATTGCATCTTCTGATTCAAAGATATCTTTATAAATTGCCTCAATAACATCTCTTCCTAAATCATTATAGCCATAACCTGTGGTTTCGTTAAAACATGCTTCAGTTAACCCACATCTTTGCATTGCGCTTAAGACTTTTTCACTATAATACATACAAGTATCATCTATATCAGTAAATACATTGATTAATCTTTTTTCTTCATCACTTAGTAATTTTTTTATTTCATCATTTTTCATAATATCACCCAATATTCTTTATTTCTATAATGTCTCCATTTTTATAAGTATCCAAATTATATAAAATATATTTTACTAATTCTTCTTTATCAAGAAGTTTATTTTGTTTAGTTCTTTTTAATTCTTCTTCCAAGTAGTTAGGATTCATCTGCATTACTTCCTCAGTATTTATCCAACCTGGGCAAATAGAAATAATCTTTTCACAATTTTTCTCATTATCAATTACTAAAGCAAAATCTTTAGTCAACATATTAACTCCAGCTTTAGAAGCATCATAATCCATTGAATAGATTGTATTAGCATTGATTGCAGCATTACTACTAATATTAACAATCACACCATTCTTACTCATACTTTGAAGGGCATATTTAGTAACTAAAAAAGTACCTACAACATTAGTTTCTAAAACTCTCATGAATTCTTTTTTTGTTTTATCTTTATATTCACTATCGATTGCTATAGCTGCATTATTGATTATAATATCAATGTCATTAATATTAAACAAAATCCTTTCAACTTCAGCTTCATTTTTAATATCACATTTAATGCATCTAACATTATCAAAACTATTTTCAAGTTCTAATGCTGCATCAACACTTTTATTGTATAATGCATATACTTTATATCCGCGATTTAATAATTCTAAGGTAAATATCTTGCCTAAACCTTTACACCCTCCTGTTACTAAAGCATTCATAAAGCACCTCCTATAGAATTATTAACTACTTTAAATCCATTAGTAGAATCAATTATTATTATTTTAAAGCCATAATCTATATAAGAACAAACATGATTATGATGTTTTTGAATTGCCTTATCTACCCACTCTCTTGGAAACATTTTTGAGTATCTTTCAAAGTCTGCTTGAAACCAATCTTTATTAATTATTCTTTCATAAAGTAAATCCATATCACTAACTTCTAATAGAAAAATCTCTTTATCAATATCTGGGTAAGAAATCGCAAATTGTTTTAAAGTATTACCATATCTATCATCCATATCATTTGATTGCCCTTTTATCAAAAGTATTTCATCGTTTTTTTGACTAACAAAATCAGCTATTTCTTTAAGAATACATTTTTGTCTATTTAATTCATTGTCTTCATCATCAAATGATGAAAGATTATTACTGATTGTATCCTCAATAACTCTAATTTTCTTTCCGTTTATGTTTAAAGAATTAGATAATTCGCTATTTGAATCACTTAACAAAGACTCTATCAATGTTTTCTTTCCTGTAGCCGATTCTCCAAACACCCAAATTATTTTTTGCATATTTATTCTTCTCCTTTAAATAATTGATAATTATATTATAACTTATATAACAAAAGAAAAAAACACGATAATTCGTGTTATTCAAAAAAGTCTATTAACCATTTATTATTTTCATATTTAAAAATCATATATAAAGGATATACATCATTATTAACTGTACCATCATATTCAAGTTGCCCAGAGACTATCAAAGTATCTTCAACACTCGATATATATTTTAAGTCTCTTGCACGTTGATGAATAGTTCCAAATAACCCATATGATAGTTCTTCTTTTAAATAATTATGACAATCATAATAAGCGCCATTATTTAAAGTCAGATTTTTTGATAACTCAGCTATTGCCTTAGCTGTAAAATAATTATCAATCATATTAAAGTTAATAAGTGTACATTTTTGGTTTTTACCTTCATAGTTATCTATAAAAAAATTATTATTCTCTTCATTAAACACTCTGTAGGCATCTTCATATACTTTCATTGCTTCGCTCACTAAGTATTCCTTATCATCTACATCAGTTTTAGTTTCTATATCACTATTAGCATTATCACTACTAGTATTATTAGTTACATCTATTAACATATATAATAATACTCCATTAATAAATAAAGACACTAATAAGAATACTAAATAAACTGTACTTCTAAATCTATATTTATCCATAATACTCACCTTATTTTATTAATGTAAAATATAATATTACTAATAAACCTAAAATAATTCTATAATAACCAAATACCTTAAAGTCACGTTTTCTAATATATGAAAGTAAGAATCTTATAACAATCATACTTACAACAAATGTTACAATTGATGCGACTCCAAGTATTAACAATTCTTGAGTTTCAAATACAAATCCCACATTTAAAACATATTTAGCTAGTTTTAAAAGTGAAGCTCCTGCCATTACAGGTATTGCTAAAAAGAAAGTAAATTCAGCTGCTACACTTCTTTTTAAGCCTAAAAGTAAACCACCTATAATAGTTGCTCCACTTCTACTTGTACCAGGTATTAACGAAAGTAATTGAAAACCACCAACACCTAAAGCTTGTTTATAAGTAATGTCTTTAATATTCTCAACTTTACCGCTTCCTAAATTTTTGCTTTCTATAATAATAAATAAAACACCATATATAATTAACATTAATGAAACAACAAATGCATTATATAAATGTTCATCTAACCAATCATCAAAAAGTATTCCAACTAAAGCAGCTGGTAAACAAGCAACAATAATTTTTCCCCATAGATTAAAAGTATTTTTTGTATCTTCCTTAGTTTTGCCAAATCCAAATGGGAATATTGTTTTAAAATACATTATTACTACTGCAATTATTGCACCTAGTTGAACAACAACTTCAAATAATTTATAGAATTCTGAAGATACATCTAAATGAATAAATTCATCAAGCAAAATCATATGACCAGTTGAAGATACTGGCAACCATTCAGTAATACCTTCTACAATTCCAAAAAATATAGCTTTTAAAATTTCCATATCATCACCATTATAAGTATAACATAATATCAAACTAATTGATACTCTCTTGCAATTATTCTATCATCAGAACAATACTCTATTATATATTTATTATTCTTCTTGCAAATAATTATTCCAATAGTTTTATCTTGATTTATTTTTTTTAGATTATTATCTATATAATTCATATAAACTTGTATTTGACCAATATGTTCTTTCTTTAATTCAGTAACTTTTAATTCAACTACCACAAAACAATTATACTCATAATTAAATAGTAATAAATCAATATAATTATAAGTATTACCTAGTTTGATTTTATATTCACTACCTATAAAACAAAATGAATTGCCAAGTTCTTTCATAAAATTTTCTATATCATCTAAAATAAATTTTTGTAATATCTTTTCTGATATTATTTCATAGTTATTACTATATTTAATTATGATTGGATTTTTTATTAAATCTTTTATTTGTGAATCTTCTTTTTTTATTAACTTCAATTTAGTATTTTCATCTAATCTTTCATATTCATTATTTCTTATCCTAGTTCTTAGTTCTCTATAAGGTAAATTTAGATTTTCAGCAAGGCAAATATAATAATTTATTGCATCCTTATTATCAATTGGAAGTAACGCTATTATATGGGACCAACTCAATTGGTGTGGCATTGCCACACCTTTTTCAATAATATAATAAAACTGTCTCATTCTTTTTAAATTTGAAACCCCATAACCATTTCCTATTTCTAGTGTTAATTTTCTCGAATATTCTTTTATTATGCCTTCGCCATAATGTTTACCAGCTTCAGATAAAAGCTTGCCAACATTATAATAAGTATTTAAATCGCTTCTATTCTTACTAAAATCTTTTACTCTTTTTGTTATTTCATTATTAATAATTTGTTCTTTTATTTCATT
>JAFLUY010000006.1 GCA_022508565.1 Erysipelotrichales bacterium | reverse complement strand
GTTACTATCACCTCATCTGGCTCATCAATTAATTCGTTTCCTATTTCATCTCTTTCTAGTCCTCTTACATTTAATTCACATGTTATACTTATTTCTTGTATATTTTCTTTATCTTCTTCTATTATTTGACTACCAACGTATGATTTTATTAATGTTGTTTTAACATATCCTTGTTTTCTTTCTCCTGCCTCAATAATATACTTATCATCATCTTGTTCATTTTCATTTAATATTAAATCTTTTTCAATTTTTATATATTCCGCATATTTGCTTTCTTCATCTATTATACAATTTATTTTTACTACTGCATCATAGTTTCTTGAATAATTGCTTACTTCAAAATCTAATGTACTTGTTTCATTTAAATCTTTTAATACCTTTGATACATATGTTATTTTTCTTTTGGTTTCTGCGTCTATTGTTGCAGATCCACCTGTTTCTGTTTCTGCTTTTGTAAATATTACTTCTCCTTCAAAGCCTAACTTGTCTGCTCCAATAGTTGCAGTTCCATTTATATATAATGTTGTACTTACTGCTGCAAAACCGATTACCATTAATACTATTAATAATATTACATTTCTTTTCTTCATTGTTTAAAGTTCCTCCTATTTTATATTAATATTTTAGCATTACCGGTCAGTAATTATCTAGTTTTAGATGCTAACAACTATTGAAAATACGTAAACTATACACAAAAAAAGAACACATTAGTTTAACTTTAACATGTGTTCTAAACCATTTTGTATTACTTCATTATTGGCTTGTATTTCTTTGTTGATTAGACTATTTAAGGCAAAGTAATTGATTTCTTGTAATTTAATTTTTTTGATTAATTTTTTTGCTGCTTCTTCATCGTGTTCATGAAGCCTTGCCTGATAAATATTATATTCAGCAGAACTAACATTACCAATAAATGAATTATCTTCTATTATGACTGGATTATTTTTTATTTCTTTATCAAATTTAACTAAACCATCTAAAAATTTATGGCATACATTTGGATAATGTTCAGCAATAAATCTTAGATTTTTACCTAAAACATTATGACCATCCATATTACCAATATATTTTATAAGAAAGTAAGCATTAGATGTTTGACTTTCTGGAAATAAAAATGGTAAGGAAAACTCATTATCAAATGGTGGATTTAATCTTAAAATTTCTCCATCTTTGCTACAAATAAAACGATTATTTTCATAATGAAAGTTTTCATTCATTGTAAGCAAACTTAAAAGAACTAATAATGCGAGTTCTTCTCCCAAATCTTGACGATTCTTTATTATTTTGCTCATAAATATTGGTATATAATCATAAAATTCTAAACAATAATTAACATAATCATTAATATTTACTGCTTCATCTGGATGCAAATTAAAGTATTCATATATACTTATATCTTTTTCACCTGAATTTAAATAACTATCAACTAAAACCCCTTGTTTTCGATATTTAGGTTGTTCATCAGTTATTCCTTCACATAAAGCAAGATTCGTAGTTAACCCTTCAGTATAGAAATATTTTTTTATATAGTAAGACCAAAATACTTCAGCATAGCAAAATATTGGTGTTGTAAGCGGTTTAGTATATGATAATGGTTTAAATATTCTATCACCATATATAGGAAAATATTTTGTACTTGGTGGATTTGAGTGTGATTTAATATCTAAATTGCCATCTCTTTCACTGTATTTTAAATTAGTTATATCAAAATTTAATTTTTCCATAATAGACACTTCCAATGAAATTTATTATATAGACTTTTATATTTCAAAGCAAGAAAAAAACATTCCAAAATATGGAATGTCTATTATTGTGCAATAGGACAAGTTATTGCCTCAAAAGTTTCAGGATTTTGACAATTTTGATAAGTTCCATCAACTGATGATACACAGTTAATTGCTTGTGTACATGGATCAACTGGTGTTACTTCTCCTATATCTGGATTATCAACTATTGGTGTTTCAATTTCAGTAGCATCATATAACAATGTATACAGTATACTTGGAAGATATAGGCCAATATTTCCAGATTGACTAGCATTAGCTAAAATAGCTTGTTTATCTTCTTCTGGCATATATTTTTTATTAATACTGTTTTTTACATTTACTTTTGCATCTTTTGGATTAACATCTCTTATAGTTTCTAAATTAAAGTGAACTTTATAAGCTTGCCCATCTACATATATAGTAAAATCAACTGTATAAGTATTTTCACTAGTCGTCGATGTTGATTTTGAAGTAGTTAAAACTGTACCATCAATTACATTTTGAGAACCTTCTTTATAACTAATTCCATAACCATTAACAACTGGATATACTTCTAATACATCTGTTTCATTATCATTTTTACTACTTATTTTTAAACCGTACATTTCATTTCCAAACATTGCAGTATATATTTCTAAAGTAGCATTTTGTGTTTCATCAAATTCATATTCTTCTACTGCTGCTTCTTGTAACTTGGTTTTTACATCTTCTTCACTTGTTTCAGTTAATTTTGCAAGTTCAGCTATGAACGTTTGATTATTTGATAAATTTCTAAAGAATGCACTTAAAAATCTTTTTGTATTTACTTCATTATAATTAATTGTAATTATATTTGCTCTTTTAGTTTGTCCATTAATTGTTGCATTTCCAATACTCTGAGTACTACTCATATTTTGTAAGCCATTTGAGAAAGCATTTTTTACGCCATTAACAAGTACAACATAATTTATGTTGTTTTGTTCAATTGCATTAAATAAACTATCAAACTCTGGATATTCTTCATATATATAATTTTCATAGAAGTTTTGTAATAATACATATACTTTCGAATCAGCATAATATAGTTCTACATTAATAGGACTAGCAACTAATTCTTCTCCCATATTTAGACTTTCTAAATTAAACGTTAAGTCAAGTGCTCTTCCACTTAAATCTTTAGCATAAGTACCATTTACTTTTCCACCAATATTTGTATCTGCATAACTTACAGATAAATCAAGATTATAAGAGCCGCTTGATTTATCAATAACTTCATTATTTAGTGATGAAGTTCCACTTGTAATTGCAGAAACAATTTTTTCAATTCTTTTATTAGCAGTCTTAAATTGAGTATAATAGAATACTCCTCCTAATATAGCAATTAATAAAACGACAGCTACAACAACAATTAAGATAATCATTGATTTTTTATTCTTTTTATTTTCTGTTGCTTTAGTATTTCCTAATTTAACCGAATCACCACTTGGTTCAATGAATTCAGGATTAATTGCGTTTTCTAAAGGTGTTGCTTCTGTAGGTACAACGTTATCAACCGCAAATTCTTGTGGTTCTGAATTTAAGTTAGCCATATTGCCATCATTTTGTTCTGGAGTAATTTGCACCTCAGGTTCTGGTTCTGGCATTGGTTCGACTTCTGGTTCAACTACTACATTTACTTCTGCAGCTGGTTGTACTTGTGTACTTTCGTTATTTTCTTCTACTGTATCAACAATTGTATCATTTACTTGTTCTGCCATATTTAAATTTTGATCTTGTGGTAGCACAGGTGTTGTTGGTACAGTTGGTAATACAGAAGTATCTACCATATTATTATTGTTTACAGGCACTGATGGTGTTACTGGAGTTACATTGCTGTTGCAATATGGACATACAGTTGTACCATCAGGTATTTCATTATTACATGATATACATCTCATAAATTTATCCCTCTTTACTATCTTTATTTAAATATATAATAATATATTTATTAATTTTTTTCAATAACTACTCTGAAATTTGTACTAAATTAACTGGACAAGTAATAATTTTATCATTATAAGTACAATTACATTCTTCTTCTCCGGGATTACAAACACAGTTTAAATCTGGAGTACATTTTTCTTTGTAATATTCTTCTATAGTATCTATAAAAGAAATATTTTTTAAATAATAATTAGCATTACTTCTTATCTTTTCGTAGTCTTCTAATGTAAATTCTTTTATATTTTTATATACTTCTATTTCTTGCTTGTTAACTCTTGTTTGTTTTTGTTCTTCTAAATATAAATTTATATCAGTAACATACTCATCAGTATCAAGTGTTATATCATAAGTTTTTTCTATTATTTCATCTAATTCTTTAATATTTGATGCAAATGTTAAAGAAAATACATTTTTATCATCTTTAAAATAATCTAAGTAATATTTTGTTTCTCCAATATCAAATATATATTTAGTTTTTTCTTCTTCATCCATATCAACTTCTATTCTATATATTTTTTTATTTGTAAAATATACGGATATAGTTGTTTGATATTCTGAATCACTACTATATTTATATTCTGAAGTAGTAATATAATTCTCTAAAGTATTAACTATTTCATCGCTTTTTTTATTTTGAATACGTGCCATTTCATTAACGAAATTAACATCTTCTTTCAAATTTGTTAACAATGTTTTAATAAATTTCAATTTATTTTTATTATCTAAAATAAGCGAACGTTTATTTACACTTAAATCATCACCTAAGTAGGTAATGGTGTCTTTCTCTGTTTTATAATTCATTACTTTGAATGTTTCAGATAAGGCGTCTAACCCACCTATTACTAAAGAATAAATATCATAGTTTTTAGTAGAAAGTAATCCTGTATTATCTTCAATTGGTAAATATATGTAATCACTTCCATATATTTCATCACTTTGAAAATAAATGTTATTATCTTTTAAATACATATTAAATTCAAAGTCTTTAGTATCAATTAGAACTTCTCCTGTTGCTTCTTTAGGATCTCTCATCATTCCAGTAAGATTAACAACTTTATTTTTCACATCATAGCTATAATCACCTTCAAAAGCTATTTGTTCTTCATTAATTTTTAAAGTTGTACGATATTTACCATTAGCAGAATATTTTGAACCCACAAAGTTGTCTTCTAAATATTCACTTAAGCCATTCACTACTTTTGTAAATACTTTATAATCGGCTTGTTCAGGACTAGTAAACATTGACATAACTAAAGCAATAAATATAACAATTACAAAAAATATTAAAGCTATTGCTCCAATAACAATTTTTCTATTTTTAGGTTCTTTGATATAAACTTTTATATCAAATTTATCACTTGTATAATTAGTATTATTGATATCACCAAAATCAACTACTTCGACTCTTTCTGAATCCACTGGTTCATTACAATATGGACAAACAGTTGAAACATCTGGAATATATTTATTACAGTTAAAACATTTCATGTTTTTCCCACTTTCTATCTTTACTATATTAATATAAGTATAAAATAATTTAAAGAATAATTCAATGTAATTTTGAACTTGACTATACCAAACATTTGTACTATATTAAATTTAGAGGTGGTTGAGATGGATGATTTATATATAAAAAGAAATATTTTATGTATAGATCTTAAAAGTTTTTTTGCATCCGTTGAATGTGTAGAAAGACATTTGGATCCTTATACTACCCCACTTGTTGTGTGTGATCCAACAAGAGATGGTGCGATTACTTTAGCTGTTGCACCATATTTAAAACAATTTGGGGTTAAAGGACGCTCAAGAGTGTTTGAACTACCTAAAAATATAAATATTTTAAAAGTTCCGCCAAGGATGAGACTTTATCAACAAAAAAGTAAAGAAGTAATTAAAATATATTTAGAATATGTGTCATCTGAAGATTTACACATCTATTCAATTGATGAGTGTTTCTTAGATATAACTAACTATTTAAAACTTTATAAAAAGACTGATTATGAACTTGCTAAAGATATCTTAGCTCGAGTATATGATAGTACTGGATTAACAGCAACTGCTGGAATCGGACCAAATCTCTTACTTGCCAAAGTCAGTATGGATATTGAAGCAAAACACAATAAAGATAATATTGCACGTTGGACTTATGATGATGTTAAAGAAAAATTATGGAGAATTACACCTTTATCTAAAATGTGGGGAATTGGATCTCACATGGAAAGAAATTTAAATGCCCTAGGTTTAATAAGTGTTGGTGATATTGCCTGTTATGATAAAGAAAAACTAAAGAAAAAATTTGGAGTTATGGGAGAACAACTTTGGTTTCATGCTAATGGTATAGATTTATCAAAGATTAGTGATTTAAATAATATGCCAGTAAAAGAAAAAAGTTATTCTCACTCTCAAATTTTATTTAAAGATTATTATGACTATAATATAAACATCATAATTTATGAAATGTTGGATGTTTTATGTAGACGCTTACGTACAAACAAAAAGTTATGTGGATTAATTGGTTTTGGTATAGGTTATTCAAAAAGTGTTGGTGGTGGTTTTTATCACTCGAATAAATTAGCTATACAAACAGATGATGCAAATATTTTATATCGAGAAATAATGCACATTTTTACACGTTATTACACCCACGCACCAATTAGAAAAGTCTCAATCTCTTTAGGAAAACTTACAAACAATGAATCAAGACAGTTAGATTTATTTGAAAGCAGCGAAAAAATGGAAGAAAAAATTAGTATTAACAACGCGATAGATGATATAAAGAATCGCTTTGGTGCAAATATACTTCTTCCAGCATCTTCTCTTTTAGAAGATTCGACAATAATGGAAAGAAATAATAAAATAGGAGGACATCATGCATGATCGTGGAATGATTAAATGGGCACCATTTGCCTCAGTTATCAACGGTAATGAAGTATTAAGAGAAATCGACGAAGAAAAAACTAGGATTGAAAAACCTAGTTTATCTTCAGAGCAAATAGAATATTTAGAATATGATTTAATTGAATCATATAATAATTCCAATATAGTAGAAGTAATTTTTTATAAACAATATCATATTTACAAAATAGAAGGAATTATTACCAAAATAGATGGTGTAACAAAAAAAATTACAATAAATAATAATAAAACCCTACTTTTTTCAAATATTCTAGCAATAATCAAAAAAAATGCTTGATTTTTATTAGTGATTTTGTTATCATTAACTTGTCGCTAATGGGGAATTAGCTCAGCTGGCTAGAGCACCACGCTTGCACCGTGGGGGTCAGGGGTTCGAATCCCCTATTCTCCACCATTAGTAAATAAAAGAGTGCCAAACACTCTTTTTTATTTTTTAAATAATTGTTTATACATAATTAGTAAAATACAATAAAAAAGCCTAAAGAAAATAAATTAAATAAAAGTAAGGAGTTATTTTATGGAACGTATTACAGAAAATAATTTATCAACATTTTTAGAGACTTATCATTGCTTACATGATAGCGACATTGAAAATATCAACTATGATATTAAAAATTCAAAAATAGAAATAATTATAAACACTATGTGGAAAGAAGATATAGTCTTAAACGAAGATAATTCTTTCAAAACAAATAGTGTTACCTTAAAAATAATATTTTATGGTGTTGATGAATTTAATTGCAAGGAAATGTTTTCCTGGGATTACATTAGTGAAGTCTTTTTAAAATTTGTAAAAATTAAAAATAAAAATTTTATTTGCTTTGCTAATAAAGAAAAAGATCCAGAAATTTATATAGTATGTGATTATATAGAATACACACAAATAAAAAATTAAAACAACAAATTAATTGTTGTTTTTTATTTTTAATTAAAATATATATTAATTACTTTTTTTACCCTGTTGTTGAGCACACATTACAAGTTCTTTAACATCTCCTAAGCTAAACATATCAGCAGAGCTTAAAGTAAATTCATAGCCATTTTCTCTTTTATTCCAAGGCCATATTATTTGATCTTGAAGCCATAAAGATAAATTATTAGTCCAAGCAAGATCCCTATTTCTAATAAGTTCATTAATAAAATCTAAATTATCTGCAAATAATTTATTTTTAATAATATCTTTTTCTTTTAATTTAATAGCAAGTACTTCTACTAAATATGCAAGTATATCTTCTCCTTGATAATGAGACACACTATCTCTATTGCTTATTCTACTATAAGCCGCTTCAATTTGTTGTTTCATTATTTCAGTGATTTGTTGTCGACTTTCAGGAGTACGATCAACATGTCTAATAGAACCATCAGCATAATATATAATATATTGAGTTTTATCGTTTGAAACTCTATATTTTTTTATAAATGTTTTTCTATATTCTTTATCTCCAAAACTATAATCTTTCATGTATACACCTCTTTTTTAAGATTTATAATATCATTATATGAATTATTTTTCAATAGGCAAAAATAAAACTAAAATTAATAAAAAAGGCTATATTTTTTTTACTCAATAGTTTATAATTGTATTAGAGGTTAAGAAATTATGAAATACAACAGAGAATATGACATCAATAAAACTAAAATATCCTTTTTTGGATTTATTATTGGAATTGCTCCATTCTTAATTGTTTTAGGAGTAATTGGAAATTTAGAGGGTGAATTTGAATATATTCCTTCTCTATTTAAAGAAACACTTATTATTGCTGCATTATTAACCGCTTTGTTAAATTCAGTAATATTAAAAAAGATGTACATGGGCAAAACAAGAGCTAGTTTAACTCAATAAACTAGCTCTTATTTATTTATAATTTTTTTAGATATGATTTATTAATTTTTAAAACACGTAATAATAACATCATATTTTATTAACAATTCTTCTATTGATGTTGCTATTAATATTTCAAATTTGAGAATTTGTAATCGTAATTTTAACTACAGTTTATTTTGGTACACATATGGTATTTTTATTATCCCAAATACATTTTGCTGAACTACCAGAGACGCAATTTCCGCTATGGAATTGAAGGCAATAATTCTTTTCTTTTTCAATTTCTTCATCTGTTTTTTCAAACAAATCATCATCAAATGGATTTGTATCTTTCGGAATGCCATCTTCACACTCACTTGGTTTCAATAGACAAGTTTGACAAATATTAGCATCATCACTTATAGCATTGTATGAATTTAATGTTGATAAGATAATGTGTAATATTGATGGAAGAAGAAATACTGAAAAACCGATTAAAAATCTAATTCCAAATTTCTTTGCTGAAGCTGACAATGATTTTTCATCCCCACCAAATACTGCCTTATAAATATCAAATGTTCCAAATATGATAATAATAAGCGGTACAGCAATTCTCATAGCTAAAACAAAATAACCTGTTACCCTAACAGCTTTTATTACATCATCTTGCGAGCAAAAATTTTCGCCTATATGACCTTTTACGCATTTTCCATCTTCTACTAAACAATTATTTAGCGGACAACTATCAGCAGTATAGCTTTCACAAGATTTAGCTGCAAATACACTGTTAGGTATAAATGCAAGCGCAAAAAGTATCAATATTAATATTTTCTTAATTTTCACAATATCACCTACTAACATAATTATAACATAAAAACAAAAACATATATATTAAATTAATGAAAGTTATCAAACTAATAACATTTGCTTTATATTATTACTTTTTTCTTTATTATTTAAAATACCATTTAAAAATTGATTATATTCACTCATATTTTCTTTTAAATTTTTAATTTGAGATTCTTCATACAAACAGTTTAAAACATCTGAACATTTTTTAGAATAAATCATTCTAATTTTAGCATCTAGTTCATTTAAATAAATTGTATAATAGATTTCATCCCCAAGATATTTAGTAATATATAGAATAAATAATATTGCTACTATATCAGCATTTAATTCAATTGGGAAATAATCGTGATTTTTACCATAAAAAACTTTTGATATCAAATTATCTTTTGATAACCAATCAAAACACACAAGATAAAGATTTGCAACATCATCGCCTTCATCTAAACAATAGTGAAATTGGCAATAATGTCTTAATTCATGAACAATAGTAAACATTATTCTATAATTATTTAAGGCAGCGCAATTATAGTATTTTATCTTTTTATAGTTAATATATAAAATATTATTAATTGCTTCATAACACATAAAACGTTTGCCAGCAAATATTGGTTTTATATCTGATAAAGTAATTCCATACAAAGAGCATAAACGATCAATTATAAACTTAATGTCTACTTCATTTAATACCTCATTGTTTTGGTTTTTATTACCAATAAGATTAATAATATCATGCATACTATTCATCACCCCAAAAAATAGTACTTAAAAGTAAGTACTATTATATATAATCGATAATTTTTTTGCAAGTTTCAGTATCAAGCAAAGAAGTTATATGCATTTTATTATCATACAATTTTAATAAACTCTCATATTCAAGCAATTTTTCTTTTACTTCGATTAAAGATTTACTAACTGCATTTTTACTAACATTATTATTTTCAGCTATTTCATCCATTAATAAATTATCAAAATAATAATCTTCAAAATAACTTCTTTGTTTATCAGTTAATAAATTTTTATAATAATCATAAAGCCCAGTTAAATAATTTAATTCATCCATTACATCATATCCTTAAATAATCCATAAATATAATCTTCAATATCAAAGGCTCTCAAGTCATTAACTCCCTCACCTAATCCTACAAACTTAACTGGTAGACCTACAACTTCTTTAATAGCTAAAACTATTCCACCTTTGGCAGTTCCATCAAGTTTAGTTAAAACTATACCTGTGATATTAGTTATACTTTTAAAACTCTCTGCTTGGCTTATACCATTTTGTCCTGTAGTTGCATCAATTATTAAAAGTGTTTCATGAGGTGCATTTGGCACATGCTTACCAATTACTTTATTAATTTTCTCTAATTCATTCATTAAATTAACTTTATTTTGTAAACGTCCTGCTGTATCAATAAGAACAATATCAACATTTTCTTCCTTAGCTTTTACTAAACCATCGAATATTACACCTGCTGGATCAGTATTTTCTTTACCATAAAATAAAGAGTTTGTACGATTAGCCCATTCTTCAAGCTGAGGAACAGCACCTGCTCTAAATGTGTCACCAGCAATAAGCATTACTTTTTTACCCTCATTTTTATATTTATTAGCAAGTTTACCAATAGTTGTTGTTTTTCCTACTCCATTAACACCAACCATTAAAATAACTGTTGGTCCTTCTTCGGCAATATTTATTTTATCTGTTAAACTTTCACCTTCAACATATATCATAAATAATTCATCAACTATAACTTCTGTCAAATATGAAGTATCAGTAATGTTTTCATGTTTAACACGATCTCTTAATCTATCTAGAAATTTAAATACAGTTGTAACACCGATATCAGCTTTAATAAGTAGATTTTCTAGTTCTTCATAATATTCTTCAGTTACTTTTGTAAATCTTTTACCAAGTAGAGTTAATTCAGAAACAAATTCTTTTCTAGTTTTTTCTAAACCTTTATCATAAGTAACTAAATCAACGTCTCTTTCGGATAACTTAAATAAACCTTTTTTCTTTTTTTTAGATGGTGCTTTTTCTTGAACTTTTTCGATAATTTCTTCTTTTTCTTCTACTTCTTTATCTTCGGTAGGTTCATCTTCCGTTATATGAACATCATCTTCTACTTCTTCAATAGCTACTTCTTCTTTTTCAACTTCAGCATCTTCTTCAACTTTAGTAACTTCTTGGACTATAGTTTTTTCTGCTTCTTCTATTACTTCAGTTCCATCTATGATTTCTTCATCATGAATAGATTCATCGGTGTATGCTATTTCATCTTGATCTTCTTCAGTTACTTCTTCTATTATTTCTTCATCTTTTTCTAAATCATCATCAAGTTCTTCTGATTTATCATTTTCTAAAAGATTTTTTAATTCTTCTTCTCTTTGTTTTTTGCTTTGAAATACTTCTTTAAACTTTTGAAATAATCCCATTATAAACCTCCTAATTTTCTATAATAATCTTTAGATATAAGTAATTTACTTATTTGGAATTTCATATCAACTATTTTATTTGTCTCATCAATATAACTTTGAGGCACTTCCTCATCTGTAAAGTTTTCAAACTTCTTTTTTAAGTAGTCATACCTTCCAACACTCGTAATCCATGACTTATTGTTAAATATTACTAAATCCTCAGAAGATGAAAATATATCTTTACCAATTAGTAAACGAGAATCATATTCAACTCCAAATAAATTTAATAATGTTGGTAATAAATCAAGTGATGATGTATACTTAGAAACATTTGTTGTTTTTAGTTCACTATTGTAGATAATTAAATTATTTTTATATAAATCAAAGTTTTCATTATCTACAAAATCAACATATGATTTAATATCCGATGTAGATAAACCATATGGGTAATGATCTGGAGATATAACAATGACTGTATCATCTAGTATACCATCACTTTCCAATTTTGCCAGTAATAATTCTAATGATTTATCAAATTCTATTTGAGTAGCTATATAAGCTTTAATTGAATTTTTTGCATTCACTGATTTAACTTCTTCTTTATTTTTCTTAGCAATTGCATTTCCACCATTAAAGTTATATTCCAAGTGACCACTTATACTCATATAATAAGTTACAAAACGCTCTTCTTGTGAATAAATATCATAACTGCTATTTATTACATCAATATCGCTTGTTGGCCACGAGTCTTTAATGCCTTTTAAAGCATATTTATATCCCCTTTTATATCTATCATATCCATAATAAGTATAACCTAAATTTGGTAGCACTTTATCTCTTGAATAATAGTTATATGTCCATCCATGAAAAGCATTAGCTTTATAACCATAATTTGGAAGTATCTCTCCTACATTATAAGGATAATATTTGCCAATAGTTTCTTTCATTGAACAAGTTGCAACACCAGGTAAAATAGATAACTGATTAATAAACTCTCCATCAGATGTTGAACAATTATAAATTGGTTGATAATAATTTTCAAAAACAAAACTTGAATTTGTTAATTTATATAAAGTTGGCGTTAATTCTTCAGAAACAGCAATTGGGTAAAATCCTTCAGCTACAATAAAAATTAAATTCTTACCTGCAAATATACCAGTATATTCATTTTTATTAGTAGGTTCTTCAGACTTAAAATAATTATGCATACCATTAATTACGGAATCTTTTTCAGAGCTTATCAACGCATCAAAATCAATGTTAACCATATTGTATTCAACATTATCATCTTTAGTAAATTCAATTACTGAGTCAAACTCAATATTTTCTTCAAAACCACCAACAAGTTTGAAAGCATCCATAGATACAGAAGATAATATACCTAAGTTATTAGTAGACTGCATTAGATCATTTTTATTATAAACTAAATCACGAATATTTTCGTTATTGGTAATATTAAGTTCTAAGGAACTAATACAAAAAATAAAGGAAACTATAAGTAATGCAAATGCATCTTTAAAATTATTTTTATAATAAGTTTTTTTTGAAACAAATATAATTACATAAATTATTAATAATAAGATAAAAATATCAATTAATAACAAAATATTGTTTTTAATATGCTCAAGAATTGCTGTATAAAACTCCATTACTTGAGTGCCATAAAGAAGCGCGGATATTCCACAAATAGTTTTATAAAAACTAAAATAAACTATTTCTGCTGCATAAATCAATGTGACTGTTGTATATATAATTAGACTTACAATTTTATTAACTACATTATTTTTAAATAAATATGTCAAGAAAGTAATTACATTTGCTATGGCAAAAGAATTAATACAAATATAGAATATTCCTATATCATATGTTTTAATTACAAGTAATTTGAATAATAATTCTAAACACATTATAAATAGATAATTAATGATTAATAATTTCGCATAATTTAGTTTCATATTTATTCCTTCTAACTATTATATTATATCTTATACACAAAAAAAAATAAACGATTAAATCGTTTATTCACATCCTCTTACAATTTTAGAAGTATACCCTGTGGTTACATAATATAATCCATCTTTACTTAAAGTATGTTCAAGTCCAATAGATAGTGTACATGTTTTAGGTAAATGACAGTTTTTATCCTTTTCACCAGGATTTGTTGCATACTTACAATTTTTATCGTAATAATCACCGGCAACCAATGTTTCCATAGTTACCTCAATCGGCCCTTTTTCAATTAAGTAAACTTTCAAATCATAACCCTTTAATTCTGTATTAGGTTTTATTATTTTGCCATTAACTTCTATATCTTCATCGCCCGTATAAGTATAAGTTATAACTCCATTGTCTAAATCAGCTGCATACATCTTACCAGCATCTTCTACACCTTCTAAATCATACTTTTTAAGAAGGTTTTTACCATTACGTAGAGCCGCTAACATTGTTGGTAAAAATAAAACCATTACTACTCCCATTATACTAATTACCGCAAGTAACTCAACTAATGTAAATCCCTTATTCTTCATAAATATTTCCTTCCTTACTATATAAACAACCACAATAATTTTGCCTATATAAATTATAAGTGTTTGCTAGTTCAATACTCCTTTTATATCCTTCCTTTTTCTTAAAATCAGAATATAAATATTTTATTCCTAAAGATTCTCCAATAGATCCACCAATTTTATTAATAAGCTCACTATTTTTATGAGGAGATACAGTTAATGTCGTTGTAAAATAGTCAAAACCA
The DNA here is from genome assembly GCA_022508565.1 of Erysipelotrichales bacterium. Classification (GTDB taxonomy): domain Bacteria; phylum Bacillota_I; class Bacilli_A; order RF39; family UBA660; genus CAG-582. Next base: position 101,372 of record JAFLUY010000006.1, on the reverse strand, counting down.
TTTTCTAATGCTTTTTTAGCTGTATATTTTAAGCGAATACCAAAACAAACACTACAACGAATCCCGCCTTCTTTTTCCAAGGCTAAATCTTTAGTTAACCTTTTATATAAATCATTTTCATAATCTGAATCTATATACTTAATTGACCATTCATTTAGTAAGCGAATTTGTTCGCTTTTTCTATGCTCATATTCATCTTTTGGTTCAATATTTGGATTATAATATACAACTGTTATATCAAAATAGTCTTTTAAACGTTCAATACAAGCTGATGAACAAGGTCCACAACAACTATGTAATAAAAGTGTCTTTTTAGAATCAAGACTATTTATAATTTCCATCATTTTATTATCATAATTAGTTTTCATTGCTTACCTCAGTTATTGCTTCATATTTTTTAAAGAAATAATTATCTTCTGTACCATCTAAATATAGCGTACCATTACTTGTTATTTTATTAGTTGCAATAATATCTAAATATTTATTTAATGACTTTAAATGTTTGGCATTAATATAAACCATATTCTTATCATTCATCGAAAGCAAGAAACGATATTCATCAATTATTTGATTATTTTTATTATATGATGGTTTATATTCAATATCATTAATCATATATATAATTCCATCATCAAGTTTACCTAAATTTTTAGCTAACATTTCCATCATTGATGAAGGAGTTGTATTTAAAAGTGTTGGTATACCAATTAAATTGGTATTATCAACATCAATTAAAGATCCATCGCTTAAACACACTTTGTCCTCAAGTTTAACTAAAAACACTGGTCTATTCTCTTCAACAGTTATTTCTAGAGTATAATTCCATTTATATTTAATAGTTGCCTCACTTATATAAGGGTTTTCTTCAAGTTTTTTCTCCAAATGTTTAGCATTTATTGAAACGAATGAAGGATAATTTTCTAAAGATAAATATTTAATAATATCAACCTCTGATAAAACTTTATTACCATTAATACTATAGTGTTTCACAGGTTCATTATAAATTGATATTGAAAGACAGACAATAATATAAATAATCAAGACTACAACTAGAGCTCTAGCAATATTAAGTCTTTTTTTATGTACTTTTTTTACATTATAATTTTTACTTTCTCTAGTCTCCATAGCCTTTCTCCTTTTATATTATTTTCTTTATCTCATTATAAATTATAGTTGCTGAATCATTTATACTTAATTTGTTTAAATTTTTCTTTATTTCTGATTTACGTTTATCATTATTAATTATTTCATCAATTTTACTAGCTAAGATATCTTTGTTTAAATCGTGTTCCTCAATCATGTCACCAGCATTTGCATCTTTTATTGATAAAGCGTTGTAATACTGATGATTATTTGCTACATAGGGACTTGGAATGAATATTGCAGGAAGCCCTAAAGCAGTTATTTCAGCTATTGATGATGCCCCTGCACGAGATACGATTAAATCAATATCTTGCATCAGTCCACTTAATCCGTCAACATAAGGTTCAATAAATACATTTTTAGGGAATTTATTATTTTTAAATTCTTCATAATAAGGTTTTCCCGTTATGTATAATATTTCATAATTATACTTATCTGCATCTTTAAGATATTCAATCATTTTATCGTTAATTGATTTACTACCAAGAGAACCATTAAATATTAATACAGCCTTTTTATTTTTTGATAGACCATATCTAGTTTTTTCTATTTTCTTATTATTTAAAGCGCCCTCAGAAACTGGATTACCAGTTAATACAATATTCTTGTGATTTAAATATTTTTTTGAATCTTCAAAACTTACGCCAACAATATCAGTCCACTTAAGTAAACTCTTATTTGCTTTTCCTGGAATACTATTTTGCTCATGTATAAACACTTTAACACCACATTTATGTGCTGCTTTTATTACGGGATATGTAACATATCCACCAACACCAATAACTATATCAGGTTTAAAATCTTTAATAATGCTTACACATTTTTTATAAGCTTTTTGAATTAGAAATACATTCTTAACGTTTCTTCCCATAAGTTTAAGACTTGTTGATAACCCGTATATTTCCAATGGAATATATTTAATACCTCTAGCAGGCACAATATCTTTTTCCATTCTATTATGCGTACCTATATATAAAAATTCACTTTTAGGTTCTAATTCTTTTATTTTATCTAAAATTGCTAATGCTGGGTAAATATGTCCTCCAGTTCCACCAGCTGTAATAATTACTCGCATGCATCTCACCTCTTTATATAATTATATAATACTTTTACACATAATATAATGAAATATATAAATCAAGTGTAAAGGCCAAAAGAAAAATAGAAGTTTACACTTCTATTTTAAACCATATTCCTTTGCAATTTCATCATAACATTCATCAATTGCTTTTTCATAGGAATATAATTCATTTGTTTCAAAAGCAATATAAAATACCATATATTCTTCAGCGGCAGCCTCATATTCTTGATATTCTTTCAATATTTTCCAATGATTATTAAATTTATTTTTAAAATCTCCTAGCAACTGAGTACTATCAACTTCTCCTAATGCATTACTGAAATAGTGAGTATCCGGTTTAAAGATTTTATAATTATCTTCTTGTGAGGTAATAGTATAATACTCCATATATCCTTTTCTTAATATGATAGTTTCATTAGTTGCATCGAGCATATAACTTTCTTTGCCATCACTAACATAAGCTACAGCATGATTGTTGCGTGAAGGTTCATCTTCGCCTTCATCATAAAATTTACCACCAACAACTTTGGTTTCATAACCTAAAGCACTAAAAACATCACATAAGTTAACAGATGTGTTACGACATACACCTTCTCCAGTAGCAATATTGGCTCCTAGCAAACCTTTAAGTTCAATTTGGGCCTCTTCTGGATTAAAATCTCCTAATGAAATATAACCATTTTTTAAAAGTGTATTATAAATTGCAAAATCCTTTAAAATGTTTCTTTCACTAGAAACCAATTTTATTTCTGTTGCAATATTATTTACATAAGTTTCATAATTTGAATATAACTCAGGATAGTTTTCACGACCTACATCAACTGCTTTTTCATATGCTTCAATTGCTCGATCTTCTGAATCAGCCTTAGTTGCAGCAGCAATACCTCCACCAGTAATGATAAGTGCAACTAGATACGGAAATATTTTATGAAATTTATCTATAGCATGCATAATTATCCCCCACTTTTTTGTTGGGTATTATAGCATATTAGCTATATTTGGTCAAATTAGTTATCTAGATAAAAAGCATAATATTCATCAAAAGTAATTCCCTCATTATAGACTTTAGTAGCCAAATCAACACCTAAGTATCTATAATGCCATGATTCATAGTTAAATCCAGTAATTTTCTTTTTTCCATCAGGATATCTTAAAATAAAACCATACTTATGAGCATTTTCTGTTAACCATGAGTAAGCTTTAGAATTTTTAAAACTTTCTGATACAGTATTATCTTTGGAATATATATCTAAAGATAAGCCTGTTTGGTGCTCTGAAAATCCTGGTCTAGCAGCTATTCCATCAGCATAAGATATTCCACGATAATCTTCTTTTTCCTTATATACTCTAACTTGAGAGTCATAGTCACGATAAGCAGAATCAATGATTAAATAGATTCCTTCATCATAAGCAGCACTCCACATATTTTTAAATGCTTCATATACTTCACTTCTAATCTTTTTTGGTCCACCATAATAATATTTGATTGAAATATCTACCAAATCATCAGGTTCATAATCACTTCCAAGTTCATAAAATTTATTACAAAGAATCCCATATCCTTTAGAAAAGTCTGTTTTATATGTGTCGGTATAAAAGTTTCGATCAGCATGTGTATTAACTATAGCAACAATTTCATCATAATCATAACCATCTGTACCATGGTATTTAAAAAAATCTTCTTCTTGTGTTATTACTTGGTCAAGATAACCATCAAGGTTCTTATACATAAAATATTTTGCTTGAATAAACATTGGAATAAATTCATTATAGTCATAAGTAAGTAGATTATCCTCTTCTTCATCACTTAGCTTATCAAGTATATTTTTAACATCATCTTCTTTATATCCAAGTTGTAACAGTGCATATTCATTAGTTTGTTTATATAAATATTCTTGTACTTTTTTATAAATAAAAGGAACAATAATAGCAAGGCAAACTAACATGATTAAAAATATTTTAGGCCCCTTTTTTAATTTATAACTTTTATGTTTTGTCATATCATCACCCTAGTATCTTAATTATAAATCAAATAAAAAAAGAACTCAAGATTGAGTTCCTTTTCTGCTATTAGTTAACAGCGTCTTTTAATTTGCTTCCAGCTTTGAATGAAACAACATTTTTAGCAGGAATTTTCATTGGTTCTTTAGTTAAAGGATTAATTCCTTCTCTTCCTTCTCTTCTCTTAGATGAGAAAGTTCCGAAACCAACTAATGCAACTTTTCCGTCTTTTTTAAGACCTGTTTCTATTCCTTTTAATACAGCATCTACTGCTTTTGCTGCAGCAGCATTACTTAATCCAGCTTCAGCTGCAACGGCTTCTACTAATTCTTTTTTTGACATAACAATTTACCTCCAAAATTATTTTCTAGTAGGCATTCTCCCTACATATAAAATGTACCAAATACTAAAGAAAAAAGCAATATAAAAATGCAAAAAACTCCTTAAAACTGGTCATTTTTAACCATTTTTAACTGTATTTTTGTCAAAAACACAAAAATCAAAAATTCAAATAAAAAAAGCAAAGCTTTAAACTTTACTTTTTAGGTCCACTTCTTTTTGGATAAGTTTTTTTTGCGTTGCTATTGTTACCATTATAATTTTTCTTTTTAGGAGTAACACTAGATTTATCCTCTTCTTCAAGAACACTTACAACCTCATCTAAAACTCTAGTTATACTAATTTCAGTTGTATCAAATTCTTCCTCATTATCAATATGTCTGCTACTTCTTGTCGGTGTTTCTTCAGCCTTCTTTGTTGTTGGTATTATTTCTGCGCTAGATTCTGCACTTACTGGAGCTGGTTTAACAGCATTAGTAACTTCAAGTTTTCTAACTTCTCTTTCAACAGGAAGTATTTCTTGTGATTTATGCTTTTTAGCTTGATTCTCATAATATTTACGATGAGCTGATCCTTTAATCTTTTCTCTACTAATTGGAACAATACCAATAACAGGAAGTCCAGTAATTCTTTCAATGTCTTCTTCATTTTTAATTGTTGTATCAAAATAGAAGGCAACGAATATTAAAACCACAGCAATAAATGCTCCTGCAATAGTTGCAATGCCAATAATTTTAATTGTAGATGCTGAAGATGCAACTTCAGATACTTCTGCAACGTCAATTATACTAATATTTTCAATATTATAAATTTCTACAATTTCTTTTGCAAAAACGCTTGCTATTTCATTTGCTATATTAGCTGCTTCTGTTGAGTCATGATCAGTAACAGAAATTTTAATAATAGAAGTATCTGTTACAGAACTAACATTTATCTTTGACATCAAAGTACCATAATCTGTTTCTAAAGATAAGTTATTAATAACTGTTCTCAAAACTTTTTTACTCTTAATTATTTCACCATAAGTAGATACTAGTGATTTACCTAATGATAAATCAGATGCGTTAATACTTTCACTTTCATTTGTTTTATTTAAAAGTATTGTTGTGTAGCTAGTATAATCTGGGACTCTAAATCTATTAACGTAAATACTTGCTAAACAAAACGCAATAGACATGGCAAATATGATAAATATAAACTTAGACTTAAAATAATTAAGTAATTGTCCAATATCGATTTCTTCCATACTAACCTCCTACTCATAGTAACCATCATAATATTTGCTATAGTAACCCTTCATTGAAGTAGGAACTTTATTAAATATTACGCCGGCTATTTTTGCATTAACTGCCTCAAGTGATTTAATACTTTTCTTTAACATATCAGTAGGTGTAGTTTTATATGTCGAAACAACAACAGTAGTATCAACATACTTAGTAACAACTAAAGAGTCTGATAAACCAATAACAGGAGGACAATCAAATAATAAAATGTCATAATCTTTTTCTAATAATGTTATAACATCTTGCATCTTTTTACTTTCAAGTAATTCACTTGGGTTTGGAGGTACAGTTCCTCCAGGTAAAAGATAAACTCCTTTTAATTTAGTTTTGATTGTTTCAATCTTAACACCGTCTAAATCTGAAATTAAAATATTTGATAATCCTTTATTATTTGAAACACCAAAAATTTCATATTGTCTTCCACGACGCATGTCGCAGTCAATGATTAAAACTTTTTTCCCAGTTGTAGCATAACTTTGTGCCAAACAAGCTGTAATAAAACTTTTGCCTTCTCCTGGCATAGTACTTGTAAGCATTATTTTAGTATTTTTACTATCTGCAGCTGAGAACTCTAAGTTTGTTCTAACTGTTTTAACTGCTTCTACTACACGAGATTTAGGATTAGAAAGCAATTCTAGTTCTTCGATCATATGCACACCTTCCTTTTTCGATACCCCTAAATTATATACATTATAACATGTATAGAACTAAAATAAAATACTTTTTTTAATCAATTTCAACATTGTTGACTACTCTTGCGAAATTATTAACTGTTAGTTCAATAAAATCATGTTCACCAACAATTTTCTTTAATTTTTTTTCTATTTTTGGTAAGTAATCATATTTAGATTCTTTATCACTATGCATATCACTACCTACAAAACTAATTAGATTAGCTTTTAATAATTTAACTGCCATTTTTTTTGCATGTTTGCCATAATCACCAACTAGTGATGATGCATTAATTTGCATTAAGACACCCATACTTCTTAATTCTAAGAAAAAATCTAAATCATCATAATATGACGCATATCTTTCCGGATGAGCAAGTATTGGGATTAATCCGGCTGATTTAACCTCTAAAAATATCGATTTAGCATTGTTGATTTTTTGATAAAGAGGAATCTCAATTAAAATATATTTTGAATCATTTAAAGTTTTAATTTCTTTTCGTTTTAATAAATCAACTATTTGATCATTACAATAAACTTCATTTCCTAAGAATACATTGATTCCATATTCATCAGCTATCTTTTTCACTTCTGAAAATATTTTTTCATTATTAGCTCGAGGAGAAACATAACGACTATCCAACATATAGTGTGGCGTAAACATAATATCTGTTACTCCATTATCATGTGCTTTCTTAAGCATTCTTCTAGTAGTTTCTATATCTTTAGCACCATCATCAACACCAGGTAAAAAATGACTATGTAAATCTCTCATAAAACACCTCTATCTATTTCTATCAAAAACTGTATGTGTAACTTCTGTTGGCATAGCAGTTGTTGTTTCGTAATGAACTTCTTTAGTTGTTGCCGTCGTTGTATATAAACCTCTAGTTGTGGCTTTAGTTGTATTTGCATTGTTACCTTCACTATATTTATCATATAAATGGAATATTAATAAAACAGCTCCAGCAACTATTGCAATTAATAAAATATATGTAAATAAAGTTTTCCAGTCAACAACTACTTTTGTTTTTTTTAAATTTTCTTCCATGTGTTGCTCCATAGTTTTTTCAGTACCTGGAGTCTTTTTATTTATATTTTGTGTTGTTACTACTTTTTTCTCAGTTGTATTAACTGCAACTACTTCATGATTATTGTTCTCATTATTCATTCAGTATTCCTCTATTCTATATGTATTTTAATATAATAAAGGTATTTTTTCAATATAAAAGGCTTAATTACTTAAGCCTTTTACTCTTCTGAGTCGAATCCTTCAACTTCAATTGGAACTACATAATCAGGGTTATTGAAACATACATATGAATATTCATCATAATAGCATTTATACTTCTTAGTATCATATTCTAGCTTGCCATTTTTATAAGTATAAGCAAAATCAGAATCATCTGTATCACGGATAACATAAATACATTTATTATAATAATCATTAAATTCACAAACCTTCTCTGCATCATCATTTGCAGTATGTGCTTCACTTACAACGTAAATAGTATCGCCATTATAAACAATTCTTTCTGAATCAATTACTTCTTTTTTGCTTATATTATTAATTAAACTTCTAATGTGTTTTTCACTTGCCTTAACAGTTATAGTTGAATAATATCTATAACCATAGATAAAAATCTTATTATGTTTTAAATTATCAAGGAATTCATCAAGAGATAAAATAACATCATTTTCGTTATTATAGTATTTACGCAATAATAAATATTTTTTATCATTAGCTATTTTGGTAAATTCATAATCTAAATAAGATTGATCGTATTCAACACTTATTTCTACATTTTTTAAACTATCATCAACCACAAAATCTATTGCGTTACCATCAGAAGCTGATAATATATTCAAATATAACTCATCATTATAATCAACATTTTCTTTTAATTCATTTTTATGATTGTATTCAATTATTTTAATATCTTTAAATTTGATTAATGATAAACCTACTCCAATACTAGCAATAAATATAAATACTAATAACAATATTGACATTAATCTAATTGGATAAGCTTTTTTAAATAAATCATCATTTATAGTTCTAATTATTAAAATTGTTAAACCAATTACACCAACTATTGAAACACTTACTCCAATAAATACAGTGTTATAGGTTATTAAATAAAGAGAAACAACAAATGATACAATTGAAAATATTAGTAATCCTAAAAATGGTAAAGTAAATAATCTTAATATAATTTTAATACACCAGATTATTCCTCTTGAAATAGTTGATAAAAATGCAAGTGGTCTGTGTTCTGGATCTCTTATTATAATTCTTTCAGTTTTTTTGATGCTTTTCTTAGTTTCTTTAATATCTTCTTCAATTTCTATATTATCTTGTTTTTCATCTTTCTTTTCATCTTTTTTAACTTCAAATTGATAAACTAATTTGTCATAGTAATCTAAATATCTAATTTTATAGAATTGAAAGAAGATTATTACATCTAATGCAATTAGTAATAAAATTACAATATCGCATAAGAAGTATCCAATATACCTTAACTTATCATAAAGAGAATATGGAATAAGATTAAAGATCATATATTCTGCAAAGTCATATATAATATAACTTATCATGAATATCAAAAACCCTAAAATAAACAATTCAAGTAAGCATTTAATAACACTACCAAGTTTCATTGATGTAAACATATTAATAGATTTATTAATAAATTCTAATAAGCTATCAATATAAGCTTGTCCTTTACTTGCTTTTGGTTTCATAATTGATGAATCCTTTATTTCATCATTAACTAATTCATCTAAACTACATTTAAATAACTTAGTCATTAAGATTAACTTATCCATTTCTGGATAACTTACACCTGATTCCCATTTGGAAACAGCTTGTCTAGATACTCCTAATTCATTAGCCAAGTCTTCTTGACTTAAACCAGCAGTTTTTCTTAGACTTTGGAGCTTTTTATCAAAACTCATAATTATCACCTCACAACTAAATTTTAGTATTATTTTCGGTTGCATTCTACCAACTTAAGGTTGTTTTTTGTAAACAATTGGTTGCAATTAGCTCTATTATAACAAAAAAAGAGAAAAAAATATTATTTTTCTCTTATAATACTATTGCAATTAATTTATCTGTTCCTTTATTAACAATTTTGGTAACAGTTGAAGATAATTTGTATCTTGTTGTATCTTTCATCATCGAAAGTTTTGCTTGAATGCCTTCTTTTACAATATTATCTAAACTTCTACCGAAGATCTCACTCTTCCAAATACTTGTTGGATCAGATGCATAATCTTTCATAATATAATCAATTAGTTCTTTTGATTGAACTTCAGAACCTATGATTGGTTCAAATGTTGATTCAACATCAACTTTAATCATATGAATACTTGTTGCTTTGGCATTAAGTCTAACGCCATATCTACTACCTTGTTTAATAACTTCTGGTTTTTCTAGTTTCATATCTTTCAATGTTGGATAAACTATTCCATAGCCAGTGCTATAAACCATTTTTAAAGCATCGCTTAAAGAACTTGTTTCTTCACGTGATTCTTTATATTCACTTAATAGTTTTAAGATAGTAGCTTTATTAATATCAGTATCGCCAAGTATTCCTTTTAAAGTTTCATCATATAAGTCCTCTGGACTTTCAAGATTTAAAGATACAATACCAGAACCTATATCAACATTTGAAATATAAGCTCTACTAATATAAGGACTATCTTGATAGTAATTAATTATGTTATTAACATCTTTTATTTTATTAACATTAATAACACTTTCTTTTATTTTTTCTAAATAATGAAATTTAACTTCGTTTTTATTTGAAAGTACATGTATCCATTCTGGTAGTTTAACATTAACATCAACAACTGGGAATTCATCAACAGCACTTCTTAAAACGTCATTGATTTCTTTTTTACCCATATTTTCAATATCAATTGGCATAACTTCTACTTCATATTTTTCTTCTATTTCGTGTTTGATTTTTATTGTAGACTCATCATTTGGTTTAGTTGTATTAAGTAAAACAATAAAAGGTTTATTCAATCCTTTAAGTTCATTAATAACTTTTTCTTCTGCATCTAAATAATCATTTCTTCTAAAATCATTAAATGAACCATCGGAAGTTATAACAATACCAATTGTTGAATGATCTTTTATAACTTTTTCTGTTCCAATTTCAGCAGCTTCTATAAATGGAATAGCTTCGCTGTACCAAGGAGTATTAACTAGTCTAGGGTTACCTTCATTATCTTCATAACCAATTGAATTATCAATTACAAAACCTACACAGTCAATCAACTTTATACTAGTAGTAAAATCATCTATTTTTATATTAGCTCCATTAGACGGAACAAATTTAGGTTCAGTTGTCATTATTTGTTTACCATTAGAAGATTGAGGTATTTCATCTAAACATTTCTTTTTTTCATATTCATCTTCTATATTTGGAACAACTAAGTTTTCTATAACTCTTTTTATAAATGTTGATTTACCAGTTCTAACAGCTCCTACTACACCAAGATATATTGAGCCGTTTCCTCTTCTAGATATACTTTCAATTATTTCTTTCATCTCCATAATTATTATTTCCTTTCACTTAATCGTATGAGAAAAATAATTATTTATACATAAAAAAAGAACATTTAAGTTCTTTTTATTATTCTATAGTTAATAACCTATAAGTGTCATTATTGATATTAAACTTGATAACTGATGAGCAGTCGACAGTATTACTTAATGTTATCTTATATTTATAACTTCTAGGAGTTGAAATATTTTGTCCGTCATATTCAACTATTACTTCTGTATTCTCATCATAATGCGAAATTTCTATATTATCAGAAGTATAACCTATATTTTTATTATCATCCAAAGTTAGCACAATATTTATTATATTATCTTTTATATCTGATAATTTTATATTATATAATTCTTCTTTGTTTGAAGTTTCATAAATATGAATTAAATCATCCAAGACAATTATATCTTGTGTAAATACTTCTCCTTTAAAGTTTATGTTTATTATTGTTTCACCAATACTTTTACCAATTAATTTTCCATCGATAAATTCAGCTATATCAGTATTTTCAACGCTTATATCTAAAAGTGATAAATCGATCCCAATTGGATCAGTAATAATTTCTATATCATTCTCTTTTCCGTTATATACATAATATGGATGATTAACAAAACTTACAGTTTTAATATCAAGGACTTCAATTTTAACAGGAATACTTATTTTTATTTTATCATATGTTGCAGTTAATTTAGTTTCTCCAACCTTATTCTTGGTAACAAGAGTAAGCTTGCCACCCCTATTTTCAATAGAAAATAAACTTGTATCTTCAATTTCAAATTTAACACTGTTAATAGCAATGTTTTCAACTTCAATATATGTTCCAAATCCATATTCAGAATATGGATTTAATACAAGCTCATCGACAGTAAATTTCATGATACAATCATCACACATAACTAATTTTGATGTAATTTTTTTAGTTGTATGAGGTTCAAAATCATTAAAATAATCATTTTTATATAATTTAACAACAATTAAAACAACTGCTATAACAAATATAATAGCAATTAAGATAATCGCAGTTATAATTTTAATTGTACCATCTTCATTAAAGAAATATTTTTTCATAAATACTATCCTATTCTAAAAGAATTATATCACAAAAATAAGAAGTAGATTATTACTACTTCTCATTTAACATTTTTTGTATAAATCTATCAACAGTTATAGATAATTCTTCTCTATTAAATTCAGTCATGTATCCTCTTTCAAATCCAGAGCAACGATCAGGTTCCATGTTTTCAACATCACCTTCTACTAGATTACCTTTATATCCAAGAATAATCCAATTAATTAATTCTTTGCTCATTGAATCGATTGCCGGATTTAGCTGAGCTCCTAAGAATTCTCCTAGTTCTACATGTGCGTTTACTCCAGCTTCTTCTCTAATTTCACGCACCATTGCTTCACGGAAATTTGCATCACTGTTATTAACAGATCCGCCTATAGCTTGAAGCTTTCCAATTTCATCTCTCGCTCCTGGGCCTCTTCTATTTAAAATTACATACCCATTTTTATCAAAGATAAAACAAACTACGCAGACTTTTATTTTTCCAAAATCTTGGTCGAATGTACTTAATTTATCAACTAATTCACTCATATCTTTTACTTCTTCAGTAAATAACATAAAACCACGTCCTATTCTACATTTATTATATCACATTTTTAAAACATTTTATCTACATTATTTGGTACCTTGTCATTTACAATTAAATCTATTATTTTATCTTCTTTTTCTTTACTAACCTTTTTACCTGTTAATGTTGAAAGTTCTTGAATTATTTCACTTAAAGTTTTTGGATCTTTCATATTGCCTTCATTTAATTTTGATGCAATATTAACAATATTTTCTTTCGAAACATTGGTTTTCTTTTCAACCTTACTAAATAGACTATCATTAAGTTCCATATATACACCTCAGTATATATTATGTACTTAGCCTATTTTTGGTGAATAATACTAGTTAACTCTAAACTATGTTCATTACCATTTGTTAAAGTTATAACTTCTATATCGCTTTTTAAAATTCCATTAACTAAACTGCGCACTAATTTTGAACCATGACTTTTACCCATTTTTGTCACACCATTAGAAAGAATTACACTGGTGTTATTATTTGTCCAATATCCATAACAACCACTCATAAACCATTTTGAGTAAGGACCAATTAAGCCACGATTCATCTTCGCATATTTTTGAATAAATTCAGGCGTAATACCAGCATGATTATGTCCAGATAACACTAAGTTAACTCCATTTATTTCATTATTTAGCTTATTGTTATTTATAATTCCATTACAAGAATGTATTAATAGAACACTAAATACATCATCACTTAAATTTATCTCTTTTTTATAAGTATCAAATCTTTTATTAAATTCTAAAACATTTTCACCATCTTTATACCATTCAATAGGAAGATTAAAACCAAGTATTCTTATACCATTAATATCATAAACTTCATTATTATCAATAAATACTTTAGCATCTGTTTCTTTCTTTAGATTATCAAAGAATGTATAATCTTTGACTTCACGCGTTTTAGCAAAAAGACCTGACTTTTTTATTATTAAAGAATCATGATTGCCAACACCAATAAATAATTTTACTTTTTTTGACAATTCAACTAATAAATTGAAAACTTCTTGATTGTTTGCATTATTTATTGAATCTAATGTATCACCAGATATAGTTACAATATCTGGTTGAATTAAATCAATATATTTAACTATATCTTTTAGTTTTTTATATTCACTATGAATGTCAGTTATGTTTACAATTACAGTATCTTTTTTTATTAGATTATTTTTTAATAAGTAATTTCTTATTCTTAGCATTATAACCACCTAAATAATTATACTAAAAAAAAGATAAAAAAAGAATGTCTCAAGCATTCTTTCTATTTAATTTGTAAACTTTGATTACAAAATTATTAGTTAGATTATTTCATAATAGTCAACTATTCTTCAGTTACAATTAAATTTTTAGAGACTTCTATAACTGGGCGAACTCCAGGAAACGGATAATCCCAATCGGTACTTTCTATTTTTGAACTTCTGCATCCTCCAACCCATAAGTAAGCAGGACCACCACTAATTTTACATGCAGAACCTAACCAATATTCAAAATAACCAGCATCTGTATATGTCCCAAGTAATATATCTCTATAATTTCCTGTTACTTCCACTGTTGGGTTAGTTGTACTTAATTTTTCTACATCATCAATTGTTAATAACCTACCTTTTGTTCTATTACCTATTACTTTTTGTGCATAATCTGCCGCTGCATTTATTGCTGTTGCGTTCGAACTTGTTTGTTTATTAAGGTTTTCATAATTTCCATACATATCAAAACAATCTCCAAATGTATATTTTTCACTCTTATTACTTGTACATTTCCAATATGTGCTTTTTGAAAATTGTGTCTTATATGTATTCATTGGTGTTGATGCGTTATATTGTTTTTTGTTGGTTATATCTACATTAAATTTAGCTAATAAATCCAGATTGTCGCTATCGCTAGCAATTACAAAAAAGTGTTCTGTTTCGTTTATTATTACTTCTTCTGTTAAATCAAGTTCTTCATTACAATTACTATCTATATAACAATTTCCAGTGTTGCTATTACATATTAATTCTTCTTCGCATTCTTCGGGTTCTTCTTCAAGTGGCTCTGCTAAATTATCTCTTTCTCTTCCTTCCACATTTAATTCACATGTTATACTTATTTCTTCTTCTTTTTCTCCCACATAGCTTTTTACTAATCTTGCTGTTATATATCCTTGTTTTCTTTTTCCAGCTTCTATTATGTATTTATCTTTTTCATCTTCTCCGTCATTTAATATTAAATCTTTTTCTATTTTTATATATTCTGCATATTCGCTTTCTTCATCTACTATACAATTGATTTTTACTACTGCATCATAGTTTCTTGAATAATTACTTACTTCAAAATCTAATCTACTAACTTCATTTACAGCCATTAATGTCTTTGACACAAACGTTATTTTTGTTTTTGTTGTTTCATCTATTTCTGCAAATCCATCTTCATCAGTTTCTGCTTTTGTAAATATTACATCTCCTTCAAAACTTGCTTGGTCTGCTCCAATAGTTGCAGTTCCATTTATATATAACGTTGTACTTACTGCCGCAAATCCAACTACCATTAATACTATTAATAATATTACATTTCTTTTTTTCATAGTTTAAAGTTCCTCCTATTTTATATTATTATTTTAGCATTAAATATTACTGATTATATAGTTTTTACATTAAGCAAAACAATAGTTTACATCTTTTTGTAAATCAAATTATATAATAAGTTCAACAAAAAAAAGAATGTTTCACGCATTCTTTCTACTTAATTTGTAAACATAAGCTGTATTATCATTGATTATCATAAATGTAGATTCACACTTTTCAACTACTTCGATGTAGCTAATAGGTATTTTTGTTTTATCAGATGTTTTAACTAGATCTTCCATACTTTGTACAAATAATACTTTATGATTTGATAAATCAGGTAATTCTTTTAAATAAACTAAATATTTTTCATATTTTTTCTTTAGACTATCTAATTTATCTTGATAAACACCAACTTGTCCATTTACTCTTTTAACAATTAAAACTATAAGTAGAATAAATATAATAATTGAACCTAAAAATTCTAAACAGATAATTAGATATATTTTATTATCATCATAATCAAGTTCACTAAATTCATCTCTTTTTTCTTCTTTATCTTCTGTTACTGTAATATTTGTAATATCATTAACAGGAATACTAACAGTTAGTGTCTTAGAATTAACTAATGATTTTCCTAAATTCTCACTAAACACAGAATAGTTATATGTTACATCATACTGAATGTTACTAACAACATCTATATCAAGAATTTGGGTTTGTTCTTTATAAGATTTAATAACTGAATCTAAATCTATATCAAAAGAATTACTTAGATTAATTACACTTCCATCAAGTAAAAATTTATTTATATCACCAGTATAGATTTCATTTTTTACAACTTCATCGCCTTGTTTCATAATTATATAGCCTCTTACAAAGAAACTATACTCACCCTCCACGGGCAAAGAGAAAGTTGTATTTATATTAAAATAAGTATTTATATTATCAATTAGCGATAGGACATAGTTTGTTTCATCTTCTTTAGTTTTAAAGAAGTCATTATCAAATAATTTGACATTATATCCCATATAATTAGACTCACTAATTTGCATTTTTTCAATTGATAAATCTTCATTTCTCATATCATAAAAATAATTAAAGAAAAATGATGATACACCAATTAAAATTAATAATACTATCATAAGTCCATAATAAAGAGCTACTTTATTATTTTTCATAGTATCACTCCTAATCCCTTTTTATTTATTACTTCTTTTCAATATAATTTACACCTATACTTAAACTAAAGTTTAAGTTCCCATTTGGCTTTGCATTTAAAACACTTATTTGATCTTCTGTTAAATTAGATTCATCTTTTAATTTAACACTAAAGATTAAACTATTACTTGTGTTTTTGTCTAATATATCTCCTAAAGATAAATCATTTCCTTCAATTACTTTATTTGATTTATTGTCTTCTTTATACTTAATATATATATCAACATAATCACTTAAATAATAAGTAATTCCTGATAGTTCGCTAGTTCCAATACTTACATTACTAATGTCAGTAATATTAATATCAGATAACTTAGCATCATATGCACCATCATTTTTTATATTAGTTATAAATTTATAAATATTATTAGTTTGATTTAAAGAAGCATTAACAGTCAAATAATTATTTTTAACAAATACATCTCCATTTAAATCCTTTTCTATAACTTCTTCAAAATATACACTCCATTTTTTTAATGCACTAACGTTATCTGGAAATGCAAATGAACTTGTTATTGTGAAACAAGCTACAGCTAGCAATATACTTGATATAGCAAAAAGATGAGAAATCAATTTGTTGCCTTTTAAATACTTCATTACTACCACACTCCATACTACTATAAGTAAATTATATAATAAATTTAAATAAAAAAAAAGACTATTGTCTTTTAATTTAAAAATTTATTATCAATATATTTTGTAACTTCATTAATTGTATTATCAAAATTATTAAAATCGACATCAAACCAAGTAACATCCATTTGATTATTAAACCAAGTATATTGCCTTTTTGCGTAATTTCTTGAGTTTTTCTTACATTCTTCAACAACATTAACTAGTGAATCTTCATTATTAAAGAATGGATAAAATTCTTTATAGCCAATTCCTGTCATTAAAGCTTTACTTCTAATATTTTTTAAAGCATATGGTTTTACTTCATCAATTAAAGGAACAAGCATTTCATCAAATCTTTTGTTTATGCGATCATAGAGAATTTCTCTGTCAGTTGTAAGACCAATAAACACTACATCATCATATATAAGTTTATAGTCTTCTTTCCCTGGTGACCAACCACTTTGTAACTTATTTAAAAGTCTAATCATTCTTTTTCTATTATGATTATCATAAGTAAAGTCAGGCTCATATTCTTGAATTTTTGCATCTAACTCTTCATTAGTTAAATCATCATAAGTTTGATCATTTTCGTTACTTTCTTCTGTAAATGTATAATCATAAAAAACACTTTTTAAGTAATACCCAGTACCTCCAACTAAAAGAGGAATTTTTCCTTTACTCTTAATCTCTTCAATTTTATTTCTTGCATCTTTCTGATAATCAAAAACTGAATAATCTTCCATGACATCTTTTATACTTAACAGATGATGTGGAATATTTTGCATTTCTTCTTTAGTTGCTTTTGCTGTTCCAATATCTAATCCTTTATATATTTGCATAGAATCAGCATTTATTATTTCACAATTATATATTTTGGCTAAACTAACACTCATTTTTGTTTTACCAACAGCAGTTGGTCCACATACAACTAAAATCATAACTTCCCTCCAAAATTTATAATATTATAGCATTATACACAAAAAAAAAACACTTAAAAGTGTTTTTATAACATTGATAATACATCAATATCTTTAAATATATCTTCAATATCTTCTTTATCTGTTTTATTATTTTTAATCTTAAGAGAAATATTGCTTAATTTAACATTGGTAAATTCAGATTCACCTAAATAAATGAATGAATCAACATCAAAATCAATATTTTTAATAACTACTTCATCTTCTTCATTATATTTAATATTCTCAAGATTAAATAAATACCCTTCTGTATTAGTAATTTTATATCTTTCTCCTGCTTGATTCTTTTCTCCATCGATAGTTATTGGAAATTTAATGTTTAATGTTTTTTTAATTTCTTGATCTTCTAAGATTTTTATTACTTGGCCATATCTTACAACATTAATCGCTGTTTCTAAATTATTATAATATATTAAATCTAAACCATTTTCACTACCTACAGATACAGTAGGATATTTAATATACCATGTATCTTTTTCACTATCATATTCAAATATATAACTAAACCCATTATATTCAACTGTTAAACTAGTAACATTCTTTTCTTCTTCTAATAAAATTGTTTCATCTCTTAAAATTGGTTTATAAGTAACTCCATAGTTTGATGTAATAGTCCAATCTTTAATATCACTTGCTAGTAAAGCATTTAAATCGATTTCATCAATATTACTTTCTACATTTGCCCCATCTGTGGTTCTAGATATTCTTAAATATCTTACTTCTCTAAATTCGATAACTTTTTCAGGTTCTTCTTCATCTTTTGTGGAAGTTGCTTCTGTTTCTTTTTCTTGTTTTAAAGATTCTTCCATTTCTTCACTAGTAATTTCTTCTGATAGTTTAATAACTTCTAATTTTATATCTATAACTTTTTCAGTTGGTTCTTCTGGTTTAATATCAGGAACATCTACTGATGGTTCTAAAACTTTGGTTGTCGTTTTTGTTGTAGTAGTACTACTAGTAGTTGTAGTTGCTGTCTTTGTAGTATTTTTTGTTATTGATGTTTTCTTTGTCGTTTTTGTTGTTTTTACTGTTGTTTTATCACTTGCTGTTGTAGTTTTAGTTGCCTTTGTTGTAGTTGTTGTGGTTTTGTCTTCAGTTTCTTCAGGAACTTCATCTTCTTCTGTAGATTTAACCCACTTAGCTACTAGAGTGATATCAGCATCAATTTTTGAGTTCATGTCAAACTCTTCTCCATCTACATACCAACCAACAAAGTCATAACCTTCTTTAGTTGGAATTTTAACATCACTTAATTTTGATCCACTTTTAACACTAATGTTTTCTATCTCAGTTCCACCATTAGTTTTAAAAGACACTGTATGTTTACTGTTAAAAAAACAGCCACTTACAAAAAATACTCCTATTAAAAGAATAATTAATGTCATTCTTAATTCTTTAATTTTATCCATAACCAACACCTCTATTATTTAAATTATAAACGAATGTTAACAAATAGTAAACTTAAATGTAAAACAAGTTTTCAACATTACTAAAACTTTACATTTATGTTTAAACTTTATTTTTTTTTAATTATTTGGTAAAATAAGCGTTAGTTGAGGGGTGCAGTATGAAAAGTTTACCTAACATTAAAATTTTAGATGAAAAAGATAAAAGATTACATCAAAAATCTACTGATGTAACATTTCCTTTAGATGAAGAAACTAAAAAAACAATTAATGACTGTCTTGATTACTTGGAAATGAGCCAAGATGAAAAGTTGGCAGAAAAATATGACTTAAGAGCTGGTATGGGATTATCCTTCTGTCAAATCGGTATAATGAAAAGAATATTTGTAGTATCTGAAGATTATGGAGATGGAACATTTGGTAGATATATTGTTATCAACCCAAAAGTTATAAGCCATTCAGAAGAATTAATCTATGTTGGCGAAGGTGAAGGATGTTTATCAGTCAACAGACCTACTGAAGGAATCGTCCCAAGGTATGCAAGAATGAAGATTAAAGCTTATGATGAAAACGGTGAAGAATATATAATCCGTGTAAGAGAAGATATATCTATAGCATTCCAACACGAACTTGATCACTTAGATGGAATTCTTTTTACTGATAAAATTGATAAAAATGATCCATTTAAAGACAGAAATAAAATGAGAGAAATTTAATTCTCTCATTTTTCTATTTCTATAATATCAACATTTAACAAAATTGATTTATCCATATCTCCAAGCTCAAGATTGTCTTTCAAAACCCAAAACTTTATATTTATAATATCTTGATACTTTGGTTCAACTGCAGATGTATAAATAATACCATCTATAGCTTTTTCTAATGTTTTACAATCAGTATCATTAACACAAACAGCTACTTTATTTTTAGAAAGTGTATCACTCTCTTGATATATTTCATTTACGATTACTTGATAATTAACTTTATTCTTTGATTTATTAACAATTTTATATTTATTATTCGGAGATTTAGTTAGTCCTTCATCGAAACCCATTGGAGCCTCCCCAAATTTTATACCATTCTTACCATTTTCAAAAATTACTTGAATATTTTTATTGTTAATAAGAACATCTTGATAAGTGTTTTTAGTTAATACAACAAACGTAAAAACTAATGCAATAATTATAAGAATTGCCGATATGATAAAAATATTAATTCTTTTTTTAAAATAATTTCCTATACTCATAATAATTTTCCTTACATTTATTATTATAAAGTATTAAAGTGTAGCCCTCAACAAATTAGGAATTATTTTATTGCTCTTTTACACAAATTATGCTTCCAATACACGTCTTTTAACTTCTTCCACTTTTTCTTCTTCACAAATACGTTCAACTAAAGGCACTATTTCAAAATCTTTTGATTTTGTATTAGAAAAATATATTTCTGAAAGAAATTCTTTTACATCATTATCATATAAATCTACAACACTATATTTTTTAAAAAGGTCCATAAAAGTAGGCATAGAATCAAATGATTTAAATTTCTTACTAACTATCATTAAATGAAATACCATTTCCACTAATCTATGAATTGAATACTCTTGCAAATGAGCATCTTCTAGAATTTCACAACTATCTAAATCAATTAGTTTGATGTTAGATTCTTTATCTAATAACACATTTTCATCATGAAAATCCCAATAAGAAATTCCAATACTTTTTAGTTCTTCGAAGGAAGTAGCCATAGAACTAGCAATTCTTTTTACATCAAAAGACATTCCTAATTTAAATAGATAACTAATAGTACGATAATCTTTTAAATTCTTTGCTTTATAACAAAGTTCTCCATCTTGGGTCAAATAATAACCAATTGGAAGAGAATAATTATCACTCTGAAGTAATTCTTTTTTCTCTAATAGTAAATCTAAAATAGCTTTTTCATCTTCGATAATTATTTTATAAAAATAATCATTATCAAATAAATATTTTTCGTACAAAAAATCCGCTGATGAATATTCCAATTTTTCCATATTTATCCCTTATTTCTATTTAGTTATTATATTATTTTTATATTGTATGTGCAAATAAAAAGGACTACAATTAGTGTAATCCTTGACCTTTATATTGATCTAATGCTTGATCTAATGGTAAAGCTTTTTTATTATCTTCGAATCTATAACCATAATTTTTTGCTTCTTCGCATAAAACTATTAATCTATCTATAATATCAGGAAGCATATATTCGTCTCCTGGAAGATAGTTTCTCTTATACTCTTCATATTCATTTTTAGCTTGTTCATAAGAAATTACAAAATTATCATTTACTTCATCAGATCTGTCTAAACCATTAGTTACTTTAGTTAAGAAATCTAAACGCATATCAATCTCAACAGTTTCACCAAAAAGGTTATAATTATCTGTATAACCAAAATCCTCTAAACGTGATGCAGGAACACCACATAGTAATATTTCTTGACCTGCCTTAACATTATTTGCATCTATCTTATTTAAATATTCTATTTCAGAAATAATTTTTTGTACTTTATTACTATCTTGTTCATAACTATAAACTATATCGGATACGTTTTCTCCAAATTTAACTATATAAGGAATTCCGTTATAAGTTGGTTCATCAAAATATGAATCACTTAATGTATTATAAGCAATGTGATTGACTTCTGGTTGTTTTGTAGAAAGCCCAATAACAACACCTAATCCAATACCCATAGCTAGACCCATTCCAAATATCGACACTACATTTTTTTTGTAAAGAATAATTTCTCCAGCATCTTTACCATTATTTCTAACTCTTCTTTTAGAGTATGGTTTTATATCTTTTGCCATATAAACACATCCTTATAATAAAATTATAAACATTATTGCCTTAATTTTCAATTATATAACACGTCCATTTACACTTGTATCATCAACATCTGTAATTACTACGTTAACAAAAGTATTATTTTCACACTCTTTATCAAAATGAACTTTAATGTAATTATCAGTAAACCCGCTAAATCTATCCTCAACTAAAACTGTTAACTCTTTACCAATAAATTTTTGATAATATTTATTTTCAAGTTTTGAACTAAGTTCTAAAACTTCTTTAACTCTTTCTTTTTTTACACTATCATTTACTTGTTTCATAGTACTTGCTTTAGTTCCCTTTCTTATAGAATAAGGGAATGTATGTATCTTTGAAAAACCAATATCACTTAAATTATTAATAGTTTCTTTAAAACACTCATCAGTTTCTTCTGGGAAGCCAACAATTAAGTCAGTAGTAATATTGACATCCTCTCTTATACTTCTTAATTTATTAATAATGCTTTTATATTCATCGATATTATATTTTCTATTCATAAGTTCTAAAATATAATTTGATCCACTTTGAATTGGAACATGAAAGTGATTACATATTTTATTATTAGCTTTTAATTCTTCCATAAATTTATCATTTAATTCAGTTATTTCAATTGAAGATATACGTATTCTTTTTAGATTATCATTTTTACTAATTCTTCTAATCAAATCAACTAAATCATAAGACTCGCCCGTACCATATGAACCTGTGTGAATACCAGTTAAAACTATTTCTTGATATCCATTATCAGCAAGGCAATTAATTTCACTTTCAGCTATATCAATATCTTTGCTTCGAATGCTACCTCGCATAAAAGGTATAATGCAATATGAACAAAAATTATTACAACCATCTTGAATTTTAACAAAGCCCCTAGTTCTACCTTTAAAGTTAGTTATTTTCATATCTTCAAAAACCGAATCGCGCATATCATAGAACTTAACAATTTTTTCGTGATGTTCATTAAAATCTTCAACTAAAGAAACTATCTTTGATTTATCTTTATTACCGATTAAAATATCAATATCTAAATCCATTAAGGCATCTTTATGATTTTCTGCGGAACAACCACAAACAACAATAATTGCATCTTTATTTTCTCTTCTTGCTTGTCTAATCATTTTACGACTCTTTGAATCAGCTTGATTAGTCACTGTACAAGTATTAATTATTGTTACATCACTAGCGCTTAAATCAT
Source organism: Erysipelotrichales bacterium (assembly GCA_022508565.1). GTDB lineage: Bacteria > Bacillota_I > Bacilli_A > RF39 > UBA660 > CAG-582. The sequence goes on along the minus strand of JAFLUY010000006.1, from coordinate 77,820 downwards.
TAGTTTCTTCATGACCAGCTAGTAAAAATTGTTCTTTTATTTGTTCTGATTCATAAGCATTAACTTTACAACCTAGTGTTAATATACAAACTTTCATGATTACTTCTCCTTTGCGCACAATATTATAACACAAAAAAAAGCAAAACCGAAGTTTAGCTATTTCTTATAATTAATTATTATATAAAAATATAATCAACGAGCCAAATCATTTTGAAGTTGTTTTAATGCTTTTAGGAACGCCTCTTCCATCTCATAATTCATTAAAGTAACCTCTATTTTAGTTTTAGGTACTTCAGATCCTGATGTTTTTGTTAAATCAACCTTTTTAACATCAATATCCATAGTACTTTCAAAATCATCATCATAATTAACTTGATTTGAATCTTTGTTAGATAACAACTCTTGATAACTTATAATGGCGTTATTCTCTTGTTCTTGCTCATAGCTAGTTAATTCAATTGTTACTGGTTTATAATTTTCTTCAATATTTCTTGTGATAGCTTCTAAATCTATTCTATCCTTTTTTGCTTTATTTAATGCATTCATTGTTTTCTCCCTACTTTTTAATCTTATGTATAATATAACCGAAATAAGAATTAACCAAAGAATGACAGCAATAATAAGTACATCATCTATTGTTATCACTTAACCACATACTTTCTTTTTTTTCGTTATATTATATACTAAATTTATTTTAAACACAACGTTATTAATACGGCTATTGTATTTATAACGGCATGCATTCCCATATTAACTAAAATATTTCTATTATTTAAAACATAATTATAAGCAATTGCACATCCAGCAAAGATGTAACTAATACTACCTATAACTTCATTTAAATCAAGATTTTGAATCTTTATTATTAAATTTCCATATTCAAAATAATAAAATATTCCAAAAACAAATAATATTAAGACTGTCGATATTACAGATAGCATTATTCTTTTTTTTCTATTTGGATTTTCTGTTATTAAATCAAATACTATTCCTAGCAAGATAAATTCGCCCAGAAACATAACACTATCTGTAACATGCGCTAGTCCAAAGATTAAACCACTTACAGCAATAAAAACCTTTTTATTCTTAAATACTTTACCTACCGCTCCTCGAAATAATAATTCTTCTTCAATTGGAGCAAGTATGCAAGCCGAGATGATCGCTATCACCGGGGCACTTTTTAATAAAACTTCAAAACTTTGTTGATTAACTACTGACTCTTGTTCTAGGCCTATAATAATCGACAGTAAGTTTTCAATGATGCTTGCAAATATTTGAGCACCATAGACAATTAATAATCCAGTGACAACAGCTGATATAAATTGTGTAACTTTTTTCCCTTTTAAGTCTTTAAAGGAATATTTAATTACATCAAAGTGCAATATAGTATAAATAATTGCAAAAAAGAAAGTAAATAACATTTCAATTAAGGCAAGATTTTTTATACTAAGCGTTGATGTATCAATTCCAAGTCCATATTTTATAAATACTACTAAAATAGATGAAGCAAAATAAAAGACAATAAAACTTAAAAATAGTTTAACAATATCTTTAGATTTGTTCATTATTTCCTCCTATAATATATAGTTTATTGCAAATACACCAAATAATACATAACATATGTATGTAATAACAACTGACCAAATATTATGTTCAGTTTTATAAAGATAAGTAAGCAATATAACTAATACTGCTGGAGTAAAAGCGATAAAAAGTGCATGTTCAATACTTACATGTAAATCAATGGCATAAATAATTCCATACGTAATACCTGCAAGTACTGATGCTGTTGTGCTTTTTTGAAATATGTTAGAGAATCCAAGTGGAAAAACTATACACAATAGGAATGGCATGAATATCGCATCTACAATTAGATTTAGTGCCGACTCTAATGTAAATGTAGTATTAAAGTAATTAGTAAATCGATAAGGTACTTTTATACCTCTTGGATTACCTAAGTAGTTTAATACTTCGTGTAAAACAATAGTTATTATTACTAAGAATACAAAACAAGAAACGCAATAAATAAAACTATTAAGCCACGTTTTATTAAACCTATTCTTTCCTGCCTTAATATTTCTGTAATAAATCACGAAGACAATTAAAGTTACGAGTAAATGCTTAATAAAGTTTGCTATTGTATATGCTAAACCAGAGAAATGTAAACCAAAAAGGCTTAATACTTTCCAATAGAAACCACTAAATAGCAAAATTACTACTATACTCAAAACTAATTGAACAACACCCATTGCTTTATTCTTCATACTACCACCTATAATAAAAGTATAAGTAAGGCTTTTTAATTGTTCAATCTATATTTGTAAATTAAATATCTATTTACACTATTTTTTACAATATAATAAACATTTATTTTACAAATTAACTTTACTTTCTAATTATATATAATTTATTTTTCTTATAAAATGCGTATAAGACTTTATCAATACTCAAATCATGTGTATCTAATAATTTATTTAACCAAATAGTTGTTTTATTAATGTTTAAAAGAGAATCATTATCAACAACTCCATCGATTATTAAAGGTAGAGGATAAGTTCCTTCCTTATCTTTTTTAAATACCGAAAGCTTACCATTAGTTTCTAAAATAGCATAATCAATTTCATTTAAGCCTTTAATTTGATTTTCTCTTAATGACATTAATAAGTCATCTAAACTATATCTTTGCTTAACCATTTCTCTAACGTTTAGTTTGCCATCTAAAATAATTACACTTGGTTTTCCGTCCATCACAGGTCTTACTTTATTAAATTTTAATTGAATGTAGGCAAGAACAACTTCTAAAAAAACTAATAATATTATCGGCAAAATTGTTAAAATAGTAGCATCTTGTCTATTTTCAATACTAATAGCTACTAGTTCTGCTATAAGTATTGATATAGTTAAATCACTTATCGATAACTGACCTATTTCTCTTTTACCCATAATACGATAGGAAAATAAAATAAAGAAATAAAAAAATATTGTTCTAAGCAACACAATTAATATATCCATAATTATCACCTATTCATTAAATGGGTAATAATTTTATTTTTTATTCAAAAAAAATTAACACTTTCGTGTTAATCAATTATTAAAAAGTGGTAAACGTACTTATTATCTCATCAAATAAATCTATCATACATAAGACATATACACTTGAATAAATTATGAAAGCTATAATAAATGCTATTACATTTACTCCACCATCACTTGCAAGTTTTTCTTTAATATTCTTTTCTTTTGATATTTTATAATTTAATATTTTACTTCCAACATCGTTTAGTATAATTTGATTTGCAAGAAAACCAGAACACAAAGCTAAGATAAGTTCAAATATAAGAATTATATACCACTTAACTAGAGCAATTGGAAAAAATATTAGTGCTCCAAGAGCTAAAGCTTCTAGTATAATTCCAACTAAATAAACTTTACGGTAAATAAAATATGAGCCACAAAAGAAAAATGCCGCATAATTGAATCTATCACCAGTAATTTTGTCACTATTGCTTCCTAAATATATACTAAATAACTTAGCATCATTTTTATTTAACAAGTTATCTAAATTTAAATTAACTTCCTCATCACTTTGAAGTAAAAAATCAATGGAATTGTTATCATTTTTAGATTCCTTTACTACACTATGTTCATCATCAAAAAATAAATTTTCCATCGTCTCTGATGATACAGTTTCGTTCTTTGTTTCTTTTTTTATAACATGAAGACTTTCATCTACTTCTTCAGTATTTGTTACTACTTTTTCTTTATCTTCTTCATATGCATATCCCATAATACTACCTTCTTTAGAATAATTATATAGAACATTAGAAAAAAAGTAAAGAAATCTAGTTTTCTTTACTTTGCTTAACAAGATCACATATTGGTGTTGGTACTAAAGTGGAAATATCTTTATCGTATTTGATTAATTCACGAACCTTACTTGATGAAATAGAACCAGCAATTCCCGCTCTAATGTAAATTGTATCTATACCAGCAAGATCAAAATTAAAGTCAGCAATACTTTCTTCAGCAGCCAAATCAATTGCATCTCTTATACCTCTAATTAATATATTGGCGTGTTCTTTTACAGCAATATCGATTGTTAAACCACCATAAGTAATAACTTCTACATTAGTTAATCCAATATTTTTTAAAGATTCATCAATTGCGTCTTTCATTTTTTCAACATCATAGTGTCTTTTCTTTTGATCATTTACACCAATTACAACTATAACCTTATCAAATAAACTACTAGCAGTTTTAACTACATGTAAATGTCCATTAGTAAATGGATCAAAACTACCAGCATATAGAGCTGTTTTCATAAATTTGCCTCCTTATTTAATGTTAATATTTGACCCTCTCTTAAAGAGTGTGTATTCGGAAAAATCTCTTTTGCTTCATTAACATAGTCTTCTTTATTAAAATCAGGATACGTATGAAATAAATACAAATCTTTAACTTGAGCTAAACTTGCAAGACGTCCAGCTTCATGAGCATAAAGATGAGTGTTTTCACCTTTCAATTGACCTCTTAAGAATGTTGCTTCACAAATAAAAGCATCAGCATTCTTAGCAAATTCTTTAATATTCTCGTCATAACCCGTATCTCCTGAATAAACAAGTACTCCACTATCACTTTCTATTCTTACTGCATGACCATTTAATCCGTGAAGTGTCTTATAAAAAGTTATTTTCATATCTCCATGTGTTAAATTATCTACCGAACTATAATCATTAAAATTCAAAAAATGTTCATGATTAGTATTTTTTATAAAGTCATGATCAGGAATTAGCACTGGAACCAAGATTTGTTTTTCATCTTTTTTAGATTCACAACCTTTAGGATGATATACATTTATTCTTTCATCTAAATAACCATACTTATTTTGAATATAAGTTAGATTACCCATAGCAAAAATATCAGCATAATGATCAGGATGAAAATGACTTAGTATAATAATTAGATTTTTTAAATCTTTATATCTATCAATTAATCTAGTCGAACCATTTCCACAATCCAACATGATGCGATAATCATCATGGCTTACTAAGAACCCTGGACAATTCATATCACCAGATGGTATTGGAGCAACTGTACCTAAAACTTTGATTTCCATAATCACACATCCTTTAAACTATCTAATATATATTCGCTTCTCATAATTTCATCACTAGTTAAAACAAAATCAAAATCTGACTCGTTATATTCTAAACCATAATCATCTCTTCTATTGAAGTATTCATCGGTTATATTATCTCTTTTAAGAACTCTTTGTTTTCTTTCTTCATCATTTAAAACAAGTAAAATTTTTTTATCACACTTATTATTAAAATCACTTATTGGAAGAAAATTCCAATCAATAATGTAATTATCTTTTAAATCATATTTTTTATAAAAATGTGACATAATTTGTTCATTAATTAAAATATTATATTTATGCATTAAGGTTTTATCACTGAATAGAAGTCTACCTAATCTTTTTCTATCAACTGTATTTTCCTCAGGTACTCCAAACCAAGATAATACTTCATTGTAAAGATTTATATCTAGTACTTTATGAGCAAGCTCATCACCATGTATAACTATATAACCTAACTTACTTGCTAAGTAATTTGCTACAGTAGTTTTACCTGTGCCACTTTTACCGGTTATACCTATAATCATATGTATCCCTCCTACAACTTAAATATACCAACATTTAAATCATAAATAAAATACATATATTTCATAACTAATTATAACTGTTAGTTATGATACAAAAAATATAAAAAATAACACTTAAAAGTGTTATTTTTTATATTTAAACAATACAGATGGACGATGTCCTTCTCCTGTACGCATCTTATCAGTTTTTTGAACTTTTGGTTCAATAATTCTTCTAAATGCTGGATCTAACAATTTTTTATTTAAAATAACTTCATAAACCGATTGTAATTCACCTAATGTGAAATACTCAGGCATCATGTTAAATACTATATCTGTATAATTAACTTTATTTCTAAGTCTTTCTATACCGCTTAATAATACTTTAGCATGGTCAAATGCTAAGTCTTTATTTTCTATCACTTTAAAGTCATAACGGTCTGTAGTTTTATCTCTTAAAATTTTTTCTATTTTAACTTTAATTTCTGTTTCTCCATTATTCAAGAAAACATCAACTATCTTACCATCATCAAGTATTTTAACATCAAACCAAGAAGCACTTTCATTTAATTTACAATCAAGTCTATTTTTATCTATTAATGCCATATAAGCAGTTGAAATAATACGCATTCTTGGATCTCTTTTTGGATCCCCATAAGTATATAATTGTTCTAGATAAATATCACTTAAATTAGTTTCATTTTTTAAGATTCTCGCAGGTGCTTTATCTAAATCCTCATCATATCCAACAAAACCACCTGGGAAACACCATTTATTTTTAAATGGATAGTCATCTCTTTTTACTAATAATACTGACATATGTTTTTCATCTGTTTTACGATAATTATCACTTTCATAGCTAGATACACTTAATACTAATATATCAGCAGTTACACTTAGTAAATCAAAATCGTTTTTATTATAAGAATCTAAGAATTCTTTTTCAGTTTTATATTCTTTCATAAATACCTCTTTTTTCTATTTTGATTATAACATGTTTTCATAATATGTTCCAAGTAAGGCAAGCTGTTCATCTGTTAAATACTTTTTAACATTTATAATGATTTCATCGGGTATACCATATAAACTTTCAGCTAGAGAACCAACTATAGCGGCGATAGTATCTGCATCTCCTCCAATTGATAATGCTTTCCTTATTGCATCTTCAAAAGACTCAGATTTTAAAAACACAAATAAGCTTTGAGGAACTGAGTCTATACATTTACTTGAAAATGTATAATTTCTTTGTAAATCTTCTAAATCATAATCTAATTTATAATAATTATTTTCAATATATTCTTTTAATTTTTCTTTGTTATAACCATTTCTTAATAAATAGATACTGGTTGATATACATTCAGCAGCTTTTATGGAATCTATATGATTGTGACTTGGAATAGTCGCATTTTTAGATTCACGCTTTATAGTATCAATATTATCAAATAAATAACCTACCGGACTAATACGCATTGCTGCTCCATTACCTAAACTATTTCCTTCATCTCCATTAAGCCATCCTACGAACCCCTTACCAAAGCGGCTTCTACCATATTTATCCATACCCAAAGATACTTCTTTATTTCCATACTCTCTTAAATACTTTTCATAATCCTTATTGCCATTTTTTATAGCATCATATAAAGCTAATGTTAAAACTGTATCATCTGTATAAGAGCATTCATCAGTAAACAATGGTGTATCTTGAGATAAAATTTTTATTCTTTCTTCATATGGGCGATGTTCTTGATGTTCTTTTTTATAATTTACTTCTAGTACTTCATAAATGGAACCAGCTACATCACCAATAATTGCACCTAACATTATTTATCCTCTTCTTCTAATATTTCTAAAAATAACTTGCCTATAGCAGTAATAATTTTTCCCTTATTTTCATCTCTTTCTAAAGTAGATATAGCTTCTACTTTTAAAGGATGGAAAACTTTCTTATTTGCATCATATATAGAAATAAATATTTCATCGTCTTCTCCACGAGGATTTTCCGGATCTGGTGTATTAATTTTACCAGTTACACCAATTCCATAATCGCTTCCCGTAAATTCACTTATATTCTTAGCCATCTCTTTAGCTGTTTCCATAGAATATACTGAATACTTATCAATTACAGCACTACTAACACCCATTTTAATTTTAAATTCATTTGAGTAAGTAACAGCCGAGAACTTAAGCACCTCACTTGCACCACTATGGTTTGTTATCTCATTTGCAACTCCACCACCTGTACAAGATTCCATGGTAGAAACATATTTACCTTGTGCTTTTAATTTTAAAATAATACTTTCAAATATTTCCATATTATCCCTCTAACTCTCATATAAATTATTATCTTTAATATATTTTAAAACGTCTTCGTCTAAATAATTACCATCTATATTATTTATACTTTCACGTATTTTTGTTGATGAGATATCAGTTTCTTTCATATCAACAACAATAATATTATCTTTATATTTTTCAAGTTTTTTTAAAACTGTATTTAAATCATCTGTATTTCTTCTTATAACAAGTATTTTATAATTTTCTAGTATATATTCTGCATTCTTCCAAGAATCTATATAACTTAAATTATCTAAACCACATATAAAATATATTTCATCATTTGGATTTTTATTTTTATAATGTTCTAAAGTTTCACAAGTATACACAACTTTACTTTTAAGTTCATATGCTGATACATCAAAGTAATCATATTTATCAGTTATAAGTTTAACCATATTAAACCTATCTTGATCACTTAATAAATTGCTTTTATATTTATATTTGCTTCCGGTTGGAACAAATATAACTTTATCAAGTAAATTTTCAGCTATAAAATACTTAGCTATTGCTTCATGCATTTTATGAGGCGGATTAAATGATCCTCCAAATATTCCAATCCTCATGATTGCACCTCCTCGTAATTATTCTTTAGAACTTTTTTTATTTTGAAGTTTTTCCATTAATTTTGGTTTTACATTCCAAAGTTCATCTAAATCATCTTTTTTATTTAATGTATTAATTATATTAGCCATAAATTTTGAACAATCAACATCTATAAACCAATCTTCACTTACTAATTCTTCAGGTATATAAGAAAGATTAGTTGAGTAAACTTTTGTAAATAATCCTTTTTTATATGCATTTACAAATACATCTGTGCCTTCAGTAAATAGTGAGAATGTTGCAATTAAATAAATATTATTTGCACCTTTTTCTTTTAAGTTTTCAGCAACTTCAATCATTGATGCTCCACTTGCAATCATATCATCAACAACGATGATATCCTTTCCCTTAGGATCAGCTCCCATATACATGTGTTCAACAATCGGATTCTTACCATTAACTACTTTTGATAAGTCTCTTCTTTTATAAAATACACCAACATCGACATTTAACATATCAGCATAAACTCTTGCTCTATCCATTGCTCCCATATCAGGACTTACAACAAGTAAATCGTGTATATCTTCATTTTCAATAAACTTACTAAGAATTGTATATGTTGGATAAAAATTTTCGAATGGTAGTCTTGGAATAGCATTACAGATACTTGGGTCATGTGCATCAAATGTAACAATATTATCTACACCCATTTTTTCAAGTTCTTGAAGTGATATTGCACAGTCTAAAGATTCATTCCCTCTTCTTTTATGTTGTCTTGATTCATATAATAGTGGCATAACAATATTTATCTTTGCAGCATGTCCACTTGTTGCTGAAATAACTCTTTTAATATCTTCGTAATGTTCATCTGGACTCATAAAATGTTCTCTTCCATGCATCGGATAACTCACACCATAGTTTCCAACATCCCCAATAATATAAACATCACAGTTAGAAACATTTTCATTAATTTGAACCTTACCCTCACCATTGCTAAAACGAGATTCAGTAATCTTAACTAAATAATCAGTTTCTGTCTTGTTTATCTTTTTTAACTCTTTATTAACTTTTGACCCCAATTCTTTAGCGCTACCTAAAACGATTAATTTTAATTTACTCATACTACCTCTTCTTCCTTGTTATTAACATTATATTAAAAACATATAAATTTGTCAATAATTAATTATAAAAAGTATAAAAAGATAATGATTTATACATTATCTTTTATTTATATAACCAATCAGCTGAAGATGCATCACTTGGCATTCTTAAATCGCCTCTTGGTGAAATACTAATTGTTCCAACCTTTGGCCCATCTGGAATACAACTTCTTTTAAATTGTTGACTAAAGAATCTTTTGATAAAAAATGTTAGCCACTTATCTATAGTCTTTTCATCATATCCATCTTTAAAAGTATTGATTGCTAAATATTTCACTTTTTCAGGTGATGCTCCATATCTTAAGAAATGATAAAGATAGAAATCATGCAATATATATGGACCAACAATACTTTCAGTTTGTTGTAAAATTTCTCCATTTTCACTTGGAGGTAATAATTCTGGAGACACTGGAGTATCCAAGATATCCATAATGATTTTTCTTCTCTTTTCACTTTCTTCAGTTTCACCATAATATTGAACCAAATATCTAACAAGCGTTTTTGGAATTGATACATTAACTGCATACATACTCATATGGTCTCCATTATAAGTACACCATCCTAAAGCAAGTTCTGATAAGTCTCCTGTACCAATTACTAATCCACCTATCTTATTAGCATAATCCATTAATATTTGAGTTCTCTCTCTTGCTTGAACATTTTCATATGTAACATCTAAATTAGCTGGATCATGATCAATATCTTTAAAATGCTGTAAACATGCATCTTTGATATTTATTTCCTTTAAAGTTGCACCATAAAGTTTAACAAAATCACAAGCGTTTGTATAAGTTCTATTAGTTGTACCAAAACCTGGCATTGTAATACCATAAATATCTTTGTGATCTAAACCTAAAATATCATAAGCTTTTATAACAACTAAGAATGCTAAAGTAGAATCAAGTCCACCTGATATACCTACTACACTCTTCTTTATACCAGTTGCTTTTAAACGTTTAGCTAAAGCATGTGCTTGAATGTTTAATATTTCTTCACATCTTTCATTTCTATGTGCTTGACTGCTTGGAACAAATGGAGTTTGTTCATAAGATCTAACTAGTTCATTTTCTGGATTATATCCTTCAAAATAGATAGTATCATAAACTTTATCTTTATCTTTTATAACACCCATATAAGAAATATCTTTATAACGCATACTTTCAATTCTAGCTAAATCTACATCGTTATAAATTAAGTTAGATTCAAAATCAAATCTTTCATTTTGTGCTAACATCTTACCATTTTCATAAATAAATGACGCTCCCGAGAATACCAAATCAGTAGTTGACTCATTTATTCCAGCAGATGCATAAATATAGGCACTTATTGTTTTTTCAGATTGACTCTTAACTAGGTTCTTGCGATAGTTTTCTTTTCCGATAATTTCATTAGATGCTGATAAGTTAAAAATCATCTTAGCGCCTCGAATAGTTAAATCATTAGAAGGTGGATATGTACACCATAAATCTTCACATATTTCAATTCCAAATGTACGTCTAACGTCCCCTTTTTCTTGAAATAGCATATTAGTTTTAAAAGGAATAGTTTCTCCATCAATAATTAACTTATCACTTATTCTTCTATTGTCTTCACTAAACCATCTTTTTTCATAGAATTCGCCATAGTTAGGAATATAAGTTTTAGGAACAATTCCTAAAATATGGCCATTTTCTAAAACAGCACCAACATTAAATAATTGATTATCTGCTTTCATTGGTAAACCAACAATAAATACACCTTTAACTTTTTTAGTATATTTTTTAAGTTCAATTAAACCTTCTAAAGATTTATTTAAAAGATGCTCATTTAAGAAAAGATCTGCACATGTATATCCAGTTAAAGCAAGTTCTGGAAATAAAGTTATTTCAACACCAGCATTCATAGCTTCATCCATCATCTTCTTAATCTCAGATACATTAAATGTTACATCACTAATTCTTAATTCTGGAACTACTGCTCCAACACGAATAAATCCAAACTTCTTTTCCACTATTTCACCTCTATCTTAGTTTTCGCAAATACTTCTTTGCTTCGTTTATAGCTATTATACCATTAGCATCATTAATAATACCATTATTAACTAAATAAACTAAATCATTAAATGTACATTCTAAATATTTTATGTACTCATCACGATCTAACCTTTGATCATATTTCTTCTCACAACCTAGAGCTAAAAAGCATGTATTGTGTGCTCCACTTATACCTTGATCTTGATAGTAAGATTTAAGTGGAATTAGTTTTTCACAATCATACCCTGTTTCTTCTCTTAACTCTCTAATAGCTGCATCTTCTGGAGTCTCTCCAGGATCAATATAACCAGCAGGAATTTCAACACCTATGCCTGATTCAGAAAATACACGTGGTTGCACAATAACTAAAGACTTATTATCTTTAGTTATTGGTACAACTACAACAGCACTTCCATCTCTTTTATTCTTAACAAGTTTTTGGCGGTTAAAAATTGTATTATCTTTTAAAATAATTTGATATGTTTCAACAGTTAAAAAGTTTTTCTCAAGATCTGGTATTTTTCTTATACTAAGGATGCTTAATTCATCTCTAATACTCTCTAACTCACTTATAATCTTACGAGTTTTCATGTCTTTATTCCTTTCTTTATTTTAACACTAGGCTTTTATGATGTTCAATTAATTCTTGTTTAAATTTAACATAATCCTCTGTACCTGACACATGATATAGATGAGGACTAGTAGTTCTTCTAACTTCTGGATAAAGTGTAGCCATTTCGTTATTACAATAATCTTTTTTAACTTCGATATTAGGGTCATCATAAACTAGTTCACCATTTACAAATATAGGTTTATGTAATTCTCTTAATTCGAAATTATTAAGTTTTGTACTTTTGCTTGCATTAGCTGGATCAATAATGATTAAATCATCATTGCTAACGATTTCTCCTTGTCTTGTCATTATATCTGCTAGTGCATAACCCGTGGTTTTATCATAAGCGCGATATAATGTTTTATGATCTGGGTTAACAATTTTAATTTCAGAATCACTTAATTTTATTTTTGGTTGCCATATACCATTTACATTTTCAGCAACAAGTTTATATACACAACCCATTCTTCCTTCAGGCTTACTAATATTATCTCCAACTCCTAAAGTGTCAAAACAAGCACCTTGTCTAGTTAAATCTTCAATTGTATTTGCGTTAAGACCATTACTTAAGCAAATTTTAGCTTGTGGAAATCCTGCAGCATCTAACATGCGTCTTGCTTCTTTTGATAAATAAGCTAGATCTCCAGAATCTATACGAATACCAATGTTATCAAGAGACATTCCATTTTCTTTCATATATTCAAATACTTTAATTGCATTTGGCACACCACTTTTTAAAGTATCAAATGTATCAACAAGTAAAGTACAAGCTTGTGGATATATTTTTGCATAGTTTAAGAATGCTTCATATTCTGAATCAAATGCTTCAATCCATGAGTGAGCCATTGTGCCCATTGCTTTAATATTTAGCATATTAGCAACCATTACATTACTAGTTCCAGCGCATCCTGCCATAATTCCATAAATAGAAGCATCGATACCAGCTTCGGGTCCATCTGCTCTTCTTAAACCAAATTCCATAACTGCTTTTGGGTCTTTAGGTTTTCTAAAGTCTGAAGCATCAAAAACAATTACATCTTTTTTATCTGGAGTTGCTTCAATTATTCTTCTAGCTCCTGTTGCGTGCTCCATAGCGCCATTAATTATTGATAAAATACAAGTTTCTAATATTTGAGCTTCAATAATTGGAGCTTTAACTGTGATTAATGGCTCATTTGGAAATACTGGTGTTCCATCAGGAATAGCAGTAATTGTTCCATGAAATTTAAAGTTTTTTAAATATTCAATGTATTCCTCTGGATAATTATTTCTTCTAAAATAATCTAAATCTCTTTCATCAAATTTTAAGTTTTGAATGAATGGAATTATTTTATCTAAACCTGCCATTACAGCATATCCACCATTAGTTGGAACCTTTCTAAAGAAAACATCAAACACTGCTTCTGTATCTTTTTTCCCTGATACTAAATAACCACACCCCATATTGAATTGATATTGATCACTTAATAATGTATAATTTCTTGCTAATCTTTCATTTTCATAACCGTTATATAATTTCATAATATTTTCCTCCTAATATTTAAGCTGCTAAGCCTAAAACTTTCTCTCTTTGTTCTAGTTCTTCCATATTGGCTACTACTTCAACACCAGCAGCTCTCATCATTCTATAAGCTAGTTTTTCTTCTTCAGTTCTTTCATGTCCTGGAGCATCAAATGTACTACATACACTTGCTACAACAAAGATTTGAACTTTGTGATTAATTTCATCTAAGTATCTTGCAAGTGTTCTTACAAAATCTAATACACATAGATCTGTACATACTCCACAAACAACTATTTCTTTTAAATCACGTAAGTCTTCTAAATCAATTTGTAAGTCTAAGTTTAATGCTCCATTAATTGAGTTTTTATAATAAACTTTTGTATTTTCTTTATCTTGTTCATCTTTAAACTCTGGAATTAATTCTGCTTCAGGTGTTCCTAATACACAATGTTGTGGGTATAGTAAGAACTCAACTGCTTCTTCAATATGTCCTTCTAAAATGAAGTTTACTAATTGTTGTTCTTTCCTAAATCTTTCAATTAGTTTAAGCTGTTCAGGAACTAAAGCATTATATTCTGTATTAGCCATAGCTCCGAAATTAACAAACCCATTATTCATATCTACTATAAATAAAGCTTTAGTAAATTGTTTTTCAGTTACCCCCTTTTCTTTTGCTTCATTTGATAATTTTTTAACATCTTCAAGTAATCCGTCAAAAATTTCCCTTTGCTCTGGATTCATCTTTCTAATTAATCTTAAAATTTCTCTTTGTTCTTTGTTATTATTCATAATTCATCTCTCCTTCATATTTGTTATTATTATTTTGTTAATAATAGAACTTAAAATTTTTCAAGAGTCTTGTCTCTTGTTATTAACATTATATTAATATCAAAATAATTTGTCAACTACTTTTTAACAAAAAATTAAAAAGAAATGTAAATTTGTTTGGAAATGCCCTATTTTGTTAGGACTATTAATATATTTTTTTATAAATACATAAAAAAAGTAAGTGATTTTTCACTTACTAATTTAAAACTCTAGTTCTTTTTTCTTTATTTTCCTTAATATATGAAACGAATTCATCTAAAGGCATTGTTTTCTTATCTTCACTACCATAGAATCTTAAAGTTACAGTTTCTTCATCTCTTTCATTATTACCTAAGACTAGTGACACAGGTATTTTACGCATTTGACTTTCTCTCATACGATAACCTAGTTTTTCTTCTCTACTATCAAGTTCTACTCTTATATCATTAACTTGCAACAATTCTGTTACTTTCTTTGCATATTCTAAATGATATTCATTATTAACAGGTAATACTGAAACTTGAACTGGGCTTAACCAAAGTGGTAAAGCTCCCTTAGTCTCTTCTAGATAATAAGCTATGAATCTATCTATACTACCAAGAATTGCTCTATGAAGAACAACAGGAGTCTTTTTATTGCCATCACTATCTACATAAGTTAAATCAAAACGTGCTGGCAAACAGAAGTCTAGTTGGCATGTTGATAAAGAATATTCGTTTCCAACAGCTGGTTTTACTTGAACATCAAGTTTTGGTCCATAGAATGCTGCCTCGCCAATTCTTTCAACATAAGGTATACCAATACTATCTAATACTTCTCTTAATTTATTTTCTGCATTATCCCACATTTCATCGTCTGGATGATATTTAATTTTATCTTCTTTATCTCTTAAAGATAACTCAAAGTGGTAATCGGTAATATTAAGATCTTTATAAACTTCCAATATTAAATTAACTACTGCTTTAAATTCAGACTCAATTTGTTCTGGAGTTACAAAAAGATGCGCATCATTTTGACAAAATGATCTTACTCTTTCAATTCCTTTTAAAGAACCGCTTGATTCGAAACGACAATCTCTTGCAACTTCTCCAATACGAAGTGGTAAATCACGATAGGAATGAATATCATTTGCATAAATCATCATATGATGTGGACAATTCATTGGACGAAGTACAAATTCTTCTCCTTCAACTTCCATTTTAGGAAACATTCCATCTTTATAATGTTCCCAGTGTCCACTTGTCTTATATAACTCAACATTTCCAAGTGGTGGAGTTAAAACATGCTTATAGCCTAATTTTCTTTCTTTTTCTTTAATATATCTTTCGAATTCATCCCAAATTACATAACCGTTTGGTAAATACATTGGAAGACCCTTGCCTACAAGATCACTAGTCATGAAAAGGCCTAATTCTTTACCAAGTTTTCTGTGATCTCTGTTTTTAGCATCTTCAAGTTCTTGTAAATAATTATTTAAATCTTCTTCTGTATCAAAACATACTCCATAGATTCTTTGTAAAACTTTATTATTTACGTCACCCTTCCAGTATGCTCCACTAAATTTGATAAGTTTAAAATACTTACATTCTTTAACTGTATCAACATGTGGTCCACGACATAGGTCAGTAAAATCTCCTTGAGTATAAGTACTAATAGTTACTTCGTTTTCGTCCATTCTTGATATTAAATCAATTTTATACTCATCATCTTTAAATTGGTCTAATGCTTCTGCTTTAGAAATTTCATTTCTAACAATTCTTTTTCCATCTTTTACAAGTTTTTTCATTTCTTTAGAGATAGCTTCAATATCTTCATCATTAATAACTTTATCTCCTAAATCAATATCATAGTAAAAACCTGTTTCAATAACTGGACCTACCCAGAATTTTGCATCTGGAAATAAGTGTTTAACAGCTTGTGCCATTAAATGTGCACAACTATGATTTAACTTATTTAATCTTTCATCTTCTTTAAAATTAATCATTTTAATTCCCTCTTTCTAATTTTTTCTTTTTTACTTATTAAAGTTTGTTTTTCATTTGACTGTCTTGAATCATCATCACAATCTTGATGCATATAAGCTAACTGCTCTTCCTCAAGTTGTTTAACATATGCAGGTCTTAAGTAAGGCGCACACCTTTTATTACTTTTTGTGCTTTTAAAATCATAGACAATGAGTATTTTGCCTGAAGATATATCATTTTCGGTGACAATCTCAACCGGAACCCTTTTTATATAAGGTAAACCAAGTTTGGTTAAATCTTGATGCGTTAACTTTGCTGTCTCCATATCCAATACTTGTTCAGTTGATAAATCATCATCTAAATTGGCATAATTAAGTAAAAACTCTGCCATAGACATTCCAACATAATCATCAATAGCAATATTCTTCATAAGACCCCCTGAGAAACAAAAAAAGGAATGATACAAGAAGTGCATAGCACGGTACCATTCCTTAGTTTAGCTTACTTTAATTTAATAACGGTAATTAGCCGGAATTTATTAATTCTCTTAAAAGGTAGTAACTATTAATCTTCCTGTTTATTTCCACCAACCATAAACTCTCTTTAAGTGACTAATTAATAATCGTATCCTTCTTCATCGATTTACACCCATATAATAACACTTAATTATATAATATGTCAAATCTAATTATTTGATAATTTAATAGAAAATATATAAGAAATATGTTAATATTAATAATAGAGAGGACTAGTAAGTATGAACTATAATATCGATTTTAAAATATCAACAAATACTCTTATAGTTTCAAAAGTAAAAAAAGATGTCGACTATAAAAGTTTAAACAATACTAATATTATCGATATCAAAGATTTGAAGTTTTCAAAACCTTATATTGAAGAAAATTTTGAACTAGTCTCTAACTTTATTAATCTAGTAATACTTAAAGGAAATATAACAAAACTTCAAATCAATAATTTTGAAATTGCATCAACAGTATTAAAACTGATCAATGAATGTTCTTATATTAAAACAATTATTTTTAAACCAGATAAAACTATAAATCTCGATATATTCTTACTTTTATCAGATAATAACTATATTGAAGAAATAGAATGTTTTGAAATACCTGCATATTTAGTTGAAAGATTAGATATGAATAAAAATATTAAAGTAAAAATCAGAAATAATATTAACACATCTTCTAAGTTTATGATTATAAATGAACTTATGAGTTATTCGGATATTTATTATAAAAAATATATTGTTATTAGTCACGAATTTGATTCAAAAGATTTAGAAGAATTTAAAATGTTTATGAATCTAAATTCAAAACTAAGAGTAATAAAAATAGTGTCCTACTCTAATGAAATACTAACAACGATTGTTAACGAAATAATCGAAAATAAAAAAGGAAATATTACGATTGAAACTAATGAAAAAAATAATGATTTAAATTCAATATATAATTCGGTTAATTATTTAAAGAAAACATATCATAAATATTTTGAAGAAAATAATATTAGATTTAGACTTAATTACTCAAAAGAATATAAAAGAGTTAATTTCATAAAACAAATTAACTTTAAAATGTTTACATCTATTATTTTATTTATCATTATTTTAAGTTCTCTTATCGTAGTAATAAACAGTTATCAACAATATAAAGATCAAAATAAAATTGAATCAGAGCTTATTGATATTGAATCAATCTTAAAAGAGTCTGAAGAATATTTAGATATTGATGATTCGGAAAGTGATGTAGATTATATAGATATCGATTCCGAAACTACTACTAAAAAGAAAAGTAACTATATTTCATCTTATTACACAAATTTTGACCAAGTATTTGAAAACTTGCTTAAAATAAATAATGACACAGTTGGTTGGGTTCAAGTAAATAATACAAAAATTAACTATCCGGTTGTTCAAGCTGAGACAAATTCTTACTATTTAAATCGTGACTATTACAAAAAGAAAAATAGTATGGGTTGGATATTTATGGATTATCGTAATGATCCAGAAAATTTAGATAGAAATACAATTATATATGGACATAATATTAAACAAGGTATAATGTTTGGAACAATCAAAAACATGATGAATAAAAATTGGTATAACAATACATCTAACCAAATCATTACATTTAATACCCAGACTAAAAATATGAAATGGCAAATTTTCTCATTATATCAAATTAATGAAACAGAAGATTATTTGAAAAACGAATTTGTTAGTGATGAAGAATATATGAATTTCTTAAATATGTTAGTAGCGCGTAGTAAGAAAAACTTTAATGTTCCACTAAATGCCAATTCAAAAATACTAACATTATCAACATGTTTTTCACATACTACAAGACATGTTGTCCATGCAGTATTAATTGAAGATACTGAAGAAGAAATAACAAATAAAAAGAATTCTTAATGAATTCTTTTTATTTGTTCTTCTGTTCCTACTTCTTCTCCAATATTATCTTCTTTATTATCCTCTCCCATTAAGGAATCATTACTAAATTCTAAATTTTCAATTGCTTCTTCAGCTAAAGGAATTGATGCTGCCATTTCTTTAAATAATGCATCAATTTGTGCAAAATCATTTCTTACTTTATAAGCAGCTAGTTCTGATATGCTTTTATAAATAAATTCTCGAGGATCAAAGTTCGGATCAACATATTTAGTAAAGAAAGGAGTTTTATCATCCTCTATTAATTCAGGATCATAGCCCATTTTTTCCATACAATCTTTATATATCTTTGTAATTTCTTCAATAAGGTCTTCGCGACCAAAAACTCTACAAAAATCACAATCAATTAGATAGTATACTCCAATCTCATCTTCAGTATATTTTTTATTATTAGATTGTCCAAGAATCAAAATAATATAAAATTTAACCATATCTAGATATTCACCATCAAGTGTATTTTTGTATAAATTTTCTTCAAGTTCAATATACTCTGCATATTTTTGTTGTATCTCAGCAATTATCTCTAAACACTTTTTATCATAAGAATAAACATTTCCATTGTTAATCTTTGAACATAGAGCAGTTATACTATGACAAAAAGGATAAATAGCAATTCTTTTAGCTAATTTTTCAGTTAAATCAGTGACATCTGCAATTAAATCAAAACAATGAGAAAAATATGATGTATAGTATCCAAGAATATGTTTACCAAAGAAATTAACAGCATATACTTGACCGTCTTCAGGGTTTTGAAAATAAAACATATTTATATTTCTTTGGTTAAAAAATTTTGCTAAAAACACAAGCTTATTGTGTAACATGTTTTCAATATTTTTAAAACGAACATTAGCAATATCTTTAGCATTATAAGACCGCTCTAGACACCTTTTAATTTTAACACTAGAATTATGTACCAATTTAGAATATTCTTCTATTAGCTCTTTATATTCTATTAAACACTCAAAAAATTTATATTTAGTCTCTAAGATTTCTTTTTCGTCCATATTTTCCTCCAAAAAAATTTACCATAAGGTAAATTTTATTTTAACACTCCATTTTTTAGCTTAGGTAATTCTATTTCATCTTCTACTGGTAAGTTAACAGTAACTAAATCTAAAACCTCTTCTGGTTCTTCGTTTGTTACAGTAGCTGTTAAAGATTCAATTATATATTTATCAATCTTTATAACTATAAGACCAATTAACCAAGAAATAAATAATCCCATAGCAAGTTCATATAAACTCATTAATACTGGATTAGTAAATACACTAAACTCATCAAATGGAACACTATTAACATTAATATATTCTATTATTGATAAGAATAAGAATGAAATTGTTAATGGTAAAACAGTATTAATTACTTTTATATAATTTTTAACTTCTTTTTTAAAATATGTTCCAATCATTATTCCAAATGATATAATCATAACTAACATAAACTCTAAAGTTGTTGGAAAATAAATTAATTCAACAAGTTTAGTAGATACGTTATTTAAGAATGTTAATAATGTATTAACATAATTAGAAATATAAAAACTTAATACTATTAAACTAGCTATAATACTAGTCATCCCAACAATTTTTTTATCCATTAATTTTTTGAATACTAATGCAATTATTAATATTGCAAGTTCTAAAATAACAAGAATAAATACTTCAGAATTAAATAATGAATTTAATGAATATTTAATTATTTCTATTAAACTTAATTCTGGCATACTATTAACTTCCCTTCTAATCTACACTAACAAGTTCAAATATGAATATTGTTTGTGTAGTTTTATCATCTCTTGTGCAGGTAATTAGTGTTAGAACACTAGCTTCTGCATTTCTTTTGATGGTTAAGACCCCATCTTTATTTTCATAATATCTTGATTTCAATTGATATTTATATACTTTACCATGATAAGTAACATAAGCATATGCACCATCAGATAATTTATATAATTTATCAAAGAATGAAACAGCTGAATTACCACGATGTGCTGCTAATATCAGATTACCATTTTTAACATCAGGCATTGTTGATCCTTCAATTAACATTACATTATATCCAACACTATTGTATTTGGAGTTTAATGAAACAAATCCCCTTTTTATATTTACATCTGGTACTTCTAGATATCCGATATAATTATCAGCTCTATCAGCACTTAAATCATCTTCAGGATCAACATATATCCCTTCTAAATCAGTATCATTTACTTCAGCTAAAGCTTCAGTTATTAATACTTGTTGTTCCATCAATTTAATATTTTTATAGTTAAATAAATTACTTTTAATACCAGCAAAATAACTATAAAATAGTAATGCAATTCCTATTAAGGAAAAAAGAATACTAAGGGTTATCTTAGCATTCTTTAATTGTTTTCTTTGCACAAGCAATTCCACCAATTAATAGTGCTATACCACCAACTATTAATAAAGTAGCAGTTTTTCCAGTAGCTGGAACTTCTACGTCAATTATAGTTTCTGATTTTTCACTTTCTGGTGTATTGTAGAAAGTTAAAATAGCACTATCAACGTAATCCCCTTTATTATTCATAACTCTAAGTGTTCCATCTTCAAACACTTCGAATTCTATAATTTCATCACTTAGTAAATATCCAACTGGAGCACTAACTTCAGATAAAGTATATTTACCACTCTTTAATGATAATCTGTGAACAGTATCGTTAGTTGTAAATTCTTCTATTACATTTCCTTTTTCATCTTTAATAACTAATTTAGCACCGCTAACATATTTTCCTGTTTTAGAATCTTTCTTAGCAACGCTTACAACATCAATAAGTTCGTTTATCATAACTACTTTATCAACATTTACATAGTTACCATTTTCATTCTTAATATATATACCACCAAGTACATCAATTTTAAAATAAATTGTTACTTTTGATAATTTATATCCTGTAGGTGCTAATGTCTCAGTTAAACTATATTCACCACTTTTTAAAGTGATTTTATGAGATTCATTAGTTGAAATCCATGATTCAATTTCTTTACCATTGGCATCTTTAACTACTAAAGTTGCACCAGGCACTTCATGTGATTGAGTAACATCAGTCTTACTAATGTTAATTTCATGATTTTCTTTATAATGTTTAATATTCATTGTTATGCTATCTTTTAAAACCTCTTTAGCTTCTAATGGTTCTTGGAATAACATCTTTTGATATTTATTACTGTGATAATAATAATATCCAGTATATTTTATATAAGATCCTTCAACATTTAAAGTAAATGTTAATTGCTTTCCTTCTGGTATTTTAGATGTAGGTATTTTTACCCTAACTCCATCTTCACCATCTTTAACTACTTTAGATCCGGCAGGTGTACTAGTTAAAGAATATTTAATATTTCCGGATAAATTTTCTTGATAAATTTTAATTTTGCTAGATACATAATAGTCACCATCTACAGTGAATGTTACAGCACTTTTATCTATTTCTAATCTACCAGCAAATTTATCAATATTTTTCTTATATTGTTTTGCGCCATTATATAATTTATAGATTTCTCCTGCAACTGGATCAGTATTTACATTTGAGACAATATATTCTCTTACTTCTCTAACTAAGTTAAATTCTGTACCAGTTAGATAGTCTTCATAAAACCAAACAGCCATTTGTTTGATAAAGAATTCTTTATCTTTATCATTTAATCCAAGTTTTGCATTTAGAATATATACATATCCTGGATCTACTTCTCCTGTTTTAGTGAATTTTACACCTTCAGCATATGTTGCTGACATATTCATACAGTAAATATAATATTTACCATTATCAGCTGTTTTCATAATTACTGGGAATGCTTTTCCTTCATTTTGAAGATAGGCAACTTCTCTTAAACCATCGGAAACAACTGAGTCTGGAATACTTTCTGCTGCTGTTACATTAAGTACTCCACCAAATAGCATTACTGCTAGTACCATTAATAATGATACGAATTTAAATTTCTTCATTTTTTCCTCTTCCCCCTTGAATTGCGCTATATAATAACATAATTGAAAAAAAAAAGCAAATTTTTTAGCCAATATTATGATAATTCACGTAATTTCGGCTTATTATTTGCTATTTCTAACATTGAATTATAGATTTCTTCTAAAGATTCTACATAAATCGGAGCACTATTTCTTATCTCATCTTGGTTAGAATGGTAATCTTCTCTTACAACTATATAATCAAGATTTGCACGCTTTGCAGCATTAATTCCCACTATAGAATCTTCTATAACTATAGCATCTGCATCTGCCATACCCAACATATCCTTTATTTTAAAATGAGCATCAGGTGCTGGTTTTAAATTAATTACATCGTTTTGCATAATAACTATATCAAATAAAGAACCAATAATCTTAGTACCTTCTATTTTTCCAAGTATACGGTCTACACTGCTTTTTGGGCCTGTTGTTGCAATACATAAGGTTTTACCCATACTTTTTAACAAAGTTAGTAGTTCATAAGCAAATGGTTTTAACTTTAAACTTTCTAGCATTTTGAATGTTACGCCTTTTCTATACTCTATTAAATCATCTTTATTACAATCCAATTGATATCTTTCAATTAAAAATACAACGTAGTCTTGATATGGACTTTTACTTTTACATTCTGCTAAAAATTGTTCTCTTTCAAGACTAAGGTGACACAAATCAACTGATGCACCTGTCATTTCTTTAATAATCATCGCATCAACTGTACTCCAGATATTTAAGGAATCAATTAATGTGCCATCTAAATCAAAAATAAATACATTTTTATTTTTTAATATACTTTTTAGCATGATTAATCACCTGCTGAATATAATAACATAAATTGGAATACAAGACAAAAAGTTATTGCACAACTAAAAAAATTATGTTATATTTATAGAGCAATGGCTCACGGATCTTTAGCTCAGTTGGTTAGAGCATCCGGCTCATAACCGGGCGGTCGTAGGTTCGAGTCCTACAAGATCCACCATTTTTTTTGCGGGTATGGCGGAATTGGCAGACGCGCTAGACTTAGGATCTAGTGGAGTAATCCGTGCAGGTTCAACTCCTGTTACCCGCACCAAATTAATACTAAACTCGAATATTATCGAGCAATAATAAAAAACTACTATCGCTTAAATGCGAAAGTAGTTTTTTTATTTAGATAGAATCTATTATATTTCAAATTTGTTGTATTTAATATCACGATATGTTAGTATATCTCTTAGCAAAAAAAGAGGAAGCTTATGTCAAATATAAAAGAAACTGAAAACTTATAATCTTTATATTATCATTTAGAGTATTTAAGAAATAAAGGTATCGATAAAACATTTATAGCCAATTTTTTAGATGACTTTATTATTAAAGATATGAACGGAAAACAACTTGTTTCTTACTCTTTAGATTTAAATAAAAGTTTTAAACCTCATTTCAGTGTTAATGATAACTCTATAAATATTTCTTATGATGGTTTTATAATAACTGTTACAAAATATTACAATCAATTTCTAAAACTATTTAAAGATTATCTTAGAACTACAGATGATTTAAAAAATTATATTGCAATATTTGGTCTTTCACATGAACTTGAACATGCATATCAAGCTTGTATAAAAGCTGATTTAGTAGTTTCACCAAGTATTATGTTAGAAAGTTGTTATAAAATGTTTTTTAATTCCAAACATGATATTTTCAATTATTCCTTAGAAGAAATGATAAGATATTTTATACGTGTAATTATGTATGGAATACATGATAGGAAAAATCTTGCTTTAGAGAGAAATGCAAATTTAGAAGCTACTGATTCAATTTATAAACTTGCATCTTTGGAAGCAAATGAAGATTTAATCAAATTAACTGAAGAATTAAGAATGTCACAAGCACTTATGGGTTACAACTTTAATGGAGATGGAGTTTTAGTAAATACTGCAAAAAGTGTATTACACTTTGATAAACTACAAGGATTTGAAGAAATAAATAGCTTATCTTTTGAAGAAAAAGTAAGATATGGTCTACCTATAAATGAAAATGAACGAGAAAATTTATTTCAAGCTGTCTTACAATCAGAAGAAGACAGATTTTTAACACTTAAAAAACATATTAAAATTAATTATGTTTCTGAATGAAAAAGTAAACATCTTTTTCTATTATCTTACTGGTTTTCTTGAATATTTTTTAACCTTTTCAGCTGTTTTTTCATAATTTTTTAAAACTTTCGTGTTTTGTAATAAACTTTCCATATCATCAGATTCTTTTTCTGAAATTAAACTTTTTGTTGCTAATTCTTGAAGATTAAAAGAAAGAACAATTAATTCATTTTTTAATTTACTTCTTTTATTAGCATTATTTTCTAAAAGTATTTCTTTTTGTTTTTTTAAATATTCTTCGTAACTTGATTCAAATTCTTCTGATGATATTACTTCAGAAATTTCATCAGTTATTGGAACATATCCGTCAATAAAGATAACTTCATCTTCACAAATATCCACCTTTTGAATAGCATCAAGTCTATTTTTGGTATAATTAATCTTAGTTTCAAGGTCTTTTTCTATTTTTTCAACTTCTTCTTCATTAAGACTTTTAATGTTCTTTATAAACTTAACATGATTAATAGCGTTTTTTATTAAAAAATAAACATGTCTTCCGATAGTCGAAGCAACTGCAAGTAATATAAGTCCTAGTGTAATCTTGGATACTATAAAATTATGAAACGAAAAAATTAAAACCAACATAATCATTTGTAAAAATAACTTAATAAGACCAGTTATTATTTTTGTTATTTTTTTAATCATAATTACCCCTTCATTACTAAAAATTCTAGCATATAATAACAAATAATGCTTATTTTGACAAGTTTTATAAATTACTAATAATTAGTATAAAATTTTACTTATTTATTTTAAATATAAACTTAATAATTTTTTGGCTTCATCATCACTATAGATTTCATAACTTTCAATGTCTTCTATTGTTATTCCTAACATATTAGATATATATTCATCAGTTATATCTTTATTTGAAACACTTAATAGTTTTAAATATATTAAATTTTTTTCTATTAATGTTAATTCATCCATTAATGGTTTAAAATAATCAGAATTTAATAACGTTTCAATATATTCTTGACGACGAGTTACAATATATTTAATTATACTGGCTATATCATAATGCGTAATATTGTTTATGAGTGACATTAAAACAATATGAATTGGAACATCAAGTTCATGAGCAATATCTAACGGACTTTTCTTATTAATAGTCGTTTCGAAATGTATTAATGAATCAAGGTATTCCAATTTAACTTCATAATTATGTAGTCTTTCTACTTTTTCTTGTTCACTTTTCTTTTTCCAATGAATATGACAATTGACTTCATAAGCAAAGTTATTGGCAGCAGGATAAATTTTAGTATCAAGCTTGCCAACATACTCTTGTCTTAAATCTTCACCAAAAAAGTGAGCAGCTGCATTAAACCCTATTTTTTTGCCTTTATGATCTCTTAGATAAAAAGCCATTTCTACTGCTTCATCTAATATTTCTGCTTTTTCTTTTTCGCTCATTCCATTTGTAGCAAATAAATTAACAAATTTTTTTATTGGGCCACGGTTTCCAATTAATTTATCTGGATCAAGCGGTTTTTGTGGTGCTTCTCTTCTTCTTTTTTCTTTTGCTTCTTTTTCTTGTTCAAGTTTAATCTCTATTTCATCTAAGTCTAGGACTTTTAATTCTTTGATTTTATGAATTAAGCCTTTATAACGATTATAATCTTTGTTAGTAAATGTTCCTAAATAACAACCTCTTAAATCACTTCCAAAACAATTTACCATAAGTTCGAATGATTGTTTATAAGTGTCTTTTAAAAGAAAAGCTATTTTAATAACTTTATCTTCTAATTCTTTTACATTTTCTTCATCCATACCGATTGGTGCAAAGAAGAAAACAAATTTTTTTACTGGTCCTTTATTTCCAATTACAACTTCTTTTGTTTTTTCTTCTCCAGCTTCATAGAAGCTCTTTATGATGTCTTCCATTTCTAAGTGCTGTAATTCTCTTATCTTATCTTTTAAGCCGCTATAGCGTCCAAAATCTTCTGGATCCATAGAACCTGTAAAAGTACCACGTAAATCATCACCAAAGTATTTTCTCATAGTATCAAACGCTGTTTTCCAAACATCTTTTAAAAGGAAAGCTATTTCAATAACTTTATCTTCTAGTTTTTTTATTTCATCTTCTGTCATATCAGTAGTTGCAAAAAAGTAAACAAATCTCTTATTTGGTCGATTATTACCAATTATTTTTCCGGTCTTATCTTTTTTAATTGGTTCAGCGCTTGCCTGTGATTCATGGGTAGGATTGTTTTCTGTTTTTTTATCTTCAGTTGGTTTTATATGTTTATCTGTCTTTTTAACTTCTTCGTTATAACCTAAGACTTTTAAACTATCTTCAACTTCTTTTGCCTTATTTAATAAATTAGGCAAATTCTTTTCAACATTTTTTATATATCTTTTTAAAATATTATTATCGATAAATAAGGTATGACAAATATCTTCAGCTTTCATTTTACTACAATTAATTCCGTGTTTTCTTTTGTAAGCTATTCTTTCTGCACTATTATCATGAAAATCTAATATATTTGATAAAGTATCTTCTGTTAAATTATTAGTTTTCATAAAATTATCTAAATCAAATATCACGGTATTCACATCAGCAACTGTATCCTCTTTTAATAGTTCAAGTATTTCTTCATCTGATGCTTTTCTAAAAATCTTTTTTAAATCTTCTGGCTTTGCTCCTTTTTCTATTTGCTTGACAGTATAATTTAAAAACAGTTCCATTCTTTTAAATAGAGACTCTAATTCATTTTTTTCCGAATATGATAAATCTCTTTTAGCCGCTTCTCCATCAAATGCTGGTCCATACATACGGGTGAGTAAATAATATGATTTATTATCTCCTCTTTTATAAAATACCATAACAATATTCACAATATCTTTTGGATATTGTTCAAGTACTTTATATAAAGATTCACAATTAACGTTATATTTGCTTATTTGGTTATTAAAAAATTGTTTAACTTTTACTTTTACCTCAGCCATATAAATCCCCCATTTTAATAAAAAAATGTTGTTTTAATATTCAAATCTATGTTTTATCGCTTGGTCATAAAATAACATATTTTTTATTATTTAGCAAATTTAGAAACCATAATTATAAGTATATATTATTTGCATAAATACCCTTTATTTATTGTTATTTAGTTAGAGAATAGGAAAAAAATTATGAATATAAGAAAAGCTCATTTAGAAGACGCAAAACATTTAAATGATTTATTAACACTTTTAATACAAGATGAAAAGCAATATGACGATAGTATCAATGAAAACTTTATTGTTAAAGACTTTTATGAACACTATGTTGAAGATAAAAATAGATGTATTCTAGTTGCCCTGGATGAAAATAAGATCGTTGGTTATCTATATGGTTATATAAAATCTGTTGATCCAACCATTAATAACAAAACATCTGTGCTTGATGCTTTATATGTTGATAACTCTTTCAGAGACAAAGGCATAGCTAATGAATTAATTGAAAACTTTAAACATTGGTCAAAAGAAAATAAGGTTAACTCAATAGAAGTAAGTGTTTGTTCTAACAATATTAAAGCAAAGAATTTATATAATAAACATGGATTTCAAACTATTAAAGAAACATTGATTTTAGAAATTGATAATAATTAGCTACTAATGTAGCTTTTTTATTGCTTATATCTTTATAATTTGTTAGAATAAGTTCTTAATAAAAGGAAGTGTTTATATGGCAAAAATTAATTATGAAAATGTTTTAGAGGCATTGATAAAGAATTATCCTCATGATCTAGAAGCATTTAGAAAAATAAAAGATAATGTTACTTTATCAATTGATACAATATTTACAAATTCAGAATGGTCAGTAGATGAAAAAATAGAATTATTAAATATTTTTGAATATAATCCAAAACTTTTACATTACACAGTTGGTACAAAAGAAGAAAAAGTATCTTGTCCTATTTACTTATTGCATTATGCAGATTATAGTGCATTAGAAGCAGTAGTTAAACACAGTTATGATATTGAAGAATCTATTATTGATATAATTAACTATTATAATAAAAATTTAAAAAAACGAGCTGGTACTAGATTAGAAGATACAACTGATGTTTTGATAAACCTTATTGAATCATTACCTATCGAAAAAAGAAAAGAGTTATTTAAAAGTTATATATGTTACAAAGAACGTTTAGTAAGAAATAACTTATTATACTCAATAATAAGAATGCATAATTCAAGACTAATAAAACATATATTACCTTATATAGATGATATAAATCTATCATTCCCTTGGGTAGTAGAAAATTGGGATGAAGAATTAGTTTCTACTTATTTAGAACTAGGTGCTGATCCGCTATATGAGTGTAATGATGAATCTTTAGGTTATACATCTGCTCTTGAAACTGCTATAGCTATTAATCATTATAATATTTTTAAAAAGTTAGTACCTTATTGCAAAGATGAGAATAAATTAAAAGAATTATTAAGATATTCCAGTGTCATTGCACCAGATGTTGAAATCTTTGATAATTCAATAGTTAAATTTATGAAAGAAAAACATATTTCAAATGAAATCAAAGAAAGAGACGAGAACGATAATAACGAATGGAGATATCAAAGCGAATTAATTGAAAACCGTAGATTAATAATCAATGATTTATGGGATTTAAATAATAAAGATGATAAACAAGATATTAATACTATTGATGCTTTAATATATACTTTTATAAGCAGTAACATTACTGACTTTAGAAAATATGCACAAATTATTTTTGATAATAATATTGAATACCGAATTTCAAGATTAATAAAAGCTATGATTTATAATAAAACATATGAAAACAAAGCTTTCTATGATGTATTTATTAACCTTTTTGCGCCTCGCCATGAAAAAATTGATTTAAATTATGAAATTGCTAAAAGAATTATTGATAAAAAATTTGATATTTATGGACATAGTTCTTATTTTGTTGATAACATAACACATATATTAGCGCGTGTTAAAGAAGAGAACCGTTCAAAATTACCAATTATGGGTTACGTACAAAACTTAAAAACTTTTAAATATTTATTAAAGCTTGGTTATGACTTACATGGTCATGTAGAACGACAAGATAGTCTATTCTTTAGTACCTTAAAGAAATGGTGTTATGATTCTGATATGGATACAATTTGTAATTACATAATTGATAACTGCGATATCAATGTATCAAACAATGAGGGAAAATCTCCATTTGAAGTAATTATTGATCATTTTGTAAAAGTTTTTGAACCACAAAGTCATTTGTCATTATCTGATCAAGATGAAATAATAAATAGAATGATTGATGTAATCAAAAGAATGATAAAAAGAAACGGTCCATCTGTTATTGAAGATAATAAAGAAAAAATAGATGGATTAATTGCAAGATATATTGATAGAGAGTATGCACATCTTTATTTAGATCCTTTAAAACCATTATTTTTAGAATTAGCATCATACGATATTAGATATGAAGATAATACTTTAAGAGCAATTGAATTCACACTGAAAAAAGAATATGAAAACAAAGACGAGAAAGAAAAACTTAGTGATATTGATAAATATATTAAATTATACTTCGCTCATATAGATAGTGATTTAGAGCTAGGTGATTTAACATTTAATCAACAATACGAAGAAATTCTAGCATTTATTGCCGATAATGAAATCAAAGAAAAAGAAGTATTTGAAGAACTATTAAAAAAATTATCTGAATTCGATATTACTATTAATAAAGCAAAAAGATTTGCAAAAGCTCATATTCCTAAAAAACGCGATCCAGAATTTTTCAAGAAATATATGTATAATACTTATAAAGTAAATTATTATGATAACCTTGATGCTTATTTAGAAAATATCGTAATAGCTGCATTTGGGCTAGTAAAACCAGAAGATAGAATCGCCATACTAAGGCATTTACCACATTTAAGTGTCAATCACTATTTTACTGAATTTGATACAAAACTTCCTTATTGGTATTTTGATGAAGTGGTTTATGGTCGTGATGATGATGATAATGATATTACTAATCCAGGAAGGTTTGAACCAATGCGTATTCCAGTTGAAGCTGATACTGGAACACTTGTAATCGATGGATATTTAACAGAATATGCTATCTTAACTAATGATCTATCACTCATGAAATATTTAGTTAGCCGTCGTGCAAAATTACCAATTATAAATAAAGATGGAAAAGATGTTACTTTAGATTATGTTTCATCAGAAGAAATGGAAGAATATATTAATTCTAAAGCTTATAAATCATCTCTTGGTGGCCTACATAATGAAGAAGCAGATTATTTAAAGAAAATATTAACAAATCCAGAAAACAAGCAATAATGCTTGTTTTTTATTTACTAATAAAAATTATCAAGATAAAATATAGAAAATGAGTTATTAAAATGGAAAAAAATATCATATGTTGTCATAAGATTTTAGATAACATTTACTTTAATGCCGAAAGATATTTAAAAATATTAATTGATTTAGCCTATGATGCTACACTATCTTCATATAATAATCATTATATAAATATAAATGGTGAACTAGTACATCAGAAATATTATATGCCTGTTATATCTATTAAAGATAAGGGTGATATTTGTTTTAATCTAGATGGCATAGAATTTGAGTTTTATAAAACAAAAGAAGAATTACTAAATGATATTAATTTGGATGAATTATTAACAAATTATGAAAACGAGTTAAGTATATATGAATTTGAAGACTGTACAAATGATTTATATGAGCCTAAAATGAATATAGAAAGCATAATACAAAATATAAAAAATAGCAAAGATTCCAAATTTGGTATATCTATTAATTGTCATCACTTTTCTGATGAAGAAATAATTAGACATTTTGAAAATATATGTAAATTACTGAATTTATAATTATTGATTAAAATAGGCTTGTATGCTAATATTTAAACATGTAAGGAGATAAAATTATGAAGAAAACATTATTATTAGACGTTGATGAGGTTATTTGCTTTTCTGGTTTTTTAGAAGCAATTAACGAATTTATGGGAACTAGTTACGTTATAGATGACTTTACTGATTATTATATTGATGAAGTTGCAATTCCAAAAGAAAAAATGGAAGAGTTTAATAAATTCATAAGTGAAAAAAATTTATACCATAAAGACCAAATATTGCCAAACGCTATTGAAGTATTAAAAGAACTTAGTGAGGTATATGATATTTACATTTGTTCATCATGTTTAAATTTCTTTAATCCTAAAAAATCAGGTTATTTCTTCAAATATAAATTTGACTTTTTAGTAGAATACTTTCCTTTTTTAAAACCAGAAAACTTTATTTTTACAAATGCAAAGCATATATTTAAAGCAGATATTCAAATTGATGATAGATTATCAAATTTAGATAATGACATAGAAACAAGAATTTTATTCCCATCATATCACAATAAAAACATAACTGATGAAGAATTAAATGCATTAGGAGTTATCAGAGCTGGATATGATTGGCGAGATGGATGGAATGAAATAAGAAATATTTTATTAAAAAAAGAGATAATAAAAAAGCTTCAAAGTTGAAGTTCTTTTTTTATATTACTTTTTGTAACATCTTAGCTACTCTAGTTTTAATAAATTGATGGGAATTATCTTCTGCTAAATTAATTGGCATTTCTCCACATTTTACTGCTAGAAGTGTTTCAAAATCTAGTAATTGATAACTAAGCATTTTATATGTATGAAAAGCATCACCCAGTACAAAATCATTCATGCCAAATTTATCAATAACTTCATTAATATAGTCAGCATGTATTTGAGTCTTTTCAGCTTGTTCACATGCCATTTCAGTAATAGTTTCTGTTGATAAAATGTTATAATAATTGTAGTCTAGAATATAATTTTGTCTTCGTAGAAATCCAATTTCTTCTTTATCTTGAATTTTAATAAAGTCATATTCATCATATTCATCGATTTTATCTTTTTTCTTACCAAAAAATTTACTTTTTAATGATGTCGGTAATATACCTAAAGAATAATGAATAAATATTAAATCTCTAGCTTGTACATAAAATGAACCATTTCTTATAATCTTCATATAAAACTCCCCTTTTTATCAATCTTTTATTCTATTTAAAATTTTATACCATTAGTTATGTTAAATAAACTATTTAAATGCAAAAATTCTTGAGCAGTTGGATATTCATAACTTAGTTCTTCATTATCATTATTTATTTTTAAGAATGTAAGTTTATTATCATCCCTAATAAATATTTGAAATAATTTATTATTATACTTTACTTTTCTTATCTTTTTATAAGTATATTTCATAAATATATCTCCTCAATAAATTTGATTGGTATGTATTTTAACAAAAACATTGATTTTTGTAAAGTTTGCACTAAAAAAAGCAGATATTTCTGCTTTATTATTTTTACTTATTATCCATTGCTGAAAATAGATTAATCATAAATTTATCTTTATCAGCATTTGCTTTTGAAATCATTACACCTTTATAAGTTGTAAGTTCAGCAACATGACCTTCAAGTAAAATATCTGTTGGTAATATTGTATCAAGCATTACAATATTTTGTTCTTTATAAACAATATATCTTAGCTTAACTTCACCATGAACTTGAGTAAATAAATGATCACTAGGTAACTTTAATTCATAAGTTTCAGTATTATTTTTCTTATCACTACTCATTAATTCACCTAAGAATTCACCACTTCTTAAAGATGGGTAATACTCGAAGTTTAACTTTTTAAACGCTAACATATTATATTTTTTTAATGCACGTTCAAGCTTCTTGTATTCATTTTCATTTATGTAATCAAGAATAAATCCTTTCATTTTTATTCCCCCTCATTCCTTAAACACAAATAAATTATAGCATTTTACGTATTTTTTGTCAATTTTGAGTAAATGATCTTGTCGCCGACTTACGCATTATTTACTTACTCTTTAAAATTTATGTAAAGAAAAAAGAGCTTAAGCACTTTTATTCATCTTGTAAAGGAATTCCATCTTTTCCAATTAATACTTCTCTTGGTTTAGATCCATTAGCTGGTCCAATTATACCTCTTTCTTCTAAGATATCAACAATTCTTGCAGCACGGTTATAACCAAGTCTGAATCTTCTTTGTAATAAAGATGCTGATACTTTTCTCGTTTCTATTGCAAAGTCAACTATTTCATTATATAGAGGATCATCTTCATCTGTATCTCTTTCTCCACCAACATTACTAGATGAAATAGATGAATCGCTTACTTGTGTTATAGATTCATCATAAGATGCTGCTTGTTCTTTAGAAACATATGCGATAACTCTTTCAATTTCTTCATCACTTATAAAGTTACCTTGAATACGTAGTGGAGTATTTTCTCCCATTGGTTTATATAACATATCACCTTTACCTAAAAGTTTTTCTGCTCCACCCATATCAAGGATAGTTCTTGAATCTATTTGACTAGCAACTGCAAATGATATACGTGATGGAATGTTTGCTTTAACTACACCAGTAATAACATCTGTTGATGGTCTTTGTGTTGCAACAATCAAGTGAATTCCAGCAGCTCTTGCCATTTGAGTAATACGCATAATTGAATCTTCTACTTCTTTTGATGCAACTAACATTAAATCAGCCAACTCATCAATAATAACAACTATATAACTCATTAATTGAATTGTATTATCATCAGGATTCTTTTTCTTAAGCAATGCCATTTTTTCATTATATCCACTTATATTTTTTACTTTTTCATCAGCAAACATGTCATATCTTTTTTCCATTTCTTTAACGATATTTTGTAATGCAATACTTGCTTTTTTTGGATCTGATAC
Source organism: Erysipelotrichales bacterium (assembly GCA_022508565.1). GTDB lineage: Bacteria > Bacillota_I > Bacilli_A > RF39 > UBA660 > CAG-582. The sequence continues at coordinate 42,876 of JAFLUY010000006.1, read as the reverse complement.
AACTGGACATAACAAATGTGGTATACCATTATAATTTGAAAGTTCAACCTTTTTAGGGTCAACTAATAATAGTTTTACTTCATCCGGTCTTTTATTAATTAAAATACTATTAATAAATGAATTTATACATACTGATTTACCTGAACCAGTAGAACCAGCAACTAGTAAATGTGGAGTTTTTGATAAATCACATATACAAGTATTACCATTAATATCTTTTCCCAAAGTAACTGGTATTTTCATATTTGCCATATCTTTTTGTCTAGCTTCTAAGATTTCACGAACTTGAACTCCAAAAGTAACTTTATTAGGGATTTCTATTCCAACTGTAGTTTTACCAGGAATTGGAGCTTCAATACGAACATCTTTAGCTGCTAAAGATAGAGCAATTTCTTTAGATATACTAGTAATTTTACTAACCTTAGTACCATTTTTTATAGCTACTTCAAATTGGGTAACTGTTGGTCCTTCATGAACTGCTACAACTTTACCAGTTATTTGGAAATCTGCTAAAACATTTTGTAAAGCAATGCTTGTTTGTTTAATAAAGTCTTCACTGTTTTGTTTTTTGTTTTTCTTAATTGGATCTAAAACCTCGTCTAATCTTGGCAAACGATAATTTGAATTTACTGTAATTAGAGGAACTTCCTGAACAGGAGATGAAACTTCTACTTTTGTTTTCTCCTCTTTTATTTCATTTTTAATATCTTGAACCGAATTAATTAATATGTCATTTGCTTCATCCTCATCATCTTGATCATACATTGTTTTCTTATTCTTTTCTTTCTTTTCCTTTTTCTCAGGTCTTTCTCTGTTTTTCCACATATCTACTATTTTATCTACAAGGTCAAAGAATGAAACATTAAACATCATTACTATTCCAAATATTGATAAAACAACTAAAATAATATAAGTACCTACTTTATCTAGTAATGAAACTAAAGCCCAAGATGATACTAATCCTACAATTCCACCACCAGTTTGGCTTAAGTTAACATACTTTTCACCTATTACAGCTAAATAAACTTCTGTCGAATTATTAATAGCAGCTCCAAACTTGATTCCTGGTTCAATATGATTCATATGTGCAAATGTTAAAAAAGAAATTACTAATAAATATAAACCCATTAAACGAGAATTAAAAAAGTTAGGTAAACTTCTTTTTATTAACATATAAGCACCTAGTACTAAGACCAATACAATTAAAACATTGTAATATGCTCCAAATAAAAATATAGCAAATTCTTTAATAATATTACCGACTGATCCAAATACACCCAAACCGATAATACCAACTAAAATTAAAATAAGGCCAGTTATCTCTACAGAAAACTTAAATCCAGTTGAATTACTTTGTTTTTTTCTCTTACGTTTTGCCATATTATCACCTTACTTCCATTATACATTAATTTCATTTTAGAATAAATTATAATTGTCAAACAAAATGTAAAATAGTACGTTTTTTAACGTACTATTTCATATGGACTACCAGGTTTTGGATATAAAAGCAAGTATTTGCTTAATTGTTCTTTAACATATATATTATTTCTAAAATATAAATTACCAATTATATGCAAATCAACTCTTATATTATCAAATGATGTAATTATTAACCTTAATAATTCTTTAAATTGCCTTATAGCAACATCATCTGGAAATTCAATTAAATCCATTTCTTCTTTAATCATTTTAGAAAGTTCACAAATGTATGCTTGAATGGTTCTCTGTCTAACATTTGGGAATTTATCTTCACCTACAAGAAACACTCTAAAATCATCATATAATTCATTTGCTGTTTGATAAACTCTTGTATCACTTAAATTTTTACCAATAAAACTTATACAAGGTATTTGTAATCTAACAATTAAATCATCTAAATTATAAATAGATCTAGATGATTCAGATATTTTTTCTGCACTACCAATATATTTATTAGACATATGAACCAAAAACTTCTTTATCGCGTAGTACAAATTATTATCTAATTTTAATGTATTAGCTGCATCATCAAAATTATTAATAGCTACCATTAAATCTTCTTTATTAGCTTTATCTTGTAAATCATAATATGCTAATTGTTTAATTAAATTAATATAATCCATTTTTCCTCCCTGGTTTGTGCTTTCATTTTAAAGAAACATATTTTTTATCATCATAATCTTGATGAGTTGCATTTGTCCATTTTATCATATCAAATGTCATAATTTGAATTTCAGTATTTACACGAGCATTATCAAATTGTTGAAGATAAGCTCTAAATCCACTTTCTTTTGGATTATTAAAATAATCCATTATTCTTATAGGTTCATATTCCATTTTTATAAGTTGATTTAAAACTTCAACCTCTTCTTCACTTTCTACACCAATTCTATAGCCAATAATATCTGGGAGTGCCCATAATGGAAAATCAATACCCTTCATTTTAGAAAATAACTCTTGTTTTAATCTTATTTTTTCTGGGCTTTTTATACGATATTCTAAAGTATAAGGTTTTCCATAATTTTTATCTAAAAATTCAGTTAAAATAGGTTTAAATTCTTCAACTTCTTCTTGAGCTAAGAATTGTAATTCTTCATGTGTTTCTACCATAGATTATCACCTTATTTCTAAAGCAATTATTTAACTTCAATTTTTTCTTTTCCACCCATATAAGGTCTTAAAGCAACTGGAATATTTATACTTCCATCTTCATTATAATTGTTTTCAATTAATGCAATTAATGCACGAGTTGATGCAAGCACTGTATTATTTAAAGTATGAAGATAGTAATTTCCATTCTCACCTTTTTTACGTATTCCTAAACGTCTTGCTTGAGCATCAGTTAAATTAGAACATGAACCAACTTCAAAGTATTTTTGTTGTCTTGGACTCCATGCTTCAATATCACACGATTTATATTTTAAATCAGCTAAATCTCCAGAGCAACATTCTAATTGGCGTACTGGTATATCTAAACTTCTAAATAGTTCAACTGTAAATTTCCACATTTTTTCATACCAAACTTCACTTTCTTCTGGCTCACATATAACAATCATCTCTTGTTTTTCAAATTGATGAACGCGATATATTCCTCTTTCTTCAAGACCATGAGCTCCAACTTCTTTTCTAAAACATGGAGAATATGATGTCATAGTTATAGGTAATACATCATCTTTAATAATTTGATCTTTAAACTTGCCAATCATTGAATGTTCAGAAGTACCAATTAAATATAAGTCTTCGCCTTCAATTTTATACATCATTGCATCCATCTCTGCAAAACTCATAACTCCGGTTACAACATCAGAACGAATCATGAATGGTGGAATGCAATAAGTGAACCCTTTATCAATCATAAAATCTCTAGCATAAGATAACATTGCACTTGAAAGTCTAGCAATATCACCTATTAAATAATAAAAACCATTGCCACTAGTTCTTCCACTCGCCTCTTTATCTAATCCATCTAATGCTTCTAAAATATCCGCATGATATGGAATTTCAAAATCTGGAACAATTGGTTCACCAAATTTTTCAACTTCTACATTTTCAGAGTCATCTTTACCAATTGGAACTGTATCAGCAATAATATTTGGAATTACCATCATCTTTTCTTTTATTATTTTAGATAGTTCTTCTTCCCTTTTAGTTAATTCGTCAATTTCTTCACCCATAAGAGAAACAGTTTCCTTAACTTTATTTGCTTCATCAATTTTTTTATCGCGCATTAACGATCCGATTTCAGCACTTAATTTATTTTTTTCAGCTCTTTTAGTATCCATACTTAATTTTACATCCCGATATTCTTTATCAAGTTCATATATTTCATCTACTAAAGGCAATTTTTCATCTTGACATTTCTTCTTAATATTTTCTTTTACTAAATCTACATTTTCTCTAATTAAATTAATATCTATCATATATTTTTCCTCCTATATTTTTAAATTAATGTTTTATTATAGTTTACTCTGCATTAGCAGGAGACATAACTCCACCAATTTTCATATTTATAAACTTTTTTATTACCTATTATAAATTCTCTATTCACGAATTATCCCTTCTTTCTTTTTAAAACAAAAAGGAATGATACTTAGGAGTGCAAACTGCACGGTACCATCCCTTTATTCACTTAATTATAATAACGGATACTCTCCGGTTGCTATTAACAACACTAATAGGTAGATTCATAAATATAGTTTAATCACTTTCACCAACCGTGATTTCTCTACAATAAACTATTAATTATTACTAGTCCTATATCATCGCTTTACAAGATTATTTTATAACAGTTATTATTTAAAGTCAATTGTTTAAATAAAAGACATTAAATAATATACGTGTTATAATAAATTTGGTGATTTTATGAACGAATCAGAATTAATAGAATATTATAATAAATTTAATGAAGATAAACGTTTAAAAACTAGACATGGTCGTATAGAATTTATAACGACATTAAAATATATTGAAGAAATTTTAAAAAATTACAAGAATCCAGCTATTTTAGATGTTGGTGCTGGAACTGGTGCTTACTCAATTTATTTAGCTGATAAAGGTTATGATGTTACAGCAGTGGAACTAGTCAAACATAACTTAAGAGTAATTGAAAAAAATTCAAATAAAGTTAAAGTACTACAAGGAAACGCAATTAACTTAAATAAAATACCAGATGGATCAATGGATATAGTTTTACTATTTGGTCCTATGTATCATCTTATAAGCGAGGATGAAAAGATTAAAGCTCTAAATGAAGCTAAAAGAGTATTAAAGAGAGATGGCACCATACTTATTCAATATATAATGAATGAATATGCAGTAATAACTCATGCATTTAAAGAAAAAGAAATACTTTCATCTCTTAAAGATAAAAAATTAGATCAAAATTATCATATAATTAGTTCAGCAAATGATTTATATTCTTATGTTCGCTTAGAGGACATTGATAATTTTAATAAAAAAGCAGATTTAAAAAGAATAAAAATAGTATCACCTGACACTATTGCTAACTATTTTAGAGAATATGTAAATAAATTAAATGATGAAGAATTTAATGAATTTATAAAATATCATCTATCTATTTGTGAAAGAAGTGATATTTTAGGTTTATGTGGTCATATACTTGATATAGTAAAAAAGAGTTTAGACTAACTAATCTAAACTCTTTTTATAACCTTCTATGGCTTTTTTAATACCAGTATAAGGTAAAGTTACACAAGTTTTTCTATTGCCTTGTTTATAAGTTTCATCAAAAACAACTGCTTCATTAAAATCAATATCTTCATAACTTTCTTCATTTAACATAGCTTCAAAGTTTTTAATGTAAGTTAATACTTCATCTATAGATTTGCCAATCATATTTTTTATCATTATTGATGTTGAAGCTGTTGATATAGCACAAGCTTCCCCATCAAATTTAATATCATCAATTAAATCATCTTTGAATTTAATGTATAAATCAATATTGTCTATACAAGATTCGTTATTTGAATTGACTTTGAAATACCCTTCAGTATTATCTGTTCCTCTATTATATGGATGAGAATAATTATCTAAAATTATTTCTCTTTTCATATTACTATCCATTATATCATCTCTCTTATAATTCTATCTTTATCACTTAGTAATTCTACTAGTTTATCTAATTCTTCTTCTGTATTATAAAAATATAAACTGACACGAACTGTATTTTTTACACCAATTGCATTTTTTAATATTTTAGCACAGTGGTTACCAGCTCTAACACAAATATGATATTTATTTAAATAATAAGCGACATCTTGTGCAAATACTCCATCTACATTAAATGCAACTATTCCACTATCACATTCCTCATTAACTATAGTTATATGTGGAATATTTTTTAATTTAGAAATTAAATATTTCTTTAATTTAATTTCATGTAACTTAATATTATTCATTCCAATATTCTTTAAATAATCAATTGCTGCAGAAAATCCTATAACTCCAGCAATATTCGGTGTACCAGCTTCTAATCTGTTTGGTAATTCTTTTAAATATACTTCATCAACCGAATCAAATGATTCATTCATTCCTCCACCTAAATTAACTGGTTCCATATTTTCTAAAAGTTCTTTTTTACCATATAGAACTCCAACTCCTGTTGGCCCACACATTTTATGTGATGAAAATGCTAGGAAGTCACAATCAAGATCTTTAACATCAGTTTTTGTATGTGGTACACTTTGTGCTCCATCAACAACAACAAATATATTATTTTCATGAGCGAATTTAGTTATTTCTTTTATCGGTCTTTCATCTCCAACAACATTTGTTATACCTGCTATTGAAATTACCTTTGTATTTGGTGTAATAGAAGCTTTAATATTATTCATTAATACATGTAAATTGCTATCTAAATCAATATATTTAACATTTATTCCATTAGTTTTTGCTAATCTAAACCAGGGTAAAACATTACTAGCATGCTCCGATAATGTAAGTAACACTTCATCTCCTAGCCCAAGAATATTCGCAAAAAAGCCATTAACAATCATGTTTAAAGATTCTGTTGCTCCCGATGTAAAAACTACTTCTTCGCGACTTGCATTAATAAATTCTGCAACGTTTTTTCTTGCTCCTTCATATGCTATATCAACTTTATATGATATATCATAATCTCCCCTATGAGCATTTGCAGATATTTCTTTATAATAATAATTAATCGCATCTATTACAGAATTAGGCTTAAAAGTTGTTGCACCATTATCTAAATATATAATATCTTGCTTTAACATCGGAAAATCTTCACGATTCATATATACACCTCCTATTCTTTTATCAAATTATAAAATTCTTCATCAAATTTTTTAAAATAACCATAGATATAACCATCTTCTATTAATTTAATAGCAGAGTTTACATCTATTCCTTTACTTTTTAAATAAAACAATTCATCATCTCTTATATTAGATATTGCAGTATTATGATTTGCAATAACTTCTTTGGTGTTTATGTGTAACATTGGTGATGTAATACATTTTCCACCAATAGTTAATACTTTTATATTTTCATTTAAAACATTATTCTTTATATTATCTATTACAACACCATCGATATCAAGATTAACTAAACCATGACTAACTCCACTTACATTAATATCATCAATATTATTATTGCCATTAAAAAATGCTTTATATTTAAAATTATATTTATCACTTACTTTAAATGTATGAAAATACGATAATTTTGTATTATTAGTATGTGTTACTTCTATTTCTTTATTTCCACACTTTCTTGTAAAATCATAAATACTTAAACTAGAATTATCTAAAAGTTTTATATTTAAAGAAAAATCAGCTAAATCATTTATATAAATAGTAGCATTACCTTCAACTGCAATAGATTTAATATCTTCACTCAAAAAATATTTATCCCCATCCACTAATATTTTATTCATAAGATTAATTTTCCCCTACTTCATAAGCACTAAAGCCATTCTTTTCTATCTCTTTTGCCAATTCATAGTTTCCGGATTTTATAATACGTCCATTTTTTAAAATATGAACATGATCTGGTTTTAAATATTCTAAGATTGATATATGATGCGTAATAACAAGAATCGAAATTTCTTCATTCATATAATCTTTAAATGACATTGTTAATTCCTTTAAACTATCAACATCTAAACCACTATCTAATTCATCTAAAATAATAAGCTTAGGTTCTAATATATATAAATGTAATAGTTCATTTTTCTTTTTTTCGCCACCACTCATACCCTCATTTACTCCACGATGAATAAATGATGCTGGTATATTTAGTTTTTTACATATTTCAGTAACTTTCTTATTAAACTCAAAAAAGTTAGTATGTTCACCTGTTTTACATTCTAAAGCAGTACGTAGCATATCGGCATTAGTTACTCCTTCAATTTCAATTGGATTTTGACTTACTAAATAAATACCTTTTTGGCTTCTAGTTACTACATCCATTGAAAGCAAGTCTTCGCCATTATAAGTAATACTCCCATTTTCAACTTTATAGTTAGTATCACCCATAATAACTTTACAAATAGTACTCTTACCAATTCCATTTGGCCCCATTAAAGTAACTATCTCATTTTTATTTATATTTAAAGAAAAATTTTCTAATATAGTTTTTCCATTAATACTTACAGTTAAATCCTTGATTTCTAGCATAATTGCCACCTCATAACAATTATAGTTTAAGTAGGTAAAAAATGCAATAAATTACCACTTCAAGAAAATATATTGAATAAAAATAAATTATTGTGATATAATTTAATTATGAGAAACATTACATTTCAAGCTAATGCTTACCACTAATTGCGGTGCATCTTATTCTAATGAGTAAGATGCTTTTTTATGTTGGTTTATAATTTTTTATAAACCAACATAAAAATTATTATAACTAAAATAAATATCAATACTGACATTTGATTCTTTGTCATAACATCACTCCTTTACTACATAAATAAGCTTAAATAATTAGCTTGAGGTTAGAAGTGATGAGCATCTTGTGTCTCTCGAGTGAATATACTAGTTACTTTTCAAATTAATTTCAATACACTCGACAAATAGCGACAAAAAAGGTGGATTACTATCCACCAAATGATTGTAATATCGATAATACAAGTAATAGCATTACTCCTACACCTGTACATACTAACATTTGCATTGTTTTTGATTCCATCTTATCAAGACGAGATTTATATCTAGCTTCTCTTGCTTTTTGTTGTAACGATGAAACAGTTCTTGAGAAAGTTAATAATTGCTCTTGTTTTCTTTCTTGTTTACCTAAACCTAAACGATAAAGAAGTCTCATCATACGCATACTATCACGAACTGGATAATCACGAGCAAATTCCATATAAGGTTGAACACTAGAATCACCAGCATTAATTTTCTCAATTAAGTCTCTTAAACCCTCTTGGAAGATTTCTGGAGCATCTCCAACCGATTTACCCAACGCTACGGGAACTGTGTAATGTTGAATTAGGATTTCCAAGTTCTTTAAATAATATGGCAATTGTGCATCAATTAAATGCAAGTGTGCTTTATAATGTTGTTTTAATTGCATATACGGTAATTTAAACATACCAAAGAATATTGCAAATACAATTAATAAAGTTGAACCACTTAATTTATTAATTAACATAAATCCTAAGAATAAACTTACAATCAGCGCTTGTCTTAATCGAGAATTAAATAATTTTTCAATATCTATTGCATCACCATATTTAGCTTTAGCATAAAATTCAAAATCGTCTTCTTGTAATCTTTTAAAATACACTGCATTATCATCTACGAATTTATTAATACTAAATCCACCAATATATTGCATAACAAATAAAATTATAACTGCAAGTATACCTATCTCTATATACATATTACTCAACCCCCGTATCTTCATTATAGAATTTTTCACCTGATATAATGAAATATGAGTTAACTATTATAACAAGGTGTAATAGGACTTGAACGTACCATAATGATAGCATTGCTTTATAATTATTTTTATCAAGCAATGTTTGTATTAACATAACTAGAAAATAAAGAGCTACCCCAAACATTACAAACTTTTTATGTGATGCCTCACGGTCCATTTTGTCGCGATATACACCTTCAACTAGAAGGTCGATATCTAACATCATATTTTCAAATGATTCACCTGAATCTTTTGCACCTTCTTTTGTAACTTGTAAGAATAATTGATGCATATTTTTAACCATATAATATGGATATTTTTGATTAAACCATTCAACAGCTTCATCAATTGTACCATTTTGATATGACATAGTTATCATTGTTTTAACATCAGTTAATACTGGGTCTTCTAAAATATTAGAAGCAACAACGCCTTCCAATGCTTTAACGAATGATTGTGTTGTATTAAATTCATTAATAACGTTTGAACAATATACTTGAATTTCTTCAAACAAGAATTCACTGTAAACACGTTTATTTTTAAGGTATGCTAAATATGGAATAAACATTACAGATATACCCATATAAAGAATTGCCATAACTATACTATAGAAATATATATATCCAATTACCAAGAATAATCCTCCTATTAGGATAACCTGTACAAGATATTCTTTTGGTCCATATTCTTGTCCGAGCTCCTTACTTTTTTCATGAACTTCTTGGTAACTATAAGGAGCATATTTGTTATAGATATTTTTAATGCCATCTGCTATAAACTTATATACATTAGCACCATTTTGTTGTCTATAAGAAACAACAAAAACGCCAATTATTAACATAATAAATAGTTCCATATAGCATTCCTTCTTTCTAGTATATTTTTATTTAAGCTGCTTGTTGAGCAGGTATTTGAACTACTGGACTTGCAGCTGGAGCACTAAGTGGTTGTGCTTGTACCGCTTTAATATTTGTTTGTGGTTGTTGAGCAACTGCTTGAGTTGCTTGTTGAACCTGAGTTGGCTGAACAGTATTTCCTTGTACAGTTTGTTGAGTTGGTGCTGTTGCTTGCGCTGGTGCTTGAACTTGTGGTTGTTGTACCGGTGTTTGTTGTTTAACAGCTTGTGTTTGCTGTGCAGGCTGTGTTGCTACGACTTGAGGCTGTGTTGCTTGCGCTGGTTGTTGTACACCCTGTTGAGTTGGTTGTTGAATAGCTTGAGCAGGTTGTGTTCCACCATTAGCAGTATCATCACCGTTCATATTAAATGGATCATCTGCACTATGAACTTCCGCTTTTGGTGCTTCACTACTTGCACTTGCTTCTGCAGCTGTTCTGTTAGTATCATCAAATCCTTCATCAGCATTTCCAATACCAAATGGATCTTCACCTAACTCAACATTACCTATTGATAAATAATCTCTTAAATATTGAGTTGGATTTCTCATAATAACACGGCCGTCTAATTGTTTTTGATATAACATATTAGATTTAGGTTCTTGCGTTTTATTATCAACATAGAATTCACAAACTTCGATAATTTCACGTTGGAATCTATTTAGCCTTTTTGAAAAATAACCTTTAACATATATACCTATTTGAACATATCTATGAATCGAACCTAAGAATTGTTCAATATCTTGACTTGATTCAAGTAATGAGTACATACGCATTGGAATAGAAGAAGCCTTATCAGCATGGATTGTGGATAAGATATGGTGTCCAGATGAAATAGAGTTACGAACAGCCATAACTGCTTCTGCAGAACGAACTTCGGCAAGTAGAATCCAAATCGGGTTTTGTCTCATGCAGGCTACTAATGATTCTGTATAAGAAGCAATATTATTAGTCTTCATAGCAACAATATCACGAGTTGGAAAAATCTTATCTAAGTGAAGTTCTAGTGTATCTTCTATTGTTATTATTTTTTCATCATCTTTTGTTTTACTTGCTAGATATTTAACTAACTCAGTTTTACCAGAACCAGTTTCTCCAGCAACCATTATATTACAATGACCCTCAATACATTTAAGTAAGAAGTCATGTAATTTTTCTGTAATATATTGTTCATTCAATAATTTATCTTTATTCAATCTAATTTTTGCTGGTGTCTTACGAACAAGACATGCAATTCCATTAGTCGCTATTGAATCATGAACGAAATTCATACGAAGTTCAGCAGATTCAGCATCTAGAAATGGATGAGCCATGTTAAAAGTCTTACCCATAACGTTAGAACATTGGAAAGCAAGTTTTTCCATAAATGTATTGTTAATATCTGGTCTATTGATTTGAAAGATTCCTTTTGAAAGAGTTTTTAACCAAACTTGTCCACCATTACTGTAGGAAATATCGGTTACGTCTTCATCATCTAAAAACTCTTGTAAAGGGCCAAAATCCATTTGATCAAATATTGAATTTAACATATGACCATCCCTTTCTCATTCTCATATTTTAGTAATTAGTTAGCAATATAAACAGATTTACTCAAGATAAAGTCTGTAATTTCATCATTAACTATTTGAGTTTCTTTTGGATTTTCTGAATATCCAGCATTTCTTGGAACTGGTATTATTTCAATATTACCAGAAGTTATTAAGAATGCTTTTCTAAGTAATTCATTGTAAGCAAGTGGTACTATGAAATATATTTTTTTAGGTTGTGGTGTTTTTGTTTCATCATCTAAAGAAAATACATCATAACCATCTTTATCTATTACTTTAGTAACTTTTAAACTTTCAATAAACTTGCCAAACATTACATAACCATTATCATCAATAGCTTTAAAATATAAATCTATATAGTTTCCTGGCATTATTGAGCATCCATAAGTTGAATGGAAATCAACATCAAGGTCAAATACTGTATATCCATCTGGCGCATCAGACACGGTTGTCTTTTCAGCAGTTTTTTCATCAATCAACTGTTCCGTATAGAAAAAACTTTTTTCGGGTATTTGATACCCTTCAGCAACATATTTTCCAACAATTCCACCTGTGTTTTGCACTAATCCTCTACCAGTAGTTGTAATAAATGAACCACTTATTTTAACAGTACCAACTAAATCAGCTGTAATCTCTTTTTTTGAAGTTATCTTTTGTAATGCATATGGAACTGTTGCCGGTTGAACAGCACGGTTAACCATATAACTATAAACAAAGTAAACAGCAACTATTAAAGCTATAACTAAAAGGAAAGTAACTGTATTTGGATTACTAAAGAATCTTTTTATATTTACTTTTAATTTTTCTGTATCCATATCTTTCCTCCTTTTAACTAAAGTCTCTAACTTGATCTCTTATAAATTGTTGTAAATATTCTGAAGCAACCTCAGTTTCTCCTGCAGCTGCTGTATAGTTTTTATTAAATATTACTGGAGATAACTTAATTTCTCCTTTAACCCACTCTGTTTCTGTAAGTAAGTCAAACATTTCATCATCAACAGCAAATAATAACTCAGCAGGTTCCCCATATGCCAAAGTATTTTTAACAATATTATTTCCTCTTGAATCTTTAACTGCTAAAACTCTTATACTTTTAATCAATGTTCCATAAATAACTAAGTTATTATTGTTATAATCTCTTGCTGACATAACAATATCAATATAATCTCCTGCTCTAATTGAGTTTGCAAACGTTGATTCCTTATCAACAGCTAAGCTATAAATAGTTTGACCATCTTCAATATTTGCAAAAGCAGCATCAGGCATTTCACTTGCTTCAATTAATTGATCTTTGTAAAATAAACTACCTTTTGGAATAGTTGTTTTATAAGAAACATACATTCCGACTACGTCATTATAGTTTTTTATTACATTACTAGCCTCGTTTACATATGTAGAAGCAATATTAATTTTTCCAACCATATCATCAGTTATAAAAGTTCTTGTAGGTATTGTATCCCTAGCGACTGGTAAACTAGTTGGTGATATTGCATCCTTTACACGTATGTTATATCCAATAATTAAAGTTAATACACAAGCGGCAAAACCTAAGATAGTAACAGTATTTTTATTACCTACGAATCTTTTTATAAGACTTTGTCCACTTTTAGCTTTGTTTTTTGCCATTTTATCCCCTCCAAAAAGCATAAAAAATTATCACACTGCAAAAACCCTCTACTATGACAATTATATCACAAGTTTGTCTATTTTCAAACAAAATACACTAACTTTATGTTAAAATAAACATAGGTGATAATCGTGGATTTAAAATCAAAATTCAAGAGTACTTGTTTTTACGCATTTTTAATTACATTACTACTCATGCTATACCAAATATTCGTCTTTAGCGTAGTTTACACAATTACAAAAAGTGAAACATATTCTTATCTATTTGCTTATTTAATTGTTCTTGTAACTATTGTTATTAAAAATCGTAAATCTCTAATGGATGATGCAAAGAATATAAAAAAAGATACTTATGGTAAAGTTAAACATTTATTTTTTATGTATTTCTTATTTTTAATTTTACAAATTATTGCTAACACTATTCTTTATTTAAAAATAGGCACTATTTCTGATAATCAAACATTACTAAATGACTTAATATCAGAAAAACCGTTAATCATGTTTATAACACTAGCAATAATTGGTCCAATTATTGAGGAATTAACATTTAGATATCCATATAGAAATGCTTTAACAAATAAAAAAGTTAAATTTGGAATATATACAATAATATTTGCTTTATCTCACATAACAGTAACACAAAATTTAATTGGAATTTTATATATAATTCCCTATCTTTTCTTAAGCTTAAGTATAAGTTATTCATATTATAAAACTGATAATATTTACACGTCGATGTTCTTTCATATTCTAAATAATATAGTTGCAGTTTTATTAGTAATTTTATAGGAGGATAAAAATGGAAAAAGAAAAAATATTTAAAATAATAAAAATATCAATTATAACTATAATAACTATTACGCTTATCATACTTTATGCAAGATATATTGGAACATCTGGTATTCACGTAAAAGAATACCCAATTAAAACTAGTTACTTACCTACTTCTTACGATGGTTTTAAAATTGTACACTTTTCTGATTTACATTATGGAAGTACAGTTAGTATAAAAGAAGTAAAAAAACTAGTAAACAAAATTAATGAACAAAATCCAGATTTAGTAGTGTTTACAGGTGACTTAATTGATCAAGATTATAGTTTAAGCGAAGAAGAAAGAGAAAAAATAATTAAAGAATTAGGTAAGTTAGATGCTAATATTGAAATTTTAGCTGTTATTGGAAATCATGATTATAAAACAGATGATTTTACTATCATAAGCGAGTTTCTAGAATGGAACTTTTTAGATAATACTTATGAATATGTTTATAATAAAAGTGAAATTCCAATCGTGTTTGTTGGTTTAGACGATTTAATGCTTGGAGATCCGGACTATAACAATGCATTTAGTTATTTAAATGAAATCGACGGAGATTATTACACAGTTGTTTTAGGACATGAACCTGATCAAATTGATGAAATAAGTAACTATGATTTTAATCTATTCTTATCTGGGCACTCACACCTAGGACAAGTAAGAGTTCCTCTTATTGGAGCTGTATATACACCTAAAGGTTCAAAAAAATATTATGATGAACATTATAAGGTAAAAAATGCCGAGTTATACATAAACAATGGTATAGGTACTTCCATTCTAAAATTAAGATTATTTAATCGTCCATCAATAAACCTTTATAGATTTTACACAAATTAAAAAACTCTTTCATAGAATACTCTAGAAAGGAGTTTTTTTATGCACATAAGATATAATTATCCTAACTACTATAATATTCCTAACAACTATGATGATCGTTTCATAGGAGGATTTGCTGTTCCTTTTTTATTAGGAGGTTTAGGTGGCGCTGCATTAGTTGGTTTATCTAGACCACGTCCAGTTTACTATAACCAAGGGCCTTACCCTTACCAAAATTATTACCAATACCCATACTATAATTATCCTTACTAAGATATCCAAGTATTAGAGCATAAGAAAGTAAACTTGAACCACCATAAGAAATAAATGGAAGTGTTATTCCAGTAATCGGAAATAAGCCAATATTCATTAAAATATGGATACTTTCTTGAACTATTTTCATAACAACAAAGCCAAACATTATGTTTTTATCTATTCCAATAGAAGAACGAATATGTTTAATAAAATATAAATCAACATATAAATTAAAACCTAAAAATGCTAATGCACCAATAAAACCAATACTAGAAACTAAATAGGAAAAAGCAAAATCAGTTGTTTCATAAGGAATACTAGCAATCTCACTACTACCAAATAAATGTCCATTACCTATTCCTATTAAAGCGCGATTAAGCTGAAATGAACTATTATCAAAAAGCGTGAGAATTCGCTCAACTCGATAATAAACTGAATACCCAAATATATTAATAAAGAAATCGCTAAATAGAATATAAGCTAAAGATAACGATCCTAGTAAAACTACCAATACTCCACAATACAATAATACTTTTTTATTAGTTTTCTCATTATATAAAATAATTGAAAATAATATTACAAAATAAAACACTACATTACCTGTATCAGGTTCTAAAAATGTTAGTATACTTGGTATTAAAGTAATAATAAAACATTTAAGTTTATATTTTTCATACTTTGTAACAATGTAGCTTAAATAGATAAGCAATATTATTTTCATAAATTCACTTGGTTGAAACGAAAAAAAACCTAAACTAATCCAAGCTTTACTTCCATTAACCGATTTACCAAACAATAACAAGTATAAAAGAATGGAATTAAATATTATATATAAATATCTAATATACTTTTTTATAAAATCTTTTCTATAAAAATATATGAATATTAGAGCAACACAATAAAAAATTAGTTGTTTGACTAAAGTGCTATTACCTCTCAAATTAATCAAACTAAAAAACATATAAATAATTAATAATAAAATAATATTTTTCTTTTTCATACTTATATTATTCACATAATATAAATAATTAAACATATAATATATTAGGTGATTTTATGGATTTACCAAAAGTATTCCAAAATAGAAATATTGGAGTTATAAATAATGATCAAGAATATTTTTATAGCTCAAGTTCAAAAACACAAAATAATGTACAATCTAAAAAAATAAATGTGGAAGAAAAGATAAATAAAATCTTTAACTCTAATAAATTTGTTTATAAAATTAAGGTTTTAATTAATACCAAAGAGGAAGAAATCAACACAACTATAATTGGTAAAGTAAATCATAATCTTATAACTATTAATAATGAATTAATACCTATAAAAGATATTTTAGATATAAATGAAAAGTAAGAGAAAAATCTCTTACTTTTTAATTTAATACTCCAAGAACAAGTGTTGGATCAACTTTGCCTCCACTAATCTTATCTTTATAACTTTCAACGAAATTTTCGACAAAATAACGAATTTCTTGTTCTGTACTATAACCTATTACTTTATTTAATAACTTTTGATATTTTTCTTCATAACCTATTTTCTTTTGGGCTAATGCAAGAATTGGCTTTTTAGACATTAAAGCATATTTTAATTCCATATTAAATCCTGTGTCTGGACTTGTTAACTCAACAACAAAAAGATCTGCCTTATCCATTAAATCTTTATAGTAAATATCTTTATTTGCTTCACTATCGGGAAAAACTAAAGTATGATTTGCTAAAACTTTACTTCTTAACACCGGAAGATAAATTAAATTATTAAAGTCACTCTTAGCAGAATGAATAAAATACACACTTAGCCCTCTTTTTTCCATCTTCTTCACCTATTCTAATTATAACATATATTTGTTAAAAAACTTAACGTATGTTATTATTATACACAAGAAAGGAAGTAATATTTACATGGAAATAATTGGACTAATTGCAGAATATAATCCATTTCATAATGGTCATCTTTATCAATTACAAGAAATAAAGAAATTATATCCAGATTCATTAATTATTTTAGTTTTAAATGGTTACTTCCTAGAAAGAGGAACTGTATCAGTTGAAACGAAAGAAGAAAAAACAAAACTTGCACTAAAATATGGAGTTGATATAGTTATCGAACTTCCATTTGTTTTTGGAACCAATTCAGCTGATATATTTGCTGAGTCTTCACTAGAATTACTAAATAATTTGAGTATTAACAAATTGGTTTTCGGAAGTGAATCAAATGAAATTGAAAAACTAAAAAGTATTGCAAAAAAGCAATTAGATAAATCATTTGATGAAAAAGTGAAAATTTATCTTGATGAAGGAATCAATTACCCTACTGCATTAAATAAGGCTCTTGGAACTGTTTTAAATGAACCAAATGATTTGCTTGGTGTCTCTTATATAAAAGCAATTTATAAAAACAAGTATGATATTGAACCAATATCTATAAAAAGGACTAATGATTATCATGACATAGAAAGTGACGAATCAATAGTTTCAGCAAGTAATATACGTGAAAAACTAAAAGAGAATAAAAATATAGAAAAATATATTCCAGAAGGAAAACTTGTTAATATAAACGAAAAATTGTTATTTAATATCTTAAAATATAAAATACTAACTGATAATCATTTAGATGAGTATTTATCAGTTGATGAGGGTTTAGATAATAGACTAAAGAAAGTCATAAATGATGTTAACTCAATTGAAGAATTAGTTAACGCAATTAAAACAAAAAGATATACATATAACCGTTTAATGCGTATGTTAATACATGTCTTAATTGGTCTTACGAAAGAAGATAAACTAAAATTACAAAATAATGAATATATTCGTATATTAGGTTTAAATAGTAATGGTCAAAGCTATTTAAATAAAATAAAAAAGAATATTCATTTACCACTTACATCAAAAATAACTAATATTAATTCTAAAATTAAAGATTACGAATTAAGAGCAGCAAGTATTTATGAATTACTTACTAATATTAATGTTTTAGAATTTGAATATTCCAATAAACCAATAAAAATAGATAAATAATATTATTTATCTATTTTATTTTTTCATAATTTAAAAGTAATTTATCATATTTAGAATCTCCTGAATAATCTTTTAAATTATATTTATTTTTTATATAGTTACTAAAATATTTAGTATTTTTAATTGCGCCACTTAAATTAAGATGTAATCCACCATCATATGTATCTTTGCTAAAATCAATTCCTATTACATCAACTAAATCTAATAAATTCAAATAATCAATATTTTTTTCATTTGCATAATTTACAACAAATTCATCATACTCATCATACCAGTAAGGATATAAACTTGGAGATTTAACTAATAATAATTTGATATTGTTTTCTTTACATAATTTAACTATTTTGTCTAAATATTCTAAATTAACTTCATCAAATTTATAACTAGATAATTTTCTTCTTACTGGTAAATTTCCAACTGACATAACTTCTTTGTTCATGATAAATCCATTATATGATACAGTTTCGGTTTTTATTAAATAATCAATATCCTCTTTTGTAAGTTCAACAATACGATCATGATATCTTAAAATTGGAAATACATAGGATAAGAATGATTCATCATCTCTCATACTAGCATTAATTATATCAACTTTTTCCTTTGACCATTTCATATAATCAATTGCTAAACGATTATATGCTTCATTATTTTTTTCCATTCCATTTCTTAAGGCACCAACACTAAATACTACTAACTCTGGAGTTTCATAGTTTAGTGTTTCTTTTAAAATATAGTATGATTGCCAAAGCATTTGTTGACTTGATCCACGAACATAAGCCTTTATACCATCTTGTTTATACATTTCCATTGGTGAATAATTGGCATATACTTCACAATCCCCAAGTATAATAACTTGATGGTCTTTAGTACTTTCATAATAATCTCTTATTAAACTTCCTTCTATTAAATTTGTTTCGTATTTAGGTCTAACAAGAAGATTTGCAAAGATGAATAAAATAGCAAAAACAATAACAATTAAAATAACACTTATTAATCTCTTCATGTCATCACCTAAAACTTCCCATATATAAAGTCAGTTGAAACAAAGCCTAACCCATATTTACCAAATAATAAAACAATTATTATAAGAAAAAATATTATAGATAATTTATACTCCAACTTTATCTTACTTGCAAAGGCTTTAATCCTATCCATAAAGTTATCAACAACTAATAAAACAATTAAAGACACTCCAATTATAATGTAATCAACAACACTTAAGAAGTTAATATTAAATCCTGAACTAAAGTTAGCTAAAGCTTTAAAAATGCCTAAGCCTTCGGTAATTGATACTGCTCTAAAGAATACCATTGATAAAGAGAATAAAATAAAAGTTCTAAGTATCCTTAAGAATCTTATTGGTTTACTACATTTTTTATTCACTGAGTTAGTTATATCTTCAAAGAAGATAAATATAAATTGTAAAATACCTGATGCTAAAATATATTTATATTCACCACCATGCCAAATACCAATTAAAACCCATAAAATAAACATTGATATAAATGTTGGTATTTTCTTACCTTTTTTACCAAATAAATCTTTACATTTCTTTGTTAGATTTTGCATAACATTAGATTTTAATAATGGATAGAAAATATAAGTTCTTAGCCATTCTCCTAAAGTAATATGCCATCTACGCCAAAACTCTGTAATTGTTTCTGATGCAAAAGGATTATTGAAATTTTCTGGTAAATTTATTCCAAACATTTTTGAAACACCCATAATAATATCAATAGATCCAGAAAAGTTTGTATATAACTCAAAAGTATATAAAAGTATACTTAAAAACACTATCAATGAATTATAGTCACTTAAATCGCCATATATAGTTGAAACAAAAATATTTAATCTTGTTGATATAACAAGTACTTTAAACAATCCCCATAAAGACCTTATTAAACCATTCATAATATTATTGGCATCAATATTTTTTCTCTCATTAAGTTCATCTTTTATATCTTCATACTTAATAAACGGCCCACTTGTTAATGTTGGAAAATACATCATAAACGTAGATAGTTTTAAAATATTTTTTTCATCTTCAGTTGAACCCCAGTAGACATTAATAATATAACCTATCATCATTAATGAATAATAAGATAAACCAAGTGGAGATGAATGGCTGACTAGCGAAAAATTTGTTTTAAATAAAATATTACTTGTTGTTATTAATAAATTAGAATATTTTAAAAATACTAATTCTAATAAAATAATTAAAACACCAACGATTGTAATAGTTTTTTTGTTTTTTTCATACTTTTTAATCAACATTCCACTTATATAACTTGTGAACAATATTATTAATACGTAAACTATATTTAATAGAGTTACATCACTATAAAACAAGAAAGCAATACTACTTAATAAAAGTGTAATATAACTATATTTTTTTGGAATAACATAATAAACTACCAAAGAAATAAAACAAAAAAGAAAGAAAGTAAAATTAGTTAACCCCATGTTGCTCACCTTCTACTAACTCTATTAATCCTAAATCCCACATTAAGAAAACTACCTTTCTCATATTAAAAAGAATAGCGGGTTTAACTTCACTTATAACTAATGCACCTTCACTTACTAATTTTTCCTTAATTTCTTCAATATTATCTACTGAATAGCATGTATGATATAAATATTGTCTTTTCTTTAAAATATTTTCAACAATCGCACCTTGAATTAATTCAATTTGAACATTATCAAGTGTTAACATACAAAGACTAGCGTCTTGTAATTCATCATAAACAATCTCACTTTGCTCTCTTATATTCATGAACTTACTAATCTTTTTTATTGTTTCATTTATATCATTTGTTGCAATACCTATATGATCAAACTTCATAATACCACCCTTTAGTTTAATCTTGATGCAATTATATCAACCATTTCACCAACATTTTTCATGCTAGTTACTTCATTCATATTAAATTTCATTTTAAATTCTTGTTCAACAGCAACAATTAGATTAATGTGTTCTAGACTATCCCACTCTTCTATATCATCTGCTGTAGTTGTATCAGTAATTGCGATGTTTTCATCATCAAATACATCAATAAATACTTCATTTAACTTTTCTAATATTTCATTTCTATTCATTTTCATTCACCTCTATATTTTTATTTCTTTTATTATATGTATCAACTTCTAATAAATATTTTTTATTATTATTCTCGTCTATTAATAATAAATCAAATCCTTGTGTTTCATAAAAGTCACTGACCATTTTATTCTTTTCAGTTGGATAATAATATCCATAGATATTTTTAATACCACGAGATTTGGCAATACTTACTAAAGAATCCATCATAGCAACTTCCATATCTCTTTTTAATACTCTACATGACATAATCCATAAATCAATATGTAAATCGCGTTCTTTTATTTCACCAATTACTACTGATACCACTCCATTATCGCCAAAGATATCTTCTAACTTACCATATAAAGTAATATAGTTATCACTTTCTTTTACTGCTTCAATATCTGCAAGAGTATATCTTTTTGTCGTTAAATTAAATTGATTACTTTTATTTGTTAACTGTGATATTCTTTCTAAATAAACATCTTTAAATGAGTGTATCTCAGCTTTCATCTTTAGAGATTTTAAATACTCATCATAATCTTCAAAACTGCTTTCTAATTCTTGTCTTTTTAAGTTTTCTTTATATAGTTCATTCTTCTTTAAATCTTCTTGAGATAGAATAGTCGTTTCAAAATAGCCGTTTCGATCGAGAACATGTATATAATCTTCTGGATTACCAATATTTGGTACAGCTATATTTTCAATATAATCTTTAACTATTTTTCTTTCAGCTGGATTATCATCAACAAAGACAAAACTATCTGCACCAATGCTTATTTCATGTGCAATATCTCTTATGTTAATATTTTTAGCACCCCAGTTTGCTTTGATTTTAATAAAATCATCTGGATGTAAAAAGTTCCCTTCACGATTTAAACCTTCTATGGCTACCTCTTCATTATTTTTAGAAACAATATTTAATAAAACTCCAAGACTTTTTAAATCAGCTAAGTATTTTTGGAAGTAATAATAAACTTGTCCACTTGGAACTTCCGGACCAACACTTATTCCTTCCACTCCATCATCACCGATAACCCCACCCCAGAGAGTATTATCTAAATCGAGTGCTAAAGCTTTTTTATTCTTACCATATAAAGACTTAATTATCTTAGCTAAGTTAAATGCTAGATATGGTATTGCAGGTACTTCCATTGCGTATTTATACATATACCAATAAAAGTCATTACTCCATTTATCTAATCCATAACAAGATGAAACATAGTTAATATCATTGATATAAATCTTATCATCCTTACGCGCATATTCATAAAAATAATTATTAATTCTATTAATAAAATTTATACGACCATGAATATCTACAACATCTTTATTTCCAAGTAATCTAATATTTGGATAATCAAAATTATTTTGAATAATAATGGCATCAAACCTTTTTTCTAAAGATTCCCATATACTTCTAAATCTAGTTGTAAAAGCATTGTATTTTAAATCTATCTCTCCTTCAGAATCAGTTAAACTTGGATATTCAATTATGTTTCTAACAGTTGTATGAATATAAATAATATCTGGTTTAAATTCATCTAACTCAGGATTACTAAATAAAGCATCTTCATAGTACATATTATATTCAGATTCATAAAAAGTTGGTTTAATACCTTGATTAAGTAAAAATAATTCAAGCATATTTTTTACTTCACTAGTTGTTGAACCGCCTAATATAGCAATTCTTTTTTCAAGATAATTATCTTCATCTAATAATTCTTTTTTTATTTTTCTTTTATTTTTTATAATATATTCTGTATCAAATGGATAATCTAAAACTTCCATATAATCACCTAGAATTATTATATAACAATTCTACTTTCAATTCAATTTTATTTCTTATATAATATTGGTGGTGATTGATATGCAAATTGGTTGTGATATTGTAGAAAATAAAAGACTAAAAGATATTGATCAAAGATTCATTGATTTAGTCTTAACGGAAAAAGAAAAAGAACTATATAAAACTTTTGGAACTAATTTCTTAACAGGGAGATTTGCAGCAAAAGAAGCTATAATGAAATGCTTAAATAATACAAAAAGTTTAAGTTTTTTAGATATTGAAATATTAAAAGATAAAGATGGCGCACCAATATGCAATATTGAGAGTATTAATATTTCAATATCGCATGAAAAAGAATATACGTTTGCAGTTGCAATAAAAAAACAGTAGAAATTCTACTGTTTTAATTTGCTGCTGGGAAAAGCGATTTATCCCAACTCCTACCACGCAAACCAGCGCTAGAAAGCTTTTGTGCATCAGTTGCTGGACCAATGATATGAGAACCTGGTGTTGCATCATAATGTCTCCAAACACCGTTTTCTTTTACTAAGTTCCAGTAATGGGTCTCATCTTTTGTATAAACCATAACGTTTTCTATACCTAATTTATCTAATGCTTTTTTTACCATGATTGCATGACCATAGCAACTTCCTTTTCTATTAACTATTGCTATATATACAGGGTCATCTCCACGGTTATGAACATATGAGATATTATTTCTAATATATTTAACTATTTGTAACACTGATTTACCAACTAAATATTTATTGAAATATTCATCAAATAACTTTTCCGTATCATCTGCATCATGTCTTACAACTATTGTTCTTTTCTTAGTTGTAACGTTGTTAGACATATCTTTAGATGTATAAGTTGCATAGTAAGTACCAAAAGCATTGGTAATAACTTTACTTGTATCAACTGTTATTTCACAGTTACCGTCTTTAGCATCTACTGATTTAACACCTTTTAAATAATCTATGCTTTCACCCTTGTTAATCGTGATAGTTGATAAGCCAGAAATAACTGGACCAATATCATCATCTTTTACTGTTAATGTAGCAACTTCTTCACTTACATTTCCTAAGTTATCAACCGCTCTTATCTTTAATTCATAAACACCAAGAGCATCAAATTTTAATTCACCATCATATGTAACTTCTTTAACACCTGATGGATCAGTTACACTTTTAACAAAATCTTCTTTTGTTTTTTTATTTTTACTTCCAAGATAGAAAGTTATATTATTAAATACTATTTTTGGACCCTTGGTATCTTTTACAGTTACCTTAGTTTTATAAGTTTTACCATCATAAGTAAATTTTACTTCATGTTCTCCTGGTTCATTAATATTAACTGAGCCTAAAACCTCTTTAGTTAGTTCTTTGCTTCCAAAATTTTCTGAAATTAGTATTTCCTCTTTTGTTAAAACCTCGCCAAGTTCATGAGTGATTTCATCATTAACTAATTTAACATTTAAAAAACATTGTTTGCTTGTTGTATTTCCATAAACGTCTGTAACATTAATATTTATTTTATATTCTCCAAGTTTTATATCAAGTTCTTCTATATCGCTTGTAATTTCATAATCTGAATAATCTTTTACAAGCACAACAAAATCATCTTTATTATATTCATAATCAAGACCTACTACTAAATCTTGAAATTCAACTTCTGGCGCTGTTGTATCAACAACACTAAGTTTAACTGTTGATTTTACATTACCATAAATTAATTCAATATCATACTCGCCAACTTCATTTAAATCAATACTATCCAAATTTGTTAATACTTTACTTCTTTTATTATATAGTTTTGAAACTATAAATGTTTTAACACTTATCTTTTCAGTTCCAACTTCGATTGTTACACTTTTAAATTTGTCACGTAAATTAACAAAGACAAGTGCAACATTAATAAGTAAAATTACAAAAAAGAATAGTATTATATTTAATACTTTATACTTCTTTTCTTTCATAATACCACTAATTCAATACTAAGATATATTCAATACCTGTTATTGTATTTCCATCCAATTCAAAATTTATTTGCTTTTTACCATCTTCATCAATATATGTAACTAATGAAACATCATCATTAAAGTCTGTCCCATAAGCTTTTATCATATCCTCTTTTGTAGATCCTATTTTAATTCCTTCATTAGTTTCTGCTGTTTCATCAATAAAATAAACCGAATAAATAGTTTCTGTTGAGCTACTTGCATTAGTCGTTATCTCGATATTATCATAAGTGTAAACATTATCATCACCTTCAAAAGCACAGCTAGGTAATGTTGATTTATTTGCTTTTGCAGCAATGCTTTTTTCTTTAAATGTTTTACCTGGCGTAATATCAGCACCCATATAAGTTAATTTTATATGAACTTCTTTTTCTTCTCCGTTAATATTTTCATTTTTTTGAGTATTAGTAGAGCCTTTATCATCTACTTGATCCTTACCAGTATTAACAAATATTAATACCCCTAAAGCAATAATACCTATTGCTAAAATTCCAATAATTATCTTTTTCATTTTACCACCTACTTCTTATTTATTATATATCTTATTCTTTTATTACTCAATAGATTTTGTAAAATAAAAAAAAGAATTAAAATGAATCCACATTAATTCTTATTCTATTAAGTCCCATATTATAAGCAGCAGCTTGGATTAATGTTCTAATAGCTTGAATCATTTTTCCGCCTCTTCCGATAACTGCACCCATATCATCATCTTGAACAATGATTTCAAGTTGAATAGTTTCATCATCGCCCATAAATTCTTGAACTTTTACCATATCTGGCTCTTTAACTAAAGACTTTATTAAGTTTTCAGTAAAAATAATTAATTCTTCATGCATCAGTTTTTACCTTCTTACTTTTTATTTTTAAACTTAGACCAAACACCAGTTTGAGTTAAAATACTTTTAACTGTATCAGTTGGTTGAGCACCAGTATTTAACCATTTTAAAGTTTTTTCTTCATCAACAGTTATATTATTACTTTTCTTAATTGGGTCATAAGTACCAACAGTTTCAATAAATCTACCATCTCTAGGACTTCTAGAATCAGCAGCTACTATTCTGTAAAATGGTCTTTGTTTAGAACCCATTCTTTTTAATCTTAATTTAACAGCCATATTCGCGCCTCCTTTTTCTTACTTAATAATATTAACATGTAACTTATTTTATGTCAACCACTTTTAGTTGACTAATATTTCTTGCTCACCATCGAATAATTGATTTAAAGCACTTTTTATTCTGCTCACCGATTCTTTATCTGGTTCCATTACATAAGCTTTACCTGAACCAGTTGCATAACATACTCCTGAAGAATCCGAACCGGTTGCACTTAAACTAGTAAAGTTCCAAACATCATTATTTTTAAGTTGTTTACGAGCAAATGAAAGAATTTGATTTGAATCCATATTAGTTGTTACACGACCTTTTAAAGCATTTACTAATGAATTATACTTCGTAACAATTTTTGGACTCATGGCTTTGCTAATAATAGCTTCTAAGACTAACATTTGATTTTCTCCTCTACCGCGATCTCCTGTTGGTATGGTTTTTCTATGTCTTGCTAAAGCTAAAGCTTGTTCGCCATTCAAGGTTTGGCTACCTTGTTTTAAACAAATCAAATCTCCATCTTTTTTACTTCTTTTACTATTTTGCTCACAAAAACTAATTGGTACATTTACTTTTACCCCACCAAGTTCATCTACTATTTTTACAAAAGATGTAAAGTTAATTCTAACATAATAGTCTATATCAACATCATATAAATCACTTAATGTCATCAATGATTCTTCAACTCCAAATAAACCTGCATGAGTTAGTTTATCTTTTTTATTTTTTGAATGAAGTGTAACATAGAAATCTCTTGGTGTATTAACCATTACTACATTTTTAGTATTTGGATTAACTGCAAGTAAAATATTAACATCACTTCTTGCTTTTGATGCAATATTGCCACTAGTATCTATTCCTGAAATATAGACAACGAATGGATCTTTAGTAATATTGACGTTACTCTTTATTGTATCGACAATATCGACAACATCTATTTTATCAATTAATCTTAATCTGCTATATTTCTCGCTTTGTTCATCTCGTAAGATTGCTTCATAGCTTATATCCATTAAAATCGCATCTGTTTCTTCATTTATAAGTGAATTTACAAGATCATTAGTTGTAGATTTACTAACTCTCTCATAATCTATTTGTTTAGATATTTTCTTTAATGCTTCTTTTATCGTTTCGCCTTCGTCTAAATAACCAAATGTTTTATCATTTACATCAAATAAGCTATTATATGAGCTATCATTTAAAACATAAACACCAAAAGTTTCAACACGATAGCCAGTATCTGTTATACTTGCAATAAACTTTAAAGTATTTGTTCCAAATAATATCATAAGTAACTCAAATATTATGATAAGTATTGCAAATAAAGAAAATATTCTTTTAATCCATCTCTTTAATTTATTTTTATTTAGAATAAAACTAATAAAGAATATAATAAAAAAACTAAAAGCAGCAATTGGCAATAAATAAAAGAACGAGAATATACTCTCAACAAATAAATTAATAAAAGTAATAACAGTTAAGACAATAAGCAAAAAAGATAATACTTTATATCTCATAACTGGTACTTTTTTTACACTTTTTTTCTTTTTATTAACTTTTTTAGCCTTTTTATTTTTCTTTTTATTACTAACTAAGTCTTGATCTTCTCTATCCATTATAGTCACTATAATCACCTGGGTTTATTTTATCATATTATGATAAATATTATTTAAAACATACCTCAACTTTACACTAAAAAACAACTAATTATTCAATAGTTGCTTTTATTCTATTAATTATCTTTTTTTCAATTCTCGAAATATAACTTTGAGATATTCCTAAAATACTAGCAACTTCTTTTTGGGTAAACTCATCTTTATTATTTAAACCATACCTTAAAGACATAATCATCTTTTCTCGATCATTTAAATTATTCAGTTCTTTCTCTAAATATCTTTTATCGATCATTTTTTCAAAAGATGTAGCAACTATATCTTCTTCAGTACCTATTACATCTTCTAAACATAAGGTATTACCTTCTGCATCATAATTTAAGGTTTCTTCTAAGCTTATCTCCGTTCTTCTCTTTTTATTTTTTCTTAAAAACATAAGTATTTCATTTGCAATACATCTAGATACATAAGTAGCTAATTTAATATTCTTATCTACTTTATAAGTATCTATTCCTTTAATTAAACCAACTGTACCGATAGAAACTAAATCTTCTAAGTCATAGCCTGTGTTTTCATACTTTTTAGCTAAAAACACTACTAAACGTAAATTGTGTTCAATAAGTTTATCTCTAGCTTCTTTATCACCAGCGTTCATCTTTCTCGCCAAATCTAATTCTTCATCTTTTGAAAGCGGAGGCAATAATTTATCCAATGAACCAACATATAAAACATTTTTATTTCTTTTAAAAAACGAAAACAAAAAATCAACGAATCTTTTTATCATCATATCATCTCCCTTAAGCTATCATTTAAAATAACATCTGCACCATCACTAAATATATTATTATCACATAAGCCTAACAAGACACTTACTAGCCTATTATCAATAAGCACTTTATCAACTTTTATACACTTTAAAACAGATGAAGAATTAACAACTGTATAAGGCACATAAAAATACCTCTTACTGATTATTGGTAAATCCTTACTAACCATAATTACAGGCAATTTAGTAATTGGATCAATTAGTTTATTACCAGTATCTAAATAACCATTAAACTTATATGTATTTTCTCCATCAATTATGATCACATCATGATGGGTATTTATCCTTTCCTTATATTCTCTTAAAGATTTTATATATAAAGTTATTATAATTGGACTAAAAATCATTAACATAATTATATTAATAAGATAATTATCACCTCCAAGTAAATAACATGAACCACCTAATACAATAGTAATGATATAAAAGTAAAAAATATTTTCTAAGAATTTCTTTCTTCCAAAAGAAATATAAACCATTAAAACACTTAATAATACTTTAAATATAATTAACAAAGTTTTATCAAACGAGATAAATAAAGTTAGTAAGCTTAATTCACCTACTAAAGAAGAAACAAAAACTTTTTTTAAATTTATATTTCTTTTAAGTAATGTAGAAGTAGAAGAAATAATTAAAAAATCATAGAAGAAATTAATAACAATAATTAAATCTATATATACTTTCATACCATCACCAAGATTAATATACTAAAATGTTTAATAAAAAAATGTCGAAGCAAAAAAATAAGAGTAACTTTTAAGTTACTCTTATTGTAAAAACTCCATAATAGAAAATACAAGGTCAAAACAATTTATTAAATATTATCTCTATCTCTTAAGAATGGTGGTATATCATACTCATCATCTATAACACTTGTAGGTTTTTTTGTTTCTTGATTATTAGTAAACTCAGGACTGTAAGTTGGCGTTGCTTCATCATTATCATTATCAAATCCTGTAGCAATAACTGTTACTATTACTTCATCAGTTAAAGATTCATTAATAACTGCACCAAAGATAATATTAATATCTGTATTAGCAGAAGCTCTAACAACTTCAGCAGCATCTTCAGCTTCAATTAATGTTAATGAATTTCCTCCAGTAACATTGATAATTGCATCAGTAGCACCAATTATACTTGTTTCAAGTAAAGGACTTGATACAGCTTGTTTAGCAGCTTCAATTGCTCTGTTTTCACCAGTACCTAAACCAATACCAATTAATGCACTTCCGCGTTTTGCCATAACAGCTTTAACATCGGCGAAGTCTAAGTTGATTAAACCTGATACAGCAATTAAATCTGATATTGATTGAACACCTCTATGTAAAACATTATCAACTTCTCTGAATGCTGCCATCATTGGTGTATTCTTATCAATAATATCTCTTAATCTATCATTAGGTATAACGATTAATGTATCAACATGCTTTTTAAGTTCATCTAAACCTATTATAGCTTGTTCCATTCTCTTTTTACCTTCAAATCTGAATGGTTTAGTAACAATAGCAACTGTTAATGCTCCAACTTCTTGAGCAATCTCTGCTATTACTGAACTAGCTCCTGTACCAGTTCCACCACCCATACCACAAGTAACGAAGACCATATCAGCACCTTCTAATGCTTCTCTTATTTCTTCTTTACTTTCTAAAGCAGCCTCTCTTCCTACTTCAGGATCTGATCCAGCTCCACGTCCATTAGTTATATTTTTACCAATTTGTAATTTATTTTCTGCAGGAGATGCATTTAATACTTGTAAGTCTGTATTTGCTACAATAAACTCAACACTTCTAACTCCTGATTCAATCATTCTATTTACGGCATTCATTCCACCGCCACCAACACCAATAACCTTGATCTTAGCAACTTGATCCATTTCTAGTCCGTCCATTTTAATCCTCCTTAATTATCAAAGAATATCCCGAATACTTTACTAAGTATTGAAGTGTCAGATGATCCTTTTTTATCCCCCATACCACTTAAGGTTTCTTCATCATCATCACTAAATATAGAATACTCTTTATCTCTAAGTTTCAACTTAGTGTCAAAATACTTAATCATTCCGATGCAAGATGCATACTTATTATCTCTTGCTCCAACAATTTGTATTTTCCCGATTGTAGCAACTCTTCCAAAGACACTTTCAACTTCAATTGAAAAATCTTTAAGTTCGCTCAATCCTCCTGTTATAATTATATAACTAATTTCCTTCTTTGTTAAGTAGTTTATCTCATTTTTCGCCATATTTAACATTTCTCTTACTCTACTCATTGTAAGGTCTGATAATTCAAGTTGATTAATGACTATATTTTCACCTTCAGAATTAACATAGTTTTCGCGAATATTCTTTAAGGCATTTTTCTTATTAGCAAGTGCCATATTTTCTTTTAACTCTCTTGCTTCTGATTCATTTACTTTATAAACATACATTATATCTGAATCAACATTTTTACCACCTATTGGTAAAACAGCATTGTTAATAATTATCCCCTTATTAACAATTGACACATTAATTGTTTCATATCCACAATCGATAACTACGCCAGTAGTAGTATCAGTTGATTCATTTTTATGAGCAAAATAACTTCCTATACTAGGTATCATTATATCTACTACTTCTAAACCACACTTTTCTAGTGTCTTAGCTGCCAAATAAATATCTCTTTTTGGAGCTGATACAACTACAGATTTAACAGATAAGCTTGTCCCTTTTAGTCCTTTTGGTATACGCGTTTTACGATCATCAACTTTAAACATGATTGGAACAACTGTAATTAAATCAAAGTCATTATCAACATTACCTTTTACACTAGTTTGTAAAACTCTTACTACATCACTTGCAGCTATTTCTGATTCGTTTTCACCAATTTTTATACTTGCTTCACCAATTTTAAAACTAGCTCTTTCTTCATTTATAGAAACTATTACTTTAGTTACTTTAATTCCAAGCAAATCTTCTTCTTTTTTTAATAACTTCTTAATGGCATAAACAGTTTCGTCAGAGTCAATTATTTCCCCTTTAACTATTCCACGAGACTCTTCGTCAATAGCACATAAGATATTTAAGCCATCTTCTCTTAATTCAGCTACAACTAATTTAATTTTATATGTACCAATATCTAAACTAGCAACAATTTGTCTCATGACTATTCACCACCTTATCATACTTAATTATACAATAAAGGGGCAAAAAAATAAAGAAACTTGCATATTTTACAGCCTAATATACATGTCTCTTTACTATTATTTTTAACTATTTATATAAAGATGGGTTATCTTTGATAATAAGTCCTTTATTTAGGTCTTTTATTTTGCTACATTCACCATATTCTTTTATTATATATTCTCGATAATACCCTAAAAAATCTATTAAATCTATTTCTTGATTTGCCATACTCTCATAAAGTTGTTTTACATTTTTATCAGTTATATAAACATCCCTTACTAAACCTAAATGAAATAATGATCTAAATAAAACATTATTTAGTTTTTTTATATTAAATTTTCTTTCATCTTCATCCGTAAACCTAGCCATATCTAAATCAATAATTTTAAATACCCATTTTTGTAGTTTTTTTAGTTTTAAAAAAATAATATTTAAATCATGAATATCTCTTAGACGATAATTTTCTAAAAGCAAGATATCTGCGTATAACTCCACAATTGCATCGATGAAATCATCAAGTCTAGTCTCGCCACTTATCTTATTAATAGTTTTTCCATGAACATAAGAGTGTTTATAACCAAGCACAATATTATTTTTGCCTGTGTAGACTTCTGTAGGTATTATAAGCGAACCATTTTGAATCTTTGAAAGTTCTTTTAAATATCCTAAAAAATCATCATTATGAATACTTAATATCAAGTTATAATAAGGATTATTTAAAAATAATTTCAAAACTTGATTATCTATTGTTCTAAATGATCTTGATGTTGAACCACCAATTAACTCATAAACAACTTTATTTTCTTTTATCTTATCTTCGCTGTACACATTCATAGTATTACCCTCTCGTACCAATTATTTTAATATTCACAATTTCATTTGTCAATTAATTTCACTAAGTGATTAGAATACCCTATTTTGTGGTATAATTATATTGGTGATTTAATGAGAACTTTTTTTTGTATCATGTTAAATAAATGCGTCTCACTTGCATGTTTAATACTAAAAAACATTTTCCATAAAAGTGGTTCAGTAACGCCTGGATACTATGCCACAAAGCTTGATAGACAAATATTAGATAAATTAGACTATCCTGAGTTTATTATTGGTGTAACTGGCTCTTCTGGAAAAGGTTCAACAACTTCTTTAATAGCACATATTCTAGAAGGAAATGGTTTTAAAGTTGTTTGGAATAAGAGTGGCTCAAACCTTTACAATGCTGCTGTTACATTACTTCTAAACCATACAAATCCATTTACAAGAAAAGTTAATGCTGATGTACTACTTTTAGAACTCGATGAATCATTTATTAAGAAAATTTTTAATAAAACTAAACTAACACATTTAGTAGTTACAAATGTTACAAGAGATCAACCAGCAAGAAATGGAGATCCAGATATTATATTTAACAAAATAGCTTCCTCAATTGATAATAATACTCATTTAATTATCAATGCTGATGATCCAATTGTTGCAAGATTTAAGGAGTTACATAAAGGTCCCCTTACAACTTATGGTATTGGTAAATATAAGGATGATATAAAAGCACCTTTATCAAATACAGTTGATGCAGCTTACTGCCCTATCTGTGATACAAAATTAAAATATAAATATTATCATTATGGGCATATTGGAAACTTTACTTGTCCAAATTGTAAATTTTCAAGAAATCCAGTTGACTTTGAAGCAAAAGATATTGATTTAGAAAAACAATTTATGACAATTAATAAAGCAATAGTTCACTTAAATAAAAATGTCTTCTTTTGCTGTTATTATACTCTTGCAGCCTACGCATTATTAAAAAGTATTGGTCTTACAACAAAACAAATACAAACCTACACAAACGAATATGTTTTAGAATCTAAAAGATTAAAAGAATACTCTTTAGGCAGAAGAAAGGTTGAAATGATTGAATCAAAAAATGAAAATGCCCTATCATATTTACAAACCTTAAATTATATAAAAACATATAAAGGAACCAAAACAATTATTTTAGGATTTGATAATGTTTCAAGAAGATATAGTTACAATGACTTAAGTTGGTTATATGATGTTGACTTTGAATTACTTAATGATAATTCCATAGACAAAATATTTTGTATTGGAAGATTTAGATATGATGTATATGCAAGATTAAAATATGCAAATATCAGTGACAATAAAATAGTTTTAGTAGATGAAGTAAAAGATGTTATTAATCAAGTTAGAAAGAAAAGTAAAGGTACAATATTCACAATGGTTTGTTTTGATATGACTGCAGTACTTAAGAAATTACTAAATGGGGTGAAACAATGAAAACAATAAAAATAGCTCATTTATACTATGATTTGATGAACCTTTATGGTGAATCAGGCAATATGTTAGCCCTAACTGCTGCTTTAAAAAGACAAGGTGTTAAATATACTGTAACTGAAGTTACCAAAGGAGATAAAATAGACTTTTCTAAGTTTGATATCTTCTATATGGGTATGGGTACTCTAAAAAATCAACAAATAGTTTTAAAAGATATCTTAAGATATAAAACAGAAATCGAAAAAATTATTAAGAAAAAAGTATTTATAATGACTGGTAATTCTTATGAATTATTTGGATTAAAAATTAATAATACAAAAGCCTTAGGTATATTTAATTTTACAAGTAAAACCGTAAGAGAAAGAATTGTTGGTGAACAAGTTTATAAAACTTATATCCTAGACGAGCCAGTAGTAGGATTTCAAAATCGTGGATCAATTAATAGTAATGAAGAAAATCATTTATTTGAAGTAATAGATGGTAATGCAGATAATAATAAAAGCAAATACGAAGGAATTCATATAAATAATTTTTATGGATCCTATACAATTGGTCCATTACTTGTTAGAAATCCCCATCTTTTAGATAAAATATTAAAAGATTACTTTACTTCTAACAAGGCTAATTATAAAGAAATTAAAGATACACCAGATTATAAAGCTTATAATAAATATTTAGAAAATTTTCATATAAATAGGAATATCTAATTGATATTCCTATTTTTTACTAATAAAATAAATTCCTTGTTTAAACTTAAAAGCATCGGCGATAAATTTATTAGTCATTATATTAATTGTATTATTATATTTTAATAGGACATTATTATAATCGACTTTTAGTTTATCTATTTCTTCGTTTTCTTTTAAGAAGTTAGTTTTCACTGGATTTTCTTCCACATTATCTATTATTTTTTCAAGTTCTACATAAGTAGTCATTATATCTTCTATATATGCAAGTAACATATATTTATCTATAATTTCTTTTAAATATTCTTTGTTATCAAGCATTATAGATTCAAAATTTGAATTTATATATTTAAATTGATTTTCAATTTTTATTCTTAATAAATTCCATAATCTATCAACTTCATTTTTATAAGTTTTTAATTTATTAAAAACCAATATAACATAAATACTGATTCCCAATAATATTAAAAATATTATTCCTAAAACTAAAAATAATAGATGCGAATTCATTTTAATCACCTATTATTATCTTATCATATAATTGATAATATTTATCACAAAAATTATTTTTAATCTCATCTATTAAATACTTTTTCATACTCTTAATATTATTTGAAAGTTTTCCTGTTAATTCATAGTAAATATATTTAATAAAATATTCATTTCCATCTTCTAGCATATTTAAATAAATATTTTTTACTTTAGTAAGATTATTATTTAATTTAAGGTTCTTTTTCTTGAGTTTTTCTATATCTAATGTCTCATCCATATCCATAACTATCTTATTAATTTTAAATTCGTCTTTATAGGGCAAACTCGAAATAAAAGATACTTTATTATTAATTAACTCCAGGGCAAGACTTGATACCCCATCTGATACAATTATGTTTTTATAATCTGTCTTAATTAATACTTCATTATCGAGTATTATTCTTATATTACTAATTTTAAATATTGGTAATCTATTAAAATGTTCGACAGAATCCCATAAGTAATAATTAATATAATATTCATCAAAATGTAAATCTATATCATAATAAAATTGCAATATATCATCTCCTATACCCTAATTAGTCCGTATACTCCTATTATCAATGAAACTATATACCATTTAATAAAATAAACATATTCGAAAAAATTATACCCAATTGCTAAATAATTTAATAAAATTATTATCATACTTATTGAATAACTTATCATTAATATAAAAAACAATTTAAATAAAATTACTTTCATACTCTAGTATATTAGAACAAATTAAAAAAATGCTATAGACGCCTATAGCATTTTCTTAAACACAGTCAACGAATGTATCATTTAAACATCTAATTGCACAGCAGCAACCTAAATCCATAGTAAAGAAACTATTTGTACCAATATAAGGTTGAGAATTACAGCAACTTTGGTCAGGATTTGGTGCAAGTACTCTAAATGTAGCAGCACATCCATCTAACTTTTCAACTCTAAATACATTTGAGCATTCTAAAGATGTGTTATCACCTTGTGGATTACTACAAGCAGTTGTTGAGTCTTTACATACTGGCATGCTCCATGGAACACCATTTCCGCAGCAAGTATATAACATCACAGGTCTTGTATTACAAATTAAACAATTTGGTCCGCCACCTAACATAGGTCTATCACATGAATCTAAAGCAGATTCAGGACTAGCATTTTGTTGTAATATAAGAATAACTTCTAAAATATCAGCAATGCTATTATCGCAATTATTGTTATTACAATTTTCATTATTCATATTTATTCACCCTTTCATATATACTCACTATATTTTATGTTACTATTATCTTTTAGTTACAAAAAAACACGAATTAATCGTGTTTAATAGGTACTGGATCTAATCCACCTTTGTTAAAGGGATTACATCTAAGTAATCTAACAATTGCAAGTCTTAAACCCTTAAATAATCCATATGTTTCTAAAGCCTCTATGGCATATTCTGAACAACTTGGTATAAATTTGCAATTCTTGTGAGTACTAATAGGTGTCCTTTGATACAACTTAATTATTTTTATAATTAATCTCTTAAGCATTATCTTCTTTTCTTTCTATAAATAAGGGATCAATCACTTCATGTCCTTGTTTATCATATCTTATAACTCTAGTTTTTAAAATTAAATCATCAATACTTCTTCCATCATCTCTAATAATTAAACAAACTAAGAAAGCCATTTCATAAATATATTTAACTTGTGATAACCAATAACTTAAATTTATGTAACTGGCATTACTTAATGCAAATAACATTATTAAATCAGTCGCAGAAATAATAACTTCTGTTACTAAAATAGCCCTTATTAGATAACTTAAAAGACCTACGCTTTTGTTTTCATTACTTATAACTTTAAGTTTAAATAACATTTTAAATGGAGTTTGTCCTTTAAGGATATATTGTAATAATCCAAAATACATTATATAAACAACAAAACTAATAAGCGTTTCTCTTGTATTTAACTTATTAATAGAAATAACTAAATTATTTGTTATGTTTACTTGTTTTTTGCTTATATCTTCATTTATTTTTTCTATTTGCTCATCATTTAGTTTAGTATCAAGTTTTATATCTTTAAAACAATCATAGTAAGTTTTATAAAAAATATTGACCTCGTCTAGTTCTTCACTTGTAAGTATTTTATCTTCAAAAAACTCTTCTGTCTTTTTCACTAATGATTCATTTACTTTAACATTATAATAATAAGTATTATACTTTTTGTTGAGTTCATTTTTATTTGGATTAATAAAGCTTAAAGAAGTTATTCCAAATATAATTAAAGATGCAAATGCTATGTCTAAAACAAATGCAAGTACTCTAAATATTGTTTTTTTCATATTATCAGTCCTTCAAATAATATTATAATAAATTATTAAATATATCTCAATCAATTTGCAAATTTATTATTTTTATAGTATGATGTATGTGGTGATAAAAATGGACTTAACACACATACTACAATATTTAGTAATAGCTGTTGTATTAATTATAATATCCTTAGTAATTGTTAAATTAAACCATAAGAATTTTAACTTAGAAGTAAATAAACTCGTTGGTTACTTAGGAGGAAAAGATAATATTTTGGATACTGAAGTAAATATGTCAAGATTTAAAGTTACTTTAAAAGATGTAACAAAAGTTGATAAAGACGGCATTCAAAAATTAGGAGCTAAAGGTATAGTTGAAATTGATAATCAATTAAAGATTATTTTTGGGCCAGATGCTCGTACATTAAAAAAATATATTAGCGAATTAAAGTAAGGAATAATCCTTACTTTTTTAATGCTTGTAAATAAGCATTGTATTCATCTTCACTAATATACTTCTTTCTTTTTAAACCTTTATAATTGTTTTTATATAAAGATGGTTTCGTTACAACATCAAACATTTTTATAATTTCTGGATATACATCATTAAATCTTTTAACTGAAGAATTATTAATCTTCTTTAATAGATTAACAAATAATTTATATTCATCAGTATCTTCAAAAAAAAATGATGTCATACTATCTACTTTTTCTTTTGATATTTTATTCATTAATCCAATTATTGATTGTTCAAGCTCTGCATCATCAATTAAATCATTAAAATATTCAGTAATATACTCTACCATTTCATCATCACATAATTCTTGAAAATCAAGCATACTTAAGCAATATACAAAACTATGTTTATAAAAAGAGATTTCTTTATCAAGTAACCAAAAAACTCTTAGTATTTCATTTTTAAAATCATTTATTTCCATAATTATAACCCCGGTATCATATTTATGATTTCATTTTTATCTTCATCTGTTAACAAAGGTTCATATCTTGGATAAAAACAGTTTTTATCAGTTAGAATACCTTTTTCTAAAGTTTGATAGAAAAAATCAACAAAGAAGGAATAATATCTTGCACGGACCTCTGTAACTTCGACAATAGCTTCTAATACACTAACAAGTCCTTCCGTAATATCATCACTTAGATATTCAATTTCATCTAATCTTGCTAGATATTCCATAATGGCATCATATAAATCATGTTCACGATCTAATTCAAATAACATATCATTAAAATTTTGAAATAAAGTATCAAGAGCGTCATTTAAATTTGAATTACCATCAAACTTTTCTTTAAATTTTTTATACATATAAATAAATTCAGCCAATAACATAAATTTATCATACATTACATTATCTCGCTCTTTTGAGGCTCGTGTATAAATTAAAGGTCCCATAATTAATCCCCCAAAATAAATCTAATAAAACTTATTATAACACTATGTAGAAAATAATAAAAGAAAGTTTTAATAAATCAGTTTTAATCATTGAATATTTAGTTAGTATTAATTATTCATAAAAAAACACGCCTTTTAAGCGCGTTTTCAATATAAGTATATTATTTTTCAACAACAACTTTAACAATTTTCTTTTTACCTTTTTGTAAAACAAATTCGTATTTTTCAATTTCGTAGTTAACATCAGTAATCTTTTCATTATCAATGCTAACTCCGCCTTGTTCAACTAATCTTCTTGCTTCTGATTTAGAAGGTGCTAATTCGCTTTCAACTAAGATATCTAAGAGATTAGTTGATTTAACAGTTACACTTGGCATATCATCTGTAACTTCACCTCTAAATATCTTTTCTGAAGTTTCTTGAGCTTTATTTGCTTCCTCTTCACCATGTAAGAATGTAATAACTTCGTGAGCAAGTACTTTTTGAGCCATTCTAAGTTCAGGTTTTTCATTATGTTCTTTTTCAATGCGTTCAATTTCTTCTTTAGATAAGAATGTCAATTTCTTTAAATAGTCAATTACACACTCATCACTTGAATTAATTAAGTATTGATATAATTCATAAGATGATGTCTTATTCTTATCAAGCCATAAAGCATTACCTTCAGTTTTACCAAATTTAACTCCATTATTATCAAGTACAAGTGGCATTGTTAAACCAAATAACTCAATATTATCTTTCTTACGAGCAAGTTCGATACCAGTTGTAATATTTCCCCATTGATCGCTTCCAGCAACTTGTAAAGTTACTCCTTTAGTTTTATTTAAAACTAAGAAATCTAAACCTTGTAATATTGTATAAGCAAATTCACAGAAAGTAATACCACTATCTAATCTTCTACTAATTATATCTTTATCTAACATATAATTAACATTAATATATTTCCCATAATCTCTTAAGAAATCAATTGTGTTAATTTCTTTTGTCCAATCATAGTTATTAACAACTTCAAAGCCAAATATTTCCTTTGCTTGTTTAGTTAAACCTTGAACATTTTTCTCTACTGCTTCTTTAGATATAATTGCACGTTCGCTTCCAGGTTTAGGATCTCCAATTAAACCAGTTGCACCACCAACTAATAAAATTGGTTTATGTCCGAATCTCGCCAAACGAGATGCGATTAAAAACGAAGAAAAGTGTCCGATATGCATAGAATCAGCAGTTGGATCTGTCCCAATATAAAAAGTTAATTTTTCTTCATTTAATTTCTTTCTTAATTCAGGACTAGATATATCCTTAATTAAACCTCTCCATTCTAAATCCTCAAAACAATTCATAAATTTCCTCCTTAAACAAAAAAAGTCATGAACATAAGGACGAGCAATATACCGTGGTACCACCTTATTTCATGACTTGTAATCACCTTATTATTCTTAACGCGAACTAACGATTTGACTCCTAGGGTCGTAAATCCTAATCACCATCAACAAACTCATTATAACCTAGGGTTTAATTTATGTCAATTACTTATTTACAATTAAACTTTTATACTCTTGTGCTGCTTTAATTGAAATATCAGAAACATTATTGACACCAATACTCTCCATTTTTGTACTTACTTCTTCATATGTGACATTCTTAACAATATCAGCAGCTATTTCTAAAACTTCATAATCAAATGTATTATTAATATTTACTATTTCTAAATAGTAAATATAGCCTTCCCCTGCATCTGCAAATGCTACCATTCGGTTAACTAAATTAGTAGTTGTTTCAAAAACAACAAAATCAATGTCTAAAGATTTAATTTCTTTAACTGAATTTACAGTATAAGAATTTTCTTTTAGTGATTCTCTTATCGAGTTTTTAGCTCCTGATATATCTTCATAAGATCCTTTTTCACTAGTAATATAAATTCTAAAAGTATCATCTTTATTGTATATTAATACTCCATTATCATTTTTATCATATATATAATCATTTGGTATTGTATATGTAAATGAACCTATATTGGTTACATTATTTTTTCCATCATTTACAAATTTTTTCTTTGAACTTACAACTGAAGTACTAGGAACTGTGCAATAGTTTTTGGAAAAAAACATTTTACCAAGCATTATACCAACAACTAAAAATGTAATTCCAACAATTATCATCAAATTCTTTGGTACATTCTTACTGCCCTTAGATAATTTAATTTTAAATTTTTTGCTTTTTGCATTATCTAAATTTTCTAGCGCTTGAACATTTTCTTCAGAAATTCCAACAGTTGACTGTACTGTACTAACTTCTGGCGCAGAACCATCTTTTGGCATTGCTACATCAGTTACTGGAGTTTGTACGCTAGGTATTGCAAAATCGACTTTTTCTTCTTCA
The DNA here is from genome assembly GCA_022508565.1 of Erysipelotrichales bacterium. Lineage (GTDB taxonomy): Bacteria > Bacillota_I > Bacilli_A > RF39 > UBA660 > CAG-582. Next base: position 1,342 of record JAFLUY010000006.1, on the reverse strand, counting down.
TTAGATTGATTTTCAACATTTGCTTGTTCTATTTCTTCTTCAGGAGAGTAAGTTGAAACTTCTTCAGCATTTGAAATATCAGTAGTTCCAGCACTCAAATTTTCTTTTTCTACTTCTAAAGTTGGTGGTGCCATATTCTCTGTGATTTCAATCTTTTCATCATTATCATCTAATTCAATAAAATCATCTGTTAATGTTTCATAATCGGCGCTTGCTTGTTCTATAACTGGATTTTGTGAGTTATCTAAACCACAATTTTGACAAATTGGATTATTACCAATTAGAGGAACTCCGCAATTACGACAATTCATATGACCACACCTTTCTACTCTAATACAATTATACTTTAAATGCTATAATTATTCAATTAAAAAAAATGATATACATATTTACATCATCTTTTTATTGCTTATCTTTATAATTTATTGTTCAATGTGTCATTGAAATTAAGTTTTTTAGAAATCGCTAACTACAGTGGCGTTTGAATCTCCTTTAATTTGGTCGGCACTTAAATTTCCTTTATAATAAATAGTCTTTAAATTTGTACAACCTTGGAAAGTAGTAAATCCAATAGAAGTTACACTAGAAGGTATGAGAAGACTACTCAATCCTGTACAATAACAAAATGCGCCATCTCCAATAGAAATAAGTCCATTATTTAAGATAACTTCTATTAAGTCAGAACATCCTAAAAAAGCACCTTGCCCAATAGTGGTAACACTAGAAGGAATTGTAACGCTAGTTAATCCTGTATAAGTAAATGTAGCATTTCCAATAGAAATAAGTCCTTCTGTTAAATTAACTTCGGTTAAATTTTTGCAGCCAGTAAAAGCGGATGGTTCAATGGAAATAACACTTGACGGAATAGTAACTCGAGTTAAACTTGTACACCCAGTAAAGGCAGCTTCCCCAATAGAAGTAAGTCCTTCTGTTAAATTAACTTCGGTTAGTTTTGCACAACTCGCAAAAGCTCCTTTTCCCCAAGTAGTAACACTAGAAGGAATTGTAATACTAGTTAAAGCTGTATTAACAAAAGCAGATTGACCGATTTCAGTAACTCCTTTAGGAATATTGATTTCAGTTAAATTAGAACAATTTACAAAGGCAGCATTACCAATTTTAGTAACTCTTTTAGGAATTACTACTTTAGTAAAATTCATATTCATGAAAGCGCCTTGATCTATTTCTTTAACAGTATTAGGAATTGCAATCACAGTTTCAGTACCATGATAGCCAGTTACTATTGTCTTTGTGTCTGGGTCTTTATAATCAAAATCATCTGGATTAGTTACTATCACCTCATCTGGCTCATCAATTAATTCGTTTCCTATTTCATCTCTTT
>JAFLUY010000005.1 GCA_022508565.1 Erysipelotrichales bacterium | reverse complement strand
TAAAAGATAAAACTATAGATGAATTAAAAGCTTTATCAAAAGATAAGATAAAAGAAGATGCAACAGCAAATGTAACATTAACAACAGAAGATAATGAAAGTGACGAAGTAGAATTTGATGAGGAATACAAGATAACAAGTTCAATAATAGAAAAAACAACAAATAGAACATACTTAATAACACTAGATGCCAATGGAGGAGAACCAGAAACACAAACATATCAAGTAACACAAAACAGACAATATGGAGTATTACCAACACCAACAAGAGAAGAATACATATTTTTAGGTTGGTTCTTAGAAAATCAAAAGATAGAAGGAGACTATCTTGTAACAGAGAGTGGAGAACACACATTAATTGCTCAATGGACAGATAATAAAGATTTTCCTTTTGATAATATTAATTATAAAAACTTTTCAAATGCGATGTCGTCATCTGGAGCAGATAATTTTCAAATCGTCTCTTCATTTGATTATAAAATTATAGTTGTTTCCATGATAAATGGTGGTGGAAACACTTATAGTATTAATATTAATGGCGTAGACAAGACCAATGAAATGATGGCTAGAGATGGCCATGTAGGGGCTTTAGTTTATAAAGGCAAAAAAGATGATGTTATAAATGTTACAAGAACTTCAGGTTATGGCAACGTGAATATTACTTTAATTGGGTGAGACAGATATTTGAGTTGTCAATTGTTATTACGATATTGTTAGTTGTTTTAATACAAAACATAAAACAATAAAAACAAGTATATAATGATTGTTTGATAAAATATTTAATAGTATATAACTAATAAAGATGAATATAATTCATCTTTTTTTTTCTTATATTAATTTGTTTCTAATAAATTGAAATATAGAATATAATGTAGTATAATTATGGTACTATTTGAGGTGAATATAAATGTTCAAAAAGATTAAAAAATTTTATAGAAATAATAGAATTTATTGCATACTAATGATTATATCTTTACTATGCATATTAGTTATGGGAACTTGTGTAGTTGTTTACTTTGTTAATCAATTATCTACAAGTGCTTATGGTAATAGATTAGAAGATATTGATGAACATGAATTAAATGATTCATTGGATGCTCTTGAAGATTTTTATAAAGAACAAGAGGGAGTATTAGAAGCAAATGTAAGACTACAAGGCAAAATTATTTATGTTAGTGTACATGTAGCAGAAAATATGAAAAACGAAGAAATTCAAAATATGGCAACTTCTAGTTTAGAAAAAATTGATGAAGATAATAGATCATATTATGATATGCAATTTATTTTTACTAGAGATAATTTAAATGCTTACGTGGGAAGTAAGAATTCAAGTAAAACTGTAATCTCATGGGCAAATTTTAGTTATGACACCGAGGAAACTACTACAACTGCGAAGAATTAGGTGTATTTATGAAAAAAAGAAGAAATATATTTATATTATCTATTACTTTAATTGTAATAGCATTATTAATTGGAATACTTATTTATAATGTTTTTATAGATGAAAATGCATTGTCAATAAGTGAGATGAAGTGGATTGATAATAATAAATCTACTGTTGTTAGTATCACTATACCAAACGATATTCCAGTATTTGGTACTACTGGTGAGGGAGTATTTTTTGATTTTATAGATTATTTAAAGAAACAAACATCTTTAGAGATTAATAAAAATATGGCTTCATATCTATCAAGTAATGATGGCTATAGATTTGAAATAACAAATAATTATGAAAGAGATTCGCTACTTTTATATAAAGATCATTATGTTCTTGTTAGTAAAAATACTGGTTTAATTAATGATACTACATTAATTCCACAATTAGGTGTTGGAGTTGTAAGTAATACACTTGCACAAGTAACAGCTTATTTTGATTGTTTAGAAGATAAATTTGTTAGTTTCGAAAATTATTCGAGTATAACTGAAGCTTTATCTAATGGAACAATTTATTATGCATTAGTTCCACTAAATGAATATAAAGATGAGTTAGTTGCAAACAATATAAATGTTTTAACTCATGTATCTGATTTAAATAAGTATTATTATTTAAAACTAAGTGGCAATGAAGTATTAAATTCTATATTATCTAAAGAATTTAATAGATTCATGAGTATTGAATATGATAAATCATATAATAAAAATAATTATAAATTATTTATTGATTGCTTAAATATTACTGAAGCAGAAGAAGATACTTTAACTAATAAGGTTTATAGATATGGTTTTGCAGAATATAAACCATATGAAGTATTAGCTAGTAGCCAATATGGTGGTATTACTGCTCAATACTTACAAAAGTTCTCAGAATTCTCTGACGTTGATTTCACATATAAGAAATATAAAACTTCATCTGAGCTTGCTAAAGCTGCTATTAGAGGAGAAGTAGATTTATATTATAATTACTATAATATAGTTACTAATTATATTGATTGTGGAGCACTAAATAATATAAATTTCTATGTTATAGCTAGTAACACAATTGACTTAAGTATGACTAATATTAATGGTATAGCAAATCGTGATGTTTATGTTTTAAAAAATTCTTACCTATATGATTATATTAAAGATATAGAAGGAATTAATATAATTACTTATGAAAAGAGTAGTGAATTAAAATCACTTGCTAAAAAAGAAAACATTATAGTGATTGATGAATATCAATATGATTATTATGTTAATAAGATTGCATCTAATTACTCAGTTCGCTATAAAGGGACACTTGAAGATAATCATTATATATTTAAATATGTTAACGAAACAGATTCATTCTATAAATTATTTAGTGCTTATACTAAGACAATTGACCCATTAGATTTACTTCGTAATGGTATAACTACTTATAATAAAGTAGAAAGAAGTGGAGAAATTGTTGGAAGTATTGCAAAAGCTATATTAATCTCTATCGTATTTGCTTTAGCACTTGTAATATTGATTCAAAGAAATAGTAAGAATATTAAACTAAATACAAAAGTAAAAAAAGAAGATAGATTAAAATATATTGATTTATTAACATCATTAAAGAATAGAAATTATTATAACGAAAAACTTCCTGTATGGAATAAAAATACAATTTATCCTCAAACATGTATTGTTTTAGATATTAATAATGTTAAAGAATTAAATGACACTTTAGGATATCAAGAAGGAGATAAACAAATTCAAGCTGTTGCTAATGTTTTAATTAAAACTCAACTTGATAATTCAGAGATAATTAGAACAGATGGCAATGAATTCTTAGTTTATCTAATCGGATATTCTGAAAAACAAATATTAACTTATATGAAAAAGTTAGTTAAAGAGTTTAAGAAGTTACCACATGAAAATGGTGTTGCTATGGGGTTTAGTATGATTGAAGATGATACTAAATTAGTAGATGATGCATTTAATGAAGCAAGTATTCAAATGCGTGAAAACAAAGAGTTAGAGGAAGATAACGATGATTAAGAAAGTAAACGCTTTTAGTAAAAAAACTAAAGAAAATCTATATCGTTACTTTTCTAAAATATTAGAAATAATAAAAGAACCAGAGATGGGTGTCTTACCAGGACAAATAGCATTCTCAATGATTTTAAGTATTGTACCAATATTAACTATCATTGGATTTGGTGCATCTATATTTGGAATAGATATGGATTATATAATTGGTTTATTAAATAAAATTGTCCCAGGCGGAGCTAAAGTTATTGCACCAGCATTAAGTGGAGCATCAATTGATTTCGGGCTTACATTATTATTTGTCTGGATGTTTTATTTAGCAAGTAATGGTTGTAATTCAATTATCTTAATTAGTAATCAAATATATGGTATTAATCAAAGTAACTGGCTTAAAAGAAGAATCAAGGCAATATTTATGACAATAGCCATAATGCTAATTTTTATACTTCTATTAGTTTTCCAAGTATTTGGTGATCGTATTGTTGAATTTTTAAATTTTTTACCGTTCTACGATAAAATATTTTCGATATTCCATATAATTAAGGGGCCACTTATGTGGATAATAATGTTTATCTTCTTAAGAGCGTTCTATGATTTTGCACCAGATAGAGTAAGAAGCCATGCCCATATTAACACAGGAACAATATTTACTGCATTAGGTTGGATAGCAACTACTTATATTTATCGTTTTATTGCGTTAAATAATTCTAACTATAACTTATTCTATGGAGCTTTATCAAATATAGCATTCTTAATGCTTTGGATTTATTTTATGTCATTCTTATTTGTTATAGGTTTAACATTAAATTATGGTGAAGAAAAAGATAAAAATAAGATGGATAAAACTGGTGCAGTTAAAATAATTAATAATAAATAAAAGTCTAGGCTTTTATTTATTTTTTTTGTATAATAATATGTATAAAAAAATTACTGTGGGAGTTATTGGTTATGAAGATTATTGAAGTTAAAGATATGGATATAAAAATTGATTTAAGTAACCCAGTTACTTGTGTAATTGGCCCATCTAATTCAGGCAAAACTATTTTAGCTAAAAGATTATGTAATAAGATAGATAATAGTTCAGTTTTTATTGATGGCGAATCTATAGCTAGTTATGATTATGATTTCTTAAGAAGAAACATTGTGGTTGTGTTAGATGATAATAACTTTATATGTGAAACTGTTAATGATGAATTATCATATTACTTAAGTATACTAGACTATAATTCTCAAGAGATTACTAAAAGAATAGATGCTATGGCTAAATACTTTAAAATAAAGAGATTACTTGATAAGAATATAAGTGATTTATATTTAAGTGATAAGATACTTGTTAAAATCCTATCTTTATTAATAATTGATCCAACAATAATTGTAATAGATAATATAATTTCTTATCTTAGTATAGAAAATCGAGAATTATTATTTAAATATATAAAAAGCAATAATAAAAATCTTATTAACTTAACTACTAATCCTGAACAAGTGCTTATAAGTGATAATGTAGTTGTCATTAATAATTTTAAAAAGGTAATAGCAGGTTCTTATGAAGATATTTTAAAAGGTAATAGCATTTTGCCTTATATGGGATTAAAGTTACCATTTATTGTAGATTTATCTAATAATCTTATTCTTTATAATGTTATAGATAAAATTTACTATGATTATAGAAAGTTGGTAAATAAATTATGGAAATAGTTTTTTATGAGAAGCATAATGATTATTTTAAAAAGAATGGGATTACTGGCTTCTATGGTGATGTTTTAGATTTATATAAATTGGATATAGCTATTGATGGTATTACATATGATGATAAATGGACAGTTAAAAGATTTTTAAAAGGCAAGTTTTTATCAAATAATTCAAGAATTGATTCTATATTTAAATATTTAGAATTAAATCCCGAAATAATTAAAGTTAAGTTATGTGATTTAAGTAAAACAGATTTTAAGTTTGTATTACTTGCAAAAACCTTACTTTTAAATAAAAATATAATCGTGTTTGATTATTTTGATGTTGGACTTGCATACAAAGATCAAAAGAGATTAATTAGAATAATTAGAACATTAAAAAAAGATGGTAAAACAATTGTAATAGTAAGTAAAGATTTGGTTTTCTTAAGTCATATTGCTGAATCAATAATAGTATATAAAGATGGAGAAATCATCTATAATGGCAATATAAATGATTTAACAAAGTTAGATATCGTTATAGATGAAAATATTACTAAATTTATTAAGTTAGCAAATAGTAAGAACGCTAAACTTGATTATACATTAGATTCAAAAGAATTATTAAAGGATATATATAGGAGTGTTTATTAGTGAGATATAAAGCTAGTGTAAGTTATGATGGATCAAAATTTTATGGTTTTCAAAGGCTTGGTGAGAAAAAGTCTGTTCAAGGCGAATTAGAAAGAGCCTTAACTAAGATAAATAAAAGTGAAGTATTAGTTAAGGGTGCTGGTAGAACTGATAGAGGTGTTCATGCATTAGATCAAGCTGTTCACTTTGATTTGGATGTTTTTGTTCCACCAGAGAGATTAGTTAATGCAATTAATTCAATTGTTAAACCGGACATATTTGTAAATTCTGTAAGTATAGTATCAGATGATTTTCATGCAAGATTTAATGTTTTAAGAAAAACTTACACTTATGTAATAAATTTAGGAAAATTTGATACTATTAAAGATAATTATTTATATAATTATAATAGATGTCTTAATATTAGAGCTATGAAGAAATCAGCAAAGCTCTTACTTGGACCTCATAGTTTTCATGCTTTTACTTCAGGTGCAAGGGCTAATTATAATTCAATAATCTATAAAATAAAATTTAAGAAAAAAAGAGGTTATCTTTATATTACCTTTGTAGGTAAGAGTTTTTATAGATATATGGTAAGAAATATGGTTGGTACTTTAATATCAGTTGGTGAAGGGAAACTTGAAAACCGAGATATTTTGGCTTACTTAACTGATGAAAAGGCAAGTATTCATTACACAACTGTACCGGCAAATGGCCTATATTTAGTAAAAATTGACTACTAAATCCTTAAAATTGCTGTAAAATTGCTGAATTTTAAAGAAAAGGGCTGAATTTGTTTGACAAATAATGGCACTTAACTTATAATTTTAAATGGTACATTTTTTATTCTTGATTCGAAGTAGATGTGGGAAGTCTATTAGATAAAGGATTAAGAAAGGGAAATATATTTATGAAAAATACATTCATGGAAAAAAAGGAAACTGTTAAACGTAATTGGTATGTATTAGATGCTACTGATTTACCTTTAGGTAGAGTTGCTACTAAAGCTGCTCATATGTTAAGAGGTAAACATAAAGTTACTTATACACCTCACGTAGATTGTGGAGACTATATTATCATTACAAATGCTAGTAAAGTTAAATTAACTGGTAATAAAATAAATGATAAGATGTATTATAATCATTCTGGATACCCAGGAGGGTTAAGAGAACGTAATGCTAAAGAAATGATTGAAAAATATCCTGAAGAAATGGTAGAAAGAGCTGTTAAAGGTATGTTACCTAAAGGACGTTTAGGAAGACAAATGTACAAAAAATTATTTGTATTTGCTGGTCCTGAACATAATAAACAAGCTCAAAAGCCAGAAAGCATAAGTTTATAGTAGGAGGGTAAGTTATGAATAAGAAAGTTATTATAGCAAGCGGAAGAAGAAAATCTTCAACTGCTCAAGTTAAAATGGTTCCAGGAACTGGAAAAATTACAGTTAATGGAAGAGATGTAAATGAATACTTACCATTTGAAGTATTAGTAATGGATTTAAAACAACCATTAGTTGCTACCAACAATGAATCTACTTTTGATATAGATGTAGTTGTTAGAGGCGGTGGATACTCTGGTCAAACTGGAGCAATTAGATTAGCAATTACTAAAGCATTACTTATTTATGATGAAGGTACTGATGCTTCTTCAGAAACTTCTTATAGAAGAATCTTAAAAGAAGCTGGATTTATTACAAGGGATCCAAGAGTTAAAGAACGTAAGAAATATGGTCTTAAGAAAGCTCGTAGAGCACCACAATTCTCAAAACGTTAATATACAGATTTCAAAGTCCGAATTATTCGGGCTTTTTTTGTGATATAATTTAATTAAGAAATTAATAATGTTTTTAGAAAAGCAGGTGTAGTTTATGAAAAACATAGAAATTGAAGCAAAATATAAAATAGATGAGAAAACTATTTTAGAGATAGAAAAATATTTTGAAAATAATGGTTATGATTATAAAGAAGAAAATCAACATGATATTTATTTTTCTCCTACATATGTTCCATTCTTTGGTGGAGAGATCAACAATGAAGCTTTAAGAATTAGAGTTTTAGAAGATAAGAATATTTTAAACTATAAAAAATTTATTGATAAAACTGAAACAACTGAAGCTTTTAATATTGAACATGAAATGGAAATTCAAGATGTAGAAATGTTTAAACAAATATTAAATGATGTAAGAATAGAAGAAGTATTTACTTTAATAAAAAGAAGAAAGAAATATATTATTGATGATATACTAGAAGTTGCTTTAGATGATGTAAAAGATTTAGGATACTTTATAGAAATTGAAATAATTAGTTCAGAAACTGAATTAGAATCTGCTATTGAATTAAGAAATAAAATTGTTAAAGAATTTGATTTAAAAGAAGAAATGAGATCATATAAAGGTTATGGTTATATGTTGTATGAATTAAATAATAATTTGTAAAATTAGAATATATAAATAGAGGAGAAATTGTTATGGATTCAAGTAATGAAATAAGAGAAAGATATGCTAAAGAAGCAGAAACATATAGACGAGATGCTTGGTTAATTAATATTGATGCAGAAATGCTTTTTCAAGAATTTAAAAGAATGGTTAATAATTTATATCCTGATAATTCTTTAAGATTAAAAATACTAGATATTGGTGCTGGAAATGGTATGTTAACAGAGTTAATTTTATCTGTATTACCAAATGCAGAAGTTACTATGCTAGATTTTTCTTCAGAAATGTTGGAGTCTGCTCAAGCTATATTTGAAACCAACAATGTGCCAACAACTAACATTAAAAGTGTTGTTAAAAACTTTATTACAGATGAATTTCCAAATGAAAAATATGATTTAGTAATTTCATCTTATGCATTACATCATATTCGTAAAATAAGTGATCTTAAGATTGTTTATTTAAAAATAGCTAATTCTTTAAAAGAAGATGGCACATTTATCTGTTTAGATAATTATTTAGGTGATGATACTCAAAAAAGAGATGAACAAGTAAGATTAGCTTTTGAAGCATGGACAAAGAATTATAATTCTTCCGAAGTTGCAAAAGAATGGGCAGGTATAATTAAAGGCGAAGATACTCCATCAACTATTTCATTAATTATTAATTCAATTAATAGTTGTAATGGCGATAATTTAAATGTTATTCCTCTAGTGTCTCCAAAAGTTGGAATATTAGCATTTATTTATGGTATGACTAAGTTAAGCTTAGAAGAATTAAAATTAAAAGATTTAAATCAACTTGCTGAAGAGGCAACTAATCACGTAGGTAAAGAAGAATTAATTGCTTCTTATCCATTTGATAAATATTTATAATTGTAAAGTCTGAATCTTAGAGACTTTTTTAGGTTTATTAATCTATGTTAAAATATAATTAACTTGAACGATGAACGATATAACGAGAGTTTTGTGGTTAGATATGGCAGACAAATTAATGATTGAATTAAAAAAATTGTAAGAGGATAATATGGAAAAAAATAATAAATGGATACATGATTATATAGAAGATGTTAATCTTGAAAATATAGAGTGGTTAGTTATTCCTGGAATACAGTTATATAATTTCTTAATGAATAATTATTATAACGTTTATAGTGACATAGATTGGGATTTAGCTGCTGATGAAACTTTAGATTATAATGTGGTTTTTGGTATGCAATATCTATCTTTTGATGCTATTGATAGGGAGTATAATTATTTATTGGGAGTTGCCAATAATAACATTGGAAAAAAGACGATAATTGCCGATATAATGTTTGCTGATGAATATTATCTTTTTGAAGATCAAAAAACACCTATGACTTTTCTAACTTTTACAGAAGTTAATAAATACTTTTGGAGAAAAGGAATTTATAAAAAAATGTGTGAGGAATTAGTAAATCATATAAATCCAAATCAACATATACTTATTACTGATGAATCAGAGATGGGTTCAGTTTGTGAAACTAGAAAAATATTAGAAGAAATATTATTGAAAAATGGTTTTAAAAAGAAAGTTTTTGTTAAGAATGATGATACACTATTAAATTGCCATGATGAGATCTGTGCTAATGAAAAAACGATATAAATTATTTAGTCTGAATTATTCAGACTTTTTGTTTGCTATGGTATAATATAAAAAAAGAAATTATGGTGATGTAAATATGATTAATAGAATTTTAGCAGAACTATTTGAAGATTATGAAAAGAATAAAAACTTTGATGCAGTTATTGAATTTGCTGAGAAGACATTTCCTAGTGATGGAACTGCCCAATTATTTATCGGTTGTGTAGTTATATTGTTTACTCACTTAAATGGTTTGTTTAAACCTAAATATAGTTGCTCAAGAGAAACTTTAGAGTCTATAGTTTTACTTGCAAAAGAAAAAGTTGGAACTAGCAATTTACTTGCTTTCTATATAGATAGAGTTAATACTGAAAAAAATATAAGTAAGTATTTATTAAAGTTAGTAGATGACCCTAATTTAGATAAATATGCTGATGTAATTTTAGATTATTTAGAGGGGTTTAAGCCGGATTGGGTTTCAGATGTTAAAAAGCATCCTAGTCTAAATAAATACATAGAAAGTTTAGAAAAAAAGAAAGATGATGGATCATGTTAATAATTGATGATAAAGAATTTGAGATAACTGAGAGCGAAATTAAAGTTGGTAGTTTAACTGTTAACGGAGATAAAGGTTATGATATAACTATTGGCCTCAAATTCACTTATAATAACATAACAGGTTATCTACATTTAGATGCTGGTTTTGAAAAAAGTGATGATATAAAAACATTTGTCAATAGAGAATACATTGGAATTCCTTTTGAAAATGATAATCAATATATATATTTTGAAATATTTGATACAGAAAAATTTTTAGATACTCAAATTGAAAGTAAGATTACACTTAAAATAAGTGAAATTTTTGATAATAAAGTTAGAGTTATTATTAAACTTAACGATGATTTTATTAGTCTAAAATATGATGATTTTATAGGAATTAATTAATAAAAAGAGAGGATATAATTTATGAGATTAGTTTTAACTTCTAGTGGAATTGCTAATAAGAGTATTGAAGATGAATTAAGGAGTATAATTGGTTGTGATCTTAATGGTTTAAACATGTTATTTTGTACTACTGCATCTAATTATGAAGGTGGAGATATGAATGACTGGTTAATTAAAGATATTGAAACTTTTAAAAACTTAGGTTTTAAAATTGATATATGCGATATCAATGGAATTGGCATTGATAATCTTTTACCAAGATTTGAAGCAGCCGATGTTTTATTTTTCGAAGGTGGTAATACTCAATGGTTAAGAAAATGTATTAAAGATTCTGGGTTAGAAAGTCATTTAAGAAGATTACTTGAAACTAGAGTTTGGATTGGTGCAAGTGCTGGTAGTTGTGTCTTATGCCCGACTTTGTGTAATTCATGCCAAGATTTATATGATGAAACTCTTGAAGGTTATCCAATCGATGGATTAGACATTGTTGATTTTCAATTCATGCCACATTTTAATAATGAATTTTTTCCAAGTATAACAAGAGAAAATATTGAAAATGCTAGTAAAGATTTAAAAGATGAAGATGGTAAAAAACTATATGTTGTTGATGATAATGGTGCATTATTTCTTAATAATGATGACTTCAAAATCATTAGCGAAGGTGAATGGTTTGAAATTTAATAAGTATTTTATTTAATACTATATATGTTATAATGTTGTTAATTTGAGGTAGAGTTATGAATATATTAATACAAGTTATTGGAACAATTGGAATATTAATTAAAGTTGTGAGTATCCAAAAGAAAGAAAAATCCGAAATACTTGCATATCAAGGTGTTGCATTCATGTTTATTTCATTACAATATTTTTTGTTAGGTGTATATACACCAGCATCACTTAATGTATCGACATCTATTCGTAGTTTTATTTTTAGAGGATACACTAAAAATAATAAAACTATTCCAATATTCTGGTTATTTATATTCTTATCTATTACTTTATTATTTGCAATATTTACTTGGAATGGCTATTTGGCATTAATTCCAATAATTAATACATCAATGTATGTCATAAGTACTTGGGTAAAAGATGCAAAGTGGTTGAGAATATGCTTTATTTTGGCAGCATTACTATTCATGTATTATAATTTTAGTGTTGGTGCATACACAATTTTAGCTGGAAATCTATTAGAAGTAATATCAGGTACAAATGCAGTAATTAAATATGATAAAAAAAGCAAATAATCATTTGCTTTTTTTGTGTTAAGTAATTTGGCTTTTTCTTGTTATTTTTACACTTATAAGGTATACTATTCATTGATTTGAGGGATATTCATGGATAATGTTCTTAGCTATATTAAAAAACTTAATCTTGATAAAAAGGAGACATTAGTAGTTGCATGTTCTGGTGGTCCAGATAGTATGTTTTTACTTGCTTTATTAAATAGTTTAAAGTATAAAGTAATATGTGCTCATGTTAACCATAAAGTGAGATGCGAAAGTGATGATGAATATCTTTTTGTTAAAGACTATTGTGAAAAAAATGATATTATTTTTGAAGGAACAGAACTAACTGGGTATTCAACTGGTAACTTTGAACATTTTGCTAGAAACTTTCGTTACTCATTTTTTGAATCAATTTTAAAAAAATATAATTCTAAATATTTGTTTACTGCACATCATGGAGATGATTTAGTAGAAACCATTCTTATGCGTCTAGTTAGAGGTTCTTCTTTAAAAGGTTATAAAGGTTTTTCTATTGAAACGAAAAGAAATAACTATACTATAATTAGACCATTAGTTTATTTAACAAAAGATTTTATTATTGATTATAATAAAGAACATAATAATCCATATGTTGTTGATAATAGTAATGAAGCTGATTATTATACTAGAAATAGATTTAGACACAATGTCTTACCTAGTCTAAAAGAAGAAGATACTCTTGTTCATGAAAAATTCTTAAAGTTTAGTGAAGAATTAGATGAAGTTTATGAGTATGTAAATGATATTGTTGAAAATAAAATCATTGAACTTTATGTTGATAACTCATTAGATATTAACAAATTTAATCAAGAAGATAACTTTATTAAAAAACAAATTTTATTATTTATTTTAAGAGAGTTATATCCGGATAATCTTTATTTGGTAGATAGTAATCATATTGATGAAATAAATAAGGTAATTGAAAGCGATAAACCTAATATTTCTATAAAATTACCTAATAATATTAATGTTATTAGAGAATATAACAAATTAATATTTAATAAGAATAATAGTGAAGCTACCAACTATTGTTATGAATTAGTTGATGGGCTTACTATTAATGATCATGTTTTTGAATTTGTTGAAACTGAATCAAATTCTAACTATGTTATAAGATTAAACTCAAAAGATATCAAGCTACCACTTAGTGTGAGAACTCGTGAAAATGGAGATAAGATCAAAGTTAAGAATATGGATGGGACCAAAAAATTAAATGATATATTTATTGATATGAAAATGAATAAAATGAAAAGAGATTCATGGCCAATTGTTGTTGATGCAAATAATGAAATTATTTGGATTCCAGGCCTTAAAAAAAGTCAATTTGATATTCCAATTAGTGAGGAATATGATATAATAATAAAGTATCAAAAAAAAGGAGAGAAAGATTATGAATAAAAAAAGTAAAACTAAGCAATCTATGCCGTATATAATTCTTTTTATATTTATAGCAGCTGTTTTAGTCATGACAAGTATTGGTGATAAAAAAGTTAATACACTTACTTATGATCAATTCTTAGACAAATTAAGTACTAATGAAGTAACTGAAATAACTACCACTGAAAAAGAAAGTTATGGTATTTATGCTATAACAGGTAAATTAAAGAGTTATAAAAATAATGAATATTTTAAGGTAGATGCTCAGTTATCAGATAAAACTATCGAAACACTTGAAACTTATCAAACTACTAATGAATTTAAATGGGAAGTAAAAAAAGCTCCAGAAGGAAGCAGTATTCTATATATAGTAGTACAATTAGTTCCAATTTTATTAGTTGGTGTAATCGTATTTGTTATGTTTAATAAATTAAGTGGATCAAATAAATCTAGTATGGACTTTGGAAGAAGTAGAGCTAAACTTAATGAAGATGGTGGCAAAGTTAGATTTAAAGATGTTGCCGGATTAGAAGAAGAAAAAGAAGAAGTTGCAGAATTAATAGACTTCTTAAAAAATCCTAAAAAATTCCAAAAATTAGGAGCAAGAATTCCTAAAGGTGTCTTATTAGTAGGGCCTCCAGGAACAGGTAAAACATTACTTGCCAAAGCTGTTGCAGGAGAAGCAAATGTACCATTCTACTACATAAGTGGTTCAGACTTTGTTGAATTATTTGTAGGTGTTGGTGCTAGCCGTGTTAGGGATATGTTTAAACAAGCTAAACATACTGCGCCTTGTTTAATATTTATAGATGAAATTGATGCAGTTGGTCGTCAAAGAGGAACTGGTTTAGGTGGAGGACATG
The DNA here is from genome assembly GCA_022508565.1 of Erysipelotrichales bacterium. Lineage (GTDB taxonomy): Bacteria > Bacillota_I > Bacilli_A > RF39 > UBA660 > CAG-582. Next base: position 116,932 of record JAFLUY010000005.1, on the reverse strand, counting down.
ATGAAAGAGAACAAACTCTAAACCAATTACTTACTGAAATGGATGGATTTGGAGCAAATGAAGGAATTATTATTATTGCTGCAACTAATAGACCTGACGTTTTAGATCCAGCATTATTAAGACCAGGAAGATTTGATAGACAAGTTACAGTTAGTCTACCAGATCAAAAAGAAAGACTTGCTATTCTTAAAGTACATGCAAGGGATAAAATATTTGCATCATCCGTTAATTTAGAAAACTTATCTAAACGTACTCCAGGATTTAGTGGAGCAGATTTAGAAAACTTACTAAATGAAGCAGCTCTTTTAGCTGTAAGAGCTAATAAGAGTTCAATTACAATGACAGAAATTGATGAAGCAACTGATCGTGTAATCATGGGACCTGCTAAGAAGACTAGAAAAATTACAGATAAAGAAAAAAGATTGGTTGCCGTTCATGAATCAGGACATGCTGTTGTTGGATTAAAATTAGAAGATGCTAATGATGTTCATAAAATAACAATCATTCCACGTGGCCAAGCTGGCGGATATACAATGATGTTACCAAGCGAAGAAAAAATGGCAGTAACAACTAAAAAAGAACTTATTGCTCAAATCACTGGATTACTTGGTGGTCGTGTAGCTGAAGAACTATTCTTAGGTGAAACTACTACTGGTGCAAGTGATGACTTCAAAAGAGCTACTAAGATTGCTCGTTCAATGGTTACAGAATTTGGTATGTCAGATTTAGGACCTGTTCAACTTGAAGAAAGAAGTGAAGGAGTATTCTTAGGAAGAGATTATAATAAATCTAAGAACTTCTCTGATGCAGTAGCTTTAGAAATTGATCAAGAAGTTAGAAAAATAATTAATGAATGTTATAAAGAAACAGTTAAAATATTAAAAGAGAATAAAAAACTAGTATTATTAATTGCTGATACTTTAGTTGAAAGGGAAACTATTACTAAGGAAGAAATTGAAGAATTGGTTAGTACTGGTAAAATAAGTTCTCATGAATCTGAAAGTTCTTTAAAAACTTTAAAAGATGAAGCTAGAGAATTAGGAATTAAAGGTTATAGTAAAATGACTAAAGAAGAACTAGAAGAAGCTATTAAAAATTCTACTGAAAAGTAGAATTTTTTATGTTATAATTTATAATAGGTGAGAATATGAATAAAAAGGGTTCAAGTATAAAATCATATATCTTTTTAATAGTAGTGTTAATACTAGCATTATTTTTCATATTTTATTTATTAAATAGTGAAAAAGAAGATAGAAAACCAAAACCTATGACTAATAAAGTTGAAGCTACAACAAAAGAATCAAAAAGCGAAGAAAACGGTACAACAACTACAACTGTAGTAGTTGATAATAATGAAGACTCAACAATTCCAATAAATATCGAAAGTGTTAGTAACTTCAAAGCATCTTTAGATGATATTACTTATGGCTTAGTATTTATAAATAATTACAGCATTACAACTTATTTCCATGGCGTTGAATTTACTTTTAAATGTACTAATTTTGATGAAGGCCAAAAAAAGTGCCTTGATGGTAGTGCACTTATGAAAGTTGATAATGCTTTGTATCCTTTATATACATATTCTAATGATACTGAAAATTATTTACTTCGTGGTTATGACTATTACATTATTTTAAATGATGATATGGTTATTTTATATACAAGTAACTCTGGTGTAAGTGCGGGAGATGCTAGAATATTTGATAGAAATGGTAATTCTATTGGCAAGTTAACTAATACTTTATCTTCATATGTTTATGAAGGAGTATTATATAAAAAGATTTATCCAAACATTGAAGAAAATACAATATATTATTATTCATGTGAGAATAATCAAGTTGTAATAAAATCTGCAGAGCTTGGAAGCAATGCAAATGAACAAATTTTAGAGACTGTTGAAGGCTCATGTTATTAAGATATTTGTTTATTTTTAAATAATATATATGGTATAATTAAGTATGTAGACGAATTATAGAAAGCAGTGATTTTTATGGCAAGAGTAATATCTTTAGTTAATCAAAAAGGTGGTGTAGGCAAGACCACATCTAGTATTAACTTATCAGCATCATTGGGAAAATTAGGTAAGAAAACTTTGCTTATTGATTTAGACCCTCAAGGAAATACATCTACAGGTTTAGGTATTAACAAAGGTGATATTACTGCTAGTATCTATGATTGTTTAAATGGCAGTAAAGAAGGAAAAGAAGCAGTTATTAAAACTAAGTTTACAAATCTTTATATAATGCCTGCTACAATTAATTTAGCTGGTATTGACATAGAATTATTAGAGATGACTCATGATAATGCAGATTTTAAAATGAATGAACAATTAAGAAATGTTATAGCACCAATTAGAGATAAGTTTGATTATATCATTATTGATTGTCCACCTAGTTTAGGACTATTAACTACAAATGCTTTGGTTGCTAGTGATTCAGTTATTATTCCTGTTCAATGTGAATTTTTTGCACTTGAAGGTATAACTCAATTACTAAATACAATAATTATGACTCAAACAAGATTAAATCCTAGATTACAAATTGAAGGAGTATTATTAACATTACTAGATTCAAGAACAAATTTAGGATTAGAAGTTGTTGAAGAAGTTAGAAAATTCTTCAATGAAAAAGTATTCAATACAATAATACCAAGGTTAATTAGATTAGTTGAAGCACCTTCGCATGGTGAACCTATTAATGAATATGATCCAACTAGCCGTGCTGCAGAAGCTTATAATAACTTAGCTAAGGAGGTTATTGAAAGAGATGAATCAAATTAATAACAGAAAAGCTTTAGGAAAAGGTTTGGAACAACTATTCAACAGTGAACAATTAGATTTTCAAGCATTTGAAAAAGAAATAGTTTCAACTACTCCAGAATCAGAAGTTAAAATGATTCCAATTGATGAAATCAGAAGTAATCCTTATCAACCAAGAATTCATTTTGATGAAGAAGCTCTACAAGAGTTAGCTGATTCAATCAAAATTCACGGAGTATTTGAACCAATCATTGTTAAAAAAAGTATTAAAGGTTATGAACTTATAGCAGGTGAAAGAAGAACTAAAGCATCAAAACTTGCTGGCTTAGATAAAATACCTGCAATTGTAAAAGACTTTGATGATCAAGCAATGATGGAAATTGCTTTAATTGAAAATATTCAAAGAGAAGATTTAAGTCCAATTGAGGAAGCTAAGGCTTATAAAAACTACATGTTTAAAACAGGAATTACGCAAGAGGAACTTGCAAAAAGATTTGGTAAGAGTAGAAGTTATATTACAAATACTTTAGGTCTTTTAAATTTACCTTCTTCTGTTCAAGATGATGTAGTTAAAGGCAGAATTTCAATGAGTCATGCAAGAGTATTATCAAAGCTTGCAGATGAAGAAGAAATACTTTCTTTAAGTAAGAAAATAATTGATGATGGTATAAGTGTTAGAGACTTAGAAAATATGTCTAAAGAAGATGATTCATTAAAAAGAAGACATGAAATAAAAGTTAAAGAAGTCTCAACTAGACATAAAGTATATGAAAGTACTTTAAGAGAAGTTCTTGGTTCTAAAGTAGTTGTAAGTAAAAATAAAGTAACAATTACTTTTGACAGCGATTCTGATTTAGATCGTATAATGGAAATCTTAAATATAGAAATAGGTGAATAAAATGGGTATGAACGATGTAACTGTATTTGATGGTATCCTAGAAACTCTTTATAATGCATTATCATCTTATAAGTTTTACGTTCCAGTAATGACTATATGTATTGCATTTCTAGTTATAAGATTTTCTCAAAGACTTGTAAAAAAGCTTATAAATAAAGATTCAAAATCTTTAGAAACTAAAAGAAAAAATACAGTAGTTGTATTAGTACAAAATATTATCAAATATTTGATTATAATTATCGCAGTTTTAATTATATTGAGTGTCTGGGGTCTTGATGTATCTGGCTTCCTAGCTGGTTTAGGAATTGTCGGAGTAGTTGGTGGTCTTGCCTTACAAGATGCCTTAAAAGATATCATCATGGGACTTAATATAATAATGGATAACTATTATGTAGTAGGTGACTTGGTTCGCTTTAATGATTTTACAGGTGAAGTAATTGAATTTGGACTTAAGAACACTAAGATAAAAAATGTTGATGGTGTTGTACTAGTTGTTTCAAACCGTGAAATATCAGCTATTTATAATTTAAGTCAAAAGAGTTCTTCAGTTGCAATAACAGTACCAATTGCTTATGAAGAGAAAGAAGAAAAGGTAGCTAAAGTATTAGAAAGTGTTTGTAAAATGGTTGATGAGTTAAAAGTATCAACTGATAAAACAGTATACTTAGGTATTGATTCTTTTGGTGATTCTTCAGTTAATTATTTAATTAGGGCTTATTGCAAAGCTGGTGATCAATATGATTTTAGAAGAATGATTCTTAATATAGTAAAAAGAGAACTAGATAAAAATAAAATTAAAATTCCATATCCACAAGTTGAGGTTCACAATGGAAAAAACGTTTAATTTAAATGATAAAGTAATTATGAAAAAACCTCATGCGTGTGGAACAAATGAGTGGATAATTACGAGACTAGGTGTTGATATAAAAATCAAATGTATTAAATGTAATCGTGAAATAATGATGGATAGATTGGAATTTAAGAAAAAGTTAAAAGGAGTCATAGATGAAAAGGTTTAAAAGAATTGGTGAAAAAATAAAAATGCATCCTATTATGGCTTTTCTAATTATGACAGCGTTTGTAATTGTCTTAAGTGGTATCTTAGATGTATTTGATGCATCTGTTACTTATAATAAAGTTAACTTAAAAACTGGAGGGTATGAATCAACATTAGTAACTGTTGAGTCATTGCTTAATTTATCGGGAATAAAGTATATATTTTCTAATACAGTAAGTAACTTTGTTAGTTTTACTCCACTTAGTATGTTACTAATTGTCTTAATTGGTATAAGCATAATGGATAGAAGTGGGTTTTTAGATACAATATTTTTTCTATTAACAAAGAATATGCCTAAAACGGCAGTAACATTTATTTTTACATTAATCTGTATTATGACAAGTATTACTGGTGATTTATGCTTTGTTGTTATGATTCCACTAGAAGCACTTTTATTTAAATATGGTAAAAGAAATCCTAAGGTTGGAATAATTTCTGCATTTGCTGCATTATCACTAGGATATGGAATGAATATTTTGATAAGTAGTACAGATTCAACTATGATTACTTCAACTGAACAAGCTGCAAGAATAATATCTACTTTATATTCAATTAATAGTTCTTGTTTTATCTTTATAATGATTCCAGCAACTTTAATTGGAGCAGCACTTATTACTTATGTTACAGAAAGAATTATTGCTCCTAAGCTAGGCAAGTATGAAGACGAAGAAGAAATAATTCAAGACAAAGAAAAATTAACTAGAAGAGAAGTTAAAGGTTTATTATTTGCAGGTATTGGTGCTTTAATTTATTTGATAATATTTATTTATAATATTATTCCTAATGCACCATTAGGTGGTAATCTTTTAGATTATTCACAAAATAGATATATTGATAAACTATTTGGATATGATTCATTTTTCAATAGTGGATTTGTATTCGTTATAACATTTTTATTCTTCTTATGTGGATTATTATATGGAATAGGGACAAAGACAGTTAAGAATCATCGTGATATATGTGATTACTTATCACATTCATTAGATGGTATTGGTAAAGTAATCGTATTACTATTTTGCGCAAGTACATTTATATCACTTCTTAAATATACAAATATTGGTACATTAATTACTGCTTACTTTGCTAATATAATATTTAATAGTTCATTTACTAATATTCCACTTTTAATATTAGTATTATTTGTTAGTATTATATCGGCAATATTACTTCCTTCATTTGTGAGTCGTTGGAATATCTTAAGCGGAAGTATTGTACCAGTTATGATGAGTAGTGGATTTAGTGCAGAATTTGCACAATTAGTATTTACTGTAGGAAGTAGTTTGATATATCCATTAACTCCAGTTATGGCTTACTTCGTTATTTATATATCTTTCTTAGAAAAGTATGATAAAGAAGGTATTGGAGTTGCAAGAAGTATTAGATATATGATTCCATATTGTCTAATTATGTTAGGAATGTGGTTTATATTATTACTACTTTGGTACGTAATTGGTATACCATTAGGTTTATCAAGTGGTTCTGTATTATAAAATAAGGCTTTAAGCCTTATTTTTTTAAATTTTAATACTATCTTTTTGATATTGTGTTATAATATATATAGTGCATAAGGAGGAAAGGTTAATGAAAAGATTAAGTAAGTTATTTTGTGTATTAATGGTTGCTTTAATGTTAGTTATGCCTTTTAATGTTAATGCTGCAAAAACTACAAAGAAGACAACAACAACTAAGACTACTACAACAGAAATTACAACATTTGCAAAATCTCAAGATGAAGGAGCAATAAACGTTTATGTTTTCTATTGGTCTGCTTGTTCACATTGTAAGGAATTACATGAATATTTAGCAGAATTAAAAGAAGATAAAGATATTAAAGATAAATTTAATGTAGTAGATTATGAAGTTACTAATTCAGATAACAATGAGTTAATGCAAGAAGTAATTGAATATTTTAATGCTAATGTTAAAGGAGTACCATTCTATGTAATTGGTGATCAATATTTCAATGGCTTTGGAGAATCATCTAAAGCAACATTAGTGAGTGCAATTGAAGATGCATATACTTCAAAAAATTATCAAGACGTTGTAGCTGCTGTAGTTAGTGGTGATGTTGATTCATTATATGATGATAAATCGAGCGACATTGTTGGTATGGTAGTTTTAGGAATCTGTGTAGTAATTATAATTGCTTTAATCGTATGCAGTAGTAAAAATAAGTACTATGATGAAGAAGAAGTAGAAGAACAACCAAAAGAAGTAGTCAAAAAATCTGCTCCTAAAAAAGCAGCTCCAAAGAAAACTGCTAGTAAAGCTTCATCTAGTAAGACTACAACAACAAAGAGTAAGACTAGTACATCAAAGAACACAAAAGCAACAAAAACTAATAAGAAATAGATTCAGTTTACACTGAATCTTTTTTTTTGACTAATTTATTGTTATAATTAATTCGTAAAAACTGAAGGAAGTGATGTATATTATGGAACCGAGTCAGAGTAATAATAATATATTGTTTTTGGAGGTAAATTATGGAAGAAAGAATAAGAAGTTTAATTGAAGAAAAAGATTATAAAACATTAAAAATGGAATTAAATGATATAAATGAAAAAGATTTAGGTGAAATCCTAAGTGATTTATCAATAAGTGAAATTGCTACGGTATTTCGCTTAATAAAGAAAGATAATGCTGTTTTAGTATTTGCTGAATTAGATGTTGATGTAGCATCTCAATTATTGAATTTTCTATCTGATAAAGAAGCTGTAAGTTTAATTGATGAAATGGCAGCCGATGATGCAGCCGATGTACTTGAAGAGATGCCTGCTAACATTGTTGATAAGATACTTAAGAATTGTAGTGTAGAAACAAGAAAAGATGTAAATCGTTTGCTTAACTATGAAGAAGACTCAGCAGGATCAATCATGACAGTTGAATATTCTTCATTTAAAGAGAATATGACGGTTAAAGACGCAATAAAAAGATTAAAAGAAGAAGAAGACGAATATGAAACTATCAATACTTGTTATGTAGTTGATCATAAAAGAGTATTACTTGGTAGTCTAAGATTGCAAGATTTACTATTTAACGATAATAACTTATTAATCAAAGATATATATAATGATGATATTGTATATGTTCATACCTCAACTGACCAAGAGCAAGTTGCTGCAATATTCCAAAAGTACGATGTTACAGTTATGCCAGTAGTTGATTCCGAAAATAGATTAGTTGGAATCATTACAGTTGATGATGTGTTAGACGTATTTGAAGAAGAAGCAACAGAGGACATGAAGAAGATGGCAGCTATCATTCCGGTAGATAAGCCTTATTCTAAAGTAGGAGTATTCTCTTTATTTAAAGCAAGAATACCTTGGCTATTACTATTAATGGTATCAGCAACTTTCACAGGTGGTATTATTCAAAGTTTTGAATCACAGCTTGCAACTTATACAATACTTACTGCATTTATCCCAATGATAATGGACACAGGTGGTAATGCAGGAGGACAAGCAAGTGTTAGTATAATAAGAGCACTATCACTTCATGATATTGAGTTTAAAGATTTATTTAAGGTATGGTTCAAGGAAGTTAGGGTAGCACTTTTATGTTCTTTAGTATTAGCTATAGCTAATTTCATTAAAATGCTTATAATTGATAAAGTAACCGTGTTTGTAGCAGCAACTGTTTGTGTAACATTATGTATAACGGTTTTAATTGCTAAGTCTTTTGGATGTTTACTTCCAATGCTTGCAAAAAAGCTTGGCTTTGACCCAGCAGTTATGGCTAGTCCATTTATAACTACTGTAGTTGATGCTTGTAGCTTACTTGTGTATTTCCAAATAGCAAGTTTAATTTTAGGATTATAGCAAAAATATGCGACAAATTAAGAGTTTTTAAAGTAAACTAAGGGCTTTAACTCTTTTTTATTTGCCTAAAAAGTGCTATTCTTATATTGTATAATAGTTTGGAGTAGTCACAATGATAAAGGAGTATTATTCATTTATTAGAGATTATTTAATATTAGCAGAACTTAAAATCAAGTATTTAGTAATAAATATTTTATCTGCATTTTTTTATAAAGGTTTTTCACTTTTATTACCAATTGTAGGATCTCTAATAGTTAAATATTTAACTTTACAAGATGCTAAAATGACATATATATGTTTAATAGCGCTTTTTGTAGTGTATCTTTTATATGCTATATCATTATATATTAATTATTTAATATATGGTTTTAATATGGATTATTGTTACAATAAAATGACAACTAAAGTATTAAATAAGTTAATAGACGTAGATAGTAATTTTACACGTTTTATTAGTAAGGGAAAACTTATGAATTCAATAAACTCTGATATTGTTGAGATAGGTGATATGAATGACCAATTATCCGAGTTTTTTATGGGCCTTCTTCAAGTAGCAGCTGTACTTGTAATTATTGGAACAGTTAATATTTATTTATCACTTATATTTGTTATTTTTACTTTTGCATATATTATGGTAAGAAATGTAGCAGATAGAAAAATTAATTATTACTATGACAAATCAAAAAATGATGATGATAGATATAGCACACTTCTTACTCAAATAATATCTGGTTTACAAGAAATAAAAACATTTAATATGGTAGAAAAATTAAAGAGTAAAATGCATGTAATTCAAAAGAATTTTACTAAGAATTATTTAACAAAAAGAAGATACTATAATACTAGAGATAATGATGTAAAAATAGTTATCTATATTTTTAGATTTATTCTTTATTTATTCTTAATCTATTTAGTATTTACACACAAAATAGATGTAAGTGTTTTGGTATTAGTTATTTCATATCATGAATATTTAGTAGATTATATTAATGATTTAGTAAGTTCAACATGCTCGATTAGAGAAACTAATATAGCTGTTACAAGAATTAATGATATATTAAACTATAACTCTGAGGAAATTCAATTTGGAGTTTTAGATGCTTTAGATTACTACAGCATGCTTGAATTTAAAAATGTTTCTTTAAGTGTTAAGAAAAAAGAAATACTTCACAATATTAATTTGAAAATCAATCATAATGAAGTTTTAGCTATTGTTGGTGAAGCAGGTTCAGGAAAAACAATGATGATTAATTTACTTTTAAGACTTTATGAACCTACAAAAGGAACAATAAAACTTGATAATACAAATATATTATCATTTTCAAAAGATGTTTATTCTGATATAGTAGCTGTTGCTAATCAAAAACCATTTATCTTTAATATGAGTATTCGTAAGAATCTAAATTTTGTTGATACTAATATTGAACATCAAATAGATGCATGTAAAAGAGTTGGCATTCATGATTTTATTGAGACTTTACCAAATGGATATAATACAGTTTTAAGAGAGAATGGAAGTAATATCTCTGGAGGTCAAAAACAAATGATCTCAATTGCTAGAACTTTACTTTCTAACGCTGAAGTATTACTTCTAGATGACATAACAACATCTTTGGATCCTGATACTGCTTTATTTGTTCCAAAATTAATAAAGAACTTAAAAGAAGACCATACAATAATTATGATTACTAAAAAGCCAGAACTTATGAAAGTTGCTGATAGAATTGTAGTATTAGATAATGGCCGTATTAATGATGTTGGTACACATAAAGATTTAATTAAACGTAATGAAATATATCAAACGTTACAATCAAGAAAATCACCAAGTAGAATTGGGGTGTTTGATAATGATTAAAAGATATTATTTATTAGTTAAAAAATATTTTAGTTTAGGTGCTAATAATAAAAAATTATTATTTCATTTATTTTTATCAGCTTTACTAAGAAGTATATCAATATTACTTATACCATTAATGGCATCAAAGATTATTGAATATGTTACAGCATATGATTTAAGATTAACACTTGTATCTACTTTGTTATTCTTATCTTCTAGTGCACTTTATGTATTATGTCATCATTATAACTTTGTTTCATATGCTAATAATTCTGTCTATACTCATAACAAATTACAAGAGCTTATCTTAAATAAAGTAACATCATATGATGAAAATTTCTCAAAGAATATTTCGACATCTTATATTATTAATACAGCATTTAATGATGTTGGGAAGGTTATGCAAATACCAGATCAATTATTTGATGCGTTAACTGAATTAATTGCAATGGTTATTGCAATAGGTGTTTTATCATCAGTTAATATTTATGTCGGTTTAATTGCTGCTGTATTAACTATTATTTCTATTTATGCATTAGGAAGAAATATGAAAAAAAGAGATTTTTATCTTTCTAAATCTAGATTAGAACAGGATAATATATCTGGTTTAATGGGACAAATATTAGATGGTAATAAAGAAATTAAATCATTTAATATGAAAGAAGATTTGAATAAGATATTAACTCAATACCAAGAAAAACGTAAGAAGAGTTATTTTAAGAAAAGAACTTATGATAATAGCATTGATGTATTAGTTCCATCAATATTAGGAGCAGGTAAATTAGTTGTTTATTTTATTCTATTATATCTAATATTAGATGGACGATTTGAAGTAGCAACTTTAATACTTGTAATTGGATATTATGAAAATATTGAGTCTAAATATTTAAAATTCTATTCTTCAATGAATAATATGTCTAGTAATTCTACAAGATTAGATAGAATCCATAATGTATTAAATTATAAGAATAAAAATATGTTAAAGTTTGGAGAAAACGACAATGATTTTATAAGTGGGAAAATTGAGTTTAAAAATGTTTCTTTCACTTATGAAAAAAATGAAGTATTAAAAGATGTTAGTTTTAAACTTGAACCAAATAGTTTTACTGCTATAGTTGGTAAAAGTGGATCAGGTAAATCAACTATATTTAGATTATTATTAAGACTTTATAAAGCTAACAAAGGTTCAATTCTATTAGATGAAGAAAGTATTTATGATTATACTAAAGAAGTCTATTCAACTAATGTATCCATAGTTACTCAAAAGCCTTTTATATTTGATATGAGTATAAAAGAGAATTTTAATTTAGTTGATACAAATCATGAGCATCATATTGAAGCATGTAAAAAAGTTGGAATACACGATTACATAATGAGTTTAAAAGATGGCTATAACACTAAGTTAGTAAGAGATGCAGAAAATATCTCTAGTGGTCAAAAGCAATTAATTGCTTTAGCTAGAACATTGCTATCAAATTCGGAAGTATTGTTATTTGATGAAGTCACATCAACTCTTGATATGAACACATCAAAACAAATTATGAAGATACTTAAAAAACTTAAACAAGATCATACAATATTAATGATTACACATAAACCTGCATTAATGAAAATAGCTGATCAAATAATTGTAATTGATCATGGAAGATTAGTAGGTAAGGGTACTCATGAAGAATTAATTAAGAACAATAAATATTATCAAACTTTACAAAATAAATGATTATTTTATTATTTAGTGATATAATAATTATAGATATAATATACTAGGATGGTGATAGTATGGATGCATTATCTCTTAAATATGCAGAAAAAAGATTTGATACAATATTTAAAGCAATTGAAAAAAATGGTTTAAGTGCATTTACTGATGAAGCACTTACGCAAGTATTATCGGCATTAACAATTCCAGAACTAGCAATGTTTCTTCAAGATGTTGTTGTTAAAGTACCATTAGATGATTATAGAAGATTAAAACAATTAGTACATGATGTAAAATTACATATTGAAGCAGATATGTATAGAATTGAAAAAAGTAGTACTTTTAAAAACTTTTTAACTGCCTTAGTTGCTGAAGGTGAAAATCCTGGAACTTGTCTATCATTCTTAAGTCACTTAGATAGTAAGGCTTTAGCAGACTTAAAACGCTATTACACAAATAAAGAAGAAAAACCAGAAACAGAGGCAGCTGTTCAAAAAGTTATTGAAATGATTAATTACACCATGCGTCAACAAAATCAAGGTAATAAACATTTAAGATAAAATAACCTTCAATATCAATTGAAGGTTTTTATATGTAAAATTTTATGATGATTTCTTATTATATTTGGATAAGTATTTACATTATTTTTTTTAGATGTTATATTTTAATAAGATAAGGTTGTACTATTATGAATGAAAAAAAAGCAGTTTTTACTATTGACATATTAAAGAATATTATAAATGTTTATTTTGATACTTTTTTTGTAATGTATTTTTTTAAGGTAGCAAATTATGAAGTGTTACCATTAGCAAAATATTATTTAACTTTTTATTTCTTTATTTCTATAGGATTCTTCATTATTAGAAATTTTATGAAAAGAAATGTAAAAGTTCCTTATTTTAGGATGGGGATTTCACTACAAGCACTTTATATTTCTTTAATTATGTTATTAAAAGAAGATATTATAAATCATATTTTTTTGATTGGATTTATAAAAGGTATGGCAGATGGCTTTTACCATTTTCCTAAAAATATATTGAATACAGAAAAAGTCACTAATGAAGATAGAAAAACTTTTAATGGAATAATAAATATTATTAATAAAATAATGAATATTATTATACCATTGTGCATGGGAGTAGCTCTAACATTTATTAGTTATATTAATTTAGGTAAAGTTTTCTTTTCTCTATTTGTAATTATGTTTATTGTTTCATTCTTTTTAAAAGATGAAAAATATTGTGTTAAGAGTTTTCAATTTAAAAATTTTATGAATTTAATAAAGAAGAATAAAAAAGTTAGACATTCTTTAGCTGTTCCTTTTTTGGCTGGATTTACTTATTCTTCAGGGGTTATGGGAACAATAATAACTCTATCTAAGATTAATATTTTTAAAACTAATCTTAACTTAGGTTTTGTAGATAGTTTATGTGCCTTTTTATCTTTAATAATTTGTACTTTATATACAATTAAAGTAAAAAAAGAAAGATATAGTTCACTTTTACATATTTCTAGTGTTATATCATTCTTTACGTTAATTCTATTTGCCTTTTATCCAAAAGTATGGGTACTTATAACTTATTTGATAGTTAGATTTTCATTTATTTTAACTATTAATCTAATTTCTGATAATGTAATAGTTAATTTATCAAATTGTAAAGAATTAAAAGAAAACTTTAAACCAGAATATTATTTTACTAGAGAAGTATTATTTACTATTTCAAGATGCTTCGGTTATTCAATGTTATTATTAATGTGTTTATTCTTGGGTAAGGAATATATTAATTATCTTATGATAATACCTGCTGTTTCATTATTATTAGAAGGTATTATTGTTGCTAGATTAAGTAAAGTTCAAGAATAATCAATAAAATACGTAAATAGTTAATTGGAACAAAAATCAAATTAATTGATTTTTGTTTTTTTATTTATAAATATATATTAATTATGACATATTAATAATTAACCACTAATTATTTTTTTCATATAATATTTTAGAGGTGATTTTATGTCTTTAAAAGTAATTATAGATCCAGGTCATGGAGGAACTGATCCTGGAGCTAGTGGTAATAATATAATAGAAAAAAATATGACTTTAGATATAAGTAAAACTATGTATGATGAATTTAAAAAATTAGGTATACCTGTATATATGACTAGAGATACAGATGAAACATTATCTCCAACAGAAAGAATTAATAGAGTAAAAAAATATATAAGTAGTGGCGATGATGTAGTAGTTCTATCTAATCACATAAATGCGGGAGGGTCCGACAGCTAGTATTATAAGGAATTAAATATTATTTTATTCTAGCTATTTTTTTTAATTTTTTATATCCTGTACATCCTATTACTTCAATAGAGTTTATGTTGTTTATTAATTTAGATATTGTTAAATATACTTGGGTAGGAATATAGTTGATATAAACATTAGAATTAGTAATTTCAACTATCTTTGATTTTTGAGAATTATATATTTCGAAAAAATGTTTCATATCTTGAGTTATATTTATTTTTAATGATTCTAAAAGCATGCTATTAACAATATCTTTAATCTTTTTATCTTCATCATTTTTAGTTTCGATTTGATCTATGTATTTTTTTAAATCAGATAAATTAGGTTCAACATAAGACATCCCATCTAGAATAAATTTATTACAATTAGTATCTAACATGCCTTGTATATTGAAATATTGATTATGTTGAAGTTGTTTAACAAAAAGCAGTTGTTCTCTAATGCCTAAGGCACAATCATAGAATTTATTTATTGTTCTATAACTATATGAATCAATTTTCTTTATGAAAACGTGTCTATATTTTTCCCATTGATTATCAGTTATTATATCTAGTGTTTCATAAAATTCAGTTTCATTTAGTTTTCCATCTACAGCAATGTCATTTATTTCTAATATTTTGTCTTTTAATTCTTCAATTTGAGTTACAACAAGAGCAGCTGCATCTCTAGTTCTGGCTTTTTTCTGCCAAAAGTATGTTATGAATGCTCCTAAACCTCCAAGTGCGATAATAATATTTAATATTAGTTCAAATGTCTTCATACTATTCCTTCTTTCTTAACTTAATATTATATCACATTAAGTCAAGAGTTTTTTCCATTTCTTCCGTATGGATTGCGAACTCTATTATCAACATATTTAAATGTATGAGTATCTAAAATGTCATACTTAAAAGTAATAGTAATATTTCTATCTTTATCTGCTTCAATTCTTTCAATTAAAGAAAATAATAAATCTCTGTTAGGATTACTTAAATTAAGCAACTTTTTTATTTTAGTTATATATTTTGGTATTTTATCAGCATTATGTTTTCTTTTTATAATTTCTATATTTATATCTTCTAATTGTATTTTTAAATCTTTTAATTTATCTTCAAAAGGTTTAGATAGAAGTTTATATTGATCTGGTGTGATATTTTCATCTAATCTATCTTGATATAGCGTATGTATAGATTCGTATATTTTGTTTTGTTCTTTCTCTATATTTTCTTTTCTTTTAACATAATCATTTGAATTACTTTTAGTCCTTTTAATTATTTCATCATTTAGTTCTTTATAATCTAAATCTTTAAATAAATCGTCTAAACATTTTTTTATTTGTTTAAGAACTAATTCTTCAAAATAATCATAAGCAAAAAAATGAGATACACACATTCTTCTAACTGGATCTCTAGTATATTTATTACAATTAATACACCAGTAGTCTTGCTTCTTTCTATAAAGAACTCCAAGTCTATTACCACATTCTTTGCAGAATAATAATCCTTCAAGTAATCTTTCTGGTCTAGTTCTTTTCTGATATGTTCTATTTTTGTTTTTCTTCTTTCTATTTATTAACATAAATGTTTCTTTATCAACTAGAGGTTCATGGGTATTCTCAACTATTATCCACATATTTTCATCTAGAGTAATTTTCTTTTTTGATTTATAACTTACATTAGTTTGTGTATGTTGAACCATATCACCAGTATACATTCTATTTTTAAGTATCTTATTAACAGCATGAATAGACCATTCATCTTTTTCTTTTAACCTAGATGATATAGGTAAATTTTTATATCCTGCTGGAGTAGGAGCTCCCATTTTGGTAAGTCTTGTAGCTATTTCACTAACACCTATTTCATTACTTCTCCAATCAAATATTTTCTTAACATATTCACATACTTTAGGATCTGGTATTAAATGTCCTTTATCATCTGGATCTCTCATATAACCATAACATGGTTTACTACCTATAAATTTACCAGCTTTTCTTTTTGAATCTAATACATTTCTAACTTTTAAGGAGTTTTGTTTACTATAATAATCATTACATGCAATTATGAAAGTAGATGAATCATTACTAGCTTGATTTTTCATGCTATCATAATTTTCTACAATGGATATAAATCTAACTTTATTTTCAGGAAAATATGTTTCAATATAATAACCAGTCATGACATGATCTCGACCAAGTCTAGATAAATCTTTAACGATTACTAGATTTATTTTTTTTGCTTTGATATCTTCAATCATTTGAACAAATCCAGGTCTATCAAAATTAGTTCCAGAGTATCCATCATCAACATATTCTCCAACTAAATTAAATCCATTATTTTTACAGTAATTCTTTAGTATATCTTTTTGGTTAGAAACACTTTCACTATCTGATTCATATTTCTTATCTTTATCTTCTTGTGAAAGTCTGATATAAATACCAGCATTATAATCTAAGTTAGATAAGTAACTATAGTTCATTTTATTCCTCCTTTTTTGCTACTTATCTTCCATAAGACAAGAGCATTATATTAGATTCAAAAAAAATAAGCAAATGTGCGATATTAATTTTCTTCAACAATTTGCTTAATTAAATATTTGATTATTAATTCTTTAAATATTTCCTGTTTGTCCTTGCTCATATTTAAATTTATGTTTTCCTTTAATAGGTTATTCATTTTTTATCACCTGTAATTTTGTCAAGCATATTTTTTAGTTCATCATATTCATTTTGAGGTAAATCAAAATCTTCACATCTTTTTCCGTGCCATAATTGGACACCATCGGTGTCATAGCTAATTATTTTTTCAAAGTTATCTTCGTTTATCATTATTCCATCAATTTTATTCACATGAATATAGTTTTGTCTATATCCTTTTTTATCTATATAACCTTTAGGAATTCCTTTAACATAAACTTCATTATTTACCTTTAATTTATATTTGGTGTGTTTATAAATCCTGGCACTAAAAAAAGATGGATTTGTTTTAACAGTACCATCTTTGTCTGTATATATTTCATATTTAACAATATCAAACCAAATATATTTGTCATCAACGTTATCTCTAATGCTAGTTATAGTACCATGATAACTTATAAAATCAAAATTATTCATTTTTAACCTCCCTAGGTCTTATTAAGGCCTTAATATTATTTATTCTTTCTTTTATTAAATTTATTTATTATGTTAGAAATATATTTCTATGTTCATAGAATTACTTTTCTACTTAGTTAGAATATTTTCTTCAATATATATTTTTCTTTTAAAGCTTTTTGGTTTTTCAATTCTTATATATTTTTTATCTACTAATATCTTTAGTAAATTAGAAATGGTTCTAGTAGAACAATTTAAAATGTTGGCATAATATTTATTTGAGCCATAAGCAAATCCTTTTTGCTGTGAGTTAGATATTAATATGGTAAAGAGAATATAAGCACTTTTATTCATTTTGTTTTTTAATAAATCAAAGTAAAATTTTCCGTAACTATTATTCATCAACTTTCTCCTTTCGTAGTGGGATAAAATGGGCTATATTAACCCATATTTATATAAATTATTAATAAAAATAATTGAAGAGCATAAGAAGTTGATATCATCACATTAAAAAAAGCCTTAATGCATAAGACTTTAGCGTGATATCAAACTTATTTTGCACTTGCAAAATTATCCCACCAGAGTGGGATGAAAATATTATTAAACTCCTATTTTATAAGTGTTTATAATGTGATTAATAATGGGACAACTACATTATATTCATTTATATCATCTCCTTATAGTGGGTCACGCGAAAAAAGAAAATATTGCTATCTCCTTCGCCAATTATTTCTATTTAAACATATTCTAACATATTGAATTACTAAGTCAATATGCTTTTATGTGTCTTTTTGTGTATCTTTTTGAGTATCTTTTTTGACAATATTAGATAAATTAATAGGGTAAAATTAGAAAATATGTTATAATTGTTATAGGAAGGTAGTTTTGGATATGAAGAAGTATACAATTGATGATTATATAATTGATATTGATAAATATGGTCTAAAAAAAACATGGCATTCAATACTATCTAAAACTTTAAATAATAAATTTATATCTGAGATTTTTAATGTTGATAATTATGGTGAATTGTATGAAATTGGTTTAGAACATGTAAATAAAATAAGTAAGAAAGAAATGGGAAAATATTATACACCTCGAGATGTAGCAAATGTAATGTCAAATTGGTTAAAATCTCTTAAAGGTGAAAATGTATGTGATGTAGGTTGTGGAGCAGGTAATCTCATATTATCTTATTTGGATACTGTTGGAAAGGGAGAAGCAATTAACCTAATTAATAATGGAAAAATATATTTATTTGATCTTGATGAAATAGCATTAGAAATATGTAAATATTCTATTGCTATTAAGTATGGAAAAGAATATTTAAAAAAAATTCATGCTAAAAAGTGTGATTTCTTAAGTAAAAATGTAAAATTACCTAAAAACTCTAAGGTAATATCTAATCCTCCATATTATAAAATAATTGAAGCAGGTTTCGATTGGAAGTTGACAAAAGTTATATCTGATTCTAAAGAATTGTATTCTGCTTTTATAGAGAAGATAATTAATCAAAGTAGTGCTTCCGTAATTATTACTCCATATAGTTTTATTGGTAGTGGAAAGTTTTATTCATTAAGAAAAATTATGAATAAATACAATGGATATGTTGTGTCATTTGATAATGTTCCAGGAAATATATTTAATGGTAGAAAACATGGCATTTTTAATTCTAATAAGGGTAATTCCGTTAGGGCTGCTATTACAGTTGTAGAAAATAAAGAAAATAAAAAAGGTTTTAGATTTAGTCCTCTAATAAGATTTAAAAATGAAGAAAGAATAAAAATGCTTAATAATGAATTTTTATATGGTATGGTCAATGATAGATATCAATTAGTTGATGCAAGAAGAAAGGCGTTTTATAAATGCCATAGTGATTTGCTAGATATCCTAGATATTTGGGAACAAAAATCAAATAAAAAAATGAGTAAATTATTAAGTGCTAATGATGGCGCTGAATTATATTTGCCCACAACTTGTAGATATTTTACTGTTGGATCAAAGAAAAACTTGTCTAGAGATGGTAAAAGAGTGGTTAGAATTAAAGATAAAAATAAATACAATTATGTTTATTGCATGATGAATTCTACTTTTGCATATTGGTATTGGAGATTATATGATGGTGGTATAAATTGTCCGCTAACTATAATTAATACTATTCCTGTGTTTTTTGATATAATGAATGAAAATCAATTAAAAAAATTAAATAAAATAGCAGAAGAAATGCAAAGCAAAGAAAAAGATTATTTAGTATATAAAGTTAATGCTGGGAAAAAACAAGAAAATATTAAGTTTCCTAAAAAGTATAGAGATGAGATTAATAAGTTATTTTTCGAAATATTAAATATACATGAAGATATATCTATTTTAAATAAGATACATAGTAGTTCATTATTTGAAGAAAGTGAGAGTGAAGATTATGAATAAAAAAGAAGCAGTTGATGAATTAATAAAAACAATTTATAATACAAATTCTGATTTAATACTTTCTGAAATAGATATAAAAAAATTAAATGATTTTTTTAAAACAGTTGATGATTTTAATAAAGAATTTGATGATTTTTGTAATGAATATAAAGAAGAATTAAATGAAATATCAAAACTAAAAAGTGGAAAATATGAAATAGAAAAACAATATAATCAAAGCAAAGCTTTACAACCAGGTATACTTTCTGAATGTAATTATATAGAGACATTAGCAAAAATATTTAAATTAAATAAATGTCTTGATTTTGATAGAACTCCAATGAATAAAGTCCCAATTGAATGTAGAAATTATTTAAATTCTGGATATCAAACTTTTTCTGCTGCTAGATATCTTTATTATAGTACAAAAAATCCTGATATATTTATTTTTCAATATGGAAACCCTGCAAATGGTGATGCTGAAATCATAATTAATGGTAATAAAGTTAGGATAGAATTTAAAGAAAGAAATGCTAAGGCTGGAGAATATGATATTACTGGTTTATATAACGATGAGGGAAAATTATTAATATCTGATGATTTTAGAAAGAATACACCTGAATATATTCCGTTAATTGAAAAGTTTAATAACGAAACAAATGTTATTGAACAAATAGGACATAATTACAATAATTTTGATGATGAAACTAAAGTTATGTCTATAATGGAATATTTTGCTAGACATGATATAGATGTAATTATATCTTCTACTATAGATAATGAGTTAATTGTTTTAACACCTGAATGTGTAAAAATAGAATTACCAGATGGAAGAAGAATTATTACAACTGAGAATAGTGAAATAAGAACATCAGGAAGAAATCATAGAAAAATATTTACTATGGATTTATTTGAAAAAGTATTAAAAAATATGAATGCTATTAAAGTTGGTTCCAATAAATATGAAGTTGAATTGAATAATGAGTTAGTAGAAATTGTTAATGGAAGAGGAACAAGTATCCCAAGTAGAATTAAATTTAATAAGGTATTCTTTATAGATATTAAAAATGCTGAAATAGAAAATGAAAAAGTTATATTTGATATAAATAATGTTGAACAATTAAAACCATCAATTTCCATGCATATAAAGATAAATGCTAATAAAAATGAATTAAAAACATATTTTGCAGATAATATAGAATAAGATATGATATATTATTTTTAATAAAAAATGGTGCTAGTACAAGCTTAGTTATAAGCTTCTGTATTAGTTTTTTTAGTAGATAAAGGAAAGAAAAATTATGTCAAGAATATCACCTGAAAAAGAAATATCTTATATATCAAAAGTTATTGAAAAGAACATTTATTATTATGATTCCTGTCTTAAAGATAAAGGTTTTTTGTCTGAAAATATTTTGTCTCAGTTAAGAAACTTAGTTGAAGATGTTGCAATTCTTTTAAATAATAAAATAAACAATTTAACTCTTGATACACACTATGATAATATTCATGAATCTTTTGATGCAATAAAAGGAAAAAATCAGTATAAGTTTTTGTATGATTTTTATGAGTATTTAAAAGGTACTGCATCACATTATACTCCTAATGAAGATAGTGCTGAAAGATTAGTTAAGCATTATTTTAGATATATCTGTCTAATTAAAAAATTATTAAAAGATGAATTTGATATAGACATAATTAATAATATAGATTTATTTCCAATATATGATGACAAATCAATGAAAGAAAATTATGATATAATTTGTAAAAAAATTGAAAGTATAAATCGAGATAAAAAGAAACTAATAAAAGGAAAATTCTATGTTGAAAAATGTACTACAATTTATTCTAAAGGAAATATATATTATGAGCTAACACTTTCTAAAGCCACGGACTTTAATAATAAATTTGAGCGTTTAACATTTTATTCAAAAGAATATATTCCAGATAATTATTCAGTAAATATCACGTCTGTTGATGATACAGTAGAATTAAATGTTGGAAAAGTAAAGATTAAAGTGTTGGTTTCATATAAAATTGCAATAAGAATATGTGAGTTAAAAAATCTATTTAAGATTTTTGGAAACACAAATAATTTTGGAGAAAAATATAGAGAATATAGAAATTTAATGGATTATTTAACAAATAATGAATGTACAATAAACGAAATTTTATGTTCATCAGATGATGACTTTAAAGATACAATAGAATTTGTTCAAGAAGGCGCTGAAAATCATTATATTAGTTTAATGTTAAATAAAATGAGAGAAGTGGTTAAGCAAAACAAAAGTGGATGTAATATAATTAGATATTTAACTACTAAAATGGTAAATACAGTAATTAGAAATCAATTATCTGATTATCAGCATCCATATTTAAGTAATTTGTACTTACATAAAAAAAGTGGATTGTTTGATTCTATGCCATATGCAATGTCTTTACATAATCATAATCCTAGTTTTTATGATTTAATTAAAGCAATTGAGGTAGAAGGAAAAGATGATGAACTGTTATATTCTTATATCAAGAATAATACAGAGAGTAATTACCAATTATATACTCCAATTGATGAAATAGGATTTTTTAATAATATCCCGCAACTTGTCGAAACATATAATAATAAAATAAAATCAAAACTAAAAAATAGTGATAGTATATTAGTCATAGAGAATAATTTTCTTTACATTAATGAATATGAAAAGAATTCTATCAATATTATAAAAAAATTAGAAGAGTATTCTCTCAACATTGATCCATCACTAAGAGACATCGTTGATTTCTATCTAAATCTAATATATAACAATTCTGTATCAGAAGATAAAGAAAAAATATTAAAAGATATTTTTAAAAAAGGCTCAATTGCATTTATATATGGTCCGGCAGGTACAGGTAAGACAAAAATGATAGAACTATTATCTAATGCATTTGAAAATTATAATAAGTGCTTTATAGCAAATACAAATACTGCTGTTACTAACCTAAGTTCTAGATTGCAAGAAGATGAAAAGCTAATAATAATGACAGTTAAAAATTTTATAGATAATTATAATGATGGATGTGATTTATTAATAATAGATGAAAGTAGTATGGTAAGCAATATAGATATGTTAAAAGTGCTAGATAAGTTCAAATATAAAGCAATTGTTATGGTTGGTGACATATATCAAATAGAGTCAATTAGATATGGAAATTGGTTTCAAATATGCAGTAGATATTTTAAGAAAGGAATATCCTATGAATTAGAAATGACACATAGAACATCAGATAAAGACTTGTTGGATTTTTGGAATTGTGTTAGGAAGAATGATAAACGTGCTATTTCTATTATGAGCAATAAAGAATATTCTGAAATATTGTCTAAAGATGTATTTACCAAAACAACAGAAGAAGAAATAATATTGTGCTTAAACTATGACGGAATGTATGGTATTAATAATATTAATAGAGTTATGCAAAGTACAAATTCAAACAAAGAATATAATTTTGGAGTCGATGTTTTTAAAATAGAAGATCCTGTTTTATTTAATAATTGCCCAAGATTTAATGGATTTCTTCATAATAATTTAAAAGGTATAATAAAGAATATTGAAGAAGGTGAAAATTGCATTTGGTTCTCAATAGAGATAGATAGAAATGTAATAAATACGCCTTTTATACCTAGTGACATAGAGTTGATTGGCAGTGATAAAGAAGATAAAATCATAATAAAATTTAAAGTAAATGAATTTCGAGATGAAGATGATGATGAAAACGAGTATGATCATATTATTCCATTTAATTTATCATATGCTATATCAATTCACAAGGCACAAGGACTTGAATATGATAGTGTAAAAATAGTAATAACACAAAATATTGAGGATAGAATAACAAAAAATATATTTTACACAGCAATTACTAGAGCAAAAAAATACTTGAAAATATATTGGGGTTCTGATAGTCAAGAAAAAATATTTGAGAGCTTTAATGAAAAGGAAAGCAAAAGAGATTTAGGGATACTAAATCAAAAAATGAAAAAAATTCATATATAATATGTATTTTCTATATACTTTTTTATCCTCACAGTTGATGTCTTATGGAAGAATATCTTTACAATACCATCTATCGCCAGGTGGCGAAGGTGCCGAAGTAATATATGCACTTCGTAATAATGAAAAGTTAAGTCAGAATATTTTAAATGAACTTGCTGGCTCTGGACAAAAGATAAGAAAGTATTATCAAAAAAGAGGAACAGCTAATCCAAATCAAGATTATTATTATATGTTACGAGATACTACTCCATATGAGGCAGTAATAATTGAATATGGTTTTTTAGATAATACTAAAGATGCTAATAAACTTAAAAATAATTACAAACAATATGCTCAAGATGTAGTAGAAGCAGTATTAAATTATAAAGGTATAGTACCTGATTTAGAATATTATACTGTTAAAGCGGGAGATACTTTATACAGTATAGGTAAAAAATTTAATATAAGTGTTGAAAAGTTAATGCAATTAAACAATTTATCTAATAGTTTCTTATCTGTCGGCCAAAAACTTAAAGTATCTGGAGAAAAACCGGATATTAGTGAATCAATTAGTAATATCTATGTAGTAAAAGCTGGTGATACACTTTATAGCATTGCTAAGAAACACAATACTACTGTTGAAAATTTAAAAGCATTAAATGACTTAACATCTAATCTACTAAGTATAGGACAAAAGCTAACTGTACCTTCTATGAATGTTTATGTAGTAAAAGCAGGAGACACATTATATGGTATAGCTAAGAAATATAATACTACTGTAGATAATTTAATGAAATTAAATAATCTAACAAGTAATCTATTAAGTATTAATCAAGAATTGTTAATTCCATAGTTAGTTAATTGTTTTTTAAGTGAGGGCGAGAGAGGCTCTTACTTTTTTTTGCATATATATGTAATATGTTGCTATAAATAGGAGGAAAAATGGATTACGAAGTTTATGATTATAGTCTTTTTGATAATGAAGAAAGTTTTTTAAAAAATCTTCTATATGCAAATAACAAATTAATAAAAAATTCAGATTTTAAAAAGTATAAAATGCAAAATAGATGTCTTATGTTTTTTTTAAATCATATAATTGACAGTTTGAGTAGTGTTTCAATGTTAGGGTGTCGTAATTTTGGCATATCATTACTAGGGAAATTGCAAAATATTATTAATTATTATGATAATATGATACGTCAATATGAAGGTGAAGAGAAAAAAATTCCAAGTCAAAAAATTGATTACATACGATATAGTATAAAAAATAGTACTTTGTTAAAAGAAAAAGACAAGAATAAGTATGCAAAGTTATTAAAAACCACAGAAGATAAAATTTTTATAGAAAATGTAAAATTTATAAGAAACAGCTTAATCGATAATCAATATTTTGAGTTTGTTTCAGATGAACTATATAATTTATTGTCTGAACCTTTTGATGATAACATCTGTGATAAAATTGTTGATACAAGTAATGAATATTTTTCTTTACTTATGGATTATATTGGCATAAGTGTCTTTGAAATAAAAAGAGTAATAAAAGACACCTTTAGAAAGTTTTTTAAAATAAAAAAGGAGAATATATTTTTTGAATTATTTCAAAATTTTGCTGAAATGTATAATAAGTATAATCAGTATATTTTATTTGTTAAAATGGATAAAACTTTTGATGAAAAATTAGTAACATCCTTAAGACAGTCAAATAATGCTAATTATACAATATTTAGTAAATCTGGACTTGAGAAAAAGATTAACGAGTATAAAATTAATAATAAAACAACTTTAAATGAGATTTTAGAAAAATATATTAGGAGTTCTAACGATAATAATTATTTTCTTTCATCAACTATTGATTCTAAAGATATTTGGTATGCAATTAAAAAGTTTCGACAAAACACATTACAACCTTTTATTGGATCCATGTTATACTCCGGAATTAAAGTTAATTCTCAAGGAAAATATCTAATTATTGAACGAAAAGGTCAAAAATCATTTATTAATGATTACAATTATTATGACGATATTTTTAAACCGCTGTCACAATTTACAATTGACTATTCTGATGTATTTAAAAGACATATAATTGATAATTCGCAGAACGATATAAATGAAATTATTGATGAAGCAGTTCAATTATTGCCTTATTACACAACATCAGATTCAATTTTAACAAGATTTACAAATACTTGGTTTGCTTTAGAAACTTTATTTAGAAAAGCTTCAAATAAAATAGTCAAATCTTTGGAAGATTATGCTAGTTTTTTGGTAGCCGATAGAATGTTTTCTGGTTATATTTACGTGACAGCGACTCAAATAAGTAAAATTTATAAAATGAATCAAAAATATAGTAATAACAATGTTGAAAATTTATTTTTTAATTATTCAAAATTATCTAGCAATGATTGTGATTACATTGATTGGAAATATAAGAAAATTTTGCATAGAGTTAATAATTATGACAATTGTTTTAAAGAATATCTTAATGAATCAAAAGAATTGTTAGATAATGCTTATAGAATGAGAAATAAACAATTTCACGGACCTAAAGATTTTCAACTTGAGAATATGGTGGGCTTTCTTTATGATATTGTTAATGATACTATTTCTTTTTATATTGACTACTTGGATGTTTATAAAAATGATACAACATCATGTTCTTCTTTATTTAATATTATTTCTAACATAAATATAATAAAAGAAACATTAATATTTGATGAGGAAAATGTTATTAGAAAAATATCAATAGTTCATGATTCGATAAGAAAAATGTAATTTTTATTTACTATCACAACTTGCATAGTAAGTTGTTTTTTTATTTATTTAAATATATAATAATACTATAAGGAGATTTGATTATGAGTTTAGATGATATTAAAGATTCAATTGTTTCTGCAGGTAAATATGTATCTCAAAATGCAAGTATTGCCACATCAAAGGCAAATATAAAACTTAATTTAAAATCTAAAGAAGATGTATTAACAAAAGAATATGCTAAATTAGGTAAAGATTACTTTGATAAATTAACTAAGAAAGAGAAAGCTAATTATAATAATATTCTTGAATTAGAAAGTGAAGTAAAAAAACTTAGAGATGAATTGGATACATTAAATGATTCTAGAGTTTGTCAAAAGTGTGGTACAAAATTTAGTAAAGACATTAAAGAATGTCCAGAGTGCGGAAATAAAGTTAATAAATAAAATCATGAATATCAAGGGTGATAATATGGATGATGAAAAATTCAAAATAAATAAAACTAACATAATAGTTTTAATAGTTGATATAGTTCTATTTGTATTAGTTATTATTTCAATTATACTTTTAGTTAATTCATTTAAAGATGAAAGTAGATTGCCAAATCTAGAAGTAACTAAAGAAAGAACTAGTACAAGTTTTATAAGAACTACTACAGAGGAAACTACTACTACAACTACTACAACAACTAGAAGAAATTTAAATTCTCCATATTATGATGTGGATGTAGACTCACTTTTAACAAGTGAATTACTAACTAAAAAGAATTTAACTAATGAAGAAGCGTTAGAAGTATCTAAGTCTTTATTTGATATAGCTAGTAAGATATTTAATACTAGTGATAATAGCTTATTAGATATTGAAACAACTATTGATTATGCTAAAGAGGGAGAAATAGATGCCATCACGATTGATGGAACTAAATATGGTATTATCTATAATGGTAAGAGCTTATTAGAAAAGTGTTTTACTCAATATTATATATATGAATTTTATAATATTAAAATTGCAGGCAATCGAGTAATAAGAGAAAATAAAGATAATTACTATCGTGTAGAAAATAAGTTAGATAATGTTGAAGTAGTTGTTAATGATTTATCTGTTTCTAGTGTATTAGGAAGCACTATTACAGCAAATTTACTTTATTATAAGAGTAATTATAAAGAAGAAGGCTATACATCTCCTGTATATCAAAAAATGACTTTTAAAATGATATATGAATATGGCAGATGGAAGATTAATGAGTTTAAATACCCATTAGTAGATTAGAGGTTAATATGAATAATACAAAGTTTAATATTATATTTGGTTTAATAGGTATTGTTTTATTAGTTATTTTAATAAATGTATTTTATATTTATAGAAGAAATGAAAAATCTAAGATATCATTTAATATAACAGATATCAATAATGCTAATTGGATCAACGATGATGCTTCATTAGATTTAAGAAATAATAGATTAATATTTATCATTGATGGTGAAACTATAATTAATAATAAAACCTATAGTGTAGATAATAGAACGGGTAAGTTTGTTATTGATGGTGATGATACTGAACTTTATTTGAGAAGTGTTATGAAAGATTCAATTATAGTTTGGTACAAAAAACAAGAATTTAATTTAAAGAAAGAAGTAATTGCTAGATAGCAATTATTTTTTTCATAAAAAAACATAGAAGTTATTCTTCTATGTTTTCTGCTGGTCCTTCTTCAACTCTTTCTGTTGTGGTAGTTTGTTCAGTATTTTCTCCTTCAGATGTAACTGGTGTTGTAGTAATGTTCTCAACAACACTTGTTGGTTTACTTATAATGTCTATTGTTATATGACTTACATCTTTTGTTAGTCTACCTCTAGCTACACTTTGATTAACTACTGTTTCATTTGCAAGAGTATCATCATATCCAGTAGCTCCAGGAGTAATATAATTTATATAAACTGTAATATTTCTTGCTTCACACCAACTCTTTGCATATTGTAGAGTTTGACCATGGAAGTTAGGTATTGTTTCATTTCTTTGTACTGTATAGTACTTCTTACCAACTATCACAGGCTCATATTCATCATTTACTGAGAAGTTAAATGTTTTTGTTGGTGTTGCTTTTTTAGTTTCTAAAGTTATTTTTAATGCATCTTTTATTTCTTCTAGAGATTGTTCATAATATTGGAATGTATAAACATTACCTCTTAAGTTATTAACATACATTGTTAAGTCATAACCTGTAAGATATGTCTTTTGAATATTAATTAGTGATCCCTTATTAGCTCCAAAGATTACTGATTTACCAACATTATAAAGGTTCATCATTTCTTTGGTTGTCATATTAGTATCCATATTTCTAGATATGGCATCTAATACAGCATAGAAGTCATTAATACTTTTTAAATTCTTAGCTGAGTTTGCAATACCTTCAACAACTAATTGTTGATGTTGAACTCTTTGGAAGTCTCCAGCTGGAAGTGTTTTTCTGTGTCTTGCAAAAGCTAATGCTTTTTCACCGTCCATATGTTGATAACCTGATTCAATACATTGTAAGACTTCTGCAGCATGTGATCTATTTGAATCTTGTTCACAGAATTTTATTCCATCTGGTACAGTGACATCAATGCCACCTAAGGTATTAACTAAGTCAACTACACCTTTAAAGTTGATCTTAACATAGTAATCTATATTAATATCTACTAAATTTTCTACTGTATTAATTACACATTTAGTTCCATAAGCTGCTGATGAATTAATTTTACTTGATTCATTTTTTAAGCACGCTATTGGTACATAAGTATCTCTTGGAATTGAGAACACTGTTGCATTTAAAGTATGAGGATTAAATGAAATTATCATTAAAGTATCTCCATTAAATGCTGCATTAGCATTTAATCCATCATATTGAGAGTCAACTCCCATGATTAGAACAGTAAATGGATTTTCAACACTGGCATTTGATTCAATATAGTCTTGATTCTTCATTTCTTTTGAATAATCAAATAATACTTTTACATCACTTGCTATATTTTCATAGGCATCATAAGATTCATACATAGCTGCATAGTTTGATGTTATGAATATTCCATTTACTTCACCATTATATAGCTTTTCTAATAATTCAAAATATGTATCGTATTTTTCAATTTTAACATTTAGTTTTTCTTTATCTATTAATTCATAAGCTAAGATATTACCTTCAATATCGGTTTCATTATTGATAATACCAACACTGAAAGTTCCATCATTTATAAATTCACTTGAATTTAAAGAAATCAAATTAGTTGTATAAATAACTGTTTCTTTACTAATAGATGCAAGTAATCCATAAACTTTATTGATGGCAAGTGAACCAATCATTGAAAAACTTGAAATCACTAATATTATCAATGATGATATTACTACTATTTTATGTTTTTTTGATAATAGTAATAATAAATCAAAGAATGAGTACAATAAAAGTAATAATCCTAAAATAGTTAGAACAATAATTCTTAATACTGTCTCTACATTATTTAATAGTAGTAATGACCTAAATAAGAATACATAACTAACTAAGAATAATAGTAGTACAAATATATATATTAATCTAATGCTTAGTTTAGTTTTTTTAAACTTTTTTAGTAGGATCTTCATACTAGCACCTTCCTATTTTAAAATTATACTACATTACTAAGTAAACCACAATTGATTTTTTATTTATTTTTAATCTTATTTTTGATATAATTGTTCTAGAAGCGAGGCAAAAAATATGAACAAGAAGAGAAAACTAGCAACTGCGATTGCCATATTTTTATTTATGATAGTAGCACTTGAAGTTGTTTATATATTTAGTGAACTATATTCAGAAAATGAAGTACCAACTGATCCAGTTATTACTGATGCAGTTAAATTTAAAGAAGAATATGAATCTTTAAATGGTACAAAGAATGCAAATGATCGAACTATTCGTTCAATAACTATTGATGAGGACAATCCTTTTATTTA
Source organism: Erysipelotrichales bacterium (assembly GCA_022508565.1). GTDB lineage: Bacteria > Bacillota_I > Bacilli_A > RF39 > UBA660 > CAG-582. The sequence continues at coordinate 86,366 of JAFLUY010000005.1, read as the reverse complement.
TGCAACAGAAGATGATATTGTTAAAATGATTGATAATAAAGAAACATTTGTTGTTTATTTTGGATTTACAGCATGTCCTTGGTGTAGAAGTATATTAGAATCATTAATAACATCAGCAAAGGAAAATAATATTACTAAAATATACTACGTTAATGTTTTAGACATTCGTGATAAATATGAATTAAATGATAAGAATAAAGCTATTAGAACTGTTGAAGGAACAGAAGGCTATTATGCATTACTTGATAGACTTGGTAGTGTGTTAGATGATTATAGTCCATTAACTTATAAAACTAGTAAGAATAAAACAAAAGAAGTTAAGATAGGTGAAAAAAGAATTTATGCACCTAATATTGTAACAGTTAAAAATGGCGAAGCGGTTAGTATGGAGACTGCTATAGTTGATTCATTAGTTGATCCTTATATGGAACTTACAAATGAAATGACTTGTGAGATGAAAGAAATATTTAAATGTTTATTTGATACTTTAAATGATGATGTTGAAGTATGTGAAATAGATGCTCAAAAGTGTTAAAAAAAGAAGAATTATTTATTCTTCTTTTTCTTTTCTACTTTTTTAATTTTTCCCTTGTTCTTAAGTTTTTGTCTTTTTAGTTTTTCTTTTTGTTTATTTATCTTTCTTTTTATAACTACTGACTTATTAAATATTTGCATGTTTGGGAATGATTCAATAAGTCTTCTATGAAGTATTGTCTTACTATGTAAGATATTTCTAACTTTTTTAGTTATAACTTCAGTTGAGTCAGTTCTAAGTGAGTTTGAAACATTTTCTAAAGTTATTATTATATTAAATGATATAATTATATCAATTATCGTTAATAATGATAATGTAATAGCTGTAATGCGCATTATATTATAATTCATTAATGAAATGGCATTTAATAAACAAGGATTAACTATATATATCATTAGTAATGATAAGAATCCAAAAGGAATCATTGTTTCTAAACATATTCTTCCATTAATATTAAATTTCCAATTGGAATAATCCCACCATCTGTTTTTAAATATCTTTTCCATTGCAAATGATGTGAAGTATTCTAATATAGCTGCTATTACAATAGACATAAAATATAATACTACTGGATCATTATTGTATTTGGATAGAGTTAGTAAGATAATAACTCCTCCAACTCCATATATTGGGCATATTGGTCCAGTTAAGAAACCACGATTCACAAATCTTCTTAGTTCAATTAATTTACATGTACTTTCTATCAACCAACCCATAAATGAGTAAAAGAAGAAGATTAATAGAAGTTTATAAAACATTTCCATTTAATCACCTATATAATTATATCATTTATTTTTATATTTTATAATATATATTAATATTTAATAAAGTTGATTACAAAAAAATACTTGTGTGGTATAATAAGCATGAAGGAGAGGGTAGTTATGAGTAAAATTCAAACATTTGTTAAAAAGCCTAGAAATATTTACTTTAGTATTATTTTAATGCTTACTTTAGTAACAGGTTTGTTTTCTATATCATTTTCTTATTATATTGATGAATCTAGCACAAATGGTTTATTAACGGTTAAGGGTGTTGATAATAGATTACAAAGTGATGATTTAACTGATGGCATTGTTGCTCTTGCACCTCATGAAACAAAAACTATTACTGTAAATATTATGAGTAATAATAGTTATGATAGTAAATATGCTTTATATTATAAATCAGATAATGATGTTAAAGTATTAAGTACCTTAGAAATGGATGAAATAATAAAATCAAAAGAAGTTCAACAATATGAACTAATAGTTTCAAACTTTGAAGAAAACCCAGCTAGTGTCTTTATTGGAATAGTAAATGGACAAGTTGATGCTGAAGTATCTGTTCCAGGTAGTTTAATTGAAGTAGAAGAATAAAAGAATGGTTATTTACCATTCTTTTTTGTTCTTCTTTTTTGTCTGTTTAGTTCTTTTTTTACTAGTTCTCTAGCTTCTTCAAATATATTTTTAATATATATTTTTATTTGTGTATAAATAATACTATCTTTAAGTTGTTCATCAACTATTGTTTCAACATAATTTATAAATGATATATCTTGAAAAGACACCAATAGAGCTTTAATACGTATAGTTACAATATAAAAGCCATTAGTTAGTGAATTCATTTCAAAATCATTAATATCTGATATTTCACTTACTCTATTTTGAATCTCTCTAATAATATCTAATTTAGCACGTGTCAATAATGATAATTCATCGATAGTTGGTAGTGTAGGAAAATTAGTTAAGATATTTATTGTTGGTAAAATCTTTTGTCGATATCCCATCCATGTATCTTCGCATAAAGGATTTGTAGAAATATAAAAATATTTTAAATATATAAGATATAATTTTAATTTTTCTTCTTTTATAGTTTTTATTAAATCTTCTATTATTGATATTTGATTTAATCTAATTCTTCCTTCTAAAACACTTTCATATACACTTGTTGAATAAATACTATCAAATATTCCAGCAAGCATTCTTTTTATTGCTTCAGCTATTTCAGAACCTGTTTCATAATTAGATAAAGAAAGTATATTATTATAAAAGAATCTACTTCTTCTTACTTCACCTATGTCAATAATATTTCCTTGTTCTACTTCTAATTCATATTGATGATCTATAGCAATCATTCTTCTTGTTTCATCGAAATTAGCTGGTGTAATGTTCATATCATCAAATGCTTTATTTTCAAATTCAATAGCTTTTGATAATAAATATTTAATTGCTTCATACTCTTCATCAAGATTATCATCTTGTTCATGACCTATTAATTTTATATACATTTCAGTAACTGTATTGCTGGCTTCTTTCCATTTTTCGATTTTGTCAGTTAATACTTTTTCCATACAACCTACCTCTTTAGATGAATATTCTAGCATATTTTATGCATTAGTGGTATAATTTTTTTTGTGTAGAGAGTGAGTTTTTATTATGAAATATATATCATTTGTTGTTCCATGTTTCAATTCAGAAGCTTATATGGAAAAATGCATTGATTCTTTACTTCTTGGAAAAGATGATATAGAAATCATTATTATAGATGATGGATCTACTGATTCCACCGGGAAGATAGCCGATAATTATCAAAAAAAGTATCCAAATATTGTTAAAGCTATTCATCAAAAGAATGGTGGTCATGGAGAAGGTATAAACACTGGTTTAAAGCATGCAATTGGCAAATACTTTAAAGTTGTTGATAGTGATGATTGGGTTGATCCTAAAGCATATAAAGAATTATTAAAGAAAATTAAAAAGATTGATTCAGACTTAATAGTCACTAACTATGTTTATAGTTTTAATGGTGTAAGAAAAGATCAAACAATTAACTTTTCTAATGTTTTTAAATCTGATAATGAGATTACTTGGGATGAAACGGGTAAATGGAAAATAACTCAATATCCATCACTTCATTCATTGATGTACAAAAAAAGTGTTTTAGATCAAGCTAAAATAAAATTGCCAAAACACGTATTTTATGAAGATAATTTATTTATCTATCTGCCACTTCCTTATACAAAGACAATTTATTATCTAGATATAGACTTTTACCGTTATTTTATTGGAAGACCAGATCAATCTGTACAAAATTGTCAACAAATAAGTAGGAGCATGAATCATGTTACTATTGCAGAAGAAGTAGTAACTAAATATGATTTAGATAAAATAGAAAACAAAAAACTTCGTAAGGTTATGTTAAGAGAATGTATTTTCCTTATGACTATTGCCACTGTATTCTCTCGTTTATCAAAAACTAAAGAGGGAGAAAAGCAATATAAAGATTTATGGAGAAGGGTAAAGAAAGCAAATCCTAAACTATATAAAGAGATGCGTCGTTTTACAATTGCTTTGGGTGTTAGTTTGCCAACTCCTGTTGGTAGATTTATTGCTTTAAAGGGATACAATTTCTCACATTGTTTAGTTAAATTTAATTAAGAAGAGCAATCTTCTTTTTTTCTATAAGAAAGTGATGTTATAATATTTAAAGGAAGTAGTTGATACTATGAAAAAAATCATTTTGATATTATTTATTTGTTTATTGCTCCCAGGTTGTAGTTCTAATATCAATTCATTTGATACTAAAATGGTTTGTAGACTCGATTTTAATGAGAATATAGATGATTATATATATGAATCAACAAGTAATATTTATATTGATTATGATAAGCAAGAATATGTTACAAAAGCAATTTACCAAAGTATAAGTGATCTTGCTAACTATAATGATTATTATTTAGAATCTTTAGATTCTATAATAAATGAGTATAAGGAAATTGAAGGCATCAGTGGAGAGTATTATATAGTTGATGATAAATTAGTTTTAGAGATAACTTATGAATACGAGAAATTAGATTTGAGTGAATTTAGAAAGTTTATGGGTGATTTACTTGATGAAGAAAGTATTTTAGGCATAGTTGATGAGTTGCCAATAAAACTAAGCGAATTTGAATCGATTGAACTCGAAGGCTACGAATGTGAGGTTAAATAATGCAAATAAGTTATGTAACAGGAAATAAAGGTAAAGTAGAATTAATTAATCTAATCTATAAAGACTTAGGTATTAACGTTATTCAAGAAGATATAGAAACACCAGAGATACAGGATGCTGATTGTAAGGAAGTTGCTAAATACAGTGCCAAGTATGCAGCAGAGTTACTTAATAAACCTGTTTTAAAAAATGATTCAGGTTTGGTGATAGAAACATTAAATGGTTTTCCTGGTGCTTTTGCTAAATATGCTGAAGAGATGTTAGGAGCTGAAGGCTTTATAAAACTTATGGAAGGAAAGAAAAACCGCAAATGCTACTGGGTTGAAGCACTTGCCTACTGTGAACCTGGGAGTGAACCAGTGGTTTTTGAGTCCATTAGTCATGGAATTTTAAGCGAAGACATTCGAGGTAATAGAGGTTATCCTTATGATAAGATTTATATACCAGAAGGGGATACCAGAACTTTTGCAGAAATGACAGTTGATGAACAACTTGCAACTTTCGATACAAAAGCCTATATGGAGTTAGTCGAGTATTTAAAACAAAAATAAAAGAGCTATTATAGTAGCTCTTTTCTCTTTTTTCTTTTAAGTAAGTGTCCTAAAAAAGTTAGGGGGAAAGAAATGTTTTTTAGGTTCATTAAAAATAGATTTTGACACTTAACTTAAATTCGATCTCATCTGTATGAGATAATCATAATAAATATAGACATTTAGTCATAAATAAGTTAAAAAAGTAAAATTAAAAATATAATATGTTTTAATTCACATTTCTTTAAAGGGTGCGAGCCTTTTAAATCTAGCACTAATATCCGAAAATAAAAGTATGTGACACTAGGTAATAAAGAATTGCATCCTGCTAACTCTTTATTAGTACTGACGAGTTGTATTTTCTTTGATGTTAAATCTATAAGAATTATTTCCAAACTTCCAAACTATATTATTCAGCAGTTAAAAAATAACCTAATCGTGAATAAATTTAATTCTTGTATCGTCTAAAATAACTATACTATAAAATAATTTAATTGTCTTAAAATTACCAAAAATAATTTCAATTAGACATAAAAATTTACAAAAAAAAGACATAGATTAAAAATCTCTATGTCGATAAAATAATATTGATAGGAAGTAAGATATAATTGTTGTTATCGTAACTATTATGCCTAAGACCATAACTCCATTATTTTGAATAAAATTGATAATACTTACAAAATCAATAAAGTCATTATCAAAGACATTAACATACACACTTAGTATAGAGCCAATACCTAATAGAAGCATTACTATACTTAGAAGTACCAATCTTGATTTTTCGCATCCAACTTTATAAATAATTGGATAGAATATTGAGTCAACAAGTAAACTAGCTGATTCTAGCATGATTAAGTATTTTAACATATCTGTATTTAATCCATTTCTTCCAGGCCTAATAGTAAAACGTATTAAGTAATATAATACAAGACCTATAAAGAACGATATAAACAACATAAGAATTGTATATAAAAATCTTGCTGTTACTATTTTAATCCTTGATAATGGAAGTGATAAAGTATAACTCTCAGTATTAAAGAATTCATCAGTTTGGAAAGTATTAATCGTACTTGCAAGAAGTGTTAATGGTAATGCACATATAGCTAGTAAGAAATTACCTAAAGCAATACTTATTAGTAGTGAACCAATAAATATAATTACTAAGTTCTTCCAAGTGTTTTTTAAATATAAGAAATCTTTTATTATTAATCCTCGCATATTTGCCCCCTAATATATAAAAGCATAATATCATCTAATCTAGTTAAATCTTTGATATACTTTTTATAGTCACTTTTCATATTCTTTTTATTTATTAATACTTGATAGTCTAATCTATTTTCTTTATATCTAATAATATCTTTTTTATTAAACTTTTTAAATTCATCTTTTGTTAACTCTAATACAACATATGAGTCTTTTACTTCTTTTAACGGTTTATCAAATATTAATTTGCCATTTGAAATAAATATTACATCGTCAGCGATGTGTTCTAAGTCACTTGTTATATGAGTTGATAAAAGAATTGAATTTTCATTATTGGAAACAAAGTCTTGAAACATATCTAATACTTCACTTCTCATAACAGGATCAAGTCCACTTGTAGGCTCATCTAGAATTAATATTCTTGGATGTCTTGAAATGCAAGAAGCTATTTCAATCTTCTTTTTCATACCTGTGGATAGTTTTTTAATTTCTTTATTTTTTGGTATCTTAAATGATTTTATATATTTAAAGAATAGACGCGAATCCCATTTCTTATAAATATTTTTCATTATTAAATTTATATCCATAATTGTAAATGTTTCATTTAAGAATGAATCATCAAATACTACGCCAATATTTTCTTTTAAAGCATCATCATAAGGATGTCCAAATAATTTAACTTCACCTGAATCCTTATGCATAACATTTAATATGCATTTAATAAGTGTTGTTTTACCAGCACCATTTTCACCTATAAGACCAACTATTTTGCCTTTAGGTAGTTTAATAGAAATGTCACTCAAAGTAAATTCATCAAAGCTTTTATTTAATTTATTAACTTCTATATTCATGTCGTTATCCTTTCTAGTTGTATTTACAACATTATATCATATATATTATAATTTATATGAGGTATATTATGTTAAGGTATTACTTTTTAGCTATTAATATTTTATCTTTTTTGCTTTATGGAATTGATAAACTTAATTCTAAATTTGGAGAGGGACGCATTCCAGAAAGAATATTACTTCGTGTATCTTTATTTGGTGGAGTATATGGAAGTATTTTAGGTATGCTTATATTTCATCATAAGACAAGAAAGAGAATATTTAAAAAAGTTAATGTTATATGTTTTATTGCTTATACAATATTCCTTTATAGTATGTGGAGGTATTTATGAAACTAGACTATTTTTTAAATAAATATATAGTTGTTGAAAAAAAGGATGGTAAAAAAATAGAAGGTATCTTAATTGATATACTTGACCAAGAAGATAGTGAAGAAACGGCTGGCTTTATAACTTTAGTTATAAGGGTAGATGATAATAAATTTAAAAATATTCACTTAATTGAGATAGAAAATATTGGCACGATAGAATAATTGTGTTATAATTTAATTGCAGTGCCTACTGCATTTTTTTATTTAAGGAGTTTATATGGGCAAATTATTATTTCAAGGACATGGAAGTTACAGGATTACAACAAATGATGGAGTAGTTATTTATGTTGATCCATTTTTAGGTGATGGTTATGATGTGGAAGCTGATATTATTTTAGTTACACATGAACATCATGACCATAATAAAGTTGAATTACCTAAGAAAAAAGAATCAACAATTATAATACGTCAAAACAATTTAAAGAATGGTACTATTTATAATAAGACATCACTACTAGGTGTTGAAATTGAAGCAGTTCAAGCTTATAACAAAAACCACGATGTGTCTAACTGTGTTGGTTACATCTTAAGATTTGATGGAATATCTTTATACGCATCTGGAGATACTTCATTAACTGATGATATGAAAAACAAACTTCCTTCATATAATATTGATTATGCTCTTTTACCAATAGATGGAATATATAATATGGATGTCAAAGAAGCAATTATTTGTGCAGATTATATAAAAGCTAAGCACACAATTCCGATTCATATGAAACCTATGGAATTATTTGATATGGAAAGTGCATTGAAGTTTGTGCATGACTCAAGATTAATTATAAAAGCAGGTGAAGAAATAAATTTATAAGACAAGGTATCTTGTCTTTTTTAGTGATTATTTATATAATTAATTTAGGAAGTGATAGAATGGTTTTAGAGTATGCAAAAAGATGTGAAAAGAATATGCTAGTTAGTACCGTAGTTACTTTGGTATTAGGGATTGTTTTAGCTTTTGAACCAAGTGGTTCGATAAAAGTTATTACTGGACTTATTGCAACGTTATTTTTACTTATTGGAATATTACAATTAATTGATTATTTAAAGCAAAGTAAGTTAGAAAAGATGATGAGTTTATCATTAATACTAGGTTTAGTCTTATCTGGTATTGGAGTATTCTTATTTTTAAATATTGAGTCTCTTGTAAACTTTATTACAACTATTATAGGAGTATCAATACTTGTTAAATCATTATTTAAATTACAATTTGCTTTTAATCTTAAAGGTATATCAGAAAAATGGTTTTATAATTTAATAGTTGGTATATTAGGATCTATTTTAGGAATTGTTTTACTAATAAACCCTTTTGAATCAGCAACAATATTCTTAAGAATAGTTGGTATACTTTTAGCTCTTGGTTCTATACTCGAACTAATTGAAACCTTAATGGTTTTAAAAACTATAGATGATGCAAAAGAATTACCTTTTGAAGATAAGATAAAAGAAGAAGTCAAATAATAATGACTTCTTTCTTTTTTTCTTTTAGTGATATATAATTATATTAGGTGATGATATGAAGAAGATAAAGAGCTTAGATTACTTATTAAGCTTTGGAGTTTTTATTTTATTTTTTGCAAGCATTTCACTTATGAATAATGAAATATTTGGTTCTGCATTATTAAAATGCTCAGGACTTGCATTAATTTCATTTATATTTTATATGTTAGCTTTAATATTTAAATATCAATTAAAAGTAAGTGCTAGTAATAAAGTATCGTATACTCTTGGTTCGTTAATTTTATTAGTAGCTTATTATGTAGCTGGTGCTAACAAACTTTTTGGTAATTGGTTTAGTGTTTCTGGTGGCGGCTCACATGTGTTCTTAGCAAGTGTTACTTTTCTAGTTGCTATATTTTCAATATTAGCCATAGTGTTTTACAAAAAATATAATATTATTTATATAACTTTTTTATCAATTATAGAGACATTTGTTTTGATTTGTAATTTTAGTATTACAACGACATATATAATTATCAGTTTATTCTTACTTATTACTAATATATTTAAGATTAATAAATATTTATATAAATTTAGTTGTGTAGCAATTTATATTAATGCTTTAATCGTTATTGGAATATTGATAGCAGGTACACGATTTATGTCTGCTTCTATTTTAGTTATTATTAATTCGTTTTCAATTCTTTATTTGCTTCATAAAAATAAAGGGTTTGAATATCAATTATTATCATTTATTTTAACTTCTTTACTTTTAATAAGTTATTACAATAATGCTTTAATAACTCATATATCGTCTAATGTGGTTTTAGTATTAATTATTAGTTTAACATGTGCTGTTGATTTATGTTTAAATACATTTAGATTATTTAATAATACTTTTGTAAAAATACTTCATAAAGTATTTGTATTAATATTCTTGATTGTGGTTGTAATGTATCTTCCAGCTGATAATATAGCTCATTTAATTGCAACAGTATTTATTATTTTAAGTTCATTAATTAGTTCATATGCCTTACATAATGAAGATTATGAAGAATATGTATTGCCAATAAAATTCTTCTTTATATTATATTATGTTCATAATTTAGTAGAAATAAATATCTTATCCACTTTATTTGGTTTACTTGGTCTTACTGATATAGCAATTTATAAAAAGGCTAAAACTAAAAGAATTAAAACTTTTTATTTAATATTTGGTTTAGTTTCAATTCTATGCATGTTTGCTTATATCAATAATTCAATAATTGAAATAATAGCTTCTATAGTTATATCAACACTAGTTTATATATTAATAAGAGAACGCAAAAGTGTTGATTCACTTATATTTGTTGTTTATATCTTATTAATGCTTGGTTTACTAGAATTAGGTTATGTAAGTTTCGCACCTTTATTAATTATGATAATACTCGCAGGATTAGTTGCTTATATAAATAGAGAAGATAAATTTAACTTAGTTTTATCAATTGGTTATTTATTAATTGTGATAAATCAATTTTTTAATACAGTTATTGCTGATTATACAACTTATGTGATTTTAATATCTTTAATGTATTTCTTACTATCAGGAATAACATCAGAGTTGGTATTTGAAACAGCCAAATCAAAGAATATTTTTTCTACTATTGTATTTGCTTTAGGATTCTTGTGGATATTTGATAATAATCCAACTTTATTAATACTTATTTATTCATTAATTTTATCTTTAGTAATTATATTATTATCAATTAAAAAAACTGATTATAAATCACTTTACTACGTAGGTATAATAGCCGGTATTATTTCACTTCTTAAATTATTATCATTTTTAGAAAATGTGCCTACAGCTATATACTTACTTGTAATATCAATTATATTAATAATAGTTGTATCTTTAATGATTTATAGATCTCAAAATAAAAATAAGTAATAAAAAAATAAGTTCTTATGAACTTATTTTTTTATGCTTTTAAATTTGTGGCCAATAATAACGCCTGGAGTTAGTTTTAATTCTTTTAATTCATTATATTTTTCTTCTATATTATCATAAAGTTCATTTAACTTATGTGCGTCACTTCCAAATGTTACTTTAGAACCACCTAGTTCAGTGTATATTTTTATTATTTGTGAATTTGGAAAAATCGACACTCCTCTTCTTACTCCGCTTGTATTAATCTCCATTGTAATATCTTTTTCTATAATAGTATTTAATATTTTATTTAAAAGTTCAGGGTCTGCATAAAAGCGATTAAAGTATCTCTTAATGTAATCTAGATGTGCTACTACATCAATTGGAGATTCATTTATCATGATAAAAAGTTGTACTAGATAAAGATACATATTATCTTCAGTGTTTGCCAAATTGCTTAATAATTTATCATAAAGGTGGTGAATGCTTCCTAAAACAACATCTATATCATTTATACTTGATAATAGTGTATCAGTTTCTTTTTTATAATGGTGAGGTTCTGATATTTCTACACCTTTTATTATTTTTATCTGAGTTGTCTCTTGTAACTTATCGATTGAGTAGTTACGTCTTTTAATTGTATCAATGACTTTAGAAACCGAGTCATGACCAAATTCAATATGATCTGTTAAAGCTAAGTATTTAATCTTCTTTTCTTCTAACGTTTTTATAATGTCTTTGATAGTCATATCTGAATCAAATGAATATTCACTGTGGATATGCATATCAGCTCTATATTCAACCATTTCCTCACCTCTAGCTTTATTATAATTTATTTTTCTGATAAAAAAAAGCGTTTATTTTTTTAAACGCTTTTTTTCTAATTTTTTCTTTTCAGTTTTATAAGCAATTATATTTATTGCGATGATTGGAATAAATAGTAATAATACTGTTAGGATATCTTTAAGTGGATTACCTACATTTATTCCAAGTATAAGTAAAATACACCATCCAAGTATTCCCATAAATAAGTAATCTAATTTTTGATATACAATTGTTGTAATTGAACAAATTGTAATAAAAGCAATTGTAAAAAGTATAAGAGCCCAGAAGGTTGATGAATACATTGTTTCAAGTAATGTTTCAATACCAATGGCATTGTAGATTAGGGAATCACTGTAGGTTAGTGAATCAGAATAAACAAATGCTTCAATTGAAATTATTGAAAGAATAATTTCAGCTAGTGTTAATATTAGTAGATATGGACTGTGTTCCTTAAATAATCTCTTCATATTTTCTCCTTTTATTGATACCAAACATTATCAATTTGTAAGCTTGTTGAAACTGGTAATGGATTTGGTAGCGAGAATTTAACCAATAATGGAATTTTAAATGCTGTACCAAATACTAATCCCATACCAGGATGCAATGTTTTAATTTTTTCAATTGTATCATCAGTAACATTTGATGATATACCTTTAACTATTTCTAAATCATCTGGATAGAATAATCTAAATACTACGAAGTTAGAACATTGAGATAATGCAGTTTTAGATAATTCGTTAGGTCTTTGAGTAATGAATCCTAAGATCATACCATATTTACGACCTTCTTTAGTGATACGATCAAATATATTGTAACCTAGAACGTGTAAGTCTGTATCGTTTTGAACATATCTATGTGCTTCTTCAAGTAGAACATGAATTGGATAAGTACCACGGTTTTCTAAACTAGTCGTATAATCGAAGAACAATTTAGTAAATATCTTAACTAAGCTTTTAGCAAATTTATCATCAATAAATGATAGGTTAACATCTATTAATTGGCAAGTATCTCCATTTGGTCCAGTTAAGAAGAATTGTTCAACAAAGTCATTTCTCGATAAGTATTCAGTAAATTCAAAGTAATGAATTTTGTCTGAATTAATAATTGTTGCAAGTCTTGATTTTAAAATATTACTTCTTTCAAAGACAGCTTCACTTACTAATGAACCTTCATTAATAAGCGCAAATTCTAAGGCATAATATAAATCTTTTAATGTATAAGGATTTTCTGTTTCAAGTTTTATTTGTTCAATCTTAAGTTTTGCATAAGCTTGGAAAAAATCAACAACCAAATTAATAGCATTTAGTTTTCCTTGATCATCTATATTTAAACATTGTCTTACAGTTCTATCATAGCCTGGTTGATGAATTAAAGTATCGAGATTTAGTGTTGGAGTATTATAAGAAGTTAATACAGAAATTATTTGGTCTCTTATAATACTAGAAGTTTTACCACTAGATAATATTTCTAGAATACAGTTAGCAATAATATTATTTTTATAATCTTCAGCTTTAGGATCTTGTGATGTAAATATTTTTGCTAAATCAATTGCTTTTTGTAATACTGGAATTTGCCCTGGGTCAGTAGCTCCTAAAAGAATAGCTAAATCATCAACACCTAGAAGGTAAGCTGGAATAGTTAGTAAATCAGCATTACCGAATTCTAATTGAGTTGTATATTTTTTAAAATGAAGATTTGGAAAATTATTCATTTCTTCAAAAGTGTTATAGTATTCACCATAAACGTCGAATAAACATACATGAGCAGAGGCCGGTATATCATTTGTTGATGTATAGAAAACATTTTGTAATATTCTAGCTACACCACAAGATTTACCAGCACCAGAGTTACCAAGTATTGCAAAATGATTTGCAAAGAATCCTGATATATCACTGGTTACTACATAATCTTTATAAATAGGTGATGCACCAAATAAAAGATTCTTCTTATCTAAATAGTTTTGACTACCTAAGATTAATTCTAGTTCAGATTTATAAATAATTCTTGGAATTGTATTAATACCTGGTTTTTTAAGTACACCATTAGAGAATACTCCACCAGATATTTCACCAATTAAAAGTATTTCAATTTGTTTGCTGTCTAGAGAAACTATTTCTCCAACTATTTTATGTTCTTGTTCTGCAAATACAATGTGATAACCGATATAATTGGTATCGGCAACACCTGATGCATTCTCAACAAATATTTTATTACCTACTAAACTAAGTATTTTTCCAAACATGATAATCACCTTTTATTCTATACTATTAGAATACCAAAAAATCGGGTATTTTTAAAGTCATTATTAAATGATTTGAAGTTAATTGCAAAAAATGTCGAAAAAAGTTGAATTTTGGAACTATTTTGTGGTATTATAGTCAACTGTCAGGAGTGGGGTAGTTGATGAAAAAGGTTATAAAAAGGGATTTTGTTTATAACATGTTGGTCTTAGTTATATCTTTATTTAGTATTGAAATATTAAATAAGATTATTAGTGGTTCTTCTTTAATTGATTTTTCAATTATTAGAATTTTACTAGGTATAGTGTTTATTTCTATAATAATAAGTAGTTTATTTAGTTTAGGTAAAAGATTAATATCTAAAATTGGTATACCAATTTTAGTGTTTGCTTTTTGTTTTTATTCATTTTTACAAGCTGGTTTTCACAATTTTTTAGGTGTTTATATTAGTTTTCAAACATCTAGTCAATTGGGTGCAGTTAAATCTTATATAAAAGATTTTTTTGCTAGTTTTAAACCATTGTATTTTATCGTATTTATTCCATTCTTTTTACTTTTAATTTATTACATATTTATCGATAAGAAAATTGATGTTATAGCTAAATCAATTAAGAATAAGTTACACATTATAGTTACATTGATAACTTTAGTTTTTATTGGTTTACTTTATTACATATCAATTGTAATTCCATTATTTCAAAATAGTTTTCAATCGGTTTCAAATAAAGAATTATTTTTAACAGCTAGTAATCCATCAGTTACAATTGATCAATTTGGTGAGTTAGGTTTTTGCTTTTTAGATATCAAAGCGATGCTATTCCCAGTTGTAATAAAAGAAGAGTATATAGTTAATCATGATAATAAACATAAAGTTAATGAAAACTCTCGAGTATTTGATGATGAAGCTTGGGAAATGTTAATTGAAAATGAAACAAACGAAGATTTAAATTATATTAATAAATATTTAATTAATAGAAAAGCAACTGATAAAAATAGTTACACAGGAATGTTTGAAGGTAAAAACCTAATAATAATCATGATGGAATCAGCTAATGATATTCTTATTGATCCAGATTATTATCCAAATTTTTATAAAATGTTATCAAATGGATGGTATTTTGAAAATAACTATTCACCACGTAACTCATGTGCAACTATGAATAATGAATTTAGTGGAATGACTTCTCTTTATTCTATCTATAATACTTGTACAGCTAGTAAATATAAGAGTAATTCATATTTTGAAAGTGTGTTTAATTTATTTAATAAACAAGATAATTACATAACTTTCTCAGCTCATAATTATACTCAGGCATATTATCCAAGAAAGAAAATTCATACTAATATGGGTAGTGGAGAGTATTATGGTGTTGAAAAGTTAGGTATTAAATATTCAAATGAATATAGAAACTGGAGTAATGATGATGACTTTATGAAATCGGTCTTAAAAATCATTGATAAGAAAACAAGTAATGGACAAAACTTCATGACTTGGTTAACAACAGTTTCCTCACATCAACCTTATAGCTATGCATCAATTCAAGGTGATAAATATTATAGTATGACTAAAGGCGAAAAGTATCCAACCGATGTTAGAAGATATATGTCTAAATTAAAAATACTAGATAATGGTTTAGGTGTACTTTTAGAAGGTTTAGAGAAACGTGGAATACTTGATGATACAGTAATTGTTATGTATGGAGATCATTATCCATATGGAATTAGTACCAAGAATTTAAACAAAGTATTAGATTATAATACCTCTAAAGATATGAATGCTGAAAGAGTACCTTTAGTTATTTATAATCCAACTGTTGAAAGTCAAGCATTCTCTCAATATACATCTTATATGGATATCTTACCAACACTAGCAAATCTATTTAATTTGGATTATGATCCAAGACTTTATTTAGGGACAGATTTGTTTAGTAAAGATCATGAGTCTTTAACTGTATTTGCAGATGGTTCATGGAAAAATGAAAATGCTTATTATAATGCATCTAAAGTTAAAATAAAGTATTATTCTTCATTTGAATATCGCGACGAAGAAATTAAAGCAATCAATGATGATATTGAAGAAAAGATTAAAGTAAGTAGTAAGATAATTAAGAATAATTACTTTAAATATTTAGAGAAAAAATTAGTAGAATATGAAGAACTAGTGAGACAAAAATATGAAACAATTTGTTCATTAGATGAAATTGAAGTTGAAACTCTAGAAGATATAACATGTTCTTTGGAAGATTTAAAATTAACTTAATCTTCCTTTTTTTATAATATTAATTTATAATAATTGGAAATCAGGGGATGGAGTTATGGACTATAACTATTTAAAAAAAATTAGAAGTAAATTACTTAATATTTATAAATATGCTGATAAATACAAAAAGAAAAGAATGGCATATGATTTTAGTAATTTTAATCAACTTGTATTAGTTTCTGGATTTCCAAATTTAGTAATACCTATAGAGATTTATGATGAGGCTAATTGTTTTGCTTATAGAGTATATGAATATTTAGAAGATTTTGAAGTTATAGCTGATGAAGTTATTGATATGTTCAAAGAAACAAACTTTTTTCTAGCAAGAAATGCAGGGGCTATAAATTTTTCGAAAAAAGATCTCGATGATATATCTAAAGAGTTTTTACTTGGCTTTTCTGCCGATGCTTATAAACTTTACGAAGATTTAATTCGTGAAAAAAGAGTATTTGACTTCGAAAAAAAATATTTAGCTGGTGAAGCTTATATACTAACTGAATCTAATTTGGCTTTTATTGGCAAAAATGATCATGAGTTAGCTAATACTTTATTTCCATTAGCAACAATGGTTCACGAGTTAATGCATATTTATGTTGAGTTCTTTTTAAAAAATTATAGATATACAGCAACCTTCAATTCTATGGATGGATTTTATGCAGAAACTATTCCAATGTATTCAGAGCTTGAATTTTACAAATTTTTGGTTAATAATCATTTGTGTGGAGATAGTAAACATTTTAATGCCAACTATAATGATTATATTCGTTTGTCTTATTATAAAAGAATAAAATATATAGTTGAGATGGCTAGAAGAGATGATGCAAACGTTACTTTTTTTGATGCCAAATATGAGATTAGTGGAAATACTTCCTTAGAAATTGAAACAAACAATCCAGTATTTACTTATTCCTCTAATTACGAAAAAGGATCACTTAATCCATTTGTATATGCTATGAGCTTATTAGATGCTTATAAACTTTTAGAACAAAGTGATAATGGTGATAAAAATATAATTAATAATTATTTAATATCTTTGCAAGATCCAGATAAGTTAGAAAAAGATATAATTAATGGTTATGATTTAAGTTTTATGAGAGATGATATAAAAAGACATTGTGATGAAATAATAAAAATTTATCAAAAAAAGTAGAAATCTTTTTCTTTAAATTTTTGTGTATCTATTTTATAATTTTTATTAGGAGGCTTGTTATGAAAAAGAATAGCAAAAAGAATAAAAGTGGTAATAAAGTGATTGAATCAATTCAAAATAAAAAAACAGAAATTTGTTACTTAGTAGTTGGAGTTATTATTGGCTTACTTATCATGTTAATATTTTGGCCAGAAAGAATTGTGACTTTAGAAAATGGAGAAGAAGTTCTTGTAGAAATCAAAGGTAAAAAATTCACAGCTAATGATTTATACAAGGAGATGAAAATATCTAACGGTAATGAAGCATTATTTAATATGGTAGACTTAGCTATATTAAAAGATAAATATCCTAATTTAGAAGAAGAAGCAGAAGAATATGCTAAGAGTCAAAGTGAAGAAATATATACTTCATATCAATCATATTATGGTTACACAAAAGAAGAATTTTTAGCAACTAATGGATTTAAAGATGAGGGAACTTTTTTGAGAAGACTAAACGATGAATATTATTATCAAAAATATTATGACGAATATGTTGAATCTACAATAAAAGAAAAAGATATAAAAGAATATTACAAAGATCATGTATTTGGCGAAAAAAGTGTTTATGTTTTTACTGCTAGCACTGACGATAATGATTTAGAAAGTGTTCGTAAGGATTTGAAAGCTGGAAAAACATTTAATAAGATTAAAGAAAAATATTCAAATGTTTACTCATATTCATATGAATCAATTAAGTTTACTGATACTGATACTTTAACTCAAACTGTGTTAGATAAAATTGGTTCAACTAAAAAAGGAAAATACTCAAGTGTATTTGATGATGATACCTATGGACATGTTGTTGTTTTTGTAGTAGATGAAAAGAAAAAAGAATCACTTGATGATATAAGAGACACAATTGTTGAAACAATGGTTGCTCAAAAACAAGAAAGTGATGGAGTACTTTATTATCAAGCATTCATAAAATTAAGGAGTGATTATGGTCTTAATATTTATGATACAGAATTAAAAAAATTATATGATGATACAGTTAAGACTTATAAGTAAAATAGTTCAGTAATGAACTATTTTTTGTGTAAATAATTGCTCCAAATATTTTTTCTAAATAATCCACGTGTTATAATTAATTTAGGATGGTGAAAATGTGAAAATACTAGATATAAAAGCAAGAGAAATATTAGATTCAAGAGGTAACCCAACTGTTGAAGTTGATTGCATATTAGAAAATGGTGTGCTGGGCAGAGCTGCTGTTCCAAGTGGAGCAAGTACAGGAGAAAGAGAAGCTTTAGAACTTCGCGATGGTGATGACCGCTATAACGGTAAAGGTGTTTTACTTGCTGTTAGTAATGTTAATAATATAATTAAACCTGTTATCATTGGAATGGAAGTTGAAAACCAAAAAGAAATTGACTACAAAATGATTGAACTTGATGGAACTCCAAATAAATCTAAACTTGGAGCTAATGCTATATTAGGTGTATCTTTAGCTGTATTAAGAGCAGCTGCTAATAATGCTGGAAAAGAATTATTTGAATATATTGGTAATGGCAATGTTTTACCAAAATTATTTATAAATATTTTAAATGGTGGAGCACATGCTGATAATAATGTTGATTTCCAAGAATATCAAATTATTACTGATGCAAGCACAGTAAAGGAGCGAATTCGTATTGGTGCTGAAGTATTCCACAGTTTAAAAAAAGTATTAAATGAGAAAAATTATTCAACCGGAGTTGGAGATGAAGGTGGATTTGCTCCTAACCTTGAATCAAATAAGCAAGGTTTTGATCTTATAATGGAAGCAATCACTCGTGCTGGATATACTCCTGGTAAGGAAGTATCTATTGGAATAGATGTAGCAGCTTCAGAGTTTTATGAAGATGGGCTTTATCACATGGATGGGAACACCTTAACAACTGATGATTTAATTGAATACTATAAAGATTTAGTTAATACTTATCCAATTATTTCAATTGAAGATCCGTTTGATGAAAATGACTGGGATGGTTTTGTTAAACTTACTCAGTTAATGGGAGACAAGATTCAAATTATAGGTGATGACTTATTTGTAACAAATAAGGAATGCCTACAAATGGGAATTGATAAAGGAGCTGCCAATTCGATACTTTTGAAAGTTAATCAGATTGGTACAGTAACTGAAACATTAGAAACTATTGGTCTTGCAAAGACATATGGCTATAAAACAGTTTTATCTCATAGATCTGGTGAAACTGAAGATACAACAATTGCAGATTTAGTTGTTGGATTAAATCTAGGTCAAATTAAAACTGGCTCAATGAGTAGAAGTGATAGAATGGCTAAATATAATCAATTAATTAGAATAGAAGAAAAGTTAGGCAAATAAAGACATTATTTGTCTTTTTTTTCATACTATTTTATTAGGTGATAGTATGAAAAAAGTTGTAATAAATGCTGCTGGCGGTGGCACAGATATTGGTGTCACTGGGAACGGACTTACAGAAAAAAATACAACTTTAGAAATATCAAATATAATTAAAAATATTTTAGAATCAAAAGGTGTAGAAGTATATATGTTAAGAAATGGTGATGAAACTATTTCTTATGATGATCGAATAAAAGATTTAAAAAATAAATATCCAAATAGTAAAGACGTCATTGTTTTATCTAATACTTTAAACTCTGGTGGAGGTACTGGTGCGGAAATTATTTATGCATTAAACAACAATGACAATCTTGCTAGTAAGATAAATAATAATCTAAATTATTTTAATGATAGCAGATATTATCAATTGAGATATCCTAGTGATACAACAAAAGATTATTACTATATTACAAGAAATACTCCAGGGTATGAAACAATTATAGTTAGATATGGATATGCTGATAATGCTAGTGATGCAGCAATTATCAGAAATAATATTGAAGGTATAGCATCTGCTGTAGCTAATTCACTTTTAGATTATATTGGTATCTTAGATGGAGATTATTACATAGTAAAAGCAGGAGATACACTTTATGCTATAGCAAATAAATTTGGAGTCTCTGTTGATGCAATAAAGAAACTTAATAATTTAACAAGCAATAGTTTAAGTATAAATCAAAAATTAAAAATACCTACTACAGAAACAAAACCAACACCCCCTTCGACATCAACTAAAACAAACACATATACAGTAGTAAAGGGAGATACTTTATATGCGATAGCAAATAAATATAAAACAACAGTAGATGAATTAAAGAAATTAAATAACTTAACGAGTAATACATTGAGCGTTGGTCAAGTATTAAAACTTCCAACTTCATCAACTAGTGAAGGTGCTTCTCAAACTACTTATACGGTTGTAAAAGGGGACACACTTTATGCTATAGCAAACAAATTTGGAACAACAGTAGATGCAATTAAAAGTTTAAACAGTTTAACAAGTAATAATTTAAATATAGGACAGGTTTTAAAAATACCTGGCACTTCAAGAACAACTCATACAGTAGTTAAAGGGGACACATTATATAGTATTGCAAAGAAGTATAATACAACCGTTGATAATATTAAAAAAATTAATAATATGACTAGCAATCTATTAAGTATTGGCGATATTTTATATATTGATTAATTAGTTATGGTATAATCGAAGTAAGGAATGATATTATGAATGAAGAAAAACAAAAAATAATTGACGAAAAAAGAAAGACAACAGTAGATAATCCTGAATTTAATATAGTGTGGGAAGGACAACCTGATGGATTACTTGGAACTATTCTTTCAACTCTACATTTAAATTTCACTAAGTATCAAATAAGTAAAGATGAACTTATTATAACAAAAGGTTTCTTTAGCAGAAGAACAGATACTGTAGAATTATATTTACTTAAAGATCCTGATTTAAGAGAAACTTTATGGCAAAGATTATTTAAAGTAGGAACTATTGGTGTAAAAGTTGATAGTCATTCAAATTCTTTCCAAGCAGGAAGATATATTGAAATAAAAAATATAAAAAAATGTTATGAAGTACGAAAATTACTTAGAGATTATATAGAAGCTGATGTTGTGGAACGTGGTATAAATTATTTTGATAAAGTATAAAAGGCATTAAGCCTTTTTTCTTTTGTGGTATAATAAATATAATTACAAATAGTGATTTGAATGTGAGGTACGGAAATGAAAAAAGAAAATAAAATTACTATGACTTGTTATATTGTTGCTTCAATATGTTTTTATATTAGTGCTGCTATATGCTTTATTAGTGATGAAAGCAGCATGGGAATTCTTGATTTGTGTTTAGGTTCAACTTTCATATGTTTATCAGCTTTATATATGAATAAAAACAAGGGTAATAAAAAATAAGGAAGGTTAGAAAAAATGAAAAATGAAAAAAGAATAAAGTTATTTCAGTTGCTTTAAAAGTGATAGCAGTATTAATTATTATAATAGGGGCAGAAATGTTTTATGAACTTCGTTTATGGGATGCAAGAGCTCGAGTTAATAGTGCTGAGTTATATTTCTTTCCTATATCAGTATTAGGGTTTTCTGGAACTTTATATGGAATAGCAACACTATTGGATAATAAAACTAAATAATAATTTGGTTAATGGAGAATGGTTTATGAAAAAGAAAATACTTATTATTCTATTATGTTTTTTATGTCTTGGATTAACTGCATGTGGTAAGAAAGAAGTTGTAGAACATCAAGAGGAAAAATTTTTGTTTGGTACAACATTGGATGATGGCAGATTAATTAATTTTGCAATTGATGTTCCATATAATGGAAATAGTTTAAACGATTCTTTACTTAATAATGAAATTTCTGTAGAAGATTTCGTAAATAAGTTAGAATATACTGCAACTTATAAAGATGGTGGCTCAACACTATATAAGTATAATAAGATAGATAATGAATTTGGTAATGAGCCTTTTTATGTAATTGTTTGTAATACTTTAGATAGAAATAGAAATATTTATGTTGCAAAATATAAAGAAAATTTAATTAACATTTGTAGTACTAAAATTGATGATCTAGAAGGAGTTTCTATGACAATAAAGGAAGGAACACTAACAAGATCAGGTGCCACTATTATAATTACCGATACTACTAGCAGGGATAACATATATGGTTCTGAATTTAAATTAGATAAGAAAGAAAATGACAGATGGCAAGAAATGGAAATCATATTTGATGGAAATTATGCTTGGACATCTAAAGGATATATGGTTGATAAAAACAATAAATTAGAAATGAATGTAGATTGGGAATGGTTATATGGAAAGTTAGAAGATGGTAAGTACCGTTTAGTTAAAAAAACTTCTGAACCAGGGGAAGGTACAGAACACCATATAACTGTTGAATTTGAAATCAAATAAAATAATTAATAGGAGAAACTTATGAAAAAAATATTTTTGTTTATTTTTTTATCAGTAATAATTTTAGGATTATCTGGATGTGGCAACAAAAACTCTACCGAAAGATATGATGAGATATTAAAATCTTTTAAAGATGCAGTAGACTGGCAGTTAAAAGTTACTGATCCTAGCGCTTGTAAGAATAATGAACAAGGCGATGTAGAAATAGCTCATAGATTTAAAATACTAGATGATGTTTTAATTGATAATGGTTATTTAAAAAAGTCGGATATGCTTGATGTTGATAAAAAATCATATTGTAAAGCTTATGCTGAAACTGATTGTGATGGCGATGAGTTAGTTTATAAAACATATCTAAGATGCAAAGATTTTACTACTGCAGGTTATGTAGAATGATAGCTATTACTAATCAAGAAGGATGTTTTATGAAGAAAGTGTTTAAATGTATATTTACTGTTATTATGTTAATCATAATATTTGTTTTTGGAATAAACTTGTACGTAAGAATTTCTACAAGTAATCAAATTATTACTGAAAAAGATTATTCTAGTCTAAAAGATATAGATTGCATTCTTATTTTAGGGGCTGGGGTATGGGGAGAAAAACCTAGTCCCATGTTAAAAGATAGATTACAAAAAGGAATAGATTTATATCAAGATAACATATCAAATAAAATAATAATGAGTGGAGATCATGGAAGAAAAGAATATGGTGAAGTAAATATAATGAAAAATTATGCAATTGAAAAAGAAATACCTTCAGAAGATATTTTCATGGACCATGCAGGCTTCTCTACTTATGATAGTATTTATAGAGCTAAAGAAATTTTTAAGGCGAAGAAAGTTATAATTGTAACACAAAAGTATCATTTATATCGAGCTTTATATATAGCAAATAAGCTAGGTTTAGAAGCTTATGGAGTTGGAGCAAATCCTAGACAATATGCAGGAGCAACCTATAGAGAATTAAGAGAAATATTAGCAAGAGATAAAGATTTTATAAAATGTATATTTAAACCTAAACCAACTTACTTAGGTCATATAATTCCTGTAAGCGGCAATGGCGATATTACAAATGATCAGAATCAAAATGATTAACAAATTGCAATTTTCAGAGCAAATCATTATGGTTTGCTTTTTTTGTGTCTAGTTAATTTAAATAAATTGACATATGTGTATATACTGTATATAATAAATATATACAACGAGGTGTATTATGGAAATTATTATTAGTAATTCAAGTGGTGTTCCAATATATGAACAAATAAAAGAACAAATTAAGAACAAAATAATCTCAAGAGAACTCGAATCTGGAGAGATGTTGCCATCTATAAGATCATTAGCTAAGGATTTAAGATGTAGTGTTATAACTACTAAAAATGCTTATGAAGAATTAGTTAAGGAAGGTTATGTAGTTACTATTCCTGCTAAGGGATTTTATGTTGCAGAAATAAATATTGATTTAGCAAGAGAAGAACAACTAAAGAAAATAGAAAATCTTTTAGATACAATTGTTAATATTGCTAAAGTTAACAATATTTCTAAAGATACGATAAGTGACATGTTAGACATATTTTATGAGGAGGATAAGTAATGGGAGATATATTAGAAGTAAAAGATTTATCAAAAAGATATGATGATTTTGAATTAAAAAACATTAGCTTTAATTTACCTAAGGGTATGATTATGGGACTAATTGGTGAAAATGGTGCAGGCAAAACTACTACTATAAAAGCTATTTTAGATATTATTAAAGATTATAAAGGGAATATAAAAATATTTGGTCTTAGTAATAGAAAAGATGATAAAAGAATTAAAGAAGATATTGGTGTGGTTTTAGATGATATGTTTTTTCCTGAAATTCTTACTCCAACTGATATTAATTCAGTTATGAAAGATACATTTAAAAACTGGGATAGTGATTTATACTTTAAATATTTAAATGATTTTTCATTACCTAAATCTAAACAAGTAAAAACTTTCTCAAGAGGTATGAGAAAAAAATTAGAAATAGCTGTAGCTATTTCACATCATCCCAAGTTATTAATACTAGATGAACCAACAAGTGGACTTGACCCAATTGCTAGAAATGAAGTAATAGATATATTCCAAGACTTTATTCAAAATGAAGAATGTTCTATTCTAATATCAAGTCATATTACAACAGATTTAGAACATATTGCTGATTATATAACATTTATCAATAAAGGTGAAATATTATTATCAAAAACTAAAGATGAGTTATTGGATAATTATGGAATTGTTAAATGTACTGAAAAAGAATTTAAGAATTTTGATAATAAAGATTATATAAGATACAAGAAGAATAAGTATGATTATGAAGTCTTAGTTGAAAACAAAAAAGAATTCAATAAAATTTATAAAGTTAGTACAATTGATAAAGTAACACTTGAAGATTTGATGGTATTGATGATTAAAGGAGTGGAATAATGATTGGTTTAATAAAAAAAGATTTGCTAATGCTAAAGGGTAATTGTAAAGTTTTTATAATAATGTTATTAATTTATACTGGTTTAGGTATTTATGGACAAGCTGATTTATCATTTTTAATTCCATTTATGAGTTTTCTAATGATGATGACAACATTTAATTATGATGCTTATAACAAATGGGATGCATATGTTGTTACATTACCTAATGGTAGAAAAAACAGTGTAAAAGCAAAATACTTAGCTACTTTAATACTTATACTAGTTGCATCAATAATTGTAACTATATTATCACTTATAATTGCTTATTCTAAAAATAATACGGATTATGAAAGCTTATTACTAGTTATATTGGGTTGCACTTTTGCAACGGTTTTATTGGAAGTATTTATGTATCCAGCAATTTATAAGTTTGGCGTTGAAAAAGCGCGAATTGGTGTTTTAGTCATCGTATTTGCTATTATTTTCGTTGAAGAGTTTATGAGAAAATACATTGACTTTTATGCAATTAGTAAAGTATTTGATGTATTTAACGATTATATATTTTTAGCGTTACCTATAACTATGGTTTTATCATTATTTATTTCTTATAGTATATCTGCAAGTATATATATGAAAAAAGAATTTTAAAATAGAAAGTTGGTTAATTATGCAA
The DNA here is from genome assembly GCA_022508565.1 of Erysipelotrichales bacterium. Taxonomy (GTDB): domain Bacteria; phylum Bacillota_I; class Bacilli_A; order RF39; family UBA660; genus CAG-582. The sequence goes on along the minus strand of JAFLUY010000005.1, from coordinate 60,646 downwards.
AAGTCGAAAAAGATGTTATTAATTATTTTAGCAATCATATTGGTTATTTATATTGTTTTTAAAGGATTCTTATTCTTTGTTTATGATTTAACAAAAGTTCAAGAAAATACGAATGTATATAATTTTATTAAATCATTTAACCCTGAAGAAAGAATTACAGTCAAAAAAACTGATCTTGGTAAAGATTATTTTACATATGATTGTTTAAAAATTAAAGATGAGTTTGAATTATATGAAGAAAATATTAATTCAAATTTTAAAGTATATATTTTAAAAGATACTAATGATAAAGTTGTTTTCAATAAAATTCCATCAAATGAAACTTTAAATCTTATTTTAGATATGAGTAAAGATAATGTGTTAGCTTATGATCTAACAAAAGAATTTGAGAATAATAAGATTAATACTACTTATAAAGCATATGAATATTTAATTAGTAATGCTAATGATGATATAAATATATTTAGTAGCATTAATAAAATAAGAAAAATTCAAACAATTAATTTTATTGCAAATTCAACGTTTGGTAATCTTACAAAACTTACTTTAATTGATGGTGATTATGATGGTTATATTTGGGAGACTTATGGTGTTAAGGAAATATTTATTAATGATGGTGAATACAGTTACACCATTACGATATTTAGTTTAGATTATTCTGATGAGCAAATTGCCCATTTAATTAGCACAATTGAGTTTGAATAAAAAAAGCAAATCTGATATGATTTGCTTTTTTCATGTTATAATAAATAAAAGATGGTGAATATATGAAAACAATGTTACCTAATTATGAGAATAATGTTGCTAACGTCTCAAATTCAATTTTAAAATATTTTAATATTGAAACTAGTCATTCAACATTAAATGAGTTAGACGATATTCTAAATAAGCATAACTATAAGAATGTAGTTTTAGTTTTGTTTGATGGATTAGGATATAATATATTAAAACGAAATGGAAAATTGTGTCCTTTTTTAAATAAATATTTAGTTTCTTCTCTTTCTTCAACATTTCCATCAACTACTATGTCAGCAAGAACCAGTATTGAATCTGGATTACATCCAATCGAACATGGTTGGTTAGGTTGGGATATGTATTTTAAAGAATTTGATGAAGTAATAACTTTATCTCGCAATTGTGTAAAATCAACTAAGGAAAAAATAACTGATTATCATATAGGTAGAACTTTGTTAAAATACGAATCTGTTGTTGATAAAATCAAAAAAGATAAAGATTGCTATGCGAAGAAAATATCAGTTTATCATGATGATCGAAATATGTCTTTAAAGAAAGCTAGAATGCAAATTCAAGAAATATTAGAAAATGATAAAAGAAATTATATTTATTTCTACTGTAATCAACCAGATCATAATTTTCATACTTTTGGAAATGATTCAATTCTTTCCAAAATGTTATTGAGAAAACTTGATAAAGAATTTAAAAAACTATGTACATCATTAAATGACACTCTTGTTATTGCAATTGCAGATCATGGTCATCTTGCTTGTAAGTATATTACTTTAACTGATTATCCTAATATAATAGAGATGCTAGAAGGAGATATTGGTATAGATGTTAGAGCAGCATCCTTTAGAGTTAAAGAAGAATATATGAGTATTTTTCCGGGTGAACTTAAAATGATTCTAAAAGATGATTTTATAATCTTATCTAAAGATGAAGTAAGAGAACAAAAACTATATGGTGAAGGTGAAGAAAACAAATACTTTGAAGATGCTTTAGGTGACTATTTTGCTATAGGTATTACTGATAAATGTATTAGATATGATAGAAAAAAGCATACACAAAAATCATCTCATTCAGGTATTACTGAGGATGAAATGCTTGTACCATTAGTGGTGTACGAAGTAATTGGAGGTAAAGGAGAGTAAAATATGGAGTATTTATTTGAATTTCTTTTTGAACTGGTTTTTGAAGGTACTCTAGAAGCAAGTAAAAACAAAAAATTACCAAAGTATGTCAGGTATCCATTAATTGTTTTAATAGTTCTATTTTTTACAATTGTAATTGGCTTAATATTACTTATAGGTATTATAACTTTAAAAGCTAATGTTTTAGTGGGTTTATTTATAATTATACTTGGACTCTTATTTCTTGTACTTAGTATCCAAAAGTTTAAAAAGATTTATTTAAAGAATAAATAAAAAATAAAATTATTTATTGAAGACTTCATTAAGTCTTTTTTCTTTTGTTAATAATTATATATTTATCAACATATACATTATTAGAAAAAAGATAAAAGGGTGATAATAGTTGAACGGATTAACAGATGAAGAAGTATTAGAATCAAGAAAAAAGTATGGTACTAACAGTGTTGATTTAAAAAATGAAAATAAGTTTATAAAATTATTTATTGATGCTTTAGGTGATCCAATAATTAAAATAATGTTAATAGCTTTAGCTATTCGTTTTGTTTTAATGTTTAGTGATGCTGATTGGTATGAAACATTGGGTATGTTAATATCAATTCTCTTATCATCACTTATTTCATCGTTAAGTGAATATGGGTCTAATAAGGCATTTACTAAATTACAAAATGAATATGAAAAAGTGCTTGTTAGAGTCAAAAGAAATGGTGAAAACGTATCAATTAAAGCAGATGATTTGGTTGTTGGAGACATTGTTTATCTAGAATCTGGGGAAATGGTATCTGCCGATGGTGTTATTATAAGTGGTAGTGTTGGAGCAGATGAATCAAGTATTAATGGTGAATCTAAAGAAGCCCGAAAAAGAATTAATGATAAACTATTTAAAGGTAGTGTTATTTTAAGTGATAAATGCGTTATGAGAGTTAAAAATGTTGGTATTAATACTATTTATGGAAATATTGCTAAAGAATTAAACGAAAAAGTTCCGGATTCTCCAATGAAGTTAAGACTTAGAAGACTTGCAAGAATAGTTTCACGCATTGGTTATATTGGTGCTATACTTGCATCTCTTTCCTATATTTTTAATGTCTTATTTATTTCCAATAACTTTGATTTAAATTTGGCACTTGAAATAATTAATAGTCCAAGAGAACTATTTGATCTTTTAATTCATACAGTAACTTTAGCAGTAACAATTATTATAGTTTGTGTACCTGAAGGTTTACCTATGATGTTGGCCTTAGTTTTATCGTCTAACATGAAAAAAATGTTAAAAAACAATGTATTAGTAAGAAAACCAGTAGGTATTGAAACAAGTGGCGCAATTCAGGTATTGTTAACAGATAAAACAGGAACTTTAACTATGGGGAAATTAAGTGTTATTGGTATAGTTGATGGCGAAGATAACCATTACAACAATTTATCAGAGATGAACAATATTGTTAGAGACAGATTTATTGAGTCACTTCTTTATAACAATGATTCTTATTTTGAAGGAACAAACATTACATCCGGTAACTCAACTGATAAAGCCATACTCTCATTTTTAGGTAAAAGAGATAAAAATTTAGAAATAAAGACAAAAACTAATTTTAATTCAACTATTAAATACTCTTATGTAAAACTTTCCAATAATAATGAGTATTATAAAGGAGCAAGTGAAGTTCTATTAGATAGATGTCGATTCTATTTAGATAAAAATGGTGATAGAAAACTACTTAATGATAAGAGCAAAGTAAATGATATTATTAAAAGTTATACAAAAAGAGGTATAAGAGTAATATGTGATGTTTATAACAATGTCTTACTTGGATTTATTCTTATAAGAGATGACATTAGAAAAGAGGCACCCCGTGCACTAGAAGAAATTAAGGGTGCAGGGATTGATGTTATGATGATAACTGGAGATGATGTTGACACTGCTGCCTCTATTGCCATGGAATTAAATATGTTAGATCATGATTCTTTAGTTTTAACTCATGATGATTTGGAAAGAATTGATGATGATTATATTGTTAGAAATTATAATAAAATAAAAGTTATAGCAAGAGCATTACCAAAAGATAAAAGTAGAATTTCAACTGTTTTAGAAAGAAATAATATAGTTGTTGGTATGACTGGCGATGGAGTTAATGATGCTCCAGCGTTAAAGAAAGCAAATGTTGGTTTTGCTATGGGTTCGGGTACTGAAGTTGCTAAATATGCAGCTGATATAGTAATACTTGATGATAATATATCTTCTATTGCTAACGCTATTCTTTATGGTAGAACAATTTTTAAATCAATTAGAAAGTTTATAATATTCCAATTAACTATGAATATATGTGCATTATTTTTATCATTAGTTGGTCCATTTATTGGTGTAACTACACCAGTTACAGTTATGCAAATGTTGTGGATTAATATGATAATGGATACTTTTGCAGGTCTTGCTTATTCTTATGAAGCACCATTAAGAAGATATATGAAGGAGCGTCCTATTAAAAAGGATGAAAATATCTTAAATAAATATATGTACAAAACAATTTTATTTATTGGTTTATATTCTACTGTTCTACTTGTTTTATTTTTAAAACTAGATGTATTTAAATTATTTATTAGAAGTCAAACAAAATATTATATGACTGCTTTCTTTTCTTTATTTATATTCTTAAGCATCTTTAATGCTTTTAATGCAAGAACAACAAGATTAAATATATTTACTGGTATTTTAAAAAATAAAGTATTCTTATTTATAATGACAAGTATATTTATTGCTCAAATATATTTAATATATTTAGGAGGACCATTATTTAGAACTTATGGTTTAAAACTAAATGAGCTTATATTTGTTTTACTTTTAGCATTCAGTGTTATACCAGTTGATATCGCTAAAAAGATAATTATAAAAACAAGAAACTAGATAGACATAAGTGTTTATTTTTGCTAAAATTTTCTTGAGGTAATAATTATGAATGGCAAACTTATAATTAAAGGACATGATAAAAATATATTTGTTAAGTTTTGGAATTGGGGCTGGGGAATCTATTATAAGAATCCAGAAATATGGAATTATTTAATTGTTGGACTTTTAACAACTGTTGTAAGTTTAGTAACTTACTTTGTGGTTACAAGAACCTTCTTGGATCCAAATGAGAAACTAGAGTTACAAATTGCTAATATAATAGCTTGGGTATTTGCTGTCATGTTTGCTTATGTAACAAACCGTATCTTTGTTTTTAAAAGTAAAAACAAAAATATTGTAAGTGAACTTTCAAAGTTTGTGGGTTCGCGTATTGCAAGTTTACTCATGGACATGTCTATCATGTTTGTAATTGTAAGTCTTTTATCATTAAGTGATATTATTGGTAAGATTGCTAGTCAAATAGTTGTAACAATAGCAAATTATATCTTAAGTAAATTAATTGTTTTTAAGAAAAAATAAATTGTCAATTTTGACAATTTATTTTTTTTGTAATAATATATGTTACTTAAAGAAGGGGAAATTATGAAAAAAAGACATGAAGTGAAGTATCTTGTTAATAAAACTATGCATTTAAAAGATTGCCAAGGTTATAAAAAATATCAGAAATGTATTTTTAGTACTACTGATAATGTTGCGAAAATAGTTGAAAATATTGAAAATCCTAAGAAGTGTTTAATTCCTGTTAGTTCAGGTGAAAATTCAATTGAACTGGCTCGTCGTAGTATTGATGTTTATTCATACGATTTAAATGCCTTATCATATTTTCCTCAACAATTAAGAATTGCGAGCATGCAAAAGTTAGAGTATGATAAATTTATGAACTATTTAATGGGTGTTGGTGAAGATGAACTTCTTTCATATAAAATCTATTGTGATATACGTTCATGTTTATCTGAGGAAGCTCGTTTATATTTTGATAAACTTTATGATCGTTTTACTCCATCGCAAATATTTGAAATGTTATTTGATGTTAGTTATGAATATGTTACGAATTATACTGAAAATAGAGTAAAATTGTCAAAAGAATTTTTACCTTTTTATAATGAAAAAGAATTTTATGAAGCAAAGGATATAGACTTTCAATCTAAAATTAGGTTTTGCCAATGTAATATTTTAGATTTAGCAACATCTGAATATAAAGATGAAAGAAATTTTGATTTAGCCTTTTTTAGTAATATCTTACTTTATTTATCTGAAAAAGAAGAGGAAAAGTTCTATTCATTAATGGAAGAATATTATCAAGAGATATTAAGTCCAAGTGGTGCGCTTGTCAATATTTTCCATAATATGGCCGGACCTACGGCAAGATGTTCAATTAATTTCTTTTATATTATTGAACGTGATAGACAATTGCAAAGATTAAAAGATATATCTGATGAAGTAGTTGATAATGGATTATCTCATAATACATTAGGTGATCGAGCAAATGATATAATTCATTTAGTTCGCAAATAATCTTAATCAAGAAAAAAGGACAATTAGATTGTCCTTTTTAATAACCCATTTTTTTATATTTATCATATAATTCTTTAAAACGATTAAAATGAACTACTTCTCTTTGACGTAAGAATAGTAGCGGTTGAATTACATCTTCATCATCAGCTAGTTCAATTAAGTTTTCATAGACAGCACGCGCTTTTTGTTCAGCTGCCATATCTTCTGATAGGTCAGCTAACACATCTCCAGTTACTGCAACAAAAGTAATTGTGAATGGTGCACCTGATGCATTAACAGGATAAAGACCAATTCCATGTTCACTGTAGTAATCTCCTAAACCTGCTTCTTTCATTTCATCAGCTGTAGCTCCATCTGTAAGTTGTTTAATCATTGTTGCAATCATTTCGATATGACCAAGTTCTTCTGTAGCTATATCATTAAGTAATGCAGATCCATAAGCATCTGGCATAGTAAACTTTTGTGAGAAGTATCTTAAAGCCGCAGCTAGTTCAGAGTTACTTCCACCAAATTGAGTAAATATATATTTTGCCATTTTTAAATCTTTTTTCTTAATATCTATTGGGTAAGGCAATTTTTTATCATATTTAAACATAATTATCTATCCTCCCATGGCCATGGATTAGATATCCATGTATATTTTCCGTATACATCATCTGTTAAATTTAATACTTGATATTTCTTTTCATATTCTTCAATGCATTTATCATACATTAAACAATATTTTTTAAATTTATCGTATACTTCAGTATCATCTGGATTTAAATCAAGAAATAAATTTAAATCATTAATGGCAAAACAAATTTTAATAATAGCATCCAACAATGCTTCTCTTTCAGTTTTTGGTTTTAATTCTTTTGGTTTATAGTTCTTATAAGGTTCATAAAGATCAGCAAACATATTTCCTTTTAAAAATCCTTCATCTATATCTAATAAAGGACAAACTTTTTTTTCAAAGTCAGTTTCAAAATCAAATAACATAACTTACCTCCATGGTATTATATGTATTATTTAAAAATGTGTACATACTAGTAATGGTGATGATATGGTACTAGCTTGTATAAAAATATTTGTTTCAAGAATTATAGACGTTAGCCTAGGAACTTTAAGAACTATGTTTGTAGTTAAGGGTAATAAAATAGTTTCTTCATTAATCGCGTTTGTTGAAGTCTTTGTTTGGTTTTATGCAGCTAGAGTTGCCTTAGTAAGTTATGATAATTCAATAATGATCGCGATATTTTATTCTCTTGGTTATGCAACCGGAACTTATCTTGGTACTTTATTAAATGAAATGCTCGTTGATGGTATATATAATATAGAAGTAATATCATCAAAAATTAAAGTATCAGATATTTTAAAAATAAAAAAAGCAAATTATGGCTTATCAGTTGTTAAGACAATAGATAATAAATTAATTATATATTTAAGCATTAGCAAAAAAAGATATAAAGACTGTATTAAACTAATTAAATCTATTGATAAAGATTCTTTTATTGTAGTTAATGATGCTAAAGTAGCATTTAATGGATATTTTAGAAAAAGAACTTGAAATAAAATGATGATTGGGATAGAATATGACTTACTTTTATGGGGGTGTTATTATGGATGTAAGAGAGGCAATTTATCATGCAAGTAAAATACTAAGAAGAGATTTTAAAGATATTAAAACGAAGTTTGCTGGGTATACTCCAGTATACTCATTTAATACTGAAGATTCTGCTAGTGTGTTCCATCACTTTAGAGATTATATTAAAGGTCAGAAGGTCCTAACAGTTACTGGAAGTGGTGATGCGATTTTTGATTTACTATTGTATGGTGCTAAAAAGATAGTAGCTTTCGATGTTAATAAATTAACAATATTCTATTCTAAATTAAAGATTGCTTTTATAAAATCAGGTTTAGATAAGAAAATGTATACAAAATACTTCATGGGTATGGATCGTGGAGATACAATTTTAGATTATGATATTTATGAGTTATTTAAGGATTGTTTGGATCCCGAAGCAAGAGAGTATTGGGATGGAGTTTATGAAGTTATTAATAAAGATAAAATAGTAATAAGAAATACTGAAACTTCTTTAATGTATGAACAATTTGGTTTATTTGGTTTTCCAAATATTAATTGTTCAATTGAAAATAAAGCAGGTTATTTTACTGATGAAAACTATGAAAAAATCCAGAAAATATTACGAGAAGAAGATTTTGAGATTGAATATAAATATTCATCTTTATTTGATCTTGATGATAAGTTAAATGACAAATTTGCTTTTATGTATTTATCTAATATAATGGATTATACTTCAGAGTTTATTGATGAAGCAAATTTAGATGATCGATTAGTAATATTTAAAAATTATGTTACAAGTGTTTTATCACGTTTCTTAAAGAAAAATGGAATAATTGTTTCAGGGTTTTTAAGAAAATTTAGACAACTTGATGATGATATCCATTATGATATAAATGAATACAAAAATGTATTTTTTGAAAGTGAAGGATTCTTTATGGATGATTGTTATCCAACCAATATTGAAGATCGCATAATTATATATTCTTCACCTAAGGTAATAGAAAAACAAAAAGAATTAATGTATGACTATTATTAAAGAAGAGTTTTCTTCTTTTTTTAGTGTTGTATAAGATTGTTTTTACATAATTTTAATAGTATAATTATTCTTAGTAGGGAGAATATAAAAACATGAAAAAAATAAGTAAAATATTGTTCTCAATATTTGTTGCAATCAGTTTATTTATTAACATATATTTAATAGATAATATTAAAGACCTAGATTTTAAAGTATTTTATAATATTAATGTTTTGGCAATAGCGATTACAAGTATATTAGTTTATAATTTTATAAGTAAGAAAAATGTTAAGGATGTTTCTAAACTAAAAAAAGCTTTATCTATTATATTTGCATTATTTATGATATTAGGCGAATCCTATGCATCTTATGGTAGTTATAAACTTATATTTTTAAATATCACTACCTTCATAATTAGTGTAATTAAGTTATGTGGTTTTTCTTATATTTTTACACATTTATTTTTAATATTGGATAATTATATACCAAAAATTAAAGATAAGGACATTAAGTTTAAGAATAAATATTTAAGTAAATTTATGGATATATTTAATAAATATCCTTTTAGAACTTCTTTTGTATGTATATTTATTGTTATTTGTATAGGTATGCTTGCATTTTATCCAATTGTATTGTCTCCAGACCCATCTTTTCAAATAAAGATGTATTTCAATGAACATACTAAATATATTGATTGGGTAATACAAAGAGATCCAAATGTTTTTATGACAGCTCATCATCCTGTGCTGCAAACATTCATGATAGGCTATGCAATAGAAATAGGAAGACATTTTGTAAATGATAATTTTGGTTTATTTATTTATACATTTATTCAGTCCTTTATATATGCATCCGTATTAGCATATACAATTAAATTTCTGAAGGAACATAATATTAATAGTAAAATGAGATTAATTGTATTGCTCATTTATATGTTTGTTCCTATGTTTACTTTATATTCCTTATCAGCTGTTAAAGATACTTTATATACGGCATTTATGATTTTGTTTACATTAAAAGTATTTGATATAGTAGAAAACTATAAAGATAAACAAATAAATATAAAATATTTAATTCCACTTTATTTTATTATGTTATTTATAGCATTATTTAGACACAATGGTGTATATGTAATTGCGTTAACTATCTTTGTTTTATTATTCTATTCTAGAAAAAATATATTAAGAATATTAATAACTTTCCTTTTATTCTTTATATCGATTTATTCATTTGATAATATTTTAGTTCCATCGCTTGGAATATCAGATGGATCTGTTCGAGAGATGCTAAGTGTACCTTTTCAACAAACTGCGAGATTAGTTAAAGAAAAGCCAAAATTTTATAAGGGTGAAGATAAAAAAATAATTGATTATATCTTAAAATATAAAACTTTAGCTACAAGATATGATCCAAACTTAGCTGATCCAGTTAAGAATAAATTCAACAAGGAAACTACTAATGCAGATTTAGCTAAATATTTTAAAGCTTGGTTTAAAGGGTTAGTAAAACATCCAGATATTTATGTTGATGCAACAATGAATAATATTTATGGTTACTTTTATCCTAATGCTCATAAGTGGTATGTTTATACGGAATTTGATGAAAGAGTAACTCAAAATGATTTAGTTGATTATCACTATAACAACTTAGATGGTTTAAGAAATGTAATCACGATTTATGCCAATATATTCCCATTTATACCAGTTATTGGTTTAATATCTAATATAGCAATTAATACCTGGGTAATCTTAATACTTTCTGTTTATTTATTAGTAACTAAAAATAAAAAATATTTAATTAGTTTAGTGCCTTTATATGGATCATTAATATTCTGTATATTAGGTCCAGCAAATACATATTTTAGATATGCAATGCCATATATTTTTGTACTTCCGGCGTTAATTATGTTATTATTAAAGGTAATAAGAGGTGATAATCGTGAAAAAGAATAGTATTGCTGTTTTAATACCATGTTATAACGAAGCTAAAACAGTAAAAAAAGTTGTAACTGACTATAAGCGTGCTTTACCGAATGCAACAATTTATGTTTATGATAATAATTCAACTGATGGTACAGATAAAATAGCAGCATCTGCTGGTGCAGAAGTTAGATATGAATATCGTCAAGGTAAAGGTAATGTTATTAGAAGTATGTTTAGAGATATTGATGCTGATTGTTACTTGATGATTGATGGCGATGATACATATCCTGCAGAAAATGCTAAAGAGATGTGTGATTTTATTTTATCTGGAAGGGCTGATATGGTAATAGGCGATAGATTATCATCAACTTACTTTAAAGAAAATAAAAGAGCATTCCATAACTTTGGTAATCTCTTAGTTCGTAAATTAATTAACTTTATTTTTAAAAATAATATAAAAGATATTATGACAGGTTACAGAGCATTTTCTTATGATTTTGTAAAAGGTTTTCCTGTTTTATCAAAAGGATTTGAAATTGAAACAGAAATGACTATCCATGCTGTTGATAAAAATTATAAATTGGTAGAAATTCCTGTAATGTATAGAAATAGACCTGAAGGAAGCGTCTCAAAACTTAATACAGTATCAGATGGTTTAAAAGTATTAAAAACAATTGGATCTTTATTTAAAGAATATAGACCTGCTTTATTCTTTAGTATAATTGCTACTATTCTTGGAATATTTGGTGTAGTATTTTTAATACCACCATTTGTTGGATATTTTCAAACTGGCTATGTTGAAAAGTTTCCAAGTTTAATATTTGCTTGTTTCATTATAACTATTGCCATACTTTTAGGTATAACAGGTTTAATATTACAAGTAATTGCTAAAAAGCAAAGACAAAATTATGAATTATATTTAACTGAATTAAAGATGTTAGATCAAATTAAAAGAGGAAAGTAATTTCCTCTTTTTTTATAATTTTATTCCGTATTTTTCTTCAGTTAACATACTTTCAACATCTCTAGAATCAACATATCTCATATAATCATCAACTTCAGGCTTTTGATATGTTTGATCAATATAAGATTTTTTCTCTAATTCAACATGGAATAATGCTGGTTCGGCTTTAAAGTTTCCGTCCCCGTCTATAATTATTATACTATTTTCATTTTCTCTAAAAAGATTACCAATTTGTTCAACTGAATCTATCATATTATTTAGCTCGTACTTCATATTATTTATCATTTCGTAGTTTACATTTGGGAAAGTAATTAAATCTTCAAACGCTTCAATTCTTTCTTGCATTATAGTTGTTGCAGATTTAACAACTATATATTTTAATTGACGAGTTGAAAATATGTTATTTTCAAGTTGCTCGATAACATTCTTGGCAATATTTATTAAATTAGCTACTTCTTCCATGTTTATTAGTCTCCTATATAATAAAAGTATAGTATTATTTTTTTGAATTGTAAATGATTTTCTTTGACAAAATGCCTAATTAATACTATAATAAACAGCCAAAAGAAGGGGTAGTATGGACTTTGATGCACTTGTAAATATAAAGAATATTCTTGTATCAAGATCAACTGCAAAGACTGATCTTATGTTATTTTCATCAGCCATAAGCAATAACAGTGTTGATATAAATTTGTCTATTCAAGATAATCTTGATATTATTCGTATGCATTCAATAGATAATAAAGAGTTTATGGCTTACTTAAGTGAATTTTTAGATTTAAATCATGAATTCTTAACTACACCTATTTATAAGATGCTTTTAGGAAAAATAGAGTATTTTGAACTTTTATTACATGCGTTAAAAAATGGCAATTTAAATGAACAAACAATTACAAGTGTAATAAACAGTGTATTTAGTTTACTTTCTACATTAAATGTAGAAGATTACTCTATTTCTTTAGTATTTTTAAATGATATATTATCTTCTAAAAGTGTTTCTTATATAAATGAAGCTAATAAACCAGATTCAATTACTCAATTTGTAATTAATAATTTTGATTGTCTAGAAAAAAAAGATAATCAATACGAAGAGGCAATAATTATAAAAAATATTATAATTAAAATGTTAAAACTTGGAGTTATTACATTTGCCGACTTAATCTATTATAGTGATTCTTCTAGTGATTTTGTTAATTCATTAATAATGACTTTTGTTAATTCAGATGAATATTATTATTTATATGCTATTATGAATGAAAAAACTGTTGATGAAGAAACAAAACCAATTATTTCAAGTATAATATCTGAAATTTCTGCTGATTTTAGAGTAATACCTGAGAAAAAAGAAATACTTGATTTAGTTATTGCAAAGTTATCTAAAGAGCCTAGTGTTAGAATGTAATTAAAATAAAATGTAAGAAAATCTCTTGTATTTTTTTCTTACATTGCCATTCTTAAAAATGTTATAATTATTATAGAAATATTATTTGATGAGGTATATCTATGGCAAAAAATAATATCTATATTAACGAAGTTATTGATATTTTGGATTTAGATAAAAATATCGAAAAAATACTTAAAGATAATCAAATAAATAAGATTGAAGATTTATGGATTTTGAACAGAAAAAAACTTAAGGAATTTGGTTTAAAAGACGCTGATATTAAACAAATTGTAATAAAGTTACAATTGTTAGGTTTAGATTTAAATAAAAGAGTCTATAATTAGCACTCTTTTTTTTCATTTTTTCTAAAAATATGATATAATGTTTCTATAATAAAATATGCTAGGGTGATAGTATGGATATAAAAACATTTAGAGAGAATACAGAAGTTATAGTTACAGATGAATTGATAAAATCAGTAATTGATGCATTTTTAAATTCAAATATGCCATTTTACAATGAGTCACTTTCGTTAATGAACTGTGTTGAAATGGATAAAACTAACTCAGGCAAAATATCTTCTACTGATGAAGATAGTTTTATTAATGAGTTAATGTTAAACAATTTATTCTCAAAATATAATGGCAAAGAAGCATACTTATCATTGAGTGAAGAAGAAAGACTTAATGCAGGAAGAGATGAAAGAAAAAATATTGAGGAATTCATCCAAAAGCATCCTACTTTAGTTTTTGGATCCAAAGGCTTATTAGATGAAAAAGGTTTTGCACATTTATCACACGAATTTATTATTAAAGTAAGTCCTGAAGATTTTATTTCTGTATTAAATGAATTATATAAAAATATTAAAGATAAAAATTTAGATAGGTTAAGAATAATAACTCCAACACTTCAATTTGTAGAAGCTGGATCTAATGCGCCTATAAGATTAAGATGTTCTTCAAAAGATTTAGAAGCAACACTTAATTTACTAGATAATATAAGTGAAGAAACTAAGAGAAAAACAAAAACAGTTTTACCAATATATGATATAACATCATCGTGGTATGGATATCAACAACATTATTCGAATTATAAAAGTTCAACAGCGACTTTCTGTTCTGCTGTTCATGATGCAATGGTTGAAACTCTACAAGAATATTTAGGACAAGAATCATTTAAAATGAGTGACGGTGAGTCCTTCAGTGCATATTATGATAAAGCAAGCAATAAATATGTTGCTATGCGTGATATTATTAAAAAAACACTTGAACAAAATCAAGATTTTATAGATACAGCTGTAGAAACAACAAAGAAGAGATTTCCAGATTGGAATGTTATAATGGTTGATTGTCTAAAGCTTCCTCTTGTAGAAAATGAATTAGACAATATTTATGGACCTATTGTTCAGGAAGAATCTAATGAGCCTGAAGAAATTGTTTCAGGAGAACTAGAACCAGAAAGTATTTCAGTTGTTAATGCTACTTCTCTAGAAGATATAGCATTCCCTGATATTGAGCCAATTTCAGAAATAGTTGGAGAAACTCAAGAAACCGTTTCAGATGATACACCTATTAATGAAAATAAAGGAACATTAGAAAAAAGAGATGAAGAAAAATATTTAGATAGTTTACTTGCAGGTGTAACTGATGACCCTGCAGTACTTAATACTAGTGAGTTAATTGAAGAAGTAGCAGCATCAGAAGATTTAGTATTACCTGATGACTTTACTCCAAGCGCAGAGGAAGATGATGAATTAAAAGAACTTGAAGCTGGAATAGATCAAGTAATTAGTTCAATACAAGCTGCTGAAGAATTAGAAAACGAGAGCAGTACTACAGTTGAAAGAAAAATAGATGTTGATGCTTTAAATGAAACAGAAACACATGAATTTATGAATGATAAACAAGTATTAATACCTGATTTATCAGATGTTGCCTATTCAGGCGATGATTTAAGAGATGCGTTAACTACAGGTGGTTATTACACTGACTTTGAATATATTAAAGCGTTAGCAGAACATTTTAATATTTCAAATTATCAAGGCGATCCAATTCACGATAAAATAATTTTAGATAACCTAAGACATTTAGATCGTTTTGATAAGAAAGGTTCAAAAATAGAAGAGCAAGTTACAGCGCCAACATCACCAGATGCCTTAACAAAAGATGAAATAAAAGTCTTATTAGATGAAAGTAAACATAAAATAGATGTTGATCCTTCAGTTTTAGAGGAAGTTAAAGCAGAAATTACAGAGGATGATATAGTAGTGCCTGATTTATCTTCAGTACCTTACTCAGGTGATGATCTAAGAGAAGCATTGAGAATGGGTGGATTTGCATACTATAGTGATGAGTACCATTTAAAATCTTTAGCTAAACATTTTGGTATTGAAAACTATGTAGGCTCTGAAGCACAAGATTTAATGATTCTTGATAAATTATTACATCGTGATCCAAGAGAAGTAAGTACAAAAGATAAATATAAAGGATTTGTATCAAACCTTGATGTATTAGATAGAAAAGTAAAAGGTGAAGATTTTACAATATTAGATTATTTTGAAAAATATAACTTATTAAATTATGTTCAGCCAGATTCAGAAGTACTTATGCATAATCAAAAAAAATCAATTTCAGGAAGTGAATTTGTCAGTAAGTACTTTATCTTCTATTTAATAAATAGAGGTGCTGATGATATTAACGAAATATTAGAATCTTATATTGATGTTGATGAAACAAAACATCCGGTACCAACTTTGAGAGTTTAGACTCTCTTTTTTCTTGTAACACTTAATTTATCAATGTTATACTAAATAAACAAGGTGGTAAAATGGAATATTTAGAAAACCAAAAATCATTGGATATAGATACGAGAGATATTTTCCATAAAATGAATCTCTTATTAGAAAAAGTAATTATTTAGCTTTAGGTAGTGATGCTTAAAGATTAAAAGTTTCTCTTGATTGCTCTAGAAAGTATTTACTAGAAAAATTAAAAGCATTACAATTAACAGATTTTAAAGATGATGTTTCTATTTTAGAAATAGTGGAATATATTGATTCTCATTTACCTAATGACTTTGATCAGGAAAAAGTTGATCCAATAATCTATTATTTATTAGATTTAATATCATCTTATAACTATCATTACATTACATGGAAAGCTGAACAAAAAAGAAGGGATTCAGAAAACTACTTTGAACTTAATAATGGAAGACCAGAAAAACTAGTAACTGCGATGAATATTAATTATTATAAAACTTTTAGTATGTTATATTCATTCTTAACTGAAGATTCTGGAATTAATCCTGATACTACAAAGTTAGAAATAAAATAAGAGGAGTAAAAAATGATTAAAACTTATAATACTTTAGAGGATTTAAAAATTGAATATGATAAATTACAGAGAAAGTATGGAGCAAAAGAACTAGATTCCATATACAATGGCGGTTGCAGTGAAAATCCTGATATTTGTTTTGTATTTATGAATCCAACAGGAAGAAATGTGGCATCAAGTAAAGAATGGGTTGGGCCTAAATCTCCATGGATCGGAACAAAAAATATTTGGACCCTTTTTTATAAAGTAGGTCTTTTAGATAAAGATATTTATGAGGAAGTTCGATCAATTAAAGGTAGTGATTGGACAGTTGAATTTGCAGAGTCTGTTTATGCTAATGTTAGAAAACATAAAGTATTTATAACTAACTTAGGTAAATGTACTCAAATAGATGCAAGACCTTTACCTGATTCGGTATTTTTACAATATAAAAAATTTTTGGAATGCGAATTTGAAATAATCAAACCAAAAGTAATAATTTTATTTGGGAATCAAGTTAGTTCAATTGTACTAGAAAAAAAGATAAGTGTATCTGAAACTAGAAAACAAAAATTTGTTAAAGAAATAAATGGTAATTCATATGATTTTTATTCAGTTTATTATCCAATTGGCAATGGTATATTTAATATAGATAAATCAATTGAAGATATTAAATGGATTATTAAGACAATAAGATAAAAGCAATTTTATCTTTTTTTTGTCATTATTTGTCAGGTGTGTTGAAATGAGAAAAACAATTAATTAATATAGCACCTCGAGAAGTGCGAAGATGCTATCACTTTCGACCACAAGCAGAAATTATTCAGGGGGTTAAGTAGTAAAAAGGAAGTGATATTTATGAGTAAAAACGAAATGTCATTCGTGATATTTTTGCTTCTATTTATAATAATTTTTATCTTGTTTTATAAGTTATTATAAAGCAAAAAAAAAGCACCTTTATTCATTTGAATAAGATGCTACCGCAAACATGTGAAAGTATTAGCTTGTAATGTAACACTTATCACATTTAAATTATATCATCTTTATTAGATTTCATACAATATAATTATTGTTTTATGATATAATTTATATAGGTGATACTTTATGAGTAATGGCATAATAAAAAAATGTGAGATACTAATGGCAATGTATAAAAAAGGTATGCTAGGCGGGGAAGTAATGCCAGAAGATGAAAATCCTCATTATGAACTAACATCTTTAGAAAACTATATATATTTTACATTACCAATGTCTTTAAATTATCAAAGGAATTCTTATACCTTATGGGAAGGAGCAAACAAAACTGCTAAAGATGAAGAAACTAGATTTGTTTTTGACCCTTATAAAGTTATAGAATCTACTTTTGAAGAAGTACAAACAGCTTTAGTTAAATATAAAGTTGCATTACAAAAGAATAAACAAACAGAAATATGGATTAAGTTGTGCAATACATTTATTAATCTTTTTGATGGTGATATAAGAAAGTTATTTGAAGAAAATAATTATAATGTTAATAAGATTAGAGATTTTATTGTTAACCACAAAAAAGATTTTCCATATATTAGTGGAACTAAGTTAGTTAATTATTGGTTATACGTAATAATGCAATATACTGATACAAGATATATTAATGCAGAAGAATTAACTGTAGCTCCAGATACACATGTAGTAAAAGCCACTCATAGACTTGGACTAATAAATGATAAAGAATTAGAATCAGCAAGTGTTCAACAAGTTGTTATAGATAGATGGAAAGATTTATTTAAAAATACTCCTTATAAACCTATTGATATTCATACACCACTTTGGTTATGGAGTAGAGGTGGATTTATAGAATTAGATGAAAGTGTCTTAGATGAAAAATAATGAGTTTGATATATTAATAACTGAGTTAGCAAAATGTAATAAGTGTTTAAATCTTAAAGATAAATCATTAATAAATTTTTATGATGCTGATATTGCGAAAAATATTCCTTCAATCTGGACTGATTGGTATGGCAGATTAGATAGTGAGTTGTTTATAATCGGTCAAGACTGGGGTCCATATCAAGATATGGTATCACTTTATGAAAGATTTAAAAATGGAGAAGATTTCCAAGACTTAATAGATTCAGAAAAAAGTTTAACTAAAAAGAAACTATTTAAATATTTATGTGAATCTGCAAGTTTAGAAAACCATGAATGTGATTTAAATAACATATATATTACAAATGCAATAATGTGTGCAAGAAGTGGATCTAATTATCGAGGTAATAATATTAATTTAAATCATTCGACACTTTGTTGTTCAAAATATTTAGTGAGACAAATTGATATTGTTAAACCAAAAGTAATAGTGACATTAGGTTATTATCCTCTTAAAGCTTTAGCAAGTGTATTTAATTTTAGAATTGAAGATACACTTAGTAAGGTATTGGAAAAAAATGATATAATAAAAGCAGATAATTATATTATCATTCCTCTTTATCACCCAACTGCACAAATTAGTAATGATAAACAGTTAGAAAGATATAGGAGTATTTGGAGAGAATTAGGTGACGTACATGAATAGTAATTTAGATGTATGGTCTATTCAAGAAGATGGATCAGAAATTTATACAGCTTTAGATCAAATTAAAAGTGGATTAAGTATAATTTATGATAACTGTGTAAGTATGTTAAGTATTGGTAGAAATATTATTCATTCCCGTATATTTGATACAGTTATTTATAATGAAGAAAGTGATGTCTTAATAATGATAATGAAAGATTCACCAGCTACTAAAGAAGACGCAATAAAGTATTTAACTGAAAAAGGACAAAAATTTGTGGAGGTTAGTTTCTTAGATCAAGAGCAAAAAATAGAAGATGATCAAGATATTCCAATAATTTGGTTTGCTAGAGAAGAATATGTTTTAGAAGATGCAGTTAAGGACAATGTAGTTAAAGGTCTAATCGATTGTACATACTATCCAGTACTTGAAGGAAATTTAAATTTTAATTACATAAATAATCATTTTGAACCAGAAAGTGTTGATGGTAGAATATTTAAAGGTTTAATTGAATTTCCTGATAAACTAATATTACTAATTAATCAAAAAGATAATGTTGATGAGCAAGGAAACTCAAGAAATATGACGTCTGATCGGGTTGTTGATCTTTTAAAGAGATATTCAATTGATCCATTTATATGCATGAGCAAAGATATAGAATTTAAAAGAAAAAATAAGGGGCCAAGATTATAATAATTTAAAGTTGGTGGGTTTATGGTTAACAGAAATGTTATATGTGTAATTGATGGTGCAGCTGGTTCTTGCGGAAAAGCAAAAGTTATTGGTGAATTAGTAACAGACCCAAATATCAATATCAGAGCATCTGTAACTAATTGTATGCCAAATGCAGGCCATACTTTTGTTGATGAGAAAGGTCATGCTACTATCTTTAGAAATATTCCTGTATCATCAGTTAACCCAAATATTGAACTATTTATTGGTCCAGGTTCAGCTATTGATATGGATGTATTTATAGAAGAGTATGCCCAGGTAAAAAAATATTTGGGAGATAGAAAAATATATGTTCACGAAATGGTTCCATTAATTGTAGAACGACATAAAAAATATGAAAGAGAACATATTAAAAGTGGCTCAACATTTAAAGGCTGTGGGGCAGTAACTCAAGAAAAAGTTATTAGAGATAAAAAATTAGAGTTTTTCAAAACTTATAAAAACGCTATAGCTTGCTCTAATGATGAATGGCTAGAAAGATTATATAGCCATCTTGATAAAAATGACGAGTATGTAATGTTAGAAGGTGCTCAGGGTTGTGATTTAGATTTAAATCATAGTGGTAATTATCCGTTTGTTACAAGTAGAAACGTTTCTACTTCTCAATTACTGGCTGATTCAGGAATTTCACCAGAAAGATTGCTTCAAACGATTATGGTAATAAGACCATTTCCAATTAGAATAAGTAATGTTACAAAAGATGGTGCATATATGTTTACAGGCAGTTATGGTACTGGAGCTGAACTAACATGGAGTGAGGTGAATTTAGCTTCACAAAATGGCGTCTATCCTTTTAGAAATAATTGTCCTAGAGAAATTTATTATGAATTTGCATATCATGCTAAATCTATTTTAGATGAATCAATAAATGAAATTATTGAAATGTATAATATGTTACCAGTTATTTATAAAATACAATTACTAAATGGAGTGGAAAGAGAAACATTAGAAAAAAATGAGATAAATTTAATTCTCGCTTTAGAAATAGAGAGAATATACCATAAGATAAAGGGTGAACGAGCTTATAAGTCAATTGTAATAAAAAGAATAAATAATAACGGAAGGGTATTTGAAAGTCCAGATTATATTATTACTGATTTAAGTGAAATGACTAGTGTAACAAAAAAAGAAAGAAGAATATTTGATTTAGATATTTATAAACTAAAGAACAATGTTAGAATTAATAATCCACATGGTTTATATTTAAATTTTTTTCAACAATTTGATTATGGGTTATTTGAAAAACAAGGAAATTATGAAGATATAAAAAATAAATATCTAGTAAATTATGATAATATTGATAGATATATAGAATGGCTAGAAAGTGAAACAAACACCAGTGTTTTATCGCTAGGAACTGGTGCGAAAAATGGAGAAGTCATTAAAAGATTAGAAATGATAAAAAAATAAAGAGTTAATGCAAACTCTTTTTTCTTACCTATATGTCACTTAGATGTCACTTAGAAAAATTACAATTAGTTTGTAATTCAAAAAGGAGGATATTATGGAAATATTAAAAGTTGAAGGATTAACTAAAATTTATGGAAAGGGAGAAAACCAAGTAGTAGCACTTGATAATGTATCGTTTTCTGTTAAAAAAGGAGAATTCGTAGCCATTGTTGGTGCCAGTGGTTCAGGTAAATCAACTTTGCTGCATCTTATTGGAGGTGTTGACAGACCAACTAGTGGAAAAGTATTTATTGATGGCAATGATATTTATCAAATGAATGATGATAAACTTGCAATATTTAGAAGAAGACAAATTGGTCTAATTTATCAGTTTTATAATTTAATTCCTATTTTAAACGTTGAAGAAAATATTGTTTTACCGTTAGAATTAGATAACAGAAAAGTTAATAAGAATGAACTAAATGATACACTAGTTAATTTAAATTTAACTGATAGAAGAAAACACTTACCTAATGAGTTGTCTGGCGGTCAACAACAAAGAACTAGTATTGGCAGAGCATTAATTACAAAACCAGCTATTATTTTAGCTGATGAACCTACAGGAAATTTAGATTCAAAAGCAAGCGACGAAATTGTAGAAATCTTAAAAACATCAAATAAAAAGTATAATCAAACAATAATAATGATCACTCACAATTTAGAAATAGCTGCTGTAGCAGATAGAATTATTAAAATAGAAGATGGGCATATAGTACAAGGTGAGTAATTATGAAATTATTTAAAAATCTTACAATAAAGAATTTGAAATTAAATAAAAAGAGAACAATAGTTACAATAATAGGTATTATTCTATCGGTTGCTTTAATTACTGCACTTGCTTCTTTAATAGTAAGTTTTAAAGATTCATCTATCAATTATGAAATTGACAGAGTTGGTAATTATCATATAGCTTTTGGTAAAGTTAATGAAGATAATATAGATATAATTAAGAAAAATAGAAATGTTGAAAATTATTATCTAGTAAAATCTATTGGTTATGCTAAATTAGATGAAAGTAAAAATGAAAACAAACCGTATGCTTATCTAACTGCTTTTGATTTTAAAGCATTAGATAATATGGGTATTAATTTAATTGAAGGCAGATTACCTCAAACGAGTGATGAAATAGTTATCCCAAGGCATTTAAAGACTAATGGTAGAATAACTTTAAATGTGGGTGACACTGTCACATTAGATGTTGGTAAAAGAGTTAGTGAAGATTATGAATTAAACCAAAATAATCCATATAATACTGAAGATTCTACAGAAGAATTATATGATGCATCAACAGGAAAATTATTAGAAGTTATAGATAAAACTAAAAGCATTGAAGAACTAGTAAATACTCATGCTAGAACTTACAAAATAGTAGGTATTATCGAAAGACCTTCATATGAGATAGAACCTTATGATGCACCAGGGTACACATTTATTACATGTTTGGATAAAGAAGATAGTGAAAGTACTTATGATGCATATATTCGTTTTAAAAAAGATTCGCTTAAAAATTATTATACTATTACCGCTAATATGCTTAATGTTGATGAAAATCTATTTGAAAAATATATGACATCTGGTATATCAAGTTCCGATAATGAGTCAGATACTGAAGAGTGGGAAAAGCTTGCTCAACAATTGGATGAGGCAAACTTCCAATTAAAAGGCATTCATTCTTATTTAATTGACTTAGAATATATAGATATTCATGATGCATCAATGCGATATCTTTATACAACGTTTATTGTAGTTTCATTAATAATAATGGTTGCGTCAGTATTCTGTATTAAAAATAGTTTTGATATTTCGATAACTGAGAAAACTAAACAATATGGAATGCTTTCTAGTGTTGGTGCCACTAAAAGGCAAATAAAGAAAAGTGTTCTATATGAAGCTTATATTTTAGGTTTAATTGGAATACCTCTTGGAATAATTGGAGGCTTATTTGCAGCATTTGTTTTAATTAAAGTTTGTTCAATGCTTTTAATGGATTCATTAAACATGGATTTAGTCTTTAGTATTTCTATATTAGCGATTATTGTTTCAATAGTTTTAGGTGCTGTAACTATTTATTTATCAGCTATAAGAAGTGCTAGAAAAGCTTCTAAGATTTCACCAATAAGTGCAATAAGAAATAGCGATGATATCAAGATAAAATCAAGAAAGGTAAAATCACCTAAAGTAATAAAGAAATTATTTGGTATTGGTGGTGATGTGTCATATAAGAATTTAAAGAGAAATAAGAAGAAGTATCGTACAACGGTTATTTCAATAATAGTATGTGTTTCAATTTTTATTGCTTTATCTTCATTTATGACAATGGCGTTTAAAACTATAAAATTAGAGTATACTCAAATTAACCATAATATATCGGTACATGTAAATAATGATGATAAAAATAAAACAGAAGATGGTTTAAAAAGTATATTAGAACTTGATGGTATAAATGGATATACTGTATTTAGAGATTCATCTATACGTATTGAAAACCCTAATTTAGCAAGTGACTTTAAAAAAGAATATAAGTATTATTCAGTTTCCGAAAACGATCTTAGTAATAATGATATTTCTTTAGCTGTAGTTTCATTAGGTGACTCCGAATATAGAAAGTATATTAAGAAATTAGGTCTAAGATATGATGATGTTAAGAAGTCGGGTATATTAATAAATAATACTATTATAGATGTTCTTGTTTTTGAAAAAGATAGGAAAACTAAACAGAAAGAAGTTGATATATATTCTTATAAAGTAGGGGATACTATTAATGCCAAACACTATCTTAATAATGAAGACGATAATGATGAGTATGAAGATATATCAATAAAAATTGCTGCAATTACTCATGATAGACCTTTAGGCCTTGAAGGATACTACTATTATGGTGGACTTTTAGTTGTAAGTGATGAATATATGAAAAAATTTGAAAATGAAAAAATGGAAAAAGAATTCATGCTTTATGTTAATCATAGAGATCCTGATAAATTCCAAGATGAAGTCGAAAAAATTTTAGAAACATCAGATAACGTATATATAACAAATTTTGCTAAAGAAGAAAGGCAAACAAAATCATTGTTTACTTTAATTGGTATATTCTTATATGGATTTATTACAGTTATTGCTCTTATTGGTATAACTAATATATTTAATACAATAACAACTAATATGGAACTTCGTTCAAGAGAATTTGCAACTTTAAAAAGTGTTGGTATGACTACTAAAGAATTTAATAGAATGATAAGACTTGAAAGTTTATTCTATGGAGTTAAATCTTTAGTTATTGGTATTCCAATTGGATGTCTCTTATCTTATTTAATATTTAAGAATCTAGTAGAGGGTGGACAATTAGAATTTGCTTATACTCTTCCATATAAGGCAATAATCATAAGTACACTTGCAGTATTTATTCTTATATCGTGTATAATGAAATTTTCATTAAATAAAATAAGTAAACAAAACATTATTGAAACAATAAGGAATGATAATATCTAATAAAGGGAGTTACTCCCTTTATTTGTGTTATAATGAAATTAGGTGTTTTATATGAATATATTATTAGTTGAAGATAATTCTACAATTATTAAAGGTTTAGTATATGCATTAGAACAAAATGGATATAAAGTAAACTATAAAACTAATGTAAAAGATACAATTGAATATTTAAGTAATAATAAAATAGATCTAATAATATTAGATGTGTCTTTGCCTGATGGTAATGGTTTTGATCTTTATAAAAATCATATAAAAGACATTAAAACTATATTCTTAACTGCTAAATCTGATGAAGATGATATAGTTCAAGGTCTTGAAATGGGTGCGGATGATTATATAACTAAACCATTTAAAACAAGAGAACTTTTAGCTAGAATTAATAGACTTCTTTTAAAAAAGAACAATAATATAATTAGGATTAAAGATATATCTTTTGATATAGATAAAATGGAAGTTAAAAAGGATGAGAAAATTATTAATCTTTCTAGTTTAGAAATGAAGATTTTATTTTTATTATTTACAAATATTAATAAAGTTGTTACTCGTCAAAGTATTATCGAACACATATGGGAATGGACAGGTAATGATGTTTATGATAATACCATAACAGTTTATATGAAGAGAATAAGAGAAAAATTAGATTCGGATATTATAATTACAATAAAGGGAATTGGGTATAGAATTGATGATGAAAAATAAGAAGATAAATATTATTTTAATTTTAGTTTCTTTTGTATTTGCAATAGCGTTGCTTATTACTAACAATTATTATCTAAGAAAGTATGAATATAATCATAATGTTGTTATTAATAATATTATAAATAACATCAAGAATAAGGACCCTGATATAGAAGATAAAGAAATAATTGATATATTAAATGATAAAAATTTAGATGATAATGATTTTTTGCTAACTTATGGGATTGATATAACTAAAAGTTCAATAAGTTTAAGCGGTGAACATATTAAAAGTTCATTGTTTGTTATGAATATAGTTTTGTTAATATCTTTTTCTATATTAATCTTGTTTATTGTTTATTTTTTTAATAAAAAGAAAGATAATGAAATAAAAAAATTAACACATTATCTAGAAGAGATAAATAGAAAAAATTATAAGTTAGATATTTTATCAAATAAAGAAGATGACATTTCAATCTTACAAAATGAAATATATAAAACGATGGTTATGCTAAGAGAAAGTGCTGAAAATTCCTATAGTGATAAAGTTAGTATAAAAAATTCTTTATCTGATATCTCTCATCAACTAAAAACTCCATTAACATCTATAAGTATAATGTTAGATAACATTATTGATGATGAAGGCATGAGTGATGAAATCAGAAGAGAGTTTATTTTAGATATTAAAAGAGAGATAACTAATATCAATTTCTTAGTGCTTAATATACTTAAGCTTTCTAAGTTTGATACTAACACTGTAACATTTAATAAAGATAATATTAATATTTTTAAATTACTTCAGGACGTTAAAAAGAATGTTGATGTTATAAGTGATTTAAAAGATGTTATTATAAAAATAAAGTGTGATAAATCTATTAATGTAGTTGGAGATTATAAATGGGAAGTTGAAGCTATAACTAATATAGTTAAAAATTCAATTGAACATTCAAAAGATAAAGGTGAAGTAGATATTGAAGTTATGGAAAATAATGCTTTTACAATAATTACAATTAAAGATTATGGAATTGGAATAAATCCTAAAAACTTAAAACATATTTTTGAAAGATTCTATAAAGTTAGTGAAAGTGATACAGGTTTTGGTATTGGTTTATCTTTAGCTAAAATGATTATTGAAACTGATAATGGATCAATTAATGTTAAAAGCAAAGAAAATGACGGAACAACATTTGAAATCAAATATAAAAAATATTGATTTTTCTTGAAAATTCTTTAAATTCTAGTTATTATAATTATGGAGGGTTAAGATATGAAAGAAGAAATGAAAGGCCAAATTGAAAAATTAAATACAAAAGTTACTATTCTAATAGTTTTAGTTGTTATAAGTTTAATTTTAAATATTTTGATATTAGGTGGAGGGAGATCTTCTACACCAACTACAACTAATTCAGAAGAGGAAACTCAATATAACGAAGATTATGATGTATCTGATTTTAAGGAAATAGAAGCAAAAGATATTGCCAGTTTATCAAAAAATGATATTCATGTAATTTATATTGGACGTTCAACATGTTCATGGTGTGCAGCCATGTTACCAACATTAAAAGAAGCTCAAAAGAATTACAAATACACTACTAATTATATAGATCTTGCTAAAATAATTGATCCAACTACTTGGAAGGTTATTGATAATAATGCTTATACTATATTAAGTGAGTTAGATGCTGTAGAAGCAGAAAAAAATGTTATGAGCGAGTTAGGATCAACACCAATGATGTTAATTATTAATAATAATATAATAGTTGCAAGTCAAGTTGGATATTCTGACTATGATACTTTTGCTAAAGTGTTAGAAAAAGGAGGACTAAAGAAATAGTCCTCCTTTTTTATTCGATTGATTTAATCGCGTCTTTTATAACATTAATTGAGTAAGTAAGTTTTTGTGTTTCTTCTTGGTTTAATGGAATATGAATTTTTCTTTTAACACCAGATGCTCCAACTATAGCTGGAGTTGAGATACAAACATCGTTATTTGTATCGTATGATGAAACTGATAATATTTCGTTTTTATCTTCTAGTATTGCTTTAGTAATTTTAGCAAGGGCAGCACCTATACCATAATATGTTGCACCTTTTCTTTTTATAATTTCATAAGCTGATTCACGAACGTCTTTTTCAATACTCTCCATATCTTCTTTTGTTAAGAAATTATCTATACTAGTAAGCCCGATTGAGGCATTGCTCCAAGGAACAAACTCAGAGTCTCCATGTTCACCAATAACATATGCTTCTATATTATCTGATGCAATCTTTATTTTATCGCTGATCATATATCTTAACCTTGCTGTATCAAGAGTTGTACCAGAGCCAATAACTCTACTTACTGGGAGTTTTGAATATTTTAAAGTTAGGTAAGTCATTACATCTAGCGGATTTGTTGCTACAATAAATATACCATTAAAATTTGATGCCATAATTGGGTCAATTATTGATTTAAATATACGACTATTCTTATGTATTAGGTCCATTCTTGTTTCACCAGGTGCTTGATTTGAACCAGCTGCAATAACAACAATTCTAGCATCAGCACAATCTTCATATTTTCCAATTTTAACACTTAGTTTAGAAGGACAGTATGGAAGACTATGATTTAAATCCATTGCTTCTCCAATTATTTTTTCTTCATCAATATCAATAAGTACTAATTCATCAACATAAGTTTGTTGATTAACTAAGGCATAGGCAAAAGACATTCCAACATTTCCACAACCAACTAATACTACTTTATTTTTCATATTATCACCTATTTTAAATATAACATATTACAAATCATATATATATTTTAAGTTAATAAACTTTACATAATATATTGAAATTTTTCATAAAAGTATTAAAATAAAGTTAGAGGTGTTTATATGAAAAAAAATGAAAATGCAGTAGATAATACTACTAATGTGAAAAAGAAATCAAATAAAAAATTAATTATCTTATTAATAGTAGTAGTTGCTATAATAATGATTTTATCTGTTATACTTCCATTCGCATTTATTTTTGGAGTAGCGTTACTTTTTTCTGGTGATACAGAATATAAAAGTATTGATGAAAATACAATAAAGATTCCAGAATACAATATTACGGTTGAAGTAACTGACACAAAGTATGATAAAGAAGATGAGTGCTTCATCCTTTATACAAAGATTGATAGGGAAGATAAAGTTAAAAATAGTAAAATTAAAGAATTCTTTGATTATGGTACATCATTAGAAGTGATGTATAAATTTAAAGACGCTGATGGTTATGTTGTAGGAACAGAATATTTAAATATTGACGAAATAGATAAAGTTGATAAATGGAAAGAATCAGTTTTTTATTGTGGAAGTTATGCTGATGAAATAACTTCATTTGAATTTGATTCTGTAAATGTTTATTAAAAACAACTATGAATAAGAAAACAAGTACAGTTGGATTAATAATATGCATATTTTTAGCTGCTTCATATAATTATTTTCGAGACGATATAAATAGATATATAAATGAATTAACAGGTAATGCTCCAGTTTATTCTGATGATATAAATTCTGTTATTGATTATGATGGAATAGCCAAGTATGTAGTTATTAACAACAATGAACCAAATTTTTTCGAGGATGATTTAACTACCAAAGCATATGAATTCTATAGTGATCTCGACTATTTAGATAGATGCGGAGTTGCTATGGCAAATATTGGTGTTGATTTAATGCCAACAGAAGAACGAGGAGAAATTGGTAATGTTAAACCAAGTGGTTGGCATACTATTAAATATGATTTTATAAGTGGAAATTATTTATATAATAGATGTCATTTGATTGGGTATCAATTAACAGGTGAAAATGCTAATGAGAAAAATTTGATAACTTGTACAAGAAGTACTAATACAGGTATTATGTTAGAATATGAAAACATGGTTGCTAATTATATTAAAGAAACTAAAAATCATGTTTTATATCGCGTTACACCTGTATTTAAAGATACTAATTTAGTTGCAAGTGGAATTCAAATGGAAGCTATGTCTGTTGAAGACAATGGTAAAGGAATAAAGTTTAATATCTACATTTATAATGTTGAAGATGGAGTAGATATTGATTATAAAACTGGTGAAAGTAAAGCAAGATAAATATCTTGCTTTTATGTTGCATAAAAATTAATCCCACGAATAATATTTGGTAGGTGATAATCATGAATAAGTTAATAATTGGTCTCGGGAGTTTTGCATTTATTCTATTAATTGTAATTGTTGCTATAAAAAGTAATAAAAATAATTCAAATATTATTGAAGGTGAAGTACTTTATAAAAGTAGCGATATGTTAGTGTTTAAAGATAATAATGATTTAATTTACAACATAGATATTGATATTGATGAATTATCTGTCGGTGATAAAGTAGCGTTAAAATACACTGGTATACTAAATAAGAATTCATCAAATCAAGATATAAGTGTTATAGCATATGCAAAACTTCTAAATGCAGAATCAGAAGATTTAAGTACATGGAATGATAACGGAATATTTTCAAAATTTTATAAACAAGCATATAATAAATTACAAACTTTATCTATTGATGAAAAAATTGGTCAACTGTTAATAGCTAGATATCCAGAATCTAAGGAAGGCAATAAATATAATTTGGCTGGTTATGTATTTTATCAAAAAGATTTTGATGATAAAGGAAAAGATGAAGTTATTGAAATGATTGACTCTCTAAATGATACTGCACGTATTCCTTTATTTATTGCAGTAGATGAAGAGGGCGGAAGAATTATTAGAGTAAGTAGTAACTCTAAATTAGTTGAAACGCCTTTTAAATCCTCAAAAGAATTATACGATGAAGGTGGTTTTGATTTAATAAGCGAAGATACAAAAAAGAAAAGTGATTTACTTTCATCGTTACATATTAATGTGAATTTAGCACCAGTAGTCGATATTGCCGAAAATACAGATTCATATATTTATCCAAGAACAATTGGTTATGGAGTAGAAATAACTTCTAAATATGCATCTACTGTTATTAATGCTTCTAAAACTAATAATGTATCTTATGTTTTAAAACATTTCCCTGGATATGGAGATAGTACTGATACACATAATGATGAATCTATTAATAATACAGATTATGATGAAATTATAAATAAGAATATTATCCCATTTAAGTCAGGAATTGATGCAGGAGCAGAAGCTGTTTTAGTTAGTCATAATACTTATACGAGTATTGATGATGAACCAGCCTCTTTATCAAGTGGTGTTCATAATATTTTAAAATCAGAACTTAAATTTACTGGTGTAACTATTACAGATGATTTAGATATGGGTGCAACAAGTGATATTAATAATAAGTATTTGAATGCACTACTTGCAGGAAATGATCTATTAATTGTAACAGATTATGAAAGTGCATTTAAAGAAATAAAGAAAGGTCTTACTGATGGAGACATTAGTGAGGATTATATAGATAAACTGGTTTTAAAAGTTTTATCTTGGAAATATTATAAATTATTATTACTTGAGAATAATAAATAATTTATTTACTTTAAATTAAGCCTTCTATATAATATTTATAGGAGGCTTTTATGATTCTTTTTGTAAGTGGTAGAACAGATGTTGTTGCTTTTTATTCTTCGTGGTTTATGAAAAGATATAATGAAGGATTTGTTGATGTAAGAAATCCTTTTAATCCGAAACTCGTAAGTAGAATAAATTTTTCCGATGTAGATGTGATTGTTTTTTGTACAAAAAATCCATTACCAATAATAGATGATTTAAAAACAATTGATAAACCAATTATTTTTCATGTAACTCTTACTCCTTATAAAAATGATATCGAGCCTAATGTTCCAAATAAGGAGCTTATAATTGCTGCAATAAAGAAATTATCTGATATAGTAGGAATAGACAATTTATATATTAGATATGATCCAATATTTATAAATGAACAATATACAATTGAATATCATAAAAAAGCATTTGCTAAAATGATAAAACTATTAGACGGTTATGTGAAACATATAATTGTGTCTTTTATTGATGATTATAAAAACGTTAGAAACAATATGTCTATATTAAAAATAAAAGATTTAAGTGATTATGATTATGAAGAAATAGGTAAGTCATTTAGTGAAAGTGCTAAAGAACATGGTATGACTGTTCAAACTTGTTTTGAAGATAGAAATTTGGTTGAGTATGGATTCATCCAAGGAGACTGTATGCCTAAAGAATTGGCTTTTAAATTAACTGGCAAAAGATTCCCGAAATGGAAAGCAAGGAATTGTAATTGTGTTGAAATGGTAGATATCGGTGTTTATAATTCTTGCAAACATTTTTGTAAATATTGCTATGCAAATTATAATGAACAACTTGTTAATAAAAATAGAAGTGAACATGATTCAAATTCTTCATTGCTAGTTGGGCATTTAAATGAAGATGATGTTATAAAGAGAAGAAGTTGATTTTATGTATAAAGAAATAATAAATAATATTAGTGATGATTTAAGTGGTAAAACAATTCATTTAGGAATTTTTTCAGAGCCTTATTTAACTTATATGCTAGATGGTAAAAAAACAATTGAATCAAGATTTAGTAAGAAAAAAATGCTACCATATAAAAAAATTACTAAAGATGATATTGTTGTAGTTAAAGAATCTGGTGGTAATGTTGTTGCTTATTTTACAATTAAAGATGTAATATTTTTTGATTTAGATAAAACTAACATAAACGAAATAAAAGATCAATATAGCGAGTTTTTATTTGTTGGCGAAGATTTTTGGGATTTAAAGAAAGATAGTAAATATGCAACATTAATATTTATTGACAAATTAACTAAAGTTACGCCTTTTCATATAAATAAGAAGGGTATGAATACTTGGATAATATTAAAAGAGGATTAATTAATCCTCTTTATTTAATAATTTATTTCTTATTCCATCTTCCATGTTTATATTCGTTGGAATAATATATTTAGCATTTATTCTATGTGATATAACATTAGTAATTATCTTCATTGCTCTTGAACCATCAAACCAAGGTGGGTTGTCACTATTGCTTCTAACTTTATCAAGTGAAATCTTCAAAGCTTCACGATCATACTTATCGCTCATTTCAATAGTTAACATTGAAGGTTGATTTGCACATTTATATAATGTGTTATCAAGAAGTTCAAACTCTGCATTTTGATACCAGTATGGATGATTGCCGCCAGAAAGTATCATAATATCGCATTGTGGATTAAATTCACCAATTAATGAATAAACATATGAGTATGCATCATCAAATGACACTGTTGCAATATCTTCTTTTAAATCAGGAAAATGACTAGTAATATCGACTACGCCAAAGTCCAGATATTTTTTATCGATAATTTTTTTATTATTAACAATTATTAATTCGGTAGATCCACCTCCACCAATGAACACACAGATATTTCCATCATAATCAATATTTCCATATGCACCTAATGCTGTATATTCTGCTTCTTCCTCTTGTGAAACAACAGTAATTGATAAATTAAATTTTTCTTCTAAAGTATTATTTATTTCATTTAGTTCTTCACTAGTTATATTTCTAAATATACTGCATCCATAAATATTTACATTGTTTGTATAAGATAGAGCAGTTTCTATTTCTTTATAAAGACTTTCTAGGTCACTTTCTAAGATTTTACCTTCTAATTTATAGTTTTTCTTAAACTCAATTGTTGCAAGATGTTCATAAACTACTTTATCATCGTCATAAATATGTGTCTTTGTGTTGTTGCTGCCAATTTCAATAATGGCCATTAATTCTTCTTTCATATAATCTCCTTTAATTAATTATAATCTAATAAGAAAGATTTTTAAACATATTTATTAATATTTTTTAGAAAGAACAACATGTATGTCCGAAAACTTTGTAATACTTGCATCGGAGGCGTTAATTAATTCCATTGAAGATGCATTAATATCATCTTCAGTTTTTATATCATAATTAATATAAATAGTTTTAATTCCAACTTTTTTACTTGGAACGATATCAGTTTTGGAATCTCCTATAAAAAGTGTTTCCTCTGGTTTTAGTCTATATTTTTCTAAAAGATATTGATAGGCGATAGAACTTTGTTTTATAAACATATCTTCTGGAGTATGAACTGCTAAAAAGAATTTATCTAAATTGTGATATTCAAGTTTTTTCATTGCTTGTATTTTAAACCAATTTGTATAACAATATAAGTGATACTCAGATTGCAAATGAGTAAGTTCTTCATAGACATCATCATCTATATAAGTTTGTGATGCTTCAAGTTCAAACATTTTATTTTTTAAATCTTTTCCGGTTAAACCAAAATTTTTCAAATCACTTATATATATGCCAAGTAAATTAGCATAAGCATCTTCATCCATAAGTCCAGATGTTAAGGTATTATAGTCATTTAACTTCATTGCTTTATATAAACCACTAAGATATTCTTCTTTATAAGGCATATCTAGTTCCCTTAATGCTTTTGTTAAGAATGATCTTACATCTTTCCATCTAGTAATCGTACCATCAATATCGAAAAATATACTTTTTATTGAATTACTTTCAGTTAGTTTATCAAGTATAACCATGATATCACCTTTTCTTAAGACTATATTGTATCAAATATGTGTTGTTTTGTGTTAAAATATTGTTATAAAGTGAGGAGTACTTATGAAAGTTATAACAATAAAACAACCGTGGGCTACATTAATTAAAGAAGGTTATAAGAAATATGAATTTAGAACTTGGAAAACGAAGTTTCGTGGTGAGATATTAATACATGCTGGAAAAGGTATTGATAGGAAAGCTATGAAGAGATTTGAACATCTAAATCTAGAATATCCAACTGGATGTATTATAGCTAAAGCTAATATAACTGATTGTGTATATATTGATGAAAAGATGGCTAAATCACTACAAGAAAAAGATAGTTTGATCTATTATGGATTTATTGATAAAGTTGCAGGTACTGGTAATTATGAAAAAGTATGGGAAGGCTATGGATTTAAGCTTGAAGATGTTGAAAAGATTGCTCCTATTCCTATTAATGGGCAATTAGGTTTATGGGATTATGATGATGGTAAAACAAAATCTAGTAAATCAAATGAGCAACTTAGCTTATGGGATCAAGAAAATGAATAATAGTTTTAATATAGATTTTGATAAAGCAAACATCTGCTCTAAATTATTAAGAGATTATTATTCTGAGTCACAAAGTTCAGCTGAAGTAAGTTATCCAAGCAATTTAAATAAAAATAGTGAATCATATTTGATTTATATTTTCTATTCTTGTTTATTAGATTATAGTATGCGTTCTGTAATCTATCATAAAAACTTAATTGAAACTTATAATGAATATCCTTACATATTTAATCCAAAATATGTAGTAGATAATTTTACCAATAATCTTGATGAATTAAAAAATATAATTGTTAATAATATTCATCCTCGATATCCAAATGTTGCTGTTAATAAATGGATAAGTCTTTCAATTTATTTAAATGATAATCAAGATTTATTTAATAGAATTAAATCAATTAAAAGTTTTGATGAACTAGCAAATTTAATATTGAGTATTAAGGGATATGGTCAAAAAACAGGAGGTTTGCTCTTAAGATTAATATATGAATCAGGTATAAGTGATTTTAATTTTGATTTAGAAAATATTCCAATAGATAGACACGATATAGAAATTAGTTATTTAAATGGAGTAGTTAATAAAAAAATATTAAATGAAGAAGAGATTAATAGTTTAGGTGAATCTTGGGTTAAAGCAGCATCAATCAATAATGTTGCTTCAGCAGATATAGATAAGTATTTATGGACAGTAGGTAATCAGTTTTGTAATAATAAAAAGTGTGGTGAATGTCCACTTAGTAATACTTGTAAAAGGAAGGTATAAAATATGAAGACAATAACAGTTTGTGGAAGTTTAAAATTCAAAAATGAAATGATGAGTATTGCATTAAAAATGGAACTTGAGGGTAATAATGTGTTAGTGCCAATATGTCCGGCGGATTGTGATAAAGATAGTCTTACTGAAGAAGAAGGGGAAATTCTTGGTAAAATGCATTTAGAAAAAATAAAAATATCTGATGCAATTTTAGTTACTAATGTAGGCGGTTATATTGGTGAATCTACAAAAAAAGAAATTGAGTTGGCTAAATCATTAAATAAAGAAATAATTTACTATACAGATTTAGTTGATTAAGGTGAGGAGATTATTATGAAAGACAAGATTGCATTTGTTACTGGAGGGACATCCGGTATAGGAAAAGAAATAGTTAAAGAATTGATTGAAAAAGGAGTGAAAGTTATTACTTGTTATAGCACAAATGTTGAAAATGCTAAAACTTTAGAAAGTGAAATAGCTAGTGATAATTTACTTATTGTTAAGTGTGATGTTAGTCGTGAAGATGAAGTCATTAATATAATGAACTTAATAAAAGATAAGTTTGGAAGATTAGATTATCTTGTTAATAATGCAGGCACTTTTATAGATAATTTGATTAAAGAATTTGCAATTGATGATTTTAAGAAAGTATTAGACATAAATTTATTAGGAAAAGTAATATGTACCAAGCATGCATATCAAATTATGAGTGATGGAGGAAGCATTGTTAATATTTCATCACACTTAGGAGTTGTTCCATGTACTGAGTCTCCTGCTTACTGTGCGGCCTCAGCTGGCATTATTAATTTTACTAAAGCAACTGCGTTAGAATATGCTGATAAAAAGATTAGAGCAAATTCAATATGTCCAGCTTTTACTCCAACTCCATTATCACTTAGAGGATGGAAAGAAGAAGAAATTGAACAAAAATTAAAGGATACTCCTTTAGGAAGATTTGCAACACCTGAAGATACAGCTAAATTATGTTTATTCTTATTATCTGATGATTCTAGTTTTATAACTGGAGAAAACATTTGGATAAATGGTGGAAGAATATAGAAAAATATGGTGATTATATGTATGATGTGATAATTATTGGAGCAGGACCAGCTGGATTAACATCTTCTATATACTCTAGAAGAGCAAATAAGAAAACTTTAGTGTTAGAAGCACTTAGCTATGGTGGTCAAATTATAAATTCACTTGATATTGAAAATTATCCAGTGGAATTTCATATATCAGGTTTTGATTTTGCAACTAAATTATATGAACAAGCAAAGTCTTTAGGTGCTGAGATATATTTTGAAAAAGTTACAGAAATAAAAAATAATGATGATTATAAAGAAGTTATAACATCTAATAATACTTATAAAACCAAATCTGTAATAATTGCCACTGGAGCTGAAAATAGGAAACTTGGTTTAGAAAATGAAAATGAATTAGTAGGTAAAGGTATTTCCTATTGTGCTACTTGTGATGGCAACTTCTATAAGGATAAAGTAGTTGCTGTTCAGGGTGGCGGAAATACGGCAATAGATGATGCATTATATTTATCTGAAATTGCTTCTAAAGTTTATTTAATTCATAGAAGAGATGAGTTTAGAGCCGATGAAGCAATGGTAAATAAACTAAAGGAAAAAGATAATGTCGAATTCTTTTTAAATAGTAGTGTAACTAAATTAAATGCTAAGGATAATTTAGAAAGCATTGAAGTTACTAATAAAGATGGAGAAACAAAAGAATTAGAAGTATCAGCTTTATTTGTAGCTATTGGAAGAACTCCTGCAAATGCTGACTTTGAAAACTTAATTAAAGTTGATGAAGCTGGGTATATTGTTGCTTCTGAAGATTGCCATACAAATATTCCTGGCATCTTTGTAGCAGGTGATAATAGAACCAAAGATGTAAGACAGTTAGTTACAGCAACAAATGATGGTGCTATTGCTGCAATAGAAGCAAGTAAATATATAAGCAATTTAAAATAGCAAACGGATATGGACTTTTCATATCTTCTTTTTTTCAAATTCTAAATAGGATAATGGTAAACTAATAAGTAAAGAAAAGATAAATAAATACTATTTATCTTTTTATTTTGTTATACTTATTAAGTAAGGAGTAAAAAAATGACAGAAGGCTTTGATTTAGTTATAGATAATATTAGTAAATATGTAATGATAAAAAAGCAATCTCATAAAATATTATCTAAATTAAGTTTAAAAATTAATCGCGGCGAATTTGTTGCAATTGTTGGATGTTCTGGTGCAGGAAAGACAACATTAATGAATATATTAAGTGGCTATAGTGCTCCTAGTAATGGTCATGTTTATGTAGAAGGCTTAGATATTCAAAAAGAAGAAGAGTACTTTAAAGGCAAGATTGCATATGTGCCTCAAGAGGAAATACTAGACCAATCATTAACATTACAAAAATCATTAGAATATTCATTAAAATTAAGAATTAAAGGAATTAATAAAGAAGAAATTAAAAAGACAGTAAGTTATGTTTTAAAAGTGTTAGAGTTATCTCATGTTAGAAATACAGTTATAAAAAATCTTAGTGGTGGCGAAAAAAAGAGAGCGTCAATCGCTACAGAAATGCTTAGTGATCCTAATTTATTTTTGCTTGATGAACCAACAAGCGGATTAGATGCAAATATTGAAAAAAAGATAATGAAAAAGTTAAGAGAAATCGCAGATACTGGCAAAACAATTGTAATGACAGCTCATACAGTTTCAAATCTTAATTTATGTGATAAAGTTATATTTATGGGAACTGATGGAAGAGTTTGTTATTATGGACCATATGAAGATATATTTAAATACTTTAATGTTGATGAGTTCGTAGATATTTATGATATATTAAAAGAAGATTCTGCATCATGGTATAAAAAGTATAATAGTAAGCAAGAACAGTTGGAGATAAACCCGAAAGAAAAGATTAAAAATAAAAAAAGAGTTGGTTTTTTCAGTCAAACAATTACTCTTGTAAAAAGATATGTTTCATCATTAATTAATAATAGGTTTATGTTGGTATTACTTTTAGGTCAAGCATTACTTATGGGATTCTTGATATGCTTAGCTACTGAAAAAGATAGTTTATTAAATCCTCTAACTGCTTCGATGATGTGTGCTGCTTTTACAATGGCATCAATGTGGCTAGGGCTTTTCAATACAATACAAGAAATAGTTAAAGAAAGAGATATGTTAAAAAAGGAGTATATGAGTGGACTGAACTTTGCTTCATATATATTTTCTAAAATTATAGTTGTTTCTATTCTTTGTTTGTATCAAGCAATAACTTGTGTTTCAATTGTCTATTTTCATTTAGATCCAAGACCTGACGGTAACTTGTTATTTAATACTCATTTTGAATTAATCATTAATTTCTTTTTAATTGCTTTTTCTACAAGCATTATTGGGTTATTAATTTCTTCAGTTGTAAAAGATACTAAAACAACTTTAATATTCTCGCCCCTTTATATGATGATACAAATGTTATTCTCTGGAATGTTCATTCCTTTTGTAGATTTAACCAAAAATATTTCTTATTTTACATCTGGAAGATGGGGTTATGAAAGTTTCGGAACAATAAGTAATTTAACCACATATGGTGTTTTAGAGCCATCAACCAATTTCTTTAAATTTAGTCAAGATCATGTATTAGGGATTTGGCTGATTCTTATTACGGCATCATTATTATTTTTAGGATTTAGTATAGTTGCAATAAATCTTAATATTCTATCAAAGAGAAAAAATATTTTAGTTTTAAATACATCTAAATCTAAAATAAAAAAGAAAAGAAGTCGTTAGTTCTTTTCTTTTTTTATGTCTAATCGTATAATTCCAACAATTGCACTTATTAATCCAAATGAATCTATTATAATATTTACTGGTGTAAATAATATACAGTAATAAGTTACAGCAAGTATTTCAGTTATCACAGAACATTTTCTAATTGTTGAAGCTTTCTCTTGCATGAATGTATAAACATTAAATGAACCAAGAATAATACTGTATATATTAAGCCAATTATTCCAAAATATTATATTTAGTACAATAAGAAGTATAACAATTAGAATAGAAGCAATATATTTTATAGATTTTTTTGCATCAGGTCTTGCTGCGAAGTATAAAGAAACAAAATTTCTAAGTACACCAGCTCCGCACATTAATATAGCTGAAATATTACCTAAGAAACATAGCCCAGCAAAGACAAAGAATGTTGCTATAGTTCTCATTAGTAAAAGTTTATATGATGTTTTTTGCTGATTAGATAAAATAACAAATATTAAACCTGCAAATGCAAGTATTTGATTAGTAATCCATGGCCATGTCATGATCATTCTTCTTTCTTGAATAATTATAGCATAAAATAAAAAGAATATGTGAAAACATATTCTTTTAGTATGAAGTTATTTATTTTGGGATAGTAAATTATTCTTAGTAACAAAATATAGGTAAAGAGCATAACTTATTATTGTATAGACTATGATATATGTATCAATAATATATATCAATAAAATATTAAAAGTTGTAATATTAACAAGTTTAAGGATGGAACAATGGTTTAAATACATAAGAATGCGGATAATAGCATTAATTGATTTTAATCGCCAATATAAAGAAAAGATATGTGATTTTTATTTATAGTTAATTGTTTCTTATAGTCTTCTTTTTTGTTTTTCTTTTATACCCCTTTCAACAATTTTTGTCTGTTAAAGATTTGCTATCCCAGTGTATAATATGCAATCTATTTTTTTAGTTATATTGCAATTTTACTATAAATAAGATATTTTTATATTAGTTTATTTAATATAAAGTTGATATAATAAAATATATTATACTTTGGTTAAAGTTATAATTGGAGGTAGCTATGTTTTCTTTGAGTGAATTGGCAAGTTATATTTCAATGTCTGAAATACCAGATTCGTGGAAAAATTGTAAACAACAAATTGATGATAATTACACGGAAGATTGGTTAGATTTGTTTGATTTTGAATATATGATATCTTTTTATGAGTTTGATGACGATTTTAAAAAGAGATTTATTAAAGAAGTGCAATTATTAAATAAAGATAATAAATTAAATTATCTTTGTTATTTAATGTATTATATTTTATATAAAGCAGATGCAAAAAATTACTATAATATATGGTCTTGGAAATCTCCTTCAAGTGTTTTTAAAGATAATGGTAGTTATATGATACCAGTAGTAGCCTTATTATGTGGTTATAAAGTGCATATAGAAAATATCAATTTAAGAAATTATGATGATGAACAAATAAGATTACAAAAGTATAATATTAGATTAACTTGTACTAGTGATCAAAAGAGATTTAATATGGATGGTATTAGATTTAGTCAAATGATTTGGGGCTCATTCTTTATCAAGGGAAACTTAATTCAAATTGGCAGGTTACAATATGAAATAGGAGTAAAGAATTTTTCTAAGATTGATAAATATTTTAGTGAACCACATGTTTATATCTATATTCATATACCTGCGCGTGGTAGATTAGAGTATGATGAAGTTAAAGATTCTTTAAATGCAGTAAGTGAGTATATAAAAAGATATTATAAAGAACTAGATGATAAATTATTAGCTTACTATACGCAAAGTTGGTTATTGAGCCCTGAAGTCGCTGAGATTATACCTGAAGATAGTAATATAATGAAATTCCAGAACTTATTTAATATTATTGAACATGAAGAAAATTTAGATGACTTCTTAAACTTTATTTTTAATGAGCCAAATGAAGTAGGTGATTATAGCTTATTAAGAGAGAATACATCATTACAAAGGGAATTAAAGAAAAGACTTCTAAATGGTGATAAATTACATTTAGGTTTAGGATTTATTAAATAAAGAGATAAATATATGTTATAATTGTAGTAGGAGTGGTAGACGTGAAAAATTATTATATCGATTTAGGATCCTCAACAATTAAAGTTTATAGTTATGAAACTGAACTAAAACTTTTAGAGGAAAATTCAATTTATTTTAAAAATGATTTTGATCCGGAAAAAGGTATTAGTGAAGCTAATTTACAAGAGTTATGTCATTATTTTGAATCTATTAAATCAAAATACGGTTTAAGATATGATAATACTAATATTTTTGTAACAGGTATATTTAGAAATCTTATACAAGAACGTAAGCAAGAATTAGTTAAATTATTTAATGATAAGTTTGACTTACATTTTAATATTATTAGTCATGGCATTGAAAACTATTATTTAGCAAAAGCAATGCAAAATGATTATAATGGAAAAAAAGTATTAATTATCAATATGGGTGGTAAAACCACTGAATTAGTCACATTTGTAGGTGATAAAATAACTGATACTAAGAATTTAACAGTAGGTGTTGCCGATCTATTAAATAACTTTAGTAAAGTTAATGAGAGTGTAAGTGGTAATACAGTAGAAGAGATGGATGATTTTGTTAAAGAAAAACTTAATGATTTAAATCTTGATACTGATTATGACTGTGCAATCTTTACAGGTGGCGAAGAAAGATTTGAATTATTAACAGAATTTAACTTAGTTCCAAATACTTTATTTGATGATGGTGTTCATAAATATATGGTTAGCTTAGAAGATTATATTAAAGGAACTGAAAAAGTATTTTATGATATTACATTACAGGAGTTATATGATTTAATGCCAGGTAATCCAAAATGGATGGATGGTGCAAGAGCTGGCGCAATAATTCCTTTAACTTTATTTAAAATGACAAATGTAGATTGGATAATTCCATCTGATTTAAATTTAATTAATGGAGTAATAAATGATTTATAATAAAAAGACCAATTATTTGGTCTTTTTTGATTCTAAAATATAAGTTAATAATACTCCAACTGATCTGTCCTCGTGAATTGAACTATTAATACATAAATCTATTACTTCATCAAATGATTTCCATACATATCCATCAACTAGTTCATT
This sequence comes from Erysipelotrichales bacterium, assembly GCA_022508565.1. Classification (GTDB taxonomy): domain Bacteria; phylum Bacillota_I; class Bacilli_A; order RF39; family UBA660; genus CAG-582. Next base: position 18,476 of record JAFLUY010000005.1, on the reverse strand, counting down.
CTCTTCAAGATGCGGTCCATCATTACTTATCTCATAATCTGTTATTTCATAATAATATAAATCCCAAATAACACTAGCGCCATCTTTTGATACTTTTATTAAGTTTTGGTTTTTTACAATTATTCCAACTTCTTCCATAACTTCTTTTGGAACAGTTTTTTCTACGTATTTAATTACATCATTATTGTTAATAGCTTCTTTGTAATCTTCTAAATTATCAAATACTTTTCCACCAGGTAATCTGTAATCCCATTCATTTAGTTCATAACGGAATTCTTTTGATAAAAGTACTTTGTTATTTTCTTTATCAACAATTAATGCTCTTATTCCAGGTGATCTTCTCACCATTGTTCTTTTTATAGTTTTAGTTTGATTATCGACTACAAATTCTTCTTCAGTTTCTAAGAATTCAAATAAACCATTACTGTATACAGATTTTTCCATGTTAATTATTTCCTTTCTTAGCTTCTATATTCTATCTTATTATTTTATAAATGTTTATTTTTAATATTTATCACGTTTTAATTATATCATATTATTTATATAATTAATTTATAAACAAGTACTAAATGAATATTTGGCATTAAAAAAGTTATGAATTTTAGTTCATAACTTTTTATGTTTTTGTATTTTTTTTATATAAACAAATTTATCAAATAATGCAAGTAAAGATGGCAGTGTAAGTAAAATTAACAGTAATGAACATAATGTTCCTTCGGATATAGTTTTGCAAATTTTTGCAGCAATTGCAGATGCAAAATTACCTACAATTAATGTTACTATTATTAATATTGACGATGATGTTAATATAGTATGTATTGACTTATTATAAGAATTAATAATTGCTTCTTTAATATTCATTTTCTTTCTTGATTCGCGATAGTAAGATGTATAAAGAATGGCATAATCAATTGTTGCTCCCATTAATATACTTTGTACAATTAGTAGAGCGATAAAATACACTGATCCACCTAACACTGATAGAATACTCATAGTTATATATACTGCACATTGAATAATTAAAACTAAAATTGTTGGTATGATAAATGATTTGAATGTTATAGCAACTACCACAAATATTGATAGCATAGTTAATATAGTTATTAAAGTCATTTCTTTATCAAATGTTCCACTGATGTCATGTGCCATAGGAGAGTTACCGATTACATATATTTCTTTATTTTTACTATTTAAAGAATCTTTGATACTTTGAATAAAATTAAAGGTAGTGTCAGATTCGTCATCATATCTTGTATTAATAATCATACGTGAATAATTATCGCTTACTAACATATTCTTAGAATCATTAATTAATTCTTTTGCATCATTAACAGATGTAACCATATCGTCTTTAAAGAAGTCTTTAAAAAGTTTATCATTTAATATATCATCATTAATATATGTAATGAAGTCTTCAACTGATATTGTCCATTCGTTATTATAATTATTTACACTTCCATAATAAATATAAATTAAATCAATCATATTTTTATTTAATTTATCACTTAAATTATTTAAAGTAGCATACATTTCTTTTGATGAGTATGTTTTATTATCTAATGAGTTATTCATAATGGTAGATATCGTATTAATCTTATCTTTTTGTTCATTAGTAAATTTATCTTTAAATATATTATTATTTAGTACATCTTGTTCAATAAAATTAATAAATTTTATTAAAGATACTTTAATAGTTTTCTTATTTGTTTTTATATCATATAGAGAATATATTAATCTTAATTTTGAACTATCTGTATTTAACATAGAAGATAATTCTTTATAAGTATAAGTTTTGTTATTAATAACACCATCCATAATATTATATAAAAGCTCTATTTGATTTAACGATTTATTATCCAATTTAGATTTTATTAATTCATTGTTTTTATTATCTATTATTATTTTGACTAAGGTATAAGGACTAACTATCCATGATGAAGTATTCTTACTTATATAATCGTTTAGTGCATATATACTTATAATACTTTTTTGATTTTGATTAAGGAGTGATGCTAGTGATGATGCCGTATATTTAGTTTTTGTATCAGTTATGATTAAGTAAAGTAATTTTAACTGAGATACTTGTTGTTCCGTTAGCATACTACCATAGTCATTTATAACTAATTCAATAAACTCAGTAGGGGTAAGTTCTATGTTATCAGGTAACATATTGACTAGAGTAGGAGCAATATTACCAAAAAGGTAAGATAGTTCATCTTTTTTCTTCTTTGAATTATTGATATTAGCAAATTTGATTAAGTTAGTTATACTACTAACATCTTTGCTATCTAGATAATTAGTATTTTCTTTTAAATAATAGGTAGTTTTAATAAATTCTTGTATAGTCATTTTTGAATCTGTTTCATTATTTAAATAGTATAAAAGCATTAAACTTTTGATGCTATCTTCATCGATACCAAAAATAGAAGATAGAGATTTTGCTGACATATTATTGTTAATAAACTCTTTATTAGTAAATTGAGATACTAATTTTAAAGATTCTTGTGTATTTTTATCAATCATAGAAGCATATGTTTTATCTTTTAAAATTGTGTTATTCATAAAATCAATAAATTGTGAAATACTGATTTTATTATTTATATTCTTAGAATTATAATATACAAGGAGATTGTCTATATCATTTTTATTAATATCTAATATTTTTGCTAATTCTTTGCTACTATATGCTTTATTTATTTTCTTCGAAGAAGAAAAGTATGATAATTTATTAATGCTATTTTTTGTTTCATTATTTATATGGTCTTTCATCATTTCATTAGTTAATACATCTGATTTTACAAATGTTACTAATTTATCCATAGTTAGTTTTAAATTGTTATTCTTATTGTAGAAGTTATAATATAGGATTTTAAATAATTCATCATCAAGTTCAAAATCATCTTTAAATGATTTTAGTCTATTGTTTAATTCTTTGTATGTTAATTCATCATTTAAGGTATTACCATAACATAATATTTGATCAATATTTGGATTTTCTTCTTTTTCGAGAGTTTTACAATAATTACTAATTATATCTTCATATTCATTATTGTAGATAATCGCTATTTGATTAGTCTCTTTAAACACCTTTTTTATTTCATCTGTTTCAGCATCAGTATATAAAATTCTTAAATTACCTTTTAGTATGAAACTTAGAATAAACAATATTATAAAAACAAAAATGCTTGCATAACGCATTTTAAAACTAAAATTTCCAAGTTTGTCTAATTTAAGATTTACTGATTTCTTTTTTGTTTTGTTTATTAAGTTATCAAATAATAATATTAATCCTGGTAAACATGTGAAGATACTTATTAAACTAAATAAAACACCTTTTGCTAAAACAAATCCTAAGTCGCGTCCAATTGTAAAACTCATAAATACTAAAGCAAGAAGACCTACAATTGTTGTAACTGAACTGCTTGAGATAGAGCTGAAAGAAGCATGTAGAGCTTTTTTCATAGCTTTAATTTTATCTTTTTCTTTCTCTTTTTCTTGAGTATAGCGATTCATTAACATAATGGAGTAATCCATTGATAAAGCCATTTGTAAAATAGCAGATATTGAATCTGTGATATTTGATACACTTTTGAACATAATATTTGTTCCTTTATTTAAGAATACCCCTATACCAATTGTGAATAAAAATAAGAATGGTTCAATATAAGAATCACACATAATAATAAGTATTATCATGGCAAATACAATTGCTAGTGCTACAACCCACATTTTTAATACAGGTTTGTTAGCTTCTGCTATGCTTCCACCAAAAAACATTTTATGATCTTTGTATGACTTTTTTAATTCATCATATAACTTTTTTGCTGTTTTAGAATTACTTGTATCATCAACATTTAGAATATATAAAGTATTATTGTCTTTATTATATTCTTCAGTATCATCATATTTTACTGAAGATACTCCATTTGTTTTTTCTAAAGATTTTAATATATCATTTTTTTCTGATTTATTTAAATCTTTAAACATAACGTATAAAGAACTGCTTTTTATTTCATCAAAATTATCTTCCATAATATCCATACCAAGTCTTGTTTCTGAATTACTTGGCAAATATTTAGATATATCATCATTAATGTTAACTTTTGTAGAAAGAAACATTGATAAGACTGCAAAAACGATAAATGATAAAATAACAAAATATCTCTTGTCTACTATAAAATCACTAATTTTTTTCATATACACCTTTCCTTTACAAACATACTAGAGTATATGACTTAATAAGTGCATATGATAGTACAAATATGTTGATAATGTAAAAATTTTGACAATATTAAAAAAAATGTTAAAATTACTAATGGGTGTGATAATATGATAAAGGTTAAAAACTTGAATTCATCTTCAAGAAAAACAAAAAAAGTTATTAAAGAAGCCTTTGCAGAATTAATGCATGAAAAAAGGGAACTTGCAAATATATCTGTTACTGAATTATCTAAAAGAGCTGATATTACAAGATCAGCATTTTATACGCATTATGATAGTATTTATGAAGTTGCTCAAGACATACAAAATGAAACTTTAAGTGTTTTGACTAGTAATATTAATGATATTCATAATCTTGAAGACTTCAATAATTATATAGATCAGATAATTGAATATTTAAAAGGGAACGAAACTATATATTCATTACTATTAACTAGTGATGAACCTTTATTATTTGCTAATCACTTAAACATACTGATTAATAAATCAATTCATCAATTTTTAGAAAGCAATAATCAAAAAGAATATATAATGAAATTAACTTTTTATGTTGATGGGTGTACTAATTTGGTTATTAAATACTTTCGTCAAGAAATTAATTATTCTTTGGATGAAATAAGTATTTTTTTAAAGGAGATGTTTAAAAAATTATTCTTTTAGTTAAATAATAATTTGATATAAAATGATCAGAGAAGAAAACAAAATAATAAAGCAAAAAATAAAAAGTTATGAGTCGCTCATAACTTTTATTCTTGATTAAATAATTTTACCCAACCCATATCTAAGAAGAATTTTATTTCATCATAAGATAAAACTTCTTTACTTGGCATATTTAGTAAATAAATTTCAATATTTTTATTATGGATTAAGTTTTGTACAACTTCATAAGTAATTTCTGCAGTAGCGCTAGCTCCTATATATCCTCTAACTCCATTTTTATCTTCATTAAGTAAGAAATATACATCAGTGTTTTCTAGTGCTGTATAAAAATTTTTGTAGTTCTCAGGTAAATCATCTGGGTTTTTTAGTCTTGGATGATCTAGAATTATATATCCTTCATTTGTAAAATAATCGATCCAATAATTTACTTTGTCTTCTAATTTTGTGCTTCCAGAAATAACAATTTTTTTCATATAAAAACTCCCTTCATTATGATAAGTATTTCTAATTTAATTTTATCATGAGAAAGTATAATTCGTAAAGATAATTATTTATTCCTAATTTCTTAAATCCTACGATTCGTAGGGTGTATATATTTATTATTTATAATATTATGGTTTTAGAAAGAAGGAAAAGTATGAAAAAAGATTTAATTAAATATTATTCATTGTTCGTAAGTTGTTTATTTTTAAAGTTTAATTTTTTGTTACATGGTTTTAAAGTAGAAGGAGTTATTTATAACATAGTTATGGTTCTAGTTATAATAGCAAACGCTATTATAGTTATTAAATATAAGAATGATATAAAGTATAAAGATATAGCTATTATTATTTTATTAGTATCTCTTATTTATTCAAAAGATATTTATAATTTTATTTTTGTTATTTTAAATATTATTATATTATTTATAGTTGAAATAAAGAATAGCAAAGTTATTAAAACAATAACAATTATATTATTATCCATTGCTGGTGTATTTGGATTGTTATTTATTCTATTTCCATTACCATTTACATTTATATCTTATATAGCATTTGACTATGCAACAAGTGAAGAAAAAAGTGAGCCAACTCTTTATTGTGATAATAACTATTATGTTTATCTTTATTCGGCTGGTGCAATGGATAGTTGGCACTATAACGTTGCTAAACATTATGATATTTTAGATATTGATGGTATAATAACGATAACTTATGAATCACAAATTGCAAAATCTCAGGATGAATATAATGAATTTGTTGATAAATATAATTGTAATTAAGTAGGTGAAGCAATGGACTTAAATAAAATTGCAAACTTCATAAAGAACAAAAGAAAGAAACTTGGGCTTACTCAAGAAGAAGTTGCACAAAATTTATTTGTAACTGAAAAGGCTGTTTCAAGATGGGAAACGGGAAGAGGTACTCCTGATATCTCTTTGCTTGTTCCGCTAGCAAAAGTACTAAAAGTTGATGTATCAGAAATACTAAATGGAGAAGATAATAAGAAAAATGAAAATGATATTGAATCATTAATTAAATATAATGAAATAACTAAAGAAAATAAGTATAATTATAAATTCAAATTAATTATTTTATTTTATATTTTGTCTATTCTTTTATTCTTAGTTTATTTAAGATTTGAATATGCACCGAATATAGAAATTAATTATTTTATAAGATTATTTATAGTTATTATTTCATCATTATTTATAGTTATTGGAAATAAAATTTATGAAAATGATTATGTTGAAAGAATAGAAGATAAAAATAAAGTGTTTAAATTTTCATTAAGTATTGTTTTTATTTATTATATTATTCTTTTATTTAATATGGTTATATTTGCAAGATTTAATAGTGTTAGTTCTTATAATCTTGTACCTTTTAAATCAATAATTGATATATTTAAAAATAGTGATATGTATTCTATAGTTATTAATATCTTTGGTAATTTATTTATATTTATGCCACTTGAATATTTTATTATAGAATTATTTAAGGTTAAGAAGTTTTCTTTGAATTTAGGTATATCATGTTTTATTATATTAATAATTGAAACTATCCAATTTATTTTTAGGGTTGGAGTGTTTGATATTGATGATATAATATTATGTACATTTGGAATGATGTTATTTAATTTAATTTATAAAATAATTAAGAAATAAATAGGCGGTGTAAATTATGCTAAATATTAAAGAAGGTATACTAGAAAAGATAAATGATTGGAATGATGATTTTTATGTTTTAGCAGATTTTGATAGGACATTAACTAAAGGAGATTCTGAATCTTCTTGGGGAGTTTTAGCTAGTTCTGCTTTTGTTCCACAAGAATATGCAGATGAAAGAATTGAACTTTATAATTACTATAGACCAATAGAGCTAGATTTATCGATTGACTATGAAACTAAAAATAAATATATGATTGAATGGTGGACAAAACATATAGGTCTACTTATTAAATATAGTTTTAAAGAAGAAGTTATAAATAATGATACAAGCAATCTAGATGTTATGAAGTTCAGAGGTGGTGCTAAAGATTTTTTGCGTATCATGCATGAAAAGAATATACCTGTAATTATAATTTCTGCTGGTATTGGTAATTTTATAGAAAAGTATTTAATTCATAATGATTCGATGTATGATAACATTCATATTGTTGCTAATTTTATTAAATTTGAAAATGGAGTAGCAACAGGTATATCAAATAATATCATTCACTCATTAAATAAAAATGAAGTTTCAATGCCAGAAAATATTAAAGAGCTAGTTAGCCATAAGAAAAATGTTTTATTACTTGGAGATACAATTGATGATATAAAAATGGTTAATGCAGAAAAACGTGAAACAGCTTTAAAAATCGGCTTCTTAAATGAAAGTACAAAAAAAGATTTTGATACCTTTATAGAAAACTATGATATCGTTGGATACAATGATGCAACATTTACTGAATTAATTGATAGTCTAAAAATATTTAAATAATATAAAAATACATTTATGTTATAAAATGTATTTTTTTTCTTCTGTATCATATTTTTCTATAAATTTATCTGTTACTCTAAATTCTGTTTTATGTAAAACATATTCTAAATCTTCTGGGTGTTTTTCTTTAGCACCACTATTTAAATATTTATCAAATAAATTTTTACTATCAGCAGAATGCTCACTTAAATACTTTAATCTTATTTCAGTTCCTATTGGGGAAAAATAAGTATAAACTCTGTGATTTGTCTCATTAAAATAATTTTGATTTAACATTTTTGTATATAGTTGAAATGATGTAGTGTGTCTTAATGCAGAAACAAATCGTCTATCTTTATATTTTAAAAATAGTTCTTTAAGTACAGTTAACATTTCAATCGATTGACTTAGTTTTGTTTCAGGCTCATCTATAGCTACCCAGCCTACAATATTAACAACAGTTTTTTCAACTTCAAATAATAGATACCAATCATTACCTAAGACTAAACATTCACTTTCTTTATTGCAAGTTATTGGACTGATTATTTTTTCCATTCCATATATTAATTTATAGCTTCTTTTCCACTTAGGATTTGTAAATCCTTGTACAGCAATATTTTTCATCTTTATTAATTTATCTTTGTCTATTTCTTTCCCTTTATATATTTGTATATCACGCATAATATCACACCAAACATTAGATAATTGTTTTATATTATAACACGTATGCTATAATTATAAAAGAGAAGTATTTATTTGGAGATGGAATATATTAATGAAACTAGTAAAAATAGATTTTAGTAATTATAAAATTGGAATAAAAATTCAAAATAAAATATTCACAAATGAGGATGGTACTATTAACATTTTGGCATCTTTGGATAGAAATCTATTTATTGAGAAAACAGGTATCAATTATATTGATGATCATGTTAAATATTATTTAGCAGAAAAAGATTCTAAATACGTAGGTATAACAGGCTTATATAATTATAATGACGATACCGAGAATGCTTGGATAGCATGGTATGGTATTTTGCCACAATATAGAAGCAAAGGATTAGGAGAAGAATTGTTAAAAGAAACAATATCATTAGCAAAAGATCAAGGCTTTAGATATATTAGACTTTATGCTGATTTATTAGACAATGCTGATGCTATTAAACTTTATGAAAAGAATGGGTTCATAAAAGAAAAATATACTGCAGAAAAGCTAGATTATGATTGTTGGGTATTCTCAAAAAGTTTGTTTGATGAAGAAGTACCTTTATGGAATAATAAAAATCTGTGCTTATCTGGACAATCAAAATTAGATCATATGAGTCCGGAAAAAATAAAAGAGATACTTAATTTATATGATTAAATATTTTAAAACAGTTATTCAGTAAATGAATATTAAATTAAGCTAGATATGAGGTAAATTATGAAAAACGATTACGATAAATATGCTAAAGAAAGGCAAGAAAGATTAATAAATGGAATGATGCCACCCCATCGATTTGTTGAAAAACCTATGATGAAAAGTATGATACCTAATCTTAAGGATAAAAAGATATTAATGTTAGGTTGTGGAACTGGCGAAGAATCAAAACTTTTAGAAACTTTTGGTGCAGATAAAGAAAATTTAGTGGGACTTGATTTATCAAAAGAATCTATTAATATTGCTAGAGAGTCATACCCTGAAGTTGAATTTGTAGTTGGTGATATGTCTATTCTTCCGTTTGAAGATAGTACTTTTGATTTTGTATATAGTAGTTTAGCTATTCATTATAGCGCTACTCCAGATACTGTCTATAAAGAAGTTTATCGAGTGTTGAAAAAAGATGGCTTATTCTTATTTTCTTTGGTTCATCCAATAAGATGGGCTAGTGCACATAAAGAAATAGATGGAAAAATGTATAGGATAATTGGGTGCTCAAGAGATGATAATGAAAGCGAAGTATTTGGAAGCTATAATACATTTAAAGAACATAGCCATAATTTTTTCTCTTGGGGTTTAAAAGAAAATTTATCTTTTTATGTTGTTTCCCCTTCATTTCATTTTAAACTTTTAAGAAAAGCTAACTTTGAAGTTTTAGATTTCACAGAATCTAGCGCTATAGAAGAAACAAAAGAAGTTGATATTAATTACTACAAAAAGAATAAGGAATTGCCACAATTCATGGCATTTTTAGCAAAAAAGTAGGAGTACTATATGATAATTGGGATAGCAGGTAAAAGTGCAGGTGGTAAAAGTACTTTAGCAAAACATTTAAGTGAGAGATTGCCAAACATAAAAATAATATCTGTAGATGAGTTTTATATAAATTTGTTATTGAAAAACTTAGATGAATTAAAAAAGTTGTATGGTGAAGATATATTTAAAGATGGTGAATTAGATCATGTTTTATTTTTACAGTATCCTAAGCAAATGAAAATAATATCTGATTTGGTAGAAGAAGATTTAATCAATGTATTATTAAAAGAGATAAAGGATAATGAAAAAATATATGATTATATTATTGTGGATTTCTATAGGTTAGTTGAATTACAAGAAATATGGAATTATTGTAATTATCGAATACTTGTAGAACCTGATAATAATGAGAAAAGATATGAACATCTTTGTCTAAGACATATTAAATCAAACATTCCAGTAGCAAGAGCTATAGAAGAAGAATTTAGATTAAGGGATTATACTATTCCTAATTATTCTAATTATTCATATGATTTTACTTTGGTAAATAAATATGATGAAAGTTTAAAAAGAGAAGCTGATCTAATAGTAGCAGAATTAAAATAAACTGTACGTGTGTACAGTTTTATTTTTAATAACTAATCTTTAGAAATTATATTATATGGATGGGTACTTCTATATTCTCTCATTTCATCAGGTGTCATTTCTAATACTTCTTTTATCTTATCCATATGAAGTATTCCATTTAAATGATCATATTCATGACAAAATATTGTTGCTTCAAATCCTTCGATTGATTTTTCATTTTTATTTCCATTTATATCATAATATTCAATTTCTATTTTATAAGGTCTTTCTACTTCACCAACATAATATAATGTTACATCATCTTTTTTTAGAACGCAACTTTCACAACCTTCTAAAAATGAAGTTTTACCTTCCTCTTTAACTATAATGGGATTAATATATATGATGCCTTCATCATGACCTTTTTTATTATTATCCATATCTGTTGTTGTATTTTTAATATAAATTATTCTTTTTGGTATACCAATTTGAATTGGAGATAATGCATATACTTGATTGTTATCACAATATTCCTTTAATTTAGCAATATGATCTAAGTAATTATCATTTAGAAAATCAACTTCATCAGATATTTGTCTTAAATATTCTTCATCATTTTCAATAGTTTTTCTATTAAGCATAATGTCACCTCTCCATTTAGATTATTTTACCATAAGTATAGACTAAAGTATATTTTAATATCTTTAATTTTGTTTTTATATAATTTATCATTTTTCATGATATAATTAATCTAAATATTATTTTTATGCTTATTTATAAAAGTTAGTATAATTGTATTAATTCTTAATTATAGAAGGTGATATAATGGAAAAATTTTATTTTGAGATTCCAAATATAGAAAGAAAAGAAGCTGCTTTATCATATGTCCATGAATTTTATGAATTTGATTCTAATATAAATGGAACAGGTGGTCTACAAAGATTTTTAGATGATTATGATGGATGGCTTCAAAAATTGGAGGAAGATTACAAAAGGATACCTAATGAAGAAAAAGTGCCAGCAAGAACATATTTTCTTGTTAGAAGTAATGATAATAGAATTATTGGTATGATAAATATAAGATTAGCGTTAAATGAAAAGTTGAGAAAGTATGGAGGAAACATTGGATATAGTATAAGACCAACTGAAAGAGGCAAGGGATATAATAAGATCAATCTTTATTTAGGTTTAAAGATTTGTAAAGATTATGGTATTGATAAAGTATTAATGGATGCTGATAAGGATAATCCGGCTTCGTGGAAAACTATGGAAGCGCTAGGTGGAGTATGTGTAAGAGAATTTTTTGATAATGAAGAAGCACATTGTATCGTAAAAGATTATGAAATTGATGTAAATGAAAGTATTGCAAATAATTCTCATATTTATGAACCTATGATAGAGTCATTATTAGAGGATAAAAGAGTAATAAAATAAAAATAATTGTGATAAGTGAGGCAATAATGAAAACTGAAAGTAAATTTTTAAGGGAAATAGTAAAAGAAGCAAATGAAATATCAAATCAGAAATTTGATGCATTCATTAAAGGTGGTGAAAACGATTTAGTAACCACTTTAGATTACGAAATAGAAAAGTTTTTAATAGATAAAATAGGTGAACAATATCCAAACTTTGATATTGTAAGCGAAGAATATAATACGGTTAATAAAGTTACTGATAATTGTTTTGTTATAGATCCAATTGATGGAACAATTAATTTTGCAAATAATTTACCACTTTGGGGAATACAAATAGCGTGTGTAAAAAATGGAGAAACAATTGCCAGTGTAATAAGTTTGCCACGTATTAATGAATTTTATTATGCTGATGAAACTGGTGCTTATTTAAATGATGAAAAAATATCTATTAATGAAGTGCCAATCAAAAATGCTTTGTATGCAATAGATGGTAATAATAATTTGCCATCTATGCAGAGAATGAGAAAATACTCATCTAACAGAAGAAATTTTGGTTGTGTCTGTGTATCTATGGCGTTTGTTGCAAGTGGTAGAATACACGGAGCTGTGTTTAGAAGTAATAAACCATGGGATTATGAGCCTGGATTATTTATATGTAAGATGGCAGGAGCTTCTATTAAAAGTGTAGATGGATTCCATGCTGCTGCTATGAATGAAGAGTTTTTAAATATACTTGAATTAGAAACAGCAAAGAAGCAAAATGTTTCTAATATCTTTATCTTACATTCTTTAAATGGAGATACATTAAATATCTGGGGACAAGATATTAAAGATGTATTTGGCGCAAAAGAAATAGATGTAATAATGCCTGAATTTCCAATTAGGGCAGATTCAAAATATGAAAAATTTAAAGAAATCTTAAAATTCTATCTTGATAATGGAAAATTAAATGGTAATTCAATTGTAGTTGCTCACTCAATTGGCAATGCTTATTTCATTAGATTTTGTAAAGAATTGCATTATGAACCAAAAGCATATATAGCAGTTGCTCCAGGAGCAATCTATGATTATCCAACAACAAGAAATGATTATTTTGTTGATGTTTTAAAACAATCAGTTTTAAAACCAGATTCATTTGATTTTATAAAAAATGCATCAATCAAAAAATATTGTTTATATTCTGATGAAGATAATAATAACCAAGAAAAATTTGTAAGATTTATTGACGATACAAATTCCGAAGGAATATATTTAAAATATTATAATCATTTTGATGGATATCATAGAATTTATCGAATTCCTGAATTAATAGAATTAATATCAAGTTTATTATAAAACAAGTTAATAATGATTATATAGTTAAGATATAAATTGAAAGGATGTTAAGTATGAAAAATAATTATTTATTAGTACATGGAAGTTTTTCAAGTCCATTTTCTAACTGGATTCCATATTTAAGAAGTGAACTTGAAAATAAAGATTTAGAGGTATATACTCCAGATTTACCATCAGGAGTTGGTAAACAAAATTATGAAAATTGGTCTAAACTTATGAATGTCTATGTTGATGCAAATATTTTAAATGAGAATACGGTTATATTTGCTCATTCTATAGCACCAGTATTTATATGTAAGTACTTAATAGAAAATAAAATAAAAGTTAAGAGACTAGTATTAGTCTGTGGCTTTAATAATTATTTAGGAATTGATTCTGATTATGATGCAGTTAATGTAAGTCTGTTTTTAGATAATATAAGTGATATTAAAAATTATTGTGATGATATTATTTGCTTATATTCGGACAATGATCCATATGTTAGATACGACATAGAAAAAGAATTTGCTGATGCTATAACTGATAATCAAATAATGATTTCTGGTGGAGGTCATTTAAATTCAGAAAGCGGCTATACTGAATTTACTGAGTTATTAAAATACATATAAAAAACCAATCAATAGATTGGTTTTTTTTATAATAAAACTTTAGTGTTTGGTTCTGTTAGTAATAGAGCTTTTGCCTCTCCTTTATAATCTTGATATTTTAAGATTTTATTGTAAGGAGTTTCTCCAAAATGATATTCGCCATTTTCTTTCTTCAAAGAATAGAAGATGGCAGTTTGTTCTAATTGAAATCTCCAAACATTTATTAAATCCCATTCTTTTTCTATATCTGTTGCTAAGAATAGAGTTGATACTAATTGACGAGCTTTATCACTTTTGTTGAATATAAATTTTGCAATATATTCAAGACAAAACTTTGCATCGGTAAAGTTATCTTGTACATTATATTTTTGATATAGATTTTCAATAAAATTAATCTTTTTAAGGAATTCATCATCAGGACTATCAACTATTTCCCCATATTCACCACGTAAGTAACGCTCAGTAAAATTACGTCCACAATCTTTTAAAAATGTATCTTCATAGTTATCTTTGATATATCCAATAGATTTATCAATTTCTTTTAAGTGTTTGTCATAATTATAAAGTACTTTTGAATCATTTTCGCCATCTGGTATAAATCCAATTGTAGTTAAATTCATTTTTACTCTTAATAGATCCATGATTGTAGCATCTAATGCAATTTCTATGCCGTTAATCTCACACGATGGATAGTAGTGACCTCCTACATGCCTGATATTACATATTTTTTCAAACAATTCTTGTAAAATAATTGGCATAACTTTGTCAGTATATGTTGGGCATACTATATATCTATCGTTCAAATTAGTTAAATCGATATCTTTATTGTCAATATAATTTAGAATTTCATCTTTGTTTGGAAGCTGAGTAGCTAATCTATAACGATAATCAAAGACGAAGAATTCGCATACACGTAAATACACATATCTTATTTTTTCTTCTAAAGACCAGTGTTTATCTTTTAGTTCTTGGGTCAATATTTCAAGTACATTCATATTTATCCCTTCTTTTTTGGTTAATAATATATCATATATTAATAATTTTGTAAAAATTAGCTATGGTAAAGTTGCTTGTAAAGTGTGGCCTAAAAAATTCTAATTTATTAATAATTTGATAAAATAGTAATAGGGTGATGACGATGGATATTAATCAATATTTAGATAACTCAGAACTAGAAACTAAAAGTTTAAGTAATAGTATAAATAGAAAACAGGAATTTGAGCCAACTATTCTTACTAATGGTAGTAGTAAACCAAACGAACATTTAGGTGCATCAGGTGAAAACTATTATGAAATGAAAGATAGAATTAGTTCTTTAGGTTCGATGAAGGAATTATTAAAAGACTATGATTTAGTTAAATCGATTATTGCTTATAATGGAGATAGACATTTCTTTGCAGCATTTATTGAATTAGTTAATGAAGCCATAGCAAAGGATGAAATATGGGCAGATGATTTGGATGTATTCAAAACAGGAGAAGTTGCAGATGCAATTGTTAACATGAAAGAAACTGCAAGAGTCTACGGTCATCGTAATGTTTATCCTTCAGAAGTATCAGATAAACTAAATTATTTATCACAAATAAAAGATGCAAATTCATTTGCGGCAAGTTTTACTCATCCACAAATATTACAAGCATTTGCTGGTAATGGTCGTACTGACTTAACGAGCTGGACCACTAATTCAGAAATTCCTGTAGAAGGATTTGCAACTTTAATATCTGAATTGTTAGGACAAGGAAGTATTGACTCTGCTAAAGAATATCTTTCAAACATTTCTCATTATACAAGAGAATATGTTACAAAAAATCAAAGAAATGGGTTTTCATTAGAACACTCTCAAAATGTTAGAGTTTTAACAAATGGTACTAGACACCCTAATGAATATTTGGGAGCTTCAGGTGAAGATTATTATGAGATGAAAGAGCGAATAAAATCGTTTGGACCAATGAAAGAAATATTAAATAATCATGATTTGGTTAAATCAATTATTGCTTACAATGGAGATAGACATTTCTTTTCGGCTTTTATTGATTTAGTTAATGAAGCATTAGCTAAACATGAGATTTGGTCTGATGATTTAGATGTATTTAAATCAGGAGAAGTAGCTGATGCGATTGTAAATATTAAAGCAACAGCAGTAAAATATGGAAATAGAAATGCATATCCATCTGAATTATCAGATAAATTAAATTATTTATCTCAAATAAAGGATGGAGATTCATTTGCAGCAAGTTTTACACATCCTGAAATCTTAGCAGCTATGATAGGGAATGGAAGTTCCCAATTAAAAGATTGGTCGAGAAATTCTCATAAGCCATCAGCTTCTGGATTTGCAGCTATTGTTTATGAAATGCTTGAAGCAGGCGCAATTGAAGCTGCTAAAGATTATGTAGATAAGATGGCATATCATTCAAAAAAATATTCTCAAGCTAAACATGCACAACCAAGTAATGTTGAATTTAGTGTTGATGAACTAATGGAAGAATTAGATCAAGCAGAAGCAATGTTAGATGAAGCTATAACAGAAGAACCAAATGTTGGTTCTGGACCAAAAATGTAATTAATAAAAAACCTCGAACTTTCGAGGTTTTATTTTTTTGTTCCCATTTTTTTCATCATTAATTTAGAACGTTTTTTAATCATGAAATTAACATTGTTAAGCATTGTTTCTAGTTGGTCTGCAGTTAAATCAAAAATAGAAACTTTTTTTCGCTTCTTATAATTGTCTTCACTTTCATCTATGAGTATTTTATCTCCATTAGCAAAATTGCTATTAACAATATCATATGGCATATAATTTTTATCAACGAATGTATTAAAACAAAAATAGTCTACATATTCATCAAAGCTTTTGAAATCTTTAAGCCATATTTCTTCTTTAGTAAGTTCATTTTTTATTTTTTTGTATAATATATCGTTTTCGAAGTTTTCTTTATTTAAATAGTGTTTTATTTCACATAAAGTTAAATCAACACGATCCTCTATGTAATTCCCGTATTTACTACTTCCACCTCTTACTATATTGTAAATAGCCCAAATTTCTTTAGTCCAAAGGAATGAACCTCCAATTGTTCGAGATTCCATTACCCAATTGACTACTTTATCGATTGATTCGTCCTTCTTTCTTCCTTCCTTTTTACACTTTATTAGGTACACATCATAAGGATGACTTAATTTTGTCCCGGGAGCAGAAAAACCACATTGGTCTGAAACAAGTTGAACTCCGTTTTCAGAATGGATAAACTCATCTTCTTTTGTATATGTATATTTTTCACTACCTTCTTTAAAATTTAAAAAAGCACATAAATCCGTGTAAAAATTAGGATTTATTCGCCTTTTTCCATCTTTGCTGTCTGGATCAACATATGGTCCTTGATCGGAATCTTTACAATATTTTTGTGGGCCATCTACATTTATTGACTCCCATAAGTAACATAAAAAAGATTTATATTTTTCTTTAAAGTCTTTTTTTTTATTTTCTTTGCCTAGATTCATTTTCCCGTTTTTTTCTACATAACAATATAAATCTTCTTTCTTGCACATGATTACACCTTCTTAAAAATCTATGACTTTTCTTTCTTTTTCATTATAACATATTATTTGAAGAGATTATTAATGACACAAAAAAACTCAGTTGATACTGAGTTAATTTCAATGGAGCGATTGAAGAAGATATTTACAACTAAATCAATTAATTATTTTTTTAAATTTTATTATTAATGTGCTTGGACAATTAACAGTTTTTTCTTTTTTCCAAAAGACACTTTTATAACCATTTACATCATCTTTTAAAACTGTTTCTTCTTCAAGTATAGTATCTACATAAAAGCCTGCATCTTTAGCAGTATTAATTATTGTAGAAATCATTAAATTTTTTTGTGCTAAATTTACTTTATCAGGACCTTTAGTTATTATTTCGCTATCTTCATTAAAATAAGATTTGTGGATAATAACTTTTTCATCAACAATATCTAAACAATAATAGAACGGATGAGTCCAACTAATTATAATTGATCCATCAGATTTTAGGTATTTATAAGCATTTTTTAATGAACTTAATAAATCAGAAGTATAACCTATACTAAAGATAGATATTATATAATCAAAATAATTATTTGGAATATCTATTTCTTTTTCCATAGGGGATACATAAAAATTATCTTTAAATAATGGAAATCTTTTTTGTGCTTTTTTTATTTGTTCTTCTGATATGTCAATTCCCCATATTTCTGAAGCGCCTTTTTTATATAAATATTCTAAAGATTCTCCTTCACCACAACCTAAATCTAATACTTTCATATTTTTTAGATTAGGCATAAGTTGTATCTCATCTTCATTTCTTTTTAAAAACGGCCCATATTCCGGTAAAATTGTATTTGCAAACGGTTTATTTGACATTATTAATTCATTCCAACCCTTTTTGTTTAACTCAATAAATTCTTCGTTTTTCATATAACTCTCCATTCATATTAAAATCTATTTTGTTGTGACAAAATATTTAGCCCCTAGGTATTTTGACATAAATATCAAAATAACCTTGTGGGTATAAAAAATACCAATCGTTCGATTGGCTTTT
>JAFLUY010000004.1:45015-132922 GCA_022508565.1 Erysipelotrichales bacterium | reverse complement strand
GTTCTTTAATCATTTTTTCTCTGGAATCATATTCGAAAACGATTTCATCCATTGAGACTTTTACACAAGCCTTAAGATCTTCTAAATCTTGTCCAGATATCGATTCATTAATATTTTCAATATATTCTTTAAGTGTTTTCATATTTTAAGTAAAATATTTTTACATATCATCAAAATTGTCATTTTCCCATTGTGTTATAGCATATTTCATACAAGAAATAGCTTCATCTTTATTCATATATTTTCCAACACATGAATCATACCATTTAAGTAATTTATTATAACACTGTTGATGGGATTTGATATGTTCATTGAATTCATCTTTTGATGATTCATTTACAAATTCGTTAAGTGATTTCATAATATTTATAATTATTATTTAATTGCGTAAACACCGCCGTTTTGATATGTATAGACTGCAAGTGTACCATCTTCTGGAAGATAAACTATACAAAGACATTCTTGTTCATCAAGTTTTTCACTCATATCCTGTTCGATTGTTTTAAATGCATCATCAATATTTTTATCAATGTGTCTTAAAGATCCACTTACTACTTTTCTTGCAACATTATAATTGAATTCCCATTCTTCTTGTTTTTTACGCGAGCATGGTTCTCCAATAATTACGCAAGCTTCTCCAGTTTCAAGAACACCAGGAGTTATAAATCCCCAGTTAGGAGATCCATCAATTTCTACAGTTGCTGTATTTTTTGACTCTGTTAAATATTGGTTTAATGTTTTCATATTATCTAAATTGTGTTTATATATAATTAAAAATATATTTTGAAAAGTAAATGGTAGCCTAATTAGGCTACCATGTAAAGATCTTCCCAAGTTTCTGAATTAGTATATTTTCTGCCATTTTTGTTGAATTTGACTGTTTCTCTTCTTCCGAAATTTCCAACCGGGACATTAACCAAGATTTTATCTGCTGTTTCGTAAACGAATTTTACTGATTTACCAAACTTATTTACCGCTTTTGCTCCGTTTTTGAATGATTCGAGATTAAAGGGAAGAATTGCGATGTTGTTGAAGGTTTTTTCCATGATTTTTGATTTTTTAAATTGTTATGTTGAATACATATTATAAATAGGAACTTTTGAAAAAATTTCAAACTTTTTAATAAAAAAGATCCTCTAAAAAAGAGGATCTTTCTATAGATATTATTGTTTAGCTCCACAAAATGGACAGAACTTGAATTTTTCTTTAATTTTTCTTCCGCAATTATAACAGAATATTTTTTGAATATCAGATTTAGATATTAGTTTTCTAGAAGTTGGCAATATCTTTATCTTTTCAGTTGCAAATGGATAATTTTCAAATTCGTTATAAACTGTTTCAAACGTTTGATTTGAATGTGAACCTTCTTCGATTCTTCCTGTCTCTATGGTTGAAGTAGAAGTTTGTATTGGTGTGCATTCGCTAGTAATCCAATTATTTGGCGAATCGCAATAATCATGTGAAAGATTTTGTTGTATAGAATATTGTCCCGATGAATAATAATGAGTCTCCCATGTAGATGGTTCCCATGAAATGTTCGAAATTTTTAACGTTGTCGTTTCCGAATGATATTTTTCTTTATAAAATTCAATATTCACAAGCCCATTTTCTGAAATCGCTTCTTTAGCTTCTTTGGAATCTTCAACTTCATAAGTAGAGAATAAAAACTTCTTAGGAGAGTCTATATATCTATCTAACCAAATACGTTCACCAGGTTTTAAAACTATCATTTGATTATTTATTATTTTCTCATTAAATGAAATCAATATTCCGATTGTGCAATGATAGGGATTAAAAAGTTCTAATTGGAATTCTGTTCCATTATCTAAATAAACAACACGAAGACGTTCTGTTATTTCCCATCTTTTATATTTATTTTCTTCTTTAGAGTATTCCCATTTTGGTTTGTCATACTCTTTTACTCTAGACTTGTTTATGGCTATATGAGCTAAATTTTTCTGTTCTTTCATAATTACATTTATTTATAAATTTATTTTTGATTTTAATCAAAAAACAATAAATGTTAATTGATTTATTTATAACGTTTTTAAACTTTTAGATCCTAAAATCTTCAAAAGAACCGGCCGAATTCTCAGTCTAAAAAACTTAAATGTTATATATTAAATATATAAAAATAAAGTTGCTATTTCACAATAGCAACTTATTATAAAAACAATCAAAAATCAAAATTCTCAATCATCTCAAAAATTATTTCTCTCCATCTTCATTTAAAAAGTAAGTTTTTATCTCACATAAAAATCATACTTATTATATTGTTATTATAATCTCTTATTATAATCTTTTGTCAATCATTCTGGGCGCCTCTGTTACACTTTATTTACTTAATATAATAAAATATATTATTTATAGATTAGTCTTCACCAGATTGTCTCTATTTGAATATTTTTGATATATTTTAAATATAGACAAAAGATTATCTAAAATTCATTATTACATATAAAATTTTTATTATTTAACCTAAATTCAATGATATCGATAATTATATTAATTAATACTTGACGTAAATCTGGACCATGCATCAACAATAAAGCTTCATGTCCTTTTTTAACATATCTCAATTCATAAATAGATGATGAAGGAATAACTCGAAGGTCCATGTGGTGTTCAATCATTTTTTCTTCATCTATAATAAATTTTGGTAATGTATCAAAAAGTTTGTCCATACTATAATTAGACAACAAAACTTTTATCGCAGGATTATCTTTACCAATTTTTTCAGCTATATTGATTAATGTTGTCATATTATCGATTTCAGTATATATTATTTTTCTATTTAATAATATGAAATTAATAAATACGGATTTCAATATTCTTTTCTCTTGCTTTCTTCATTTTTCCTGTATTAGAATTCAAATCATTCGTAAATACAATCTTTACTTCTTTCCAAGAGCCTGTTTCTCTAAATTCTGGATGAGCTTTAAGAAATTCTTTTTTAGTAGAATAATTATTAGGTTCTCCGGTCATAATAATTGGAATTTGATTTGAATTTTCTGTGGATATTCCTTTCTTAAATGATGATAATGGTTTATTAAGACAATCTAAAATATTCATAATTTTTTGAAATTCTACAGAATCTTGATTCATCACCCATTCATAACCAATTCTTGGAAGGTTAGTAAAATCAGCTTTACCAGTTATTAAATATTCTTCGCATTTTTCGGCAGCACGACCTCCACACTGTTTAAATTGACAAGTAGAAATGATATCTTTTAAGGAAATGAGCTTAATCATCTTTTTATATGCATTAGCGATTTTTTGTCCATTCTTACCTTCAATGTCTTCTTTAAGATCATCCGGACTAAGCATAAAAATATTTGTTGGGAAATCGTTTTTATCTGTATTTTCAAGATTTAAAAAATCCATCAAAATTTCATCTCCATTTCGTTTTGTTCTTTCATTTTCAACTACTTTCTTAGCAAACTCAGGGCCCATTCCCGGAATATTCAATGCAAGTATTGAAAAATACAATTCGTCATTTTCTCTATCTTCTTTCGAACGAATAGCCATCAAATGAATATCATCAATAATTTCTGCATTCAAATTGTTGATTCCAAAATCTTTTGTATTCTGTCCAGGGGCTCCAATCTCATAAATATAAGGAATAATGTCTCCAGCAAGAGAGATTGTCAATTCTGTACCGGGAACAATTTTATTTTCTGAAATATATCCATAATTGAATCCATTTGCTTTAGAAACTTGCTTGCCGTCCATTGTTACTGGTTCAAATCTTACATTTGGAATATATTCACCTGATTTTCCAAGGTTCCATTCGATTGAAGTAACTTTAGTTTTAGCAATCATCGGGAGGAACTTGATAGCTACACAATCAGATGGACGAGGTTCAGAAGAAATCATAATACGATTTTCTTTAATAGGTTTGATAACAAAACCGTCTAGATTGAATTTTGTATTTTTTCTGAATTCGTCAAATTTATTATAAATACATTCAAAAGATTTCTCTTCTCTAAGATTTCCAATCCAATATTCGGCAGGAAGATATTCAAAAGGTACAAATGAATTATGGAAATCATCTTCATAATGTTCTACTGGATAACCGATAAAATAAATTACCAGAGACAAATCATCGATTTTAGAAATCAAATCTTTATCATTTTCGTCAAAATCGTTTCCGATCACTCCAGCAACAAAAGAACGAGGATTGACAAACTTGTCACCATATTTGTTTTCATAAACTTCTTTATCTACCAAGATTTCTCCTCGAAGAACTACTAAAGCTTCATTATTTAATGGTTTTTCATTATTAAGTCGATTTCGAATTTTATTAATATGCTTATTCAAAAATGGAGTCAGATCTTTTCCATAATGTCCATCACCTCTACCTGAACAGCTAACTAATTCATAACCTCTATCTGCCAATCCGAATACAATTTCGAAAGAGCACCCATCATATTTCGGAGATACGATCACTTCATTATTTCCAAAATAAGCTTTGGCATCTTCAAAATAAGTTTTCCAGTCAATTGAATTATTCTTTTTATTTCGATGAATCTGCACTTTTGAAAGTGAACCCATCAAAAACGGATGCTTAATCGTATATTTTGGATTTCTGATTGAACCAATATTTCCTTTATTTTCTAATCCAAGTTCGATTTCTAAAGCATCAAATTCAGAATCTCCCATAATCGGATTTCCGTTATAGTATGCTTCTTTTGCTTGTTGATAGAGATCGAATTTCTGATTATTTTCCATTTTTATTTATCAATTTAAATTATTCATATTTAAAATAGTAAAACTCTAAAAAATTTCAAGATTTATGCGGCAGTTTCGTCATAAAAATCATGATTTTCAATTTCTTCGATGTATTCAAAAAAGTTAGCTTTATTATTTGCAATTTCCTTATTATTTTCAATATGAATGAAATTTAATAAATCAGATGTTCCAGTTTTTGAAGATAGAATATTTTCAGTGATCATTGGAATAACTAATCTAGAGATATCATATTTAGAGAATACATCAATTAATTCTTCTCGATAAGGATAAAATTCATAAATTTTACCTTTATAGCTATCAACAGTAAATATTGTCAAATTCATTTTCTTAGGAAGAATATTCTTGTTGGTAAGTTCTTTGATAAATGATGAATAATTCTTTAAAGGAAAACAAAAAACTTTGGGAGATTTAGATTTCTTATTAGGAAGAATCTTTCCATATAAATTCATATATTTTTCATAGTATTCAACAAAATATAAGAATCTATATTTTAAATTTTCTGAAATAACATTTGAGAGTTTCATATGATTGATTTTTTAATTGTTTCAATATAAATATAGAATTTTAAAATAAAATTTCAAATAAAATTTAATTAGAATTTATCTATATTAAAATTAACAAAAACACATTTAAACACACAAAAATATGAAAGAAATTAAATTCGAAACTCCTTCAGATTTTGATAAGACTAGATCGATTTCAATTAGTGCTGTAATTGATATGATCAGTCCTCAATTCGATAGGGAAGCGGTTGTACAAAAAACATTTGATAAGAATTTCAATAATCCAGAATCTAAATATTATCAAATGAGTAAAGAACAAATTCTTGAAATGTGGGAAGAAAAGGGAGCTACTTCAAGATATTATGGATCTTCATTAGATGACTATATTGGTTTAAGATTTACTGGCCATCCGAACGATGTCGAAATATTTAAAATGGATAAAGTTGAAGGAGACAATCGGATGGAAGGACTATGTGAATCCTTTGATAAATTTTATAAAGAACATGTTGATAATGGTCCTTTAGAATACGTCAATAGAGAACAATATATTTATTATCCAATTGATATTGACGGAGAACAATGGTATGTTAGAGGTCGTTTTGATTGTCTATTTTATAATACTGAGACAAATCATTATATAATTGTAGATTGGAAATCTAATGGAGAAATCGAAACTAGCCCGACAAAATGGACCGAAAAGCTTTATGGACCTGCTAAATCTTTATATAATCTATCAGGAGTAAAATATACTACTCAAGTTTTCTTTTATAAATTAGGATTAGAAAACCAATTAAATAATGAAGAGGTTGTTGATGTGGCTATAACAAATTTGCCAGGATACGATAATGAAAATAATCCACAAGTAAAAATCTATGGAGCACAATATAAATATGATAAAGATTTGATCGAAAATATATTAAAATATGCGATTAAAAAGAAAAAACTTTTAGATAGCAAAAAAGAGGAGTAAATTACTCCTCTTTTTTTATTGTTTTTTGAAAGTCATATAGCCAGTTTTTGTATTCATCAATACAGAATAATATAATAATCCAAAAGTAGGATATGAAGTAGTTCCTGGAGCTATGCCAGAAATGTCGTGATTATCTGCGGGATTATCTATTTCCTCTAATTTAAAATTTGAATTATTTATTTTAGGAGGTTCATTATTTTGACTAGGAGGAACCGATGGAAGTCCGGTGTTCAATGAACTTCCATCAGGACCTGTTGCGTTACCACTAGGTTCTGGTTTAGGCGGAGTACTTGAACTTCCTTCGCTAGGTTTTTCTACAGGAGTAACAGGATCTGTATCTTCTAGTCTCTTTTTAATATTATTTCCTAAATTTACTACTGTATAATATACATTTGTTGAATCATTATTTTTAATCCACTTAAATCCGTCTTTTCCTGTTTCTTTTAAATATTTATAAATAAAAACTTCATCATTTTTTATTATTCCATTGTCATTAATTTTAAAATAGATTTCAATCTCTGATATTTGTTTACTATTATCTGCGTAAAGATTTGTACCACTTATTTCAACCATATAATAATTTCCAGGATCTACCTGATTATTAGACTTATCACTATCCTTTAATTCTATATCTACTTTACCATTAGATATAAGATATTCTTTAGATAATGATGTTTCTCCTTCATTTCTAAATTTTAAATATAGTCCATTAATTCTACTATTTCTTTTAGCGATTTCTACAACTAAATCGTTCGATGATTCTTCGGTTTTAAAGATGAAATAATATTTATATTTTTCACTAGATCCGCCATTTCCTCCGCCTAAATTATTTAATCTTAATCCTGGAGTATTACTTAAATCTCCTGAAGTCGAATTTCCCCATGTATTTTTCGAGGCAAGAGATGGATTTGCGGTATTATATGCGGCTAATGGTCTATTTTCTTTAGGATTACTATTTGATCCATATTTTTTATTTGGAATAGTATATATAATCTCTATTTGGTTTTCATCATAATAAGGATTAATCGATATAGGATAATACATTGTATAATCATCCGGTTCACCCAATAATAATCGATATATAGAGGGGCTAGATAATATTCCTCCATCGAATGAATTTTCTAATAAATTATATACGTGTACTACTTCACGTGGAATATTATAGAAAAATTTGCACTTGTCATTTGGGTTATATAATATATCATAATGAATTAAAGGAAGATAAGATGGATCAAGTCTTTTAGTTGTATATTCTTGGAAAGTTATAGTTAATATATGATCATTATGATTATTATTTAATGTATTCCAAACTTTAATTATATTTTTATCAGGATTTCTAAAATCTATTACTACACCGATTCCTTCTAATACTTTCCAGCTATCGGCGTTTTGTACATTTCCTATAATTTTCATTCCAAATGAAATTACATCTTTCTCTGACTCTATACATTCTAATTCTTTTCCAAAAATTATATTCCCTTTATCGTATACGGTCAAATAATATTTATTTGTTGGAATAAAAACATTCGGTCCAATATATTCTCTTGTGTATTTGTCTAACTTCGCAAGACTTCCATCTTCAGTTTTAAATTCAGTATGTTCGGTGTTACTGATATCACTGTTTTCGGGTTCTTTAATTTCTATTGTGGCGACCGGAATTTGGTCATATAATCCTTTACCAAACGGCTTATTTTTAATAAATCCAGGATCATCAATACTAGCTTCCCAATCTGGAGCATTATTTTCTATTTCAGTAATTGTAATTTTATCTTTTGTATTTCCATGTACACTAACTCTATATGTCTTTTCTAAAATATTTTCAATTGTAGTATTTGTATTATTCAATATTGTATCCGTTGTTACCGCTTTATCGCTTTGACACTTAAAGAATAAATCATAACTAGTTTCATTATTTATCAAATCTATACAATTTAAATAATGTTTATTTATTAAAAGTCTTATTGTGTTTTTGTTATATTTTTTACAAACATTTAATAAATTTTCATTTTCAAATTCTAATCCAGTAATCCAATCTTCAGCTCCAGAAATTTTAATACTATTATTTACGTATAAAGCTTTAATTGTAATAAACCGATCTATAGGAGATACTTCAGAAGTGATTCCGTTACGATCTTCATAAATATGTACATTTACTTTTTCAAAATCTAGATATACTCCATTATTTATTCCATATCCTGAATTATTTTGTATAATTATTTTAGTAGGAATATCGTATTCTTTATTTATATAATTATCAGGATCATTTGGATATTTAAAAACTATTTTATTTAAATCTACTGAACTTGATGTTGTTGTTAAATCTGTATATAATTTAATAATATCTTGTCCATTTTGAGTTTCTTTATCGATTTTTATTTTTGAATTATTTTCATCAGAATCATCATAATTCAATGTTATTGTTTTTTCTTTATTATATGGAATAAATTTACTATCGAGTTGTTTTAATCCAAATTTTTCAATAGATACTTGTCGTCCAGTTAAATCATTTTTAGAATATATATAAATGTCTTTAATACTACTTTTTCCGTCTTCTTTAAAATAAAGTCCAATAATATCGTTAAGTTCCATTTTTGTACTGGACTCTTGAATCATTCCGATAAAATATGTGGAATTATTTATTTCACATCTTATTTTTCCGGTTGATCGATGTCCTTTTACAAAAATACGATAGTCGGTATTTTCATATAATTCTTCTTCAATTTTTACTTTTACTTCATATATATAAACATTATTAGATATTTGTGAATATTTTGGTAATTTAAATGAGCAAATAGGCATCGGAACAGAAGATCCGAAAGGTTTATGGTCAATATATCCCTTTTCATTAACTTCAGAATCCCAATCATCTACAGATGAATTAAAAATATATTCAGGAATATTTATTTGTCTCGCAACAAGTTTTTCTTTTGACCCTGTTGCATTTTTTATTTTCAATAAATCTACTTTTACTCTCCAATATCCAGGATTATCGTAATTTTTTTCATTATCTACAAAGTTTAAATATAAATAATCGTTCGAAGGTTTTTCGTCTGATGGAGATTCATCATCGGATGAAGATTCATTATCTGATAGCGATTCAACATTTAATAATTGCATTACAGATTTTTTATTATTTATAGATAATCCAATATTTGTATTAACAATATTTATATGTATACCATTAGAAGATATCAATAAAGAAGATAATATATCTAATGTAGTACCGCTTGTTATTGGTTTAGTAATATCTCCATCAATAATAATAGTATTGAATTTATTCAACTCATCATAGATTTGTCCATTTTCATCTAATGCTATCGTTATTTCATTTTGAATATTCTCTTTTAATTGTTCTGGTTCAATCCAATCAACATCAAGTTTTTTTCTATATTGTTCTTCTAATATAAATTTTTTGCCAACTAAATTTATTCCCGAATAATATAATGTTATTTTATCTGATGTTTGAATAATCCCAATAGGAATATTATTATCATCAAACGCATAATTTCCAGGATTTTGTGGACTTTCATGGAGATTTATAGATAATTTACCTGATGCAGTTTCATTGCATTCTAAAACTTTCTCCTTTATTTCTGGAATATTTGAATCTACATTAAATCTATAATAATTATTCTTTTTTATAGATTTAGTAGGATTTTCGATGATAGATATTGAAAATTGAGGACTACCATCAGAATCGGTATCTAAACCCATGGCATTATTTATATTCTTTTCCAGGAATACAGAATATAGATCTTCTCCAAAAGGCTTATTTTCGATAAATTTTGGACTGTTTTTATCGATTTCCTTCCAATCTGCTAAACATTCTGTTACTACTATTTCTTTAACTTGATCTTGTATTTTATTTTTTGTCAATACTTCATCAGGAAGGTAATCAAGTCCTAATATATAATCTGTTACATGATATATTTCAAATTTTTCTTTAGCAAATTCATAATCAGCTTGAATAAAAATTGTATTTTCATTCTTTTTATATTTTAATAAGAATCTATCAGTATCAATTAATGTGATTTCATTTTCATTAGAGACTTGAATTTTTATCGGAGTATATGTCGATGATGTAGTGCCTGAATCATCTCCTTCTCTCACCATCATAATTGGATATATTGTACTATTCAAATATACTCCATTCAATTTGAAATTATATGATCTATTAACTAGTAATTTATAATCTTCCGGTAATGGAATTTCTGTATAAAAATTTTCATTATCGTCGGATTTTATTACATCGATTGTATATTCAAAATGACGATTTTGGTTTTCGGGATCTTTTACATAAAAACGCTCGTTGATCTCATCAATTTGATATTTTAAGTTCTCGTCTTCTCTAATTATTTTTTCTAATAACTCTTTGATTTTCTCAACGATGATTTTTTTACTTAATAATTTTTTAGAATCTTCTTCATCTTCTTCAGGTTCTTCTATATTGTCATTATTGTTGTCGTTATCATTATTTTCATTATCTTCATTCTCTTCACCGTCTTCATTATTTTCAGGCTCTTTAATAACCGGCGGAATTCTAATTAAGATATTTACTTCATCAGAAATAGCTTCTTCAGTCAAGATGCCTTTATTGTTAACCAAAGCCTCTTCAATCTTATCAATTAAATTCGAAGAAACTAATGAAGCTTCATCTGAATTTATTACAATTGTTTTAGAACCGATATATTCTTCTAAAACACCATCTTCATTTTCATTATATCCAATTTTAAAATAATTAATAATTATTTCATTAGTAATTTCATTTAAATATGGACTAATACTAAGAGGATTAATTAGATCATTATCATCTTTTATATATATCTTTAAATTTTTAGAAAATTTAGAAGATTTATTTAATAGTTTACTTACTTCTTGATAAAAATTATTTGGAAGAATTACTTTTCCAGAATTATCTACTTCTACAAGATATTCAGTATCTAAAAGATTTTCTACATTAGATAATCGTTTATCTAAAGAAGATAAAGTATTAGAAGAATCTGATATTGTTGGAGGCACATTTTGATTAGGTTTATCTACTTCTCCTGGTTGATTTTCGTCTGGATTATTTTCATTTTCAGAATTATTTTCGTTTCCTGGAATATCGTCAGAATTTTCTTCATTATCATTCCCAATCAAAGAATTAATTTTAGTCAAGATATCTTTTTTAGTACTAATAGGCTCTCCTCCAATCCCTATAATTACTATTTCAGCATCAACTGGATATTCTTCTCCTTTATCATTAGTCTCCATGCTTAGACATATGACAATCGATTTTTCAATATCTTTTAGTGTTGATTGGCCAGTTGGAGTCTTATAATATTCACATAATTGTTTATATGATAAAGGACTTACAATTATATTAGTATCACTATTTCTGAAACGATCAATATATTTCATTATTTATATATAATTTTTAAATAATTTTTTCAGTTTATCTTATTTATATTTTCTCCGTTCGCGATCGGTAGAATTTTTTGTACTATCTTTATATATATTCATTTCGGTCCCGAATTCGGAAATGACATTAGTAGAATTATCTAACTCAGATCTAATATCTATTTGTGGATATAATGTACAAAGTTTTAATTCCATATCAATTTTTCTAGTTCGGTCTTGAGGATTAGCCATATCGATTTTATCAAACTCTATTTGGGTTGATGTCGGAAATTCAATAGAACATGGAATCACTTGTCCTAAATAGACAATTTTGAAATATTTTTGGAATACTAATTTGTCGAATAATTCTTGTATTAAAATTATCGATTCATTAAAATTACTTAATATATAATGGCATTTTAAAGATATTTCAATTGGAATTCTTCGAATCTCTGCATTATATCCATGTATTTGGCCATCTTTATTTGATTTTCTTTCGTAAGTTCCTCTAACGAATGCCGAACTTAAATCATCTGTTTGTATTTGAAAAGATTCTATTTCACAAACACATCTAGGCAAAGACATATATAAAGAATCTTCGCCTGTAGTTTCAGAATCATCATAAATATATCCATTATTTTCTGTATATAAATATGTTGATCCTGTATTAAGTATGAAATGTTTTATAGGTTGATTATATAAAACAATATTTCTAGAAAGCCATCCTAAAGCTCCTTTAATAACTAAAGAGAAAAATCTTTCATCTCGGTCTGCTAAATCATTAAATTGTTCGATATTCCAAGGACGTACCCAAGAATCAATTTCTTTATTGACTAGATTTTGCATTAAAAATCATTGCACATATATTATATATAAAAATTGAATTCTCATTTTTAATTTTGAATGTAATTTAATACAAAATGATTTATAAATTTTATTTTTAAATCAGTCGAAAAGATATATTTCTCCGTTTTTAATAAGATAATACCGTTCTAACAAATTTTCTTTATCGAAATCATTATAAAGAAGTTTTCTAACATTTAATTGTTTCTGATTATTAATAAATTCTTTTAATTTATCTAAATGTTTTCCTTCTAATTTATCTATATAATATAAAACTTGATCGTCGTCAAATTCAATAAACTGAAATGGAGTAATTTCTATATCGCCATTTTTATTTTGATAAACAAATATTTCTTTGTTTAGATTTAGTTTAGACAAAAATTGATCAAAAGGAACATCTTCATATTCTTTTCCTTGAGATTCCGCGATTTTTCGATTTATATTATTATATTCAACTTTACCAAAAACAATTTGTTCGAGGTCTACTAAATTGAATTCTTTTAACATATCTAAAACTTAAATTTATTTATTATAATTAAAATAGAAAAGCAGATGAATGAATTTCATCTGCTTATTTGATATCTTTAAGATAAACTTTTAAATATTTATATAAAATTGTGGCCAATCATCTGGATTATCTTGAATATCATCGATCATTTCTTCTACTTTATCTAAAGCTTTAATTATGGCTTTATCAAATTTATGTTCTTCTAAATCACAATATGGATCGTCATCATAACTTACTGATCCAACTTTTCCGGCCCAAAGTTTCCAAGTACCATCTTGATATCCTAATAAAAAATCAATATTCAATCCTTTATTTTTATTAGTATATACATATTCTATTTTTTGATAATTATAGTTGCTATCTAACCAAGAAATTTTCTTTTCAGGATTTTCCCAAATTGTAAATTGAATTTCTCCTCTCCTTTTTAAATTTTTCTTTTCTTTTTTCTCATTTTTATCAGGTAATCCATCACCTGGAATTGATTCATCATCTTCAACTAAAAATTTATATAACCTTTCAAGATTGTTTCCTTCAACTATAGTTGGCATTTCCGGAAGATCAATCAATAAATTATTAATTTGATTATATAATTTAGGATTATTCATCACTTTATCATAATCGTCTTGGTTTTCAGTAAATATTTCAATTACTTTATTTAAAGAATTATTTTTAGCAATTGTCATTATAGCATATCCTTCATTCAAATCAAAAATTACTAAAGCTTGTTCAGGATTGTCTAAAGATGTAGCAAATTTTCTATCATATTTTCCCTCATATACACATTTATGATTTATAAATATATTACAATTACATTCTATTAATTTTTCATATAATGGTAAATTGGTTTCTCTTAAATTGATAATATTATCTAATGATCTCATATTAAATATTCAATTTTATATTATTTAAAAATAATTTTATTATGGTTAAACTTAAATAAAAACAAACGAGTCATTTTGGGACTCTCTGTTGGAGTCTATTATTTAAGATATATAAATTTATATCTGATAGTATTAATCTCCAACAGAGAGTCCCAAAATGACTCATCGATAGATTTCTATATTACAGTACATTCTACAATTTTACAATCTGAAATTAAGATTTCTTTTATATTTGTAGAATTGACTATTTTCGAAATCTTTTCTTTTTCTAATATTATATCGATATCTTTTTTTGTTAAAGGCCTTCTATTAATCTTTTGGCCATCGTGATATATATTATAACATTTCATAATTTTTTATTATTGATTTTTTCTTGTATATGTTGCCGGAAATCCTCTTGATAATTCTTTTCTTAATTTCTTTAATTCTAAAGCCGCTGGATCGGTAGTTTCAAAAGTATTGAGGTTCGAGCCTGTAGATCCAGGACCGACCGAAGATCCAGAGATCGGAGCGGTGTAAGTTGGAGTACTCGTTGAAGATGATGTATTAGTTGCTTGTGTTGCTACATCTCCTTCAGTATCATCACTAACTACGGTAACAGTGACAGGTTTATTAATTAATTCTTTAACGGTCTTAACAGTTTCACCTAATACTTTATGACGTTCTTTATGAATCTTTTCTGCAGTTTTCATCGTTTCTGAAGTTCTATTCAATTCATTAGTCAATACATCAATTGTTTCAGTCAATTTTCTAATAAGTTCTTGTACACGATTTGTATTTTGTACATCTAAACTCTCTTTCATCGCTTTCATCAATTCAGTCATAGCATTAGTTTTTGCTAAATCAACTTTATTGACAGTCTTTACAAAATCATCTGTAGATTTTACTTCTTTAGTGAAATTGACAGGATCTTTAACTTGTGATACTGTTGTATCAATTTCATTAATACTCCATGTAAGAGAATTTACAGTTTTTTCGTCCGGTATAGGGAATTCTAACGCGGCTAAGAAATCTTTAACGCTAGCTTTAATGATTCTTGCAACCTCATCAAGATTAGTTGGAATTCTTTCGGCTATTTCAAAATCTATATCATTTAATCCATTTATTATTTGAATGACTTTTTGTACGGTAGCTTCAGGATCAAATATTCTTGATAGGTTGCTTTCGGCATTTACATATACTTCTGCAACAGTCTCAATAATCTTATCTACGTTTTTATATGTTGAAATTATATCGTTTTTTATTTCTTCTACAATCGTTGGTATATAAGCTTTATTAAGTATTACTGGAAGATTATATTCGTTTTTAAATATATTTCTAAATGCAGTGGAATTGATTCTTAACCATTCTTCTTTTATAAGTTGTGATGAATTAATTGCTTTATATGCATTTTCTACAGATTCGATCAAGATATCACCAATAAAATCAAAAAATGCTGAAATTTTAGATAGTTTATCATCAATAGACATCTCAAATATTGGCAATAATGCTTGTCCGGATTTATTTACTGTACATCCTTCAATAACAGCTTTTGGTACACTTGATAAAATACCTATTAATAATTGGCTATTAAATTGTTTTGTTCCATAGCTTTCTAACTCTTCGACCACATTCGTAGCGGCTTTAATGGCTGCTACACATATAGCTGCTAAAGTTGGATATATTTTTTGTATCAGTTTTGCCTGCTCTCCATCATTTTGATATAAACTATTATTGATATCAAAAAGATTTTTAGTGCTATCATCCGTAATAAGTTTATGTATTAATGATGGCATTAAAGTAAGCATGTTTTTTATTGCCGTATACCAAGTAGATGTTTCACTAAGATCGATTGTACTTAAACTTACAAATTCTGTAGGTTGTCCATCTGAACCAAATTTAGTAGGTATAGCTGAACCTGCAAAAGTAACTATATTTGCGGCTACTCCTCCAAGCATATTTGAAATATTTCTAATAACTCCAGAAATCACACTTAATGGATTATCATCTTCTTTATGTTTATCCCATAAACTTTTAATTCTAGAATCACTATAAACTGATATTATTGGTTCTACTAAACCTTTTAAAATTGTATTGATATTTGTTGATACTTGATTAAAATCTAAATCTTTCATCGAAATAGATTCTATAACTTCTCCTTTAGTATTCCATTTAGTTGGTATTTGTCCTGATACAAATTCTAGAATTGTAGAAGCGACATTACCGACTAAGTCTACAACATTACCTATAGCATCAGAAATTTTTATTAGCCACGGACTTTCTCCGGAGAAGAAATCTTTATTCTTATATCCATTAGTAGTACCTCCATAAACAGAGATAATTGCTTTGACTAATAATGTCAAAATACTTTCTACACAAGTAGCGGCAGCATTATAATGGGCTTCTCCTATAGCTTCATATCTTACAATCTTATCTCCTGAATATATTGGTACTTTATTACTAGCAAAATTAAATACGGCGTTAGCTACATCTCCTAATAATGTACCTACTCCTTGGAATGAGCTTACAATATTATCAAATTCTGTACTTTGTCCAAATAAATTAGGATTGTTTTTATAAGTATCTATTACAGCTTTTCCTAAAGTTGTAATTACTTTTTCTACTCCTTTGGCCGCTAATTCAAAATCTTCACTTTTTAAAGTTCTATATGAACTTATTTTATCTCCTTTATATACAGGAATCTTCAAACTAGCAAAATTCTTTACTCCTTCAGCGATGCTTGACAACATACTTCCTAAAGAAATAGCTGATTTCATCACTTTAGAAAATTTGTTTTCTCCTCCATCTTCAGGAGTTTCGAATAATTCAGGTCTTTTATCATACATACTGATGATCGAATTAGCTAAACAACTTATTACTGAAGCTATAGTTTCTCCAGCTTTTAAGAAATCATTATTTGTCATCTTTTTTATTGATGCTTTTCCATTAATTACTTCTGGAATCATCATTGAAGAATACAATTTAATTGCATTAGCTATTCGATTTACCATCAAACTAAGATCAGAACAAGATTTCATAACCATTTCGAATTTGTTGGTGGGTTTAGAGTTTTCAAATTCGATAGTTTGGAACATATCTTTATTACTATTATATAATCCTAAGATAGCTCCAGCAATTGTAGAAATTACTTGCTTAATATTGTTTGCGGCATTTATAAAATCTTTCTCAGTGATTTTTTCATATCCAGTGATTTCTAATCCTGTAAATATGGGCATCTGTAAAGACGAAATATATTTAATAGCTTTACCGATTTTATTAATCATAGTAGCCATATTTATAGTACTATTAATCATAGTATTAAATATTGAACCTTCGTCTGAACTGTTTTTAAAGATTGCGGGCTTTTCTTTATAAAGCCTTACAAGCTCATCTCCGATAGTACTAACTATTTTACTGATATTGGTTGCTGCATTTGTAAAATCACTTTCAGTTAATTTTTCAAATCCTGTAATTTCTAATCCATTAAAAATTGGTATTTGTAAAGATGAAATATATCTTACAGCTTTACCAATTCTCATTATCATATTTGACATCTTTGTGATACTGATTATCATTGAATCAAATATAGAGCCTTGTTCAAAACCATTTTTAAATATATTAGGTTTTTCGTTATATAATTTTATAAGCGTATCGCCAATATTACTAACGATTTTACTAATATTATTTGCGGCATTTGTGAAATCGTTTTCAGTTAATTTTTCAAATCCTGTAATTTCTAATCCTTCAAAAATAGGTATCTGTAAAGACGAAATATATTTTACTGCTTGACCGATTCTCATAATCATATTTGACATCTTACCAATACTACGAACCATAATGTCAAATATTGATCCTTGAATATTTACATTTTTAAATATTTCAGGTCTTGATTCATATAATCCAAGTATTGTTGATCCTATTACTGTTACGATTTCTCTAATATTGTTTGCAGCATTTTCGAAGTCTCCATTGGATAATCTTTCAAATCCTACAATCTCTAATCCTTCAAATATAGGTATCTGTAAAGATGATATATATCTTACGGCTTGACCAATTTTCATTATCATATTTGACATCTTCATAGTACTTTTTATGACTA
The DNA here is from genome assembly GCA_022508565.1 of Erysipelotrichales bacterium. Lineage (GTDB taxonomy): Bacteria > Bacillota_I > Bacilli_A > RF39 > UBA660 > CAG-582. Next base: position 115,008 of record JAFLUY010000004.1, on the reverse strand, counting down.
TGTCAAATTTTGAATCTTTATCCGTTTTAAACATTTTTGGATTAGATTCATATAATTTAATGATAGCTCCACCTACTGTACTTATAATATTTTGAATGTTGTCAGCAGCATCGTCAAAATCTTTATTTTTTAAACTTTGATATCCAACTATTTTTGTACCTTCATAAATTGGAATCTTTAAAGTAGCATAATTCTGTACTCCTTGTGCAAGTTTAGAAATTAATGTACTAAGATTCAATGAAGATTTTACTACTTTAGTAAATGGACTATCTTGATCAGATTTTTGTTTGAATATATCTGGACGCTTATTATATAAATTTATAATAGCTGATCCAAGTGTAGATACAATTTTTTCGATATTTTCAGCAGCTTTTACAAAATCTTTTGAAGATAATTGTTTATAAGATTTTATTTTTGTACCTTCATAAACTGGGATTTTTAAATTTGCATAACTCTGTACTCCTTGAGCTAAATCTGCAATAAGCTTACCTAAATTTTTACATGAATCAATAACTATCTCAAAATCAGTCTTACTTTTAAATAAATCAGTATAAAATAAATCAGGACGTTTATTATAAGTATCAATAATGGCACTACCTAATGTTATAATAACTTTCCCTATATTTGCTGCAGCATTCGTAAAATCTTTATCACTTAAATTACGATATCCTGAAATCTCTGAAGAATTACTTTTATAGATCGGCACTTTCAACATTGCATAATCCTGAATTCCTTTAGCTAATGATGAAATCATTTTGCCTAAGGCCGAACAGCTATCAACTACTCTTTTAAATGGACTATCTGTTATTAATCCAGAATCGAACATCATAGGATTAGTCATATAAGTCGTCATTACCGCTCTACCTAATGTAGTAATCACTAATGAAATATTATTTGCAGCATTTCTAAAATCTGTTTGATTTAATTGTTTATATCCTGTTGGTTCTTTTGATTTTTCAGAATATATAGGTACTTTCAGCATCGCATAATCTTGAATTCCTTTAGCGGTTTGTGAAATCATTTTACCTAAGTTAGTAACAGATTTTACTACTTTAGAAAATACTGTTTCTCCTCCAAATAATTTACCAAAAACACTAGCCGCATCAAACATCTTAGGATCCATTTCATAAGTCTTTATGATTGCTTTACCAAGAGTGAGGATGACTTTTTTAATATTTTCGGCGGCATTTTTGAAATCATTATTTGTCATCTTAGTATAGCCCTTAATATCTTTACCATTTTGGTCGTATATAGGCATTTTAAGATTTGCATAATTCTGAATTCCTTTAGCAATCTTACTGATCATAGGTCCTAATTTTTCACAACTATTAACTACTTTATCAAATGGACTTTTACCTAATCCTAAAGGACCAGAATGATCAAACATTCCTTGTGGAGCATTTTTATAAGTGTCTATAATAGCTCCACCTACTGTTAAAATAATTTTTTTAATATTTGTTGATGCTTCACTAAAATCTTTTGGACTTAATTGTCTATATCCAGTAACTTTCTTACCAGTATATACAGGTACTTTAAGTTTTGCATATTGTTGTACCGCTTTAGCTACATGAGAAACAGCTACACTCATTTCTTTTATAGCTTTAGAACCTTTTTTGGCAATATCAACCGCATCTTTTTTAGCAAAAGGTTTAAATGCCATTACGATATCAATACAAGAAGAAATCATTGCTTTAATTCCTTTAGTATCGAGATTCTTTACTTCTGAAAGACCTTTCATCGCTTTGGCGATTTCTTGTACAGCTTTACCAACTAAATGTATATCAGCAGCCAATACAGCTAAAGCAGCCGCTCCTGCAGCATATAATATGGCGCCAACTCCGGTATACATTATTCCACCTAATCCGATGATCGCTCCGGCAGCCGCCACAAGAATTACTCCAACTTGCCCAAGATAACCCCACATTTCTTTAATAGAGCCAAATGATTTAACTATTGCGAATCCAATAGCAATCTCTTGCATGGCTTTACCCATCAACCATATATTAGCACCTATACCAGCTAACGCAAGTTCACCATATATTATTAAATCTTTCTTAGCATTATATATTGCTCCTAAGCCTACTACAGCTAATATAGCGGCTCCTAAAACAACTCCTGTCATTATTAGGAATTTTTCGAATTCTTTTAGATCTCCAAAAGCTTTAACAGTTGCATATGCTTGTCCTAGTAATTTCATCGCGAATCCTATTAACATTATAGATACCGCAATTCCTGCTAAAGCAATTATTCCCCACATTAATTTTTGTTTCTTTATTAAAGATAATAAGAATACGATTAATGCCATTCCGCCGACAAAAATTAAACTATATAATACAAACTGCTTTAAGGCTTCTGCCATTGCCGGATTTTGCGCCATCATATAAGCAGCTCCAACAATTATTAAAGACAATATTAAAATAATTCCTGCAAATGTCCATAATAATCCTTTAGCTTTTCTGTTTTTTGACATCAACATTACGATAAGAGCAATGATACCAACAGTAGCCAAAATAAATAATGCCATTATACCTACAAATTTAAGAGCATTTTCAGCCATTTTTGGTATGAACATAAACGCCGCACCGATTAAAAGAATTAAAGATAATATAGCGATTAATCTACACATCGCTTTAACATCTCTAAATGCTCTATTGCCCATCATTAATTTTATAAGGGCTATAGGAATCAATATTCCAAGAATAAATAATGCTAATGTACCAGTAAATTTCATCGCGAGAGTAAATGCATTCGGAATCATCATAAATAATGCTCCAAGCATCATCACAACAGATAATACCGATACTAATAAACACATATCGTAAGCATCTTTTATTATTCTCTTTCCCATAAGAGCTTTAGCTATGGCTATCGCCGCCAATATACCTACTAAGAATATTGCGAGAGTTATTGTAAATTGGATTGCTAAAGTCATGGCATTTGGAATCATCATAAATAATGCTCCAATCATCATCACAATAGCCAACATACTTACCATATGTCCAAGCTGTACAGCATCACGCATGGTCTTTTTACCGGCTAACCATTTACCAATAGCAACAGCCACTAAGACTCCAAGTAAAAATAATGAAAGTACTACAGTAAATTGAATACAATTTTCTGCCATTCCAGGCAGATACATAAATAATCCACCAATGACCATTACTAAACCTAAAGTATAAATTAGTTTGCCGATCTGATTAATCGTTCCTCTATCTTTAATTAATCTTGTACCTATTCCGACAGCAACTAAAGTACCTAATAAGAATAATGTCAATACTACAGTAAAACGTAAACAATTAATTGGCAAATCTGGAATCATCATACATGCTCCGCCGATAAGCAATACTAATGAAGATTTCCATATTAATGATATTATTGCATTAATAGTTTCATGTGCATTTTTTAATTTACTAGCATTTTGCTGTACTGCATTAATTATATTAGAAACAAACATTTTAAATACTACTCCAAATAATAACAATCCTGGTATTAATGGGAGTAATAAAGTTCCTGCTAATCCTGCCAACAATATAGCTCCAGAAGCCTTACGTATTAAAATCGCAATACTTTCAATCGCTTTAATTTGTGTTTTAGTTGCTTTTAATCCATCAATATTGTCAATAAATTCTTTTATCTTATCGACACTATTTATCAATACTTTAAATCCTCTTTCAGAAAATTTACCAAATATTCCAAGTTTAGTAACTTTTTTCAGCATTCTACTATATTCTCTAATTCCTATAGATATAGCTTCTAAACTTTGTCCTAAACTTTTCGTTATTTTTAAATCTCGAATTCGTTCAATAAATATTGTTAAGTTATCAATAGTAACAACCATACTTTGTGTACCTTTACTAGCAATAGGAGCTAATATATTCATTAGTGCCAATCTCCAAAACATTCTAGTCATGTCTTGAAGCATATCACTAAATAATGTTACTACCGGTTTTAATGTCTTTAATGATTTTTGGGAATTTTTTAATTGATCATCTTTTAAACCTTTATTAATTGCTTCGATAAATGATTCTGCGGCAATTACTCCCCTTTTCATCATATTAAATATGATGTCGCCAAATAATGTAGAAAGATTGACTACATCAAATGCTTCTTGATAAGCCTCAAAAACAGATTTTAATCCACGACTAGAAATGATAGCTGCATCGATTTCTTTTTTCGGGAATTTCATTTTTTTAATTATGTTTTTGAACCCATCTAAAAAATCATCTAATAAATCTAAACTATCTAAAGTCTCTTCTAAATTATCATAATCAGGAACACTATTGATCACCATAGAAATTAATTTTCTAATTTCATTAAAATTAGTAACTAATTCTTTGAGATCTTTTTTAACTAAATTGTTTGCTCTTTTGAGATTTTTTAATAATTCTTTATAATCACCTTTTATGACATCATTTATAATATGGGTATTAGATTCAAAATTGCTAATTGTTTTTTCATCAATTGTCATGATAGTGACAATTGTTTTAAAAATGTCGCCGATTCCTTTAGCATCACTTTCAGAAGTCCTAGAATCTTTAAATATATCTTTAACATTTTCTAAAATAGCTCTTAATAAACCTTTATTACTTAACCCTAATTTACTTAATGCATTCGGTTTTTCAAATAATTTTCCAAATTTTTTAAGATTCCTTACAGCTTTCTTATATCCTTTCTTATCTAAATTACCAATACTAGAAATTAATGAAAATAATGTAGAAACTAAGTCCGCTTCACCTTTTTTAAAATCTTTTGCGTCTTTAAGATTTTTTATAACGGATTCTAATGATTTTAAACCATCTCCTTTTATATCAATTTCTAACATTTTCTTGACTCCATTATCTTTTAAAGCATTTGTGATACTGGATTCAATAATAGATTGTAAAACTTTAGGATCTTGTGAAGAATTGAGAGATTCTGATAAAGGATCAACGAGTGAATCCTGCATTATCTTTTTAATTTCTTTAGGTTCGGTTTTTTGAAGGATTTTAGCATTACCTTCTGTAATATAAGAACCTAACCCAGAAACGATATCAGAAGAAATACTAGAGAGTTTTGGATCAATATCATCAAAAACTCTCTGAAAATCCATTATATGATCTAAAATTTGGTCAGTGGATATGGCAATACGTTGCAATTCTTGAAGAGAATCTTCTGCAGCATTCCCGTGATTTTTACCAGAATTATCCTTTACTTCTTCTAAAATTTTTGATATATCTTTTATAAGAGATTTTTTATTTTCTCCAGTAAAGATATCAATTAATAATTTATTTCTAAATGGACTCTTTTTCAAATCGATACTCATGAAATTTAAAGTATCTGCACGAGTATTATCTTTTACTTTATATGCATATATAGCAGATGTTATAGCCATCGCCATATTAGCAATAGTATCTAAAGTAGTTTGAAACTTATCTAACCTTTCTAAAAATTTAGGAGATTCGAATATTTGATGCATCGAATCTAAAAGAAGCGGTTGATAAGTTTTAATCATCCATTTATCCAAAAGTGAAGGATCGATAAATGGAGAACCTTGTATAATATTATGTATTAATCTTAGTTCTTCAGATATCTCATCGGGTTGTTGTGAAGGAGTCTTCATTGCCATATTATCTAAACAAATAAAATATAAAAACTTCTATATATAAAAATAACGGGAGGATCTTAAATTAATAAGATCCTCCAATTTAGATTTTTAATATTTATATAATTTAAGGCAATGCAATTGATATTACAATGGCATTATAAAAACTAGAATTGTCTGTATTTGGTGCAGCACCAGAATTATTATTATTTATTACTTTAGTTATTTGGAATGGTCTAGATATAAGACCATCTAATAAATATATTTTAAAGTTAGTACTTGACGATGGACTAACAGGTAAAGATCCCGTTTCGAAATCAGTCATTAGTCTCATGGTAAAATAATCGGGAAGATTATATCCAGGATTATCATAATTATATACAAAATTAAAATAAAATTTTCGGTTATTATATTCTATATATCCTTCTTCTCCTAAAACTCGAGGTTCTTTAAATAATAAATCTATAATATATGTTTGTTTTTTACCTAATTCAGAAGGTAAATAATAAAATCTAATCGATGGAATATCTATATCAGAGGAACCTAATGGTATATTATAATGCATATTTGTAAAATCAGGATGAATTGCCGGTAATGTAAAAATATTATTTAATGAAGAATTTATATATGATTTAGTATATACAACTCCAGATTTTTCTAATAAAAAGCAAGAATGAGATTCGTATATAATTGTTTTTGTGTAATCTGATGCTAATTTAACATTCCATGTATTAGATATATTAGTTGGATAATATCCATTTTTATAACTTACAGGTATATATCCACTTTGTGAATTTTTTATATTGATTGATGTAGATTGGCTAGGATTTGCTATAGTAATATCGCTTCCTGTATTATTTATAATTTTAACATAAAAAGTTAATAAAATAGGATTAATAGAACCAGATCCTTTAAATTCCGGAGGACTTACTACTAAATTAGTCGGATCATCTCCTTTACCTACTTCATTTATAACTTTTAAATATCCTGTACTCGTCGGTAACTTTGAAACTGAACCAATTTCATAATATTTACTTGACTTTACAAACGTCATAACATTTTGGATATAATCATATTCATTAACCTCATTTTTTGATTTTATTGAAAATTTATTATTAGGATACGCTTCAGATATAGTATTAGGATAAGTTACAGCTCTCCAATATATTCCGTCTATTCCTGGTAAGTATTGTGCAGATATTGTAAATGGTTTAGCACTAGGTATTTTATTAGTATTCAGACTAAATTTAATATAATAAGTAGTATTTGAATATGCCGAAATATTTGTTGAGTTAAAATCTTCAAATTTACTATAATTTATATTATCTTTTGAGATTTCTATATTATTAGAGGATTGAACAACTATATTATAAAGTTGGTTATTTACTACTTGGATAGTCAATGAAGATTCTTTATTATCATAAAATTCTCCAAGTACTTCATCCTCTGGAGTAGTAATAGCAATCCAATTTCCTAAATATTCTTGATCAGAATCTACAACTTCTATTTTAATTGAAGAAATAATCATCGTAAAATCTATTCTAATTTTATTTATTCCTTCATCTTTTAATTTTACATCATATTTCCCAGAAAAGTTACAATCAATATTATAATCTAAATCTATAAGTCCTCCCGATTCTATATTATAATAATTAGATTTATTTGTTACCGATTCATTTTCATGAGGAATTTTAACTTCTAAAACATAGTTTTCATTAATACTTAATCTTTTAATAATAGTTGAGTCATTTTCTCGTGTACACATTATAGTTTCTAATAACCTTTCTCCGCTACTGGTAACTTGATAAAAATTAATCCAACAAGATTGTAATATAGTACCATTTACATTATATTCAATTTCTAAATCTCTAACTTTATTTAAAGTAGCAATGAATCCTATTTCAGATTTTGATAATTTATCTTTAATAGTTATTGATGTAGATTTATCTTTTATTATTTCGTTTGTATCTGTCCTTGTCCAGTGGCTAAATGAATAATCATTACTATTTTCTATACTTAAATTATAAACATTTCCTGGAATATTGTCAATACTATCTTCTGCATAATATTCATTATCATTATTTGCTATAATTGTTTTTTCATTAACACCAATTTTTATTTCTGGTAGATCGTTTCCTTTTAAACTATCTGCATATTTAGTATAAATTTTTATTCGTCCGTATTGTATTAATTTGATTTTAGAAAATTTTTTATAAATTTCAATATCACACTTTCTTGGATAAATATATAAATATCTAATTATTTCATCTTTAGATAAGTTATTTTCAATTGTCATTATTACTAGATATATATTATTATTAGAAATTATTTCTGATCTAGTTGGTAAATTTAATTTTGTAGCTGATAGTGATGAAGGATCAGGATTATTTGATGTATAATATATATCAAAAATTAATTTTTCTTGAGTAGTTATTTTATTATCTCTTTCATCCGTCAAATAGCATTTTACTCCATAAAAATCTCTTTCATCTTTACCATGTGTAATAGATTTAAAATTAATTGGTTGATTGTTTTTATCTACTAAAGGATATATTTTATTTCCTGATGATGAAAAATAGATTTCATCAGTTACCGTATTTAATGTAGATGATAAGCCAGCTTCCATTTTTTCTGGTTCGGTAGAAGTTATTTCTTCATTATAAATTTGATCTTTATATTTTATTTGTATAGTATCACTAACTCCTTCAGCCATATCTGTACAAATTATCATAGGACTTGTTGTATTTAATGGTTTTAAATTAAAAGTGACCTTCTCATTTCTATTAAAAAATGATTGTCCTATAGTAGTATTTGTTTTAGAGTTTTCTGTAGGTACGATTTGTCCAATATATGTTATCCATGACTTCTCTGATTGTACTTCTAAGACTCCAGAATCGGTGAATCCGGAATCATGATCCCATCCATCATGATTATCATCATAATTACAAAAATCTCCTAAAGTAAATTGTATGATTGGCATAAATAAAATTGTAGTATTTTTAATATTTTATAAAAGATTTAATTAAAGTTTGGAGGTAATATTCCAGGAGGATCAATTGGGTCAAGTCCTCCAGAGCCTCCAGAGCCTCCTGCATTTTGTTTATTAACTATAACATCAATACAAAGATCATCACTAGTAGATTTTTTTGGACAAATTATTTCTAAAGAAACATTTATATTTCCCGGTTGCTGAAAATGATTAATTTCTGTAGAATTTATTGAGAATTGTCTATAATCTCCATCTAAAATAGGTACTTCAGTATATGAATTAGGATCTCCGAATGCCGAACCTTTTCTTATTAAAATTTTAGATATTTTTAATCCTCCAGATAAATTAATAGTATATGGATAAGTTTTTGATAAATTATTCTTTAATAAATTGTCATGCAATACTAATAAAATTGGTTTATCATTTTCAACAGCTCCATTTTCAGATACTTCATACGGAATTGTATAAAAATTCCTTGATATAAAATATTCTGATTCTCTTGATACTATACTTACATCACTTTTAAAAATATCTGGCTCACAACTAAGATCGAATGAAAAATCATTTTCTCCTAATGATATTGGATATCTATAATATACTTCCACCTTATCTCCTAATTGATAAACTTCTTCCAATTCTAATACTGTATCATTTTTTAATTTATTAATTTGTGATATCTTTACTTGTGGTTCACAACTATCATTCAATAAGAAAGAATAGCCATCATCAGGATAACTGAGTATAGTCAATGCTGTATTTTCTTTAAAATATATACCAGCATCAAGTTCAGTAGGCCCAATAATTGGGTTTATATTAGATGGGGATGCTCCTAATGGTTGAAGAGATTTTGGCGGATGACTAATGATATAAATATCATCATAATTTGGAATCTTTTGACGGAAATTACCATCAATATCATTTTCTACTTGATATTTATAGTTATCATTATAAATCTTAGTTTCAACAACATAATTAGTATATCCATTTTCGTTGATGTTTCCTGATACACGATAGATTTTATAATCAGAAACCTTTATATTAGAAGTATAATCACTTAAATCTATACTATAAGGACTTATAAAATTCGATGTTAATTTAAAAGTATTTGTGATTGATTCTTTAGATTTAACATATTTTTTTGTAGAATTATATCCTCCATTTGCATATGTTACATAACTATAAATGATGTCTCCATATTTATAAACATTTTTTAATATATTATAGGAAATATCTTCTTTAGAAATTTTAACAGTTATATCAGTATTTCTGTCTATATTAGAAATTGTTATTCTTTGGAATGATAAATCAGGTTTGATATTTTTTTCTATATTTATATTTTCTGAAATATATGATATTGTAATATTTACCTTTGATGATACTTTATTAGGCATAGGTCCAATATTAATATTGAAATCATATCCCTTTTCTTTAGTTTCTAATATTATTGAAGACATTTTTGCTATCTCATTAGGACTATATGTCAAATAATAATCATTATCTTGTGTCAATATCTTATCTGAAGAATCTTTAAAATTAACAAAATAATACTCTTCAGGAATATTATCGGCATAGATGATAAATTTTCCTGAATTATCGCCTGTATATTCTATCGGTATTGATACATTAGATTCTCCTGATGAAATACTTTTTATTATGGTTCCATTAAACGATTTAGTAGATAAATCATAACTACCGAAACCTAATGCGAGCGATCCTTTACCATTCACTTTTAATTTTATTCGATTGAAATTAAAAATTGCTTTAATTGAAACGACATGTGTTTTCTCAATAGATCCTTGATTTAATTTAATTGTCAAATCATTTTTATATTCTCCAAGTAAAAACCTATTATCACTTATATTATCAATAAATATATTTATTGTCTTATTATAATAAGTATTTCCTTCAGAAAATGTAATATAGAAATTATTTTCTTCAGAAAATTCAATTCTTTGATAGTCATTATATACAGGACTTCCTGTTAACGGATCTACATAATAAGATGAAAAAATAAAACTGCCAATTTTTATATTATTCTTTTCATCAGTACATTGTAAATTACCAATAACATTAGTACTAGAAACACTACTAAAATATTGAGTAGATGGATATTGAGTCAATCTTATAGTTTTTAATGCTATTTGTCCTTCAGAATCTAAAATTATTAAATCTCCTATTTTTGCATTTGTCGTTGTACCATTTTTACCAACCGGAGATACATTAATTGGCATTCTTAAGTCTTTTGAAAAAACAAACTTATATATACCGTTTTCTTTTACATAATTGAAATTACGTGGAATAGAGATTTGAAAATCAGTTTCATTAGTTAATTTTAATCCTAATCCATAAACTTCAGTACCATTACGACATTTAGTTTTAATTTGATATTCCCCAATTAAAACTAAATTACTATTATCATCTTCCCCATTCCATTGTACATCATTATTATATACATTAATCGCATTTATTTCAGCACTTAAGGCTTTACAATATCCTTCTCCACAATTATATATTTTTTCGACAGTACTAGATTTATCATTATTATTTATATATTCTGCTTTGATCAAATGATTTCCTGCATTATCTTCACAATCGATATTTATCGTTTTTTGAAGATTTTCATTATCTGAAGGTTCTATTGATTGACTAAATATTTTTACATTTTCTCCATTAGAAGAAGGTTTAAAATATGCAATCATATCCTCTTCATCTATAGCTTCAATATATCTTTTTTGGCCGTTTGAAGATTCTATTTCTTTAAAAGTCGTTAAACTTAAATCTCCTCCAATAATTTTTTTCTTCCCGTTAGAAATATCATAAATATTTATTCGATTGGTAGGCATCCTTTAATTCTATAGTAATATTATATATAAAAATTAATTTTAATTTTAATATTTACCAATTAGTTTTTATATCAAAATCTTGTAAAGATGGAGTAAACATACCTTTTTCTAAAGTAAAATTGAATGATTTTTCGATTTTTCGTTGATAGTTTTTAAATTTTTTATCGATACTAACATCGTCTCTTCCTCTATATTCTACGTCATATATAATATTAATTGTACAAGTAGAACCATTTAAACATATTTCATTACTAGGATATGGAGGAATGATAATAATTTTATCAGACTCGTAACGAGCTTCCCACATACTGTTACTTATTTCGAATTTTACATCTTCATTTATAATATAGGTAGGACCTCCTTCTGAAGAACCTCCACCTCCAATAGATCTAATATCTTTATATTCTCTTATAATTGAATTTCCTTCTTCATCGATTACGGTGACTTTAGCATCAAACATTATATATCGATTCGTATCGTTATTTACCTCAAATGATACCCAATCTCTAATATTTTTAAGAAAAACATATTCTTTTGAAGCATATTCATGTCCTAAAATCGTTGTGCCAAAATTACTATTGTTAACAACTAATTCTTCGACATAATTTGCGTCTCCTTCAATCGTAAGTATGAATCTATCTCCTCCGTTTGCTCCTTGTTTTATTTTAAAAGTATTTTCAGAACTTTCGGAATTATTTGAAAAATTTCTTTCATTTAAAATTTCCCAATTACAATCATGCCAATTATTATTTCCTTTTAATGAATTACGAATTATTTGTTTAAATTTATTATTTCCTTTTTCTTCTGTCCCAATAATATAATCATAATTAGTACAAATAACTTGCATATAATAATCTTCTGTATAATTAGGTTTTTGGGCCATCGATACTGGTAAAAATAATCTAATACTAGTATTATCAGAAGGTTCTAAAATAATATTTCCTACAGTATTTATTTTTGTTTTCCAATATAATGGATTGAATTGACAATTATATCTAAATGTTGATTCATTAAATTCATATTCAAAATCATAAGGATAATTAGTTTCTAAATCAAATTCTAATTCATCTATCTTATCAACAGTCTGTATTATTTCTATTGGTAAACTTTGATTATCAATTTTGATTTCATAATTTTTAATTGTTGAAATAATATCAAATTCCGGTAATCCTCTTGTAGAATCTATATAACCAAATTCATGATTGATATCTACAATAAATTTTCTTTCTTTAGCATCTTCAATACGAGGAGGTTCTATATATATAGATAATTGAAGATTGTCCTCTTCTCCACCTAATTCGTGCCTAGTTAAAAGATATGTTAATTTACCTGTAATTTCTCCTTTATTAGAAGGAAGTGATATTATATTAAATTCATGAATTGGAGAATAATCAAAATTTAAAGAATTTACTGTATAATAATCATTCCAATTATTATCAGCATTTTCCATAAAAGTTAAATATATATTATCATATGTTCGATGATAATTTTCTCCAGGTTTTTGTTCTATTTTATTGTTTACATCTAATAAATTATATAATTGTCTAGTGGACCTTGTTCCGTCGGTGGCATCATCCGGTACTATAAAATAAGCATTAATGATCGCTGATCTTTGATCTCCACTAATTTCTCCATCTTCAATTTTATTAATCGTATTTTGAATATCTATTCTACAAACAATTTTAGAAGTATCTTTTCCGTCTATAATATATTTTTTGTTATTGTCGTGATTTTTACTAATATCTTCATCATTACAAAGCAAAGTAAAATTCATTACATTACTAGATAGTTCAATTATCCCTTTTTCACCTATATTTGGGGCTATTACTAAATCTTGTCTAAACTGGAAATTATTATTTTTATTATAATTCGTTGTTAGATCAACCCATGAAGTATCATCCGCATCAATATATCCTCCCCAATTTACTATTTCATTTTGGTAAGTAGTATATAAACTATTATTATCTTCCGGTACCGGAGATTGTTTTACAGTTAAATTTCCTTCAGTGAAAAAATTAGGTTTTTCAGAAGAATTAAAATTGATAATACTCATAATTAGCCAAAAATGATTTGATGTTTTTGATATTCAAATTTTACTTTTAAAGGTTTTTCTCTTAATCTAGTAGAGATCCCTCTTTCAATACCTTTAATATTACGAATAACATAAAATGAAGATTCTTGTTGTCTTTTTCCTCCCTCAAATATATTATTTTCAATAACTACTCCAGTATTAGTTTTAAAATATTTATCATTATCTTTAGGATTCCATCTATAAACAATCTCCCTATCTACAAAATTGTATTCTGGTTCATTTGGCCAAATTTTAAATGTTATAGGAATGTATGTAAATCTTTTTCCTGATTCAATAATTGGCTCATGTATTTCAATAATATCAAACCAATAATCTTCATCTATAAATGTTAAAGATTCTTTAATTTCTTCTAATGTTAATGGTTCTCCTTTTGTTTTAGAAAATTTACCATTTTCATCTATATGATTTGTCATTGGTCCCCAAACCCATGTAGCGCCGTTGTCGGAAGATACTCCAAATGAAATAGCTAATCTTAATGTAGTTTCATGTGAAGATGAATCCCATAACAATTCAGAAATTTGACTCCATGATTGTTCTCCAGAACCATTAGAACTAAACCATGCCACTGTTGTATCAAATTTATAATTAGGAAATTGGTAATATGAAGCTATTGGTTTAATATATTTTTCTGTATTTATATGCCAACCTTCTGCTTTTATAGGACGATAAGAAACCTCATCTTGAAAATCATATAAATAAATTTCTCTAAATAATGTTTCATTAGTTTCATTTGGTTCAATTTCAAAAGTCAATTCAATCTCTAATAAAGAATCATTTAAAGTTTTATAGAGATCATAAGATATTTCTAAATCAGTTTTTCTGAAAATATCTATAGTGTAGATTTTACAGTCATATCGTTCTCTTAATCCAGTAAATTGAATATTTAAAGGATAATCAATAAATGAAAATTCTGTTTTCTCTGTATTTTGTTGAATTACGTTAATTAATGAAACTTCTTTAGGTACCATTATTTTAAATGGTCTAAAATGTAAATGAGAAAGTTCAATAGAATTAATTTTTATGCTTATAATTCCTCCTGTAGGATCTATACTTTGACGATTTTCATCTGTTTTTGAATTCTGATTTTTAAAACCAAAAGCTGAAGATCTACCAAAATCCTTATAATCATTATAATTATTTCCTTCGTGACAAAAAGTATTTTTTACTTCTTCAAATTTATAGTCTGGCCAAGCATGTTCATTTCCAATAAAAATAGAAGAATATTTTTGAGAATCTCCCTGATCGATTCGATATAATTCTTTTGAATATATCAATGGATTATTATTTTCTTGTTGTTTTGAATGGGTAATAATTACTGCCATAAAATTTAAGGAGTATCATTTTGTACGAAGTAAATAGTATCTTTCTGACGAGGACCTAAATTTTCATACTCATTATAATTTCCTGTCCAAAGATAAGTATAATCTGAACCTTGTGGAGCTTCGTTAGATTTAAGCACAACTCTCTTCAGCATTTCCTCTAATTCTTTTACTTTTATCTTTAATTCGTTAATCGTATTGACATTATCTGTTATAGATTTTTGATCATCATAATCTTCTATAAAAAATAATGTATTTTGATACTTTTTTCTATATTGTTCTTTTAAACCTTTAATTTCAGTGATATTATTTTCAGGATCAACAACTTCTAATTCAACTATTTCTTGCCATTCAGAGTCATTTCCTACCCATATATGTACATTTTCAGAACCTGGTTCAAAAGTTCTAATATTGTCTATAAGTTGTTTATTTCCTGAATATGATATTCCTGTATTTTGAATTTCAAAAACATTAGAACGTTTATTTTCTACGCCATTCCCTATTGAAAATAATGTATATGAAATATTTGTGCCTTTTGTATAAGATTGATTGAATTCTCCAAATGCTATTTCGTTAGGATTAGTAGTAAGCAAATCCAATCCATGTACAAATGAATTAGATGTTAAAGCTTTTGATTTATTTCCTCCAGAATGCGAATAAGTTCCTCTGGCCTCTGTATTATATCCTTCCGCATGTGAATAATTACCTATTGCATAAGTATTCCGTCCCTCAGAATGAGCAGAATTTCCTATAGCATAAGTATTATATCCTTCAGCATGCGAAGAATATAATCCTTCACTATAAGTATTAAATCCTTCGGCATGAGTATACAATCCTCTAGCATAAGTACAAAATCCTTCAGCATGAGAACCTTGTCCAATAGCATAAGTATTATATCCTTCTGAATGTGAATAGGTTCCTTGAGCATAAGTACCTGATCCTTCGGAGTGAGAATATTCTCCATAAGCAATCGTTGATTCTCCTTCAGCATGAGAAGTTTGTCCTAAAGCTTGAGTAAAAAGTCCTTCAGTATGAGAAGCCCAACCTCGCGATACGGTAGCATTTCCTTCAGCATGAGAACAATTACCATAAGACATAGTCTTATTACCTTCAGAGTGTGAGCCATCTCCAAATGCTTTAGTATTTACTCCTTCGGCATGAGTGGTAAATCCTATAGCATAAGTACGTGATCCTTCCGCGTGTGAATATGTACCAAGAGCATAAGAAAAACATCCTTCTGTATGAGAAAAATCTCCCGTTAAATATGATATTTCATTTTCATTTTCCGTCCAGCCATAAGTGGAAGTACCATATCCTTCAGAATGTGAATAATTTCCTATCGCTTTAGTATTATATCCTTCGGCATGTGAGTATTTTCCTGCTTCATTATTTACAAAATCGTTAAAAATTTCTCCATAAGAAGAACCCCAATAAGAATGTCCAAATGGCCATCCTTCGTGCCATATAGTTCTTCTACCAACATCAAAAATTAATGAATTATAATATGAACCTAATATAGATTGAGGAATTGTGCCATCATTATATAGATGAAAATTTTCTTCATTAGGTCCTGATGGATGTTTGTAAGTATAAAATAGGTTATTAGCCATAGGAAGTACTTAAAATTCTTATTACATTATTTCTATTATATGTAAAAATAAAAAACAAGTATAAGATTCATAAATCTCACACTTGTTCAGATTATAAATTTTAAACTTGTATAAAGAATTCTACATTCCCGGTAATGAATGTAGATCTGTTTTAATATATTCTTTTGGATCTAATGAAACTTCTTTTTCTAATTCTTCGATAAATCCATCATCATGAAAAACTTTTTCCTTCCATGAATTAGGATAGATATATCTAAGCATTCTAGTATTTAGTTTTGACATTTCGTTGAATCCTTCATTTTCAGATGAATGATTATGTAGTAAAGCTTCTAAATCTATCATTGATCTAGTATACATAGCTTTTAAAACATGTGGATATTGAGCAAACATTGGAAACAATTCTGCTATAGCTGTAATCGTTCCTAATCTTGTTTCTACCCAATTTGATCGAATTATTGAACTACTAGCAGCTCTATAATTTATTTCACAAGTAGGCATAACCACAATCTTATTAGCTTTAGAGATCCATACTGGAATAGTTCTTACATCCTCAAATAATCTTGTTGTACTATAAGGATAAGACTCAACAATCCATCTTTTATATATTTTCGACCAAACATTAAACTTAATTAAATTATCTTTAAATAAAGCTATTTCTGCTTTATCCGGACTATCAATAACAATTTTCTTAGGAGGACAAGAAATACTTTGTGAACCGTTAGATTGATTGTAAACTATTCCATATTCAATTATATCTGCTTTTTCATTTTCTATATCTTTTACTGCTCTTTCAACAAAATCGGAATTGATATAATAATCATCAGCATCAAGAAACATAAAATAGTCTCCTGTAGCATTATCGATACCAAATTTTCTAGCTCCTCCACAACCTAAATTTTGTTCTGGTTCGATTAATTTCCATATTAAGTTTGAGTTTTTGTTTTTTGTGATAAAATCATCAACAATTTTTCTAGAATTATCTTCAGATTTATCATCAACTATTATATATTCGATTTGTAAATCTTTAATACTACCCTTAGCAACTGTTTGCATAAATATGCTTTTTATAGCACTAAGAATAAATCTTTCGGCATTATAAAATGTTGTTATTATACTTACAGTTTTCATAGATTAAAATTTGTGGGTATATTTAATATTTCTATAGTATTTGGAGTCATCCTTCTTAAAACATAATATCGATATTTTCCTTCTTTATATGGTACTGCTATGCCATTCTCTATATTAAATTCTCCGATATTTGGTTGACAATATTCTCCAGGAATACAAGTACCATCATCTTCAACAATAACTTTACCAAGAAGATTTACTCTAACCCATTCTTGTCTGTTAGAACGTTTAGTATATTTTTTATCTTTATCATAATATTGAGATGGTACAGTATTTAAGTATTCGTATGGAGATGTCTGAATATATGATAACTCTAATAATTGATCATATTGCTTTACTCCAACTGCTATATGTTCTTTTTTAAGGAATCTATCTCCAACTTCCGAACACATATAAGCATATTTCCATTCTTGTGGATCATCTGAAGTAATAGTAGATTGAATAGTAGAAATCCCTATTAAAGGACCTGTACCGTTATAATATTCGATTTTTTCAGGATTTTTATTTGAAAACTGAACAAATCTACCTAACAAGTTCTTTAAAGGAATTTCTTCCCATTCATACATCTCAGAATATCCTACTGAATTAATATATTTAGGATCTTCCATCATTATCCTTCTAAAATATTATATTTAGTATTGATTTTAGAATTTGTACAAGAAATATTTATATTTTGATTTTCTAGATAATTCTCAACTAAATTGTTAATATTTATCTTTTCTGATTCTTGTTTGGTTCTAATATACTGTAAAGGAAGAGTATCGAGATAATTCTCTACAATATTTTTAAAATGATTAAAATTAGGAACTGACGCAAATTTCATTTCCATAATTGGACAAAACTTCGCATTCATTGCAGCTACTTCTACTCCCTTTTCTCTTGTTCCTTGTCGCTCATTAGGATGTTGGCGAGAAATTCCTATAAGCATTATATATTTAAATGATCCGTCTTCAACGTCCTGTTTATAAACATCGCCAACAAAGGTTGTCGCACAATACCTTCCAAGTTTAATATACGGACGTCCTTCTATAATCTCTTTAGTTAGGTGTTCGCGTGCTTGATTGAAATCGCTATAATCATACGAACATACAAATTTTTTACCAGATGTTATTTTCATGATTTTAAAATATTTGTTGTATTATACTAACATATATAATATAGAAAAAATAAAGAACTCATTTCAACCTATTTATATCATAATATTTCGATATTTTTATATATAAGATAAATTCGGACTAAAATATGAGCATCTTTAAAAGTGGACCATTAAATACTTCTATAAATGAATCCGGACAAAAAATCAACTCAGTAGATGTTACCAAACACGATTTTGGTGCTATTTACTATTATTCTGATAATGTACTAAAAAGAATAAAAAGGGTCTGGAATTTTAATGGTATAAATTCAGATGAACCATCAATGTTACCGAAATATATTTGGCCGAATCATAATAATTTATTTAAATTCGGGTTAAATAGCATCCGAACCGATTTAATAGGAAGTTCTGGTTTTTATGAGGACGAACATTATAATATCGAGGACCAAAGATATGATCATATTATAAATGATATTTATTCTCATGAGTATTACCAAAGATTATATCCTTATAACTTTCCGATGAAAGATGGGGAAATTGATTTTGATTATATAGATAAGACTAATGATAATTATACAAATATTGAACAATATAAAATATATGTTGGTCCATCTAAAATAAATCTTACTTTAAATTTTAGAAACTGTAATTATCGGTATAATAAGATTTATGATATCAAAGTTTCCAAAAAGGGATCTCTAATAGAAGATTTCATAACTATTAAATCGATAAATAAAAACAATATAAATTATACAGATGAAGAAATTTTAGTCCATGAGCCTTCTGAACATTTTGTCATCGAAGATACAAATATCAAGATATCGATAGACGACAATACTTCATTGACTAACGAGAGATACGGATCTATTGTATTTGCTCAATATAATGCTGAAGGAGGATATTATACTGGAAAAATCGTTGTATTGAATGTTATTCAATTAAGAGATCGAGTAATAAATCCAAAATATACAAGATTAGAATGGTATGCTGATGAATCTTGCACAGTAAAGATTGGATATAAAGATTTATGGAATGATGTTCAATATCCTAAACTAGATTATAAAGGAGGATATTTTTATAGATATTTTAAAATTTTAGGAAAAATAAAATCTGACTCAACTTTAACAGGATTTGATTATAATAAAGAAGTCTATTATGGACAAATAAGCTATTTAAAGATATTTGAGAATAAAAAACCTTCTTCAGTTAACATCATTATTCCAGACGATGAAAATTATTGTAGAATGGATGGTTCTATTGAAGGGCCGGATGAATATGGATGTTACAAAATTAAGTTTATTTTAGACGAAAATCCCAATATAAAAACGTTAATATATCCTTCTAGTGATATTGAGGATGTTTCAAAAAATAATTTTGTAATTCCTTGTGAAAAAACTGATATTACAGCAAGATTTAAAATTTTAAGAAATGATGTAATTGAAGATAGAAAATTTACTATTTTAGTGAATTGTACAAATATTAGTAACAATATTGAAAATTTCGTTCGCCAAGAAATACAAGAAGGATACGAAATTATTGGAAAAGACTATACTAAAAAATATTTTGAAACTCAAATAGGATCAGATTTTGGAGAACTTAATACAAACGGATTTATTGATATTGAAAAATATTTCACAATAAATTCTTTTGCTTGTCCATTTAGCGATGATCAACATGATGAGCATCCAGGAGGATTTCATGTCAAAGATAATATTTATGATATAGAAGTATTATTTATTGATGATTACATATATATTCGTTTGTTATTATATCAAAACAATATACCAATGCCTAAATATGAAATATTAGGATTCAATACAAATAAAGAAATTTCTTATAACGAACAAGAAATCGATTATTCATTTAAAGTATTTAAAACATCTAAACAATCAGCAAAAATATATTATTATATTATTTTAAATACAGATTTTATTAATGATAATATTGGTACTGCTTTAACATTTACTCATGACGGATATAAAGAAAATATTTATAGAGCTTTAGAAAATAATGAATATAAATATGAGGTTTTTGTTGATGGAATAAGAGAATATGATATAAATAAAGACGAGGAAATTGTTTTAATTTCACAAAATATTAGAAATTCTGATGAAAATAGTTTTGTAATTAAAGACATAAATCTTTATAAACAAGAAAATGATAAATATAATTTATATACTGAACTATTACCAGGGTTATCTGAAAATTCATATTATTTAGGGTTCAAATTATATAAAACTGATTTATCTACAACCAATAGAAATATCGATATTCAAGTTAAAGTAGTTAAATGTGAAAATTATGATGTTGAAATATATTCTGACAAACGACAAACAATACAAAAAGGATATGAAGGAAGAGAAGATCAATATATATCAGGAGAACAAAATAATTTAACAGTAAAAAATATAATTGATAATGTCAAATGTAAAAAAGTAATAGAAAAAGATAATATTTATTATTCCGAAATAATATTTGAAGATAATAATAACAAACTTGATGAATCGAATCTTTCAATTCAACCTCCTTATTCATTTAATATTTTGAATCATGGATATAGCATAGAAGGAAATACTCCAAAAGAAATATGTAACTTTAAAATAAAAGGTACATTAAAAGGAAAGAATAAAGAAGGAGAAGGAAATAGAAATTTATTATTTCAAATAACATATATTTATGGAGACGAATCTTTAATCGCAGAATCTCCAAATATTCAACAAGAACCAAAAGAAGAAAATTTTGGACCAGCATTTATCGATGCTAAAGAAAATATAAATAAAATTTCTGTTGACGAAGATTATAAAAGTCCTAATATTAAGTATTATTTAGTAAATGGAGCTACTTATAGTCTTTCTTATAATACAGATGATCCAAAAATCTTTACTTTAAATATTTTTGCTAAAAATGATGAATATCGTAATGGTAAACGTTCTCTTTTTGGTAAATATAGTTTATCTACTTATAATCATTATGAATGGGAAGAGGCTCCATATACATTCAATGATTTAATTATACCATTTAACGGAGATACTCTTGAATTACAAACCAAAATAGAAGATTTCATAGATGAAGCGGCAGGAGATTTAAATGATGAATTTTTAAATTATACAATAAAAATAGGATCATATCGAACAGGAATAATTAGAACAACTGTATTATATACTGGACCTCTTGAAGGTACTATTGCCGGAGAAGGAAAAAATATAGAATGGTTTGAATTAAATAATAATGTTTGGCAAAAAATAACAGGATCTTCAATTAAAGAAGAATCTATAACAACAGGAAATTATGAAGGAAGAAAACTAGAATCTAAATTTTTATTAAATATTTCAGGAAAAGAATTTAAAAAATCATACAAAGCATCATATAAAGAACAAGAAATTATTTATAATATTACACAATTATACGGAACAGTGACAAATAGTTTTTCGGCTAATTATAATGGATCAGATACCGCTATTGTATTGAATAATATTACTAATTCTGAATTAATTTCTTTTGATGTTTCTTCTAAAATAGTTGGTATAAATGTATCGTGGTCTTGGAAAATATTACCAGGATTTGAATCTAATGAATATTTTAAGGTTCAAGGAAAATCTACAGGACATACTTTAGATTTCACTATACAATCTTATAAAGAAATTCTTAAAATAACAAAACCTAAAACTGATTATTCTCTAAAAATCGAATTAAATCAAGATGACTATAATGACGGTACCCAAATAATAGAAAGTCCTAGTGATCCAATTTATATATATTTATATTTTCCAACATGGGAATCCAATATATCAATTAATTAATATAGAAAAAAGCTTGACAAATGTCAAGCTTTTCTTTTATATATTATTTTGAAAATTTCATAGATTAAATATCATCTTCATCATCGTCTTCAGAAGAATCATCCGCTAACCCGGCACCAATAGTTGCCTTTGGTTTATCTTCTTCGTCATCGTCATCATCAGTTTCTTTTAATGAATATACACAAATATCAGGAGTTTTTTCAGCTCCGAGGAGTTGGAGAATATTCTCAATAAGCCGTTTCATATCATCTGGCATATTATCGATATCATCATATCCATCTACCCAAATTGCTTCTTCTCCAGTGCCATAAATATTTATAACAGAATCAATAATTTCAGCCTTCTTTCCAAACGGTCTACGTTTTTCAGTTTTATGGCGTAAAGCGATTGATTCATTTCCGTCTTTGTCTTTAACAGCTTTCCAATAATATTCTGAAGGAAGATCGATTGTTTGTGCTACAAGTTCTGCAAATTTTTCTGCGGATTTAACTTTATTGTCTGTTACAATCAATTCACGAAGTTCTTTTTGAGTGGTATCTTCCATTTCATCATCATCTTCTTTACCTTCACCGATAGTTTTTTGGTCTAAAATTTCATATTCAAAAGATTCATTTGCATAAGAATCAGTATATATCAAACAAGTTTGAAAATTTCTGTTCTCATTCGCATGAGAATCAGTATATTCTGAAGCGTCTGGAAGCTTATTAAAAGTTTTAGTAGCATCATCTTTAATATCTGAGGCGTAAAAAACTGCTAAAATTCTTTGACCTTCTTGGATGAGTTTCATTGAATCTAATCCTTGTTCAGAAATATATGATGTAATAGTTTTTCTAGCAACCTCGATTCCATTTAAATCTTTATATGCTTCATCAACATTTATCCATCTTGAACAACGCAATTCGACAGAATTTCCGGGACCTT
The DNA here is from genome assembly GCA_022508565.1 of Erysipelotrichales bacterium. Lineage (GTDB taxonomy): Bacteria > Bacillota_I > Bacilli_A > RF39 > UBA660 > CAG-582. The sequence continues at coordinate 91,629 of JAFLUY010000004.1, read as the reverse complement.
CAGTAACAACAATATTATATGTGGCTCCGAAAAAATTCTTTACATTTGTTATAATATTATTTATTGGAGTATATTTATTAGTTGTTCCAGCCCCATTATCTGTTTTTTGTGCTAATTGAGTTAATGCACTTTCTTCTATAAGTTGAGAAAATTTCTTCATTTTTAATAATTTATTTTCTTTATTATGTTATTTAAAAATATAGATTTGTTTAATCCTATAAATCGGTTTGATAGTATTTATGTAATTCTTGATATTTCTTTTCACAAAAATTATATAATACTTCATAATCATTTATATTTTCTTTAAATTGATTAATAGTATTATAAAATCTAAGATTCTTATCATAAGCATGTAAAAAATCAGGAAAAGATTTAGAATCTTTTTTAAGAGTTTTTGCTACATCAGGATTCATATCAAAAGCGAAATCTAAAGATTCTAAGTATTTAGGCTTATCCATTCCATAATAATAAGCGATCAATTCAGCAAAATATAAATCTTCAAAGTCTTTATATCCTTCTGGACCTCTACCAGAAATTTCTTTATCTAATTTTTCTTGATATTTAGTTAAGAATTTTCCTTTCGGATTTGTAACATCTAAGAAATATGAAATTTTACGTAATGAGCATCCTCCATTTCCTACAATAGGTACTTTTTTCCAACCAGCATTTTGAGATAAAATAGGAGCTCCGATATAATCGTATCCTTTATTTATCCATATTTTTAGATTGTCATGGATCATTAAACAATCAGTTTGATAAATCAATATATAATCGAAATCTTTAAATCCTAAATAAAAATCATGGGTTTTTAAAAGTCTTGAATATGAAGCTGTACTTTCAAAAAAATAATCTTCATATAATCTAGATGATACAGAAAAAGATTTTTTCAAATAATCAGAAACTTGTTCAATACGTTGTTTCAATTTATTTGGACCGATCAATATAATTGGATATTGTTTTTTAGTATATTCCGAAGAATTTTTAATTAATGAATCTAATGAAGTTTTAATAATTATATCGAATTCATCCTCATAAATAGGAATAATGATAGCAGATGTTTTGTCTTGCATATAGATAAAAAATAAATTAATATTAAAATAGGATTTTTAAAATATTAATTTCAATTTTATCTGTACCTTCTCCAAAATGATTGAATTTGCATTAAAGTAGCTCCTGAAAATCTTCCTTCGGTATAAAAAGCTGTTGAAAAAAGTCTTGTTGGAATAACATAAGTAGTACCTCTTAATACAGGAATATACATGCGAATTCCGAAGGCAATTTTTGCATTTCTTTTACAAAGTCTCATTAAAGCATTATATGAAATCATCATATTTGGTTTTCCATTAACTTCATTAAAATTATCCCAAAAATAATGTTTGAAAGTATTGTAAACTGATAGGAAAACTTTGGCTCTAGCGTGTGGAGGAAAATAATGAAGATTGAAACCTATTTCTCGGATGTTTCCATCATCGGTTCTTGTGATACCACAAAATAATGTTAACGGAAATTGATCAAAATAGTTTAATTCTTCTTTAAATTTAGGATCTTGATAAAAAAAACAAGATAATTGTCCCGGAATTAGATATTTTTTATTAGGTTTTAATTCTTTAAGTAACTGAGCATACGCAAGTTTTGACCGAAGTATAGTAGGCTTCTTAGCAAGAGGATGAGTATTGATAGCCAATTCCATAGAGAATTGCTTCATCTCTTCTTTAGTATAAATCTTATGAGTCAGCTTCTTCAGGTCCATTACTTGACCTACAGTAACCTTATCATTATTTCTATTATTGTTTATTATTGCCATAATTTATACTTCGTGTTTATTAAAAATATTTGCAAGATTAATTTCTTTCAATTGTATAAATACAACCTAAACTAGTTATTTTATCATTAAAATATTTTTTGTTAATAAAAGTTAAGTTATTTTCTTCACAAAACTCTTCTAAAAAAATCTCCGGACATTCACACATATAAATTATAATCTTATTTTGCCATTCTACAATAGGCCAATAAAGCCATGTATGATGAATCTTCATCATCGATTTCATAAAATATCCGAAATCTTTTAAAAGTTTATTATGAATTTTATCATTAATAAAATTATAATTTCTCTTTACAATATTATGTGAGAAGACCATTTGCAAATTTAGTTAATTTTTTATCTACTTCAATATATTCTTTTGGTACTAAAACTCTAGTATAAAAACATAAATTTATTTCGTTTCCTGCTGCAGTATCGGCATAAAATGGAATATTTTTATGCTTATTTAAATCTATTTTTAAAACCGTACGATCTGTCTTATCATATTCCCACATATCTTTTATTAAATATTCAATAGACTCTTTAATTTCATTTTCATTTGCTCCTCCAATATAAAATGCTTTTGGGCTATATTTTCTATAATTATTTGGAGATTTTGGTCTGATACCAGATTTTTTAATTTTATCTAAATCTTCTGTACGACATAGATGATATACTATTCCTTTATAATCTTCATAAATTAATTCAGAAACGCTATCACTAAATTCCGGATCAATATATACAATATATCCATCTTCTGTATCTTGTGATAATGTTACTAAATAATTAAATGTTTTTAACAATTTAATTAATTTAGGCTCCCTTAAATAAAAATATCTTTTCTTATAAAATATAATCTGAATACATTTCAATTCTTTAGAAGAACCTTCTATTATTTCGATAGATTTAATATTTTCTTTAGGAAAAATATTTTGAATTCTTTCAATCATTTTTTCTGTATTTAATGATGAAAGCATTTCATATATATATTTTTTTAATGTTTTCATATTTTATGTAAAAAACTTTTCTGTTACAATAATGAATTTCATTCCGTGTTCGTGTGCAAATTTATAAGCGGCATTCCATTTATCAGTATTCTTTATCCAAGCCGCTTTTAACCATTTACTATCATTCGGTTTTGGTCTGATTGTTTGATCATAAGGTTTTACTTCAACAATACATTTTGTACCGTTTTCATTTTCAATCACATAATCCGGATAATAATTAACTTGTTTTTTATCTAATCTTGAATAATATGGAATTTTGATTGGTTCGGAGGCCCATTTAATTATTGATGGTACGCTTTCACAATAATTTATAAACTTATATTCTAATCCTGAACGATATATTATAGGTTCATCTAAACAAGATGAATAATATTTTTTACAGGCTTTTGGATCTATAACTCCCTGATGATACTTGCCATTTTTTCTTGGCTTTAAATGTTTTATAAATGAATTTTCTGTAGAATTTGTTTTGTCCATTTAAAAAGATATTACATCATACATAATACCGACTCCTATAAATCCGCCCCATCTTCTATTAACTACATCATAACCTCCACTAACAGTAGGACCGATGTGCCAATGTTTCTTTTTTGGTTTTATCTGTTCTGGAATTACTAATCCTGTTACTTCATTAAATTTTACATACGGATTACTAGATGTTATAAAAACTTCATTACCTTTTGTAGTAAGTAGATAATCAAAATAAATTTCATCTTTTGTGATATTCATCCCTAAATAACTAGGAGTAGAAGTGATATATCCTTGTAAACTGCGGTATTGATTAGTAAAGTCAAAATCTTTTACTTTTATACTATCTTTCTTTTCTTCGGGAGTAAATTCCCATTTAGCACTATCGGGAGGATTTTGTACGACATTTTCAACATATATGATATGATCAGCATCTTTCTGCTTCATTGATTCTAATCTTTCATATAATTCTTTATTTGTCATTTTTAGTAAATCAATATCCCCTTGTAACAATTTTTTAGAAGCTATCAATTCACCATTTTTTCCTTTATAATAACGGATCGAATCAGTAATAGCCTCTATAGATTTATATAAATTTTCTTTATCTTTAGACACATTCTTACAAGAACGTATACTAAAAAAACATAATAAACCAAGGAGCACTATCACTCCTAATAGTATTAGGCTAAAATGCTCCTTGATCCATTTAAATATTGCTTTGATCTTTTCCATGAAAAGTAAATAATTCAATCTATTTTTTATTTCAACTAAGCAATTTTTCGATTTTTCGATATTCGTCTTCTAAACTATCTATCTTAGTCTTACTCTTTATATGTAAATATAATCTTTTTACTTTACTTTCGTAAGATCTGTCTCCGGCATACCGATAACCACTAACAGTTACATAATTTTTCATCAAATGATGAATTGTTCGTCCGTTAACTAGATAATTTTTCTTGAGGTTTACTATATAATGCAATATGCAATCCTCATATGTTTCGTATGTTCTTTTCATCACACCGAACATAGATTTTTTTGAATTTGCTCTTCCAATGCCAGCAGTTCCAAAAGCTGTTTCAATTTGGGCTTGTGCAAGCATGAAAGATAATTCAATGTTATTGCCTAAGGCATGTTCAACCATCGGTTCAACTACCATCTCAACATTCGATTTTGCTTTCGGTACAGTCTTTAAAATGTACTCTTTGGTTTCTTTGATTAATTCTTGTCTAATTGAATCTCTTTTTAACAATAAAGATTTTTTATTGTTATACGAAGAATCAGTTTCATTCAAACTAGCTGTGTCAATTTCTTGTTTAATTTCCTGTTCAATTTTTTTTTCAATAATTTTGTTTGAATCTTGTTGTAATAATGTTGAATGTTCTAAAGATCTTGGATGATAATTTTCACTAGCTTTAATAGCTCCGAATATTATCGCAAGACAAATAGGCAATAACGTTAACCTTAGTAAGTTTATTTTCTTCATCGTTTTAACGTTATTAAATTTATTTATATTTATCTTACATTTTTATCATGTAAGACATTTTTTATTTTGATAATTAGCCAATTAAAAATCGACATATAGTTTAAAAATAAAAATTTTCAATTTCATTGGCTTAAACCAAAAGGACCTGATTTTACTCAAGTCCTTTTTTAAAATAATCATTATAAAAATTAGGCAACTTCAAAAACAATACGAGTATTGCATTTTCTAAGTTCTCCACTTTCTTTATCTACAACAAATGGCTGTGCTCCTTCAATTGTTTCGAATTCCTTAATTTTAACAAGGATATCGTCTCCAGGGTGGTAGTTTACTAAATCACTTACTCCATTTACTGGCATAAGTCCAGTAATATACATATCAGGAATTTCAATAAATACTCCAGTTTTCTTTGCTGAATTGATGATACCTGTTACTTTACCATCTAATGTGATCGGTTCAGAATTCATCTTTTCAACAAGCTGATTTTTCTGATATAGATCATAAATATTTCTCTGTCCTTGGAATTGTAGATATTTTTTACGTGAGCCAATAAGAGATTTTTCTACTTGTCTATTAAATTTATCTACTCTAAAATCTACAAATTTATCAGGAATAATATATACATCCTCATCCAACCATTTTTCAAAATCGTTTTCAATATTCAGAATAATGTGTGAACCAGGAATAAATACATTACAAATATATGAATCAACTCCAAGAAGTCCATTGATTTCGTCAATTTTAGTAGAGCATGAATATCCTCCTTTTACTAGAGAATTTATATGAACTTTAATAGGAGTCTTTTGTTGTGCATATGTCAGAATTCGATGTTCCCAAATTCTATAATAGCCATTCAATACACTAACATAAACTTTATCTTTTTTGATTTCCCGAACTTCAAAATACATTGTATTATTATATCTCATGGCATAATTCCTCAATGCGTCTAGATGAGAATTGAGATTTTCAATACAAATTATTTCCTCATTTACTCCAGGAAGTTCGAATGTGATATTTCCCTTTTCTAAGCTCTTAATATTAGCCAAATAAACTTTACCAGGAACCATTTCGATTACTTTATCGTATGCTGGATTGATATTTTCAATCGGCTCCAAATCATAATATTTTGTAAAGGCTTCAGCGATACTCATATCTCCATAATTATTAGAGATGTATCTAATTCGGTTTTTTTCTGATTTAAATGTTGGAAAAATTCCATTATTGCTTTCATTAGTCAATACTGAATTTTTCTTTTTGGTATTTTTCTTCATCTTGTTTGGTATTTTTGTTATATTTATATTTTTTAATTTATACAAAATCTTTTACTAAATAATCTGCTTCAGTAGGTTTCTTTGGATTGCCGTATTGATCTGTAGCTTTAATGCATACTCCATCATCCTGCCATTCATAATTTAATAATTTTGTTTGCCATCTTACTTGACCAATAAGAATATTTGGGACTTCTTTCATATTGATATCAGTAATGATAGCTTGACGACCATCCATTGTCTTTACAGGTTTTTCATCATTAATCCATTGATCGTCTACTAACTCTTCATTACCTTCTTTTAAAGAATTATTTAGTATTTCACTTATTTTTTTCATAGACTTTTTCTCTTATTTTTTCTCTAATATAATTTTCTTCTAATTCAGGATATTCAGAAATGTAATAATTTATAGTTTTAGATAGAATAATATTATTGATTTTTTTATTTCTAATATCTTCCTCAAATAATTGTTTATAATCTATTTTTTCTTCTAAATATTTAGAACATAAATTATTAAGATATTCATTTTCTCTATTTTCTTCTAAAAAATCAATAAAAGATTCAAAACTTTCAAAGCCTAATTTATATAGATGTTGAAAATATCTAAATTTTTTATCATCATTATTTTCTTTTGCAGTTTTCATTTCTTCAATGATATCTGCCATAATATCTTGAACTGTCATATCAATTTTCTTTACTTTTAATAAAATCTTTTATATATTTTTTACAAGAAGGAGAAAATGCACTTCCGTCTCCGATAGCCCATTCAAGATATCCTTTATCAATTTCATAGATAAGATTTAAAGGAATTCCTCTATATTTTCCTAATGTAAAACAAGGTTTAATTTCTCCTTCGAACTCACAAAGTTTTATTGTATTACATTCAGTAAGTACTTCTTCTGGTCCAAACGGACACTCTTCTTGTTCTTTAACAAATATCATAAATGTCGCTTTGACATCCGATAAAGCATTATGTGCAACTAAACCTTTTTCTGCCATGGAACATCCATAGTAATGTTTAAATCTTCCTTCTAAGCTAAGATCATTTCTAGATTTCTCAATTAAAAATGAATCATAAAGATCTTTATCTAATAAAGAAAAATCCACACCAATTTTAGAGAACTCTGTAGATAGAAAGTTTAAATCGAATGATAGTCCATTATAAGTCAATACAACAAAATCTCCACTAAAAAAATCTAAAATTTGTTGATGGCATTCTCTAAATGTTGACTTATCCTCTAAAATTTGTGGAGAAATTTTATGTTTATAATATGCACCTAAAGTTATTTGATAGTTTCCTTCTGGCTTTATCAAAAGATTTAAACTATCTATTATTTTACAGGTTTTTGGATCAACTGTAATTCCTGCAAATTGAATTATTGAATCTTTTTTCTTATCTAATCCAGTTGTTTCTAGATCAAATATTTTAATTGGCTTATCAATGTTTTTTAGTTCCATTTAAATTTATTTTGGTTAATATTAATATAGTAAATTAAAATTATTTTTTCATTTTGATTTTTCATTGTAAAAAACAATTTTTATATATAATATAAACTGATTAGATATCATAGGACATAAATGAAACGTAAAACAAATCTTTTTTATAATTTAGGAGATGATTCGAATTTCTTGACATTTTCTAATTTTACAGAAGCAATGACAGGAAATTTCGTATCTACAAATACAAAAATGTATCTGTCTAAATTTTTATGTTTGAATATTCCGAAATTGAATCCAAAGATCGAGAATGATGGAATAGAATTAGAAGATGAACAAAAAAGATATGAAGAAAGAGAAAAGTTCATTAAAGATATCTTGTGTGCGAAATATGAAAACAAACTTTCTTTTTTGAGAGACGTCCTCATTCAAGAAGCTAAAAAACAAGGAAAAACAACTTATACAATCGAGGCGAAATTAGCTTCATTAGCATATTTGTTGAAATATATAAAAGAATATGATAAAGAAGCTGAAATAGTATACGTTGGAGAAATTTCTGAACAAGATTTTAATGGTACTTATGCAGATAGTATATGTCTTGTTGACACTTCAAAATATAAAACCGCCGAAAGTTATCCTTCTGAAATGGAATTAGAAGGAGATGTAAATATAATCAATATAAATTATAAAGAAGTATTGGGAGAAGGATTGTGTGATAAACTTTATGGATGGTTTAGATATTCTGATTTTATTGAAAATAAAATAGAATGTTTAATTGATGAGAATCTCCCTGCTCCGTATGATGATATTGTACCTTCTTTTGATGATGATGAATACAACTATCAACTATCATCTCCTTATAGTAAACTTATTCTTAAGGATATTGGTGAACCAAAAAATCCTGCCGAAGAAGATATCAGAACAATTAGTTTCAATGTGATAATTCCATTATTTGATTTGATAAATCTTGATTATAAGTCGGATGGAGTCATACTTAAAGAATTATCTTATATAAATTTAAATAATGATGAAATAGTAGATAATGAGAATATATACAATCCTCCATATGTTTCAAATGTTCCTTATGGAATATGGTTTTCTACTACTCCAATGATAAATATCAATAGAGATTCTAAAAAAGGATATGCTCCAACTTGGTCATTAGTTATAGGATCACAATTCAAACCATTTCCTTATATGAATCAAATTCCTAATGAAGTTGATCGAGACGGATTGTCTCAAGCATATATGACTTTTGCTGAAGTATTGAAGAATCAAAATGCACTTATTGAAAAGGTAGATAAGATTATGCAAAACGTCAACAGTCTTTCTCAAAGGATAGATAATTTAGAACATCGATTCAAATCTTCTCCTAATATACAAGGAAATAATGAAGATATCCTTTTAGATTATAGAGATTTCGTTCAAGAAGTAGAAAACCGAATAAATGATCTTGAAAATCAAATCAACGACAATAACCTCAGATGGGTTAATCGAGAAATCTAAAATACAAAACAAACAATTAATTATATATAGAAGTTAAAGATGATAACAAACAACTCACTTAAAGAATATTACGTAAAACTGCAGGAATTACACGATAATGCGGTAAATATGCTTATAGGACTTAATCAAGCATTATTGTCTACATCTAGTGAGGTAGTAATCCCTATAATAAATTCAAACAATATTGAAAGTGAAGTTAGAATTCCTTCATTTTTATATTTAGAAAATAAATTAGAAGAATTATCAACTAATTTTTCTAATATTTTCAATATGCCTAATAGTGGAGATGCTTGGATTTCGAATGATACAGGAAAATATAAATTGAATATGATTAGGACAAATACAGCTCCTATCGCTCCTGAATTTTCGACTAACAATATTTTTGCCTCTATAACTGACAATAATTTCTTAAAAGATTTAGTATCTCCTAAAACATTTTTAAAAATCAATATCGACAATCTTCCTACTGGTGTAGAAGAAATGTTGATGAAGAAGATTGTAATATATTCTGGAGCTTTATTCGATTCTCTTAAAAACTCATATACTTCTTATAAAGAATTTAAAGCTGCTATATATAATTATGATAAAGGAACAGATTATGACGAATACGATAGTAAGATTTCTATGCCTACTAAACGAGATAGATATTCTTCTAGGTTCGAAATCGTAGAGGTTCCTGTTGATTCTTGGATTGACAATACTACTAATAAAAGAAGATATAAAATTGTTTTAGATACTTTAACTTATTTTGATAAAGAAGATTCTGCTATTACATTTGGTTTAAAACCAGGAGATTATATTTGTTTAGGAAATAGTACTAATATATATAAGGTTAAAAATGTGAATACTTCTGATATGTCGCTTGAAATCGAAGAATATGTTGGACATACAGTTCTTCAAACATATCAAGAAAATTCACAAATGGTTTTCCAGATACATAATAGTTCTTATTCAGAATATGAATATCTACAAGTACCATTAGAAGAAAACCAATATATAGTTGTCTTCTTAGCAACTATTTACAATAATGTCCAATCACAATGGTCTCAGCCTTCATATTTTGATCTATCCAAAATTTTAATTAAAGACGAAGGAGGAAATTATATCAATGATGAGTTTGGAAATCATTTATCTTATTTAGATTATTATAGGAAATATTGTACAAATATAGGAGATTTAATATTAGGACTTACACAAACTGCTTTTCCACAAGTTTCTAATTTTTCTCCTACAGTTTTACAGATACTCCAAGAAGGAGCAGAAACTAAAAATCAAGTAAATGATACTTGTGATACAGAAAATATCTTACAAGTAGTACCAATAAACAAACATTTGAACGATGATGTCTCTTCTGAGGAAATTATTAATCTGCATACACAAAAGAATGAATTGAACGCTCAAATCCAAACGAACCAATCAAATATTGATAACGTATATAATAAACTTTTAACTACTGATTTTTCTTCACAAATAACCATTACACAAGTAGGTTTACAAGAAGAGTTGAATAAATATTATTCTGAAAGAACTACTCTTCAAAAACAATTAAATTCTGTTATCGATTCAATTAATGCTAAATCTTTAGATGTAAGAAATTCAACAGGTCAAACAAAATATCATATTAGAGGGATTTCTAATGTGACTAAATTTACAAATTGGCTTCACAATTCTATCGGAGAAAATGTTGAATTGATTGGATTAGAAGTAGAATATAAATATAAATCAACTCATAAAGATACAACTTCTATATCTAATATCAATCAATCTATATTTACTGATTGGAATCGTGTAGAAAATATCACTAGAGAAAGAAAATTGAATTTTAATAAAAATGGTACACAAGGATTTGGTTTAGAATGGGTAAATTATGATTCTGCTGTAAATATTATAAAATGGAATCAAATAGATATTCCAATATCACAAGGAGAAGATGTTGTTATTAGAATACGATATAAATATAATGTTGGACAACCATTTATTAATATTTATAGTCCGTGGTCAGACGAGCTTACAATGGTATTTCCTCCTCAATATAAAGATGATTTAGAAATATCAACTATCTTAGATCAAAACAAACAAGATACGACAGTAGCAGGCTACAATAGTATTTTAATTAATGAAGGATATGCTGAACATATTCATAATAAAATGATTAGTAATGAGCAAACCTTCTTCCATATGCCTGAAAATATCTATTCCGGATTCAATACTCCAGAAAATAACCTTATATCTTTAAAAGATAAATTGTCTGGAATGAATTCTGAATTAGAAAAATGGAAAACTATATTAGATGCTGAAACTAATTCAAAATTTGAAATATATTTAAATTATGATGAAGTTTCTGTATTGTTAAGTCCTAATTCAAAAAATAAGATTCACATATATAATTCTGATCATATTTCTAATTCTTTTATTAAAAAAGAAATGAATTTGGTCATCAAAAATACCGGCGAATCTCGACTGAATTTCTATAGTATATTCCCTGGAAATAGTGCCGTTTCATTAATAATGGCTTCAGAAGAAAATTTCATAAATAGAATCTCTAATTATGATAGAGTACCAATTTATTTCAATAATGAATTGTCAAGCCAATATCTTGGACAATGGATATATTTCAGAATGAATAATCCTTGGACAAAAGAATATATTTATTGTAATGATGCCGGACAAAACGATATTGATTTTAGATATGTTACCGAAGAAGGTGTTCCTGAAGAATTGGAAAGATATTCCGTTCATCCAACAGAATATATGACTAAAAATAAACAAGTCGCACTTAGATATAGAAAACGTGCAGGAGATATCATCCGATATACTGTAGACTCTTCTAAGTTTGGAATTTTAGATCTTTATGATGGAGCAAACAATACTCGCGAATTAAAATATATCAAACCGGTAACTAATAAAGAAATTGAAGATAACGAAAGATTAGAAGAACAATATAATGAAAAGGAATTAGAAAATCCTACATGGTACATATATCCATTAAACCAAAACAATAAATTTTTAACTAGATTTGAAGACATCCAAGGAATACGCTATAATGAGAATACTCAAGTACCAATATATTTAGATGAAGGCACCGATATAACATTATTCTTTAATCAATATAGTCCCGAAAACTTTAAAGAAGTTTCAGATTATGATGGAGCCTTCTTATATCCAAACATAATGAGTAAGGAATTGATACTTACTGACGGAGCAGAAAAATCATCTAAATTTATTGAAGTAGGAGAAACTTTAACTATCCCAATAGTTTTCGAATATTTCTGTTCAGGAAATAGAGAATCAGTTTCTAAATCACTTTTCTTTGATATAAGAAATTCTTTAATTTCAGAACCTAAACATTATATGTTTGAGGTAATAGGACATAACGATTATACATCTACTAATGATATATATTCAAATACTTCAAAAATATTTGCTGATAATGCATCTGACACAATTTAATTATGGCATTAAATAATTACAACGATAATATGTCAAACGATTTTTATAAAGTATCGTTTGTAACTACGCATTCTGAAAGCATTCCTGATAAAATGAGACAAACCGGAGCTCTAATTATCATGGATAATGTAAATACTCAAAGAAAATCATTATGGTTCAGAGGCAGATTAGTAGCAAGTGGATATGGGTTTATAAACTCCGATACTTGTGATACGGCAACATATTTTATAGACAATATTGATAATATTTTCGGTCCTCCAAATGGAGTATATCAATTCATTGATGGATATACAATGACTAATGGAGAAAAAGGAAGATCTTTATCTGAACGATTTAATGATACATATTCATATATTGAAGATTTAAAAGAAAGCGGTTCCGATTTACAAAGTTATGTATATAATTTCCACAATGAGTTTAGTAATGCATATTCATATACATTAGATTATATTGAAAATACTTATGATAATCTTTATTCATATATCAATCAAACCGCTGAAGATATTCGTGATGAATTCAATGCAGCAGATCAAGCTATTTGGTCATATACTTATAATTCATATTCGTATTTAATTTCGTCGTATAATAATTTACGAACATATCTTTTAGATAGTTATAGTTATGTATTAGGGTACATCGCCGATACTTATGAAAATTCTATAGAATTTACTAATGAGAAATTTTATGAAGCTCATAAATATGTTGATGATTTTGCATATAAATTGGTTGGAGGTGCTCCAGAAGAACTTGATCAATTAAAAGAAATTGCCGATGTTCTTACTTATATGAGAGATCAGGGATTGAATGTCTGGGAAAATATTTATGATATTCAAAAATCCTATGTAACTCATTTTGTTCCTGATGAAAATGGATATGCGTATGTAAACCCAAATACTTATATATTGAATTCAATAGAACATAAAGGACAATTCAACTTTGATTCTTATAATGGAATATGGCCAGATAAAGATAGTGGAATTGAATGGCCAGACGATTATATTGAAGGAGATTTTATTCAAGGCACTTACACTTATATATATTATACTTATGAATATAGTGTAAATGGCCAATTGGCTATATCATCTAATTTAATAAACTCTGGATATATATTTGATAATATCCAATTAGAAAATTTATTACCAAAAATACTTCCTCCATATAATTATCAAAAACCTGTAGTATATATACCTATTTCAGAAATTCATCAATTAAACAATACTATTATAGAATATCCGAATGATGAATATGGATTTGAAAATCTTCGAATTCCAATAAATATTAAATATAATACTAAAGATAGTACTAGATTAACGATAACTCAATTTGATAGTTTGAAAAACAAATTTGTTGAATTGATGAATGTCGATACTCCTGCTAAAGGAACTCCTGGATATAATAATCATAATTTGATTTTTGAATCAACAAGTGTTAGAAGCGAATATGATGTAGATAAGACAACTACATTACAAATAAGTTGTTCTGGAGTAGATCGAGAAGGATTTTTGATATTCAATGATGCTCAAATAAATTATGGACAATCTATAGAAAGATATCATCCTATTCCTGATTATAATATTGTTGATAATAGACATGGATATTTGAATGGCGAATTAATGGATTTAGATATATTTGAAAGTTTAAGGGTTCCAGTGAGATATAAGATTAAGATATTTTTAAATTCTTTTGATTTATATAATTTTGATGGTTATTCTCTAGATGAATTCATTACTTCAAATTTCTATAGATCTTCTAAAGTATTTGATTCTACTTTAGCAGCAAATGTTGTATATATAGCCATTCCTTCGAAATTATCAAATAATTTATTAGGATTGAAAATTGAGAATTTTGATACTTTAATTTCACAAGAAATTTTGAATCCTACTCAAGATTCGATGATTCAATTAGAAGTAATCAATCCTAACACTATATATTTTGGTAACGAATTGAACTTAGAAAATTATATAATATATAAATATTCTTTAGAAGAAAACAATTTATCTTTAACACAGAGATTTAGAATAATTGCAGAATTTGATTCTATCCACAATTATTAAATCTTGTTTTGTGTTTTGTTTTGTATATTTAGGGCATTTTGGCAGTGATGTTAGAATGCCTTTTTTATGTAGATATATTATAGATAACTTATCATAAAGATCCTATTTTTAAATATACAATATTAAAAGATTAGTCTTTAATTTTTGGTAATATGATTAATACTCCTTATAAGTCAGTTGTAGATATAAATAGTACTTTTAAAAGATTAGGTAGATATCCTTTAGACCAAGATTCACTATTTTCTACGTATACAGACGCAAAAGCGGAAATCGATAAAGATAATAGTAATTTTTACAAAGGACAAATTTTTTCAATACTAGCAGAAAATAGGAATACTTCATCCTTACAAAAAGACAATTTTGCCGCTGTACCTTATATTGTACAGACTTCTGAAATCGAAGTAGATGGAATAAATAAAACATCTTATCTTTTTGAAAGAATCGCTACTGTTTCTTATTTAGATTATTTATTTGAAGATCAGGGATTTGCTAAAAGGATTGAAATCGGATATAATCTTACTGGTGTAGGTAGGTGGTATGATTATCAATCTGACGGTTTAGGAGCATATTATACAAGTACTTTTGCGGAGATATTTAATGATTATAATGGAAATATCGCTAGATCTAATTATTCTCATGTGGAAGGATCTGATAATGAGATAAATTTAGATTCTGACGCTGCTCACGTTGAAGGAAATAGAAATACTTTAAATTTTGCTCCATTTTCTCACGCGGAAGGATCGGGCAATACTATTAGTGGACAATCTTCACATGCCGAAGGAGACAATAATGAAATTATCGATACTAATTTTGCTCATGTCGGAGGTCAAAAGAATGTTGTTGAAACTAGTAGAAGCAATACTGCTACTGGATCTTTTATACATGGTTTTGGTAATCTATCTAGAAAAGAGTATTCAACAATATTTGGTAATTTAAATACTTCAACAGCTTCTTATGCATTGATTCATGGATATTCTAATAAAGAAGTTTTAGGAGATTACTCACATGTCGAAGGAGCTGAAAATATTTCTACCGGAAAATTTTCTCATGTAGAAGGAGTAAAGAATGTTTCTGAAGGAGCATATTCACATGCTGAAGGTGTAATGACATATACATCCGGAGCATATTCACATGCTGAAGGATCTAGAACATATACTTCCGCTGACTATTCACATGCCGAAGGTAGAAATACTTATACAATTGGAGCATACTCGCATTCCGAAGGAGAAAATACATATACTTGGGGTAGAGCTTCACATGCTGAAGGAGCTAATACATGGGCCACTGGAGATTGGGCATTGTCAACCGGATATGGAAGTGTATCAGGAGGAACATATTCAATATCAACAGGATATTATACAGAGACTAAAAATTCTTATGAAGCTACTTTCGGAAGATTTAGCAGATCGTATGAAGGTGGAGAAAATGGTTGGTTAAGATATTGCGATATCGATATGAAAGAATCCGGAAAGTCTATATTTACAATCGGAGACGGACAACAAGAAGATGAAGCGGATTGGACTTATCGACATAATATAATAGCAATTCATGAAAACGGGGATAGCATTAAAGCTAGTGGAAAATCATATTTTGTTGATGAAGTTTATGCTCCTGTCTCTTATTCTTATGTAGAATCCCTTGGAATAACAGCATATTTAACTACAATATTGTCTGCTTTATTAGCAAATCCTGAATATTCTAGACCGAGTGTTTCTATGAATGCAAATGGAACTTGGACGACTAGTACAGTTTCATCATATCATAAATTTGGTACATCAATAAACCAATATACTCAATTCAGATCTACTTATGTAGTACCTAATTATAACGATTATGATCCTAAATATGGTACAGCTTTAGGAAATCGATTAGGATATTCTACCGCAATAACAGATATAAATTATACTTATTGCTATTATGAAAGTGGTACTAGCACTCAAGTTTCATATAAAACAATAACTCAAAATTATGTTCCAACAAGCCCTAGATATTTGTCTACAATAAATAACTTAGGAGACAACGTTGAAGCTTCAGTCGACGGATTGACTTATGAAGGAAAACTAGCAAAATATCCAAAAGATGATACTGGATTGTTTAATGGAGCAGGTATATTGGCTACGAGTGCGCAAATAAGTCTTAATTCATCATTTGTGCCTAGATATGAAGGTCGATATGTAATGACTTATATGAATTCTTATAATTATACAGGAGCATCACAAATGTATTTTCAACAATTAGCAAATAAGATGACATATATTCCAAACGACGGTTTGCCTCCAACAAACAAATATTTAGATAGCGAATATATAGCTACTTCAAAACCTACTTGGGTTGCTTATGTCAGATTCTCATATTATTATGGTACTTTAGCGAGTAACGACATAACTACTTTACCATTATATTCAAGTGGTAGCGTAAGCGGAACTGAGGCTTGGTTTGAATCTTATGATGTCAATAGCAACCTATCTTATCGAACTTTAGAAGGACGACGTAATCCTGTACAAAATAAATTTGATGTAAAGATGTCAGTTTCAGGATCTCCAAAAACTTTCTGGTTTGCGATTCCTACTAACGGAATATACACCGATACTAGAAATATATTAAGCGATGATGCTCCGTCTTGTCAGCCATCTTATGATAACATGGATGTTGAAGAAGCTTCTTCGGTAAACAGTATTAGAACTTGGGCGTTCGATAATGGAGTACCGTGTGTCGGAAAAATTGAGAAGTATCGTTCAAATTCTTATGTAGAACAAGAAACTTCAGCAGGTCCTGGAGTATTAGATACTGGTAAGACTTCATCTGATGCTATGCCTATAAGAAAAATCCGAACAAAAAAGAAAGTAGGTAATACTGGACTATATTATGATATTTATTATATTTCTGGTTCTGGCTCAATTCCTACTACAGTATCTAACGGACTTAGATTTAGTATAAGTAGAATCTGGTAAAATAAATTTAAAAAGAAAATCAACCTATATAATATGGCAGATGTAATTATTGGACAAGTTTTAGATGATGAGATTAAAGAAGAATTAGGTTTTGATTCTCCTTCAAAAAGCTCTGAAAGATCAAATTATTTTGATGCTAAAACTACAGAAGCTTTTGGTGGAGCATTTTCTTCATCATTCATCAGAACTTTACATACTCCTTTAGATTTATCTTCGGTTCAACCTAATTGGGAGTATTTCCAAAGAGATTTAAATAATGCAGGTACTTCAGCTAATCTATATAAAGGAATGATCGTATCATTTACTTATGATAACGCTCCTAATATAGAAAATTTCAATTACACTGCTGAAGACGGCACAACATATAGTACTTATGGTCCAAACGATGATATTACTGGACAAACTGGTCTATATTATGTTTATGGATATTTCAATTCTAATACTCCTGGAGACCAAGGTACATATTTAGTTGACAAAATCTTGACTCAATCGGAATCAGGAAATTCTATTGCTAGTAGATTAGGATCATATTATACAGGCGTTGGTGAATGGTGGCAATTGACCAGATCAGAAGATCCTGAAGATATAGAAATCGCTGAAAAATATGTAGCAGGAACTTTAGAAGACGATTCGGTATTGAGCTACGGAGAGATCTTTAATGATTATATAAATAATGTTGCTAGCGGAAAATATAGTCATGCTGAAGGTAAGAATACAACATCACTAGAAATAGGATCTCACACGGAAGGAGAAAATACATATGCTGGTTTGGCTAATTCTCATGCAGAAGGATATAATACTTATGCCGGATATCGACTTAACTCAGATGGTACAGATTTTGAAATTATTACCGGTTTAGCGGTTAGTAGTTGCGGAGCTCATGCCGAAGGAGTGAAAACTGTGGCTAGTTCTCACGGAGCCCATGCGGAAGGAGAATTAACTTTTGCATTAGGAGAATCTTCACACTCCGAAGGAAGAAATACATATGCTTTAGGAGAATATTCTCATGCTGAAGGTCTTCATACGTATGCCACCGCTATAAATTCGCACTCAGAAGGAAGTAATACTCATGCGGAAAAACCATATACTCACTCTGAAGGATATCATACTTATGCTTCTGGAACAGGATCTCATGTTGAAGGAATGTACAACCATTCTATAGGAGAAGGATCTCATGCCGAAGGACAATGGACATATGCAATAGGAGAAAGTTCACATGCGGAAGGATATGATACTTATACTGGTTTGGATAATTCTCATGCTGAAGGATATCATACTTACGCAGGATTTATAGTGAGTTCTGATGGCACAGAGCTTCAAACGATTACTGGATTATTAATAAGTAGTTGTGCTTCTCATGCAGAAGGTATTAAAACTATAGCAGGAGCACATGGAGCACATGCCGAAGGAAGACAAACAAACGCAGCGGGAGCCGCCTCCCACTCAGAAGGAAGTAATACTTATGCGATTGGGTCGAATTCTCATTCTGAAGGCCTTAATACATATGCCGCAGCGGAGCATTCTCATGCTGAAGGATATAATACTTACGCCGGATATAGAAAATCTCCTGGAAAAAATCCTGAAATTATTAATGGAGATTTAGCAGGAGTTGGAGGCCCTCATGCAGAAGGAGTAAATACTATAGCAGGTCCTTGCGCATCTCATGCGGAAGGATATTATACTGAAGCAAATGGAAAATATTCCCACACCGAAGGAGAATATACTATAGCATCTAAGCAAGCTGCTCATGCTGAAGGTTCATATACTAATTCATTAGGAGAATCTTCTCATGCTGAAGGTTCATATACTTATTCTATAGGAGATAGCTCCCACTCCGAAGGAGGCAACACTTATTCGTTTGGACAATACACTCATACAGAAGGTTATGGTACACGTGTTGATATCGATGGATATGCTTCACATGCTGAAGGCTTATATTCTTTTGCAACAGATTATGCTTCACATGCCGAAGGAGAATCAACAATTGCTCAAGGTTATGCCTCTCACGCGGAAGGTACAATTACTGAATCTATAGGTATCTCTTCTCATACAGAAGGATCAGAAAATATTGCTTTCGGACATTCTTCTCACGCTGAAGGACAATACAATAGAGTTTATAATGATGGAGAGCATGCTTCCGGAATATATAATTTATCTTATAAAGAAGAAAATAAAAATTCAGAATATGAACCTGCTGATAATGATGAAATAATCGAAGATACAGATAATTCAAGCATAGATTTAAATTCTACTTTATTTACTATAGGTAATGGGTGTCCTGAAATAGATTCTACCGAATTCGCGGAAATATATAATGGGGTATGTGAATTAAATAATTATGAATTTGATTCAACTGATTTAGAAATTCCTATTGATATTAAAGTTGGATATTGTAATTTTAAAGCAGATATACAAGAAGATATTAATTTTAATAACATTACTGGAATTAATATTTATACAGAGCAAAGTCAATTAATTAATTTATCATCTAATTTTGATAAAGAGCATTCAATATATTATATTTATACTAAACATAGCGATTTAGAAAATAATATACCATACTTATATCAAAAATCTATAGAAGAAAATCAAGGGATCATTATAAAGATTACAAAAGAAGAAAATCTATTAAATGTAGATATTTACTATAGAAGTGATCAACTTGAAGATTATGAGAATTTCCAATTAGGTTTAACAATACTTTTATCATATATCCCAGAAATAAAAGGAAGACATAATGCTTTTGAGGTAAGAAGAGGAGGAGACATTTATATTTCTGATACTTTATCTGATGGAGATTATTATGAAAAACCGATGATACATCTCCAAAAGATATTAAAAGAAATTACTAATTTCAACAATAATACAGTTGGTTGGTATGAAGCTAATGATGAACCTGATATAGAGGAAGATGAACCTAATTTTATAGATATGGGAGAAGCTGGTATTTGGTCTAGATATCCTATTGGAGTGAGTGAATGGAATTCTGATTGGAAAAACAATATTAAATATTTCCAATGGGGTGATATAGAAGGATATACTAGATCACAAATAGGAGTTGATAAACAATTTGCTTGGTCAGATTATAAATACGGAAATAGTAGAGAAGATTTAATTAAGTATAATTCTGATAGGTTATTAGATCTTTTACCCGAAGATGATGCTTGTACGCAGATTATGGGAGAAAATTGGAAAATCCCTAATGCTGAAGAATTCCAAAATTTAATTAGTTTATGTGATAGTGAAATCGTAACTAATTATAATGGTGTTCTTGGATTAAATGGAAAAATATTTAAATTAAAAACTAATAATTCTAAACAATTATTTATTCCATTTGCTTATTCTTATAATAATGGAACTATCTTTTTAGACAATCAAGAATATTCTAATTTTTGGTCTTCAGAATTAAATCCTAGTATTGATTGGTACAGTCTAACTTTTTATTTTGAATTTGGTGAATCAGCAACTTCAGGATCAATGATAGAGCGATATTTTGGTTGTCCTATAATTGGAATTTTAAAATCTTAAATAAAATATCAAAACAAAATCATATTTTAATATATAATCAAATCTATTAAACATGGCTAGTGAAGAATTAGTACAATTACTTATAGACCAAGGCTATATAAAAGCTAGAGGAAATAAGATAAAATATTTTCCTGATAATAGAAAAGATCAGGACCCTAAATATGATCCAAAATATCAAGACGTAATTTTCTTCTGTCTTGATACTTATGAGATATTATTGAATGGGCAAAATTATGGAGGAGATCTTAAGGGAATTAAACAAAACCTTTTAGAAGAGTATGATTCTGAAACGGCGGATACTTATGTAATCGAAAAGAATACTGAAGATGATCTTCTACAATTAACATTTACTCCACTTAGTCCAGGCACTTTAGGAGTCCCTTTAACAATTGGAGACATCAAAGCAGGTACTCTATCTAGCGAATTGAATGGTAAAGCTTTATCTGAAATTCTTGATATGATGCTTTTTAAAACTATTTATCCAACAATAACTCCAACAAGCGTTTCTCTATCAGGAAATTCAACAACTACGGTTAAGCCAGGTTCGACATTAAAAGTAGAAAATACTCCATTAAAATATACTTATAATAAAGGTACAGCTAAATTGATTTCCGATACAGGAACTACGAACGCTACTGTTGATGGCACTTATGGAGGAAATGAAATAAGTCATCAATGGCAAGTATCTTGTTCAGTAGGTGCATCTGACGCAACTAATTATCCTATTGGAGAAAATAAAGCAAAGGCATTGTCTAATGTTACATTAGACCAATTAACTAGATATGAAGTAGGAACATATACATATCGAGTACAAGTAGTTTATGGAGAGGGTCCAATTATCAAAACTTCTAAAGGAGCTACACCTAAACCTAAAATAGAGACTTCTACAGGAAGTTTAATAGACAATCCTGCTCCAGGATCTACTATTTATAGTGCTCCAGGATTTCAAGTAAATTGTACATTACCTTTATTAGTAGATTATGGAGGAAATGAAGAAGATATTCTATCTAATTATGTAGAACAATCTTTGCAACCATGGGGTTCTTGGTCTTTCGTAGGAATTCCTATGAAGCCAGTTACTGGAGATACTCCATGTCGAATATTGACTCCTAGGAAGATAGATAAGATAATGTCATATAATGAAGTATCTGGAAAATATGATGTTGATCAATCATCTAATTTTACTAAGTTTAGTGATGTTGAGAAGGTTGAATATAATATCAATGGAAAAACCTATACTTATTTTAAATATAAATGGATAGGAGGAGCAAATGCTGCTGTAAACTATCAAATAACAACATCTTAAAATATTAGAATATAAAAACATGGCAAATTACATACAACATATATACGGAGCTCCTGTAACTGCTCCTGGAGTATTTATCGTAGGAGCATCGTCTCCATTAGATTATCGTATAATAGTTAGTACTTTTGATGATTTGTTGGATCCAGAAAACAATTTCAAATATGATGGTAAATATTGCTATATATACGAAGGAATGCAAGTGTATGTTAAAGACGAATCAGTAACATACATGTTTATTGGTAAAGGAGACTCAAACGGTATTCTTTTAGAAGATGTTAAAAAAGAAGAAAATTGGATAAAAGTAAATTCTGGAGAAGGTGTTCCTGATTGGGAAGAAATTGAAGATAAACTAGATGAGCTTAATCCATATAAAGAAATCACTTGGGAAGAATTAGTAGATCTTAGAAATTCTAAAGAATTATTAAAAGGATGTAACTATCGAATAATCGATTATGTATGCACTATTAGTGATGATTTACTTGGAATAGATGTAAAAGAAAATCAATTTGATATTATTGTTACGGCTATTTCAGAAAATGCTTTATCCGAAGAAGCAAAAGTAATTCATCATAAAGGAGATACGTATTTTGCAAACAATAAGTTAGAAGCTTGGAAAATCTGGTATTGTTTAGATAATGATACTGATCGATTTAGTTGGGCTAATGAAGAAGATGGTAAAGGTATAATATATCGAATGATAGATGAATTTGGAAACGATTGTCCATACGATTTTAAAAATATATTGTTCGTAAGATATCTAAATGACGATTCAGAAATATACGATCGAATAGATCAAAAAGACGAAGAAATTACAAATACTAAACTTTGTTACACTTTTGAAAATAGTTTAGAAAGTGATAATGAAGCAGAACCGAAAGATGCTTCAGTATCTTCAGCAAAAAACAATATTATAAAACCTTATTATATCTCACGTAATCTTACAGACGGAAATACAATTGAGAGTCTTATACAAGAGTTGAATAATAATGTTTTTTATGGTAATTCAAAAAATAATTCTTTAGATGTAGATTGTCACCATAATACTTTTATGAATAATTGTTGTAATAATATTTTAGGAAAGAATTGTTGCAATAATGTTTTAGGAAAAGAATCTTCTAATAATATATTGAAAGATAATTGTTCAAATAATATATTTAAAGATTATTGTATATTTAATGAATTAGGAGAAGGATCTAGATACAATTCATTTGATTTAAGATGTAATTTAAATATTTTAGGAAAAGCAAATCTCCAGAATTCATTAGGAAGTTATTGTACAAATAATATATTTGGATTAGATTGTTGTGATAATATTATTTCCGGAAATAATTTTAATAATACATTAAAAAATAATTGTAAAGGAAATAAGATAGGAATAGATTCTAATTTTAATGTATTATCAGAAGACTGTAATGACAATATCTTAGGAGGAAATGTAATGTATGCCAATCTAGGAATTGGATGCTATAATAATATTTTTGGATGGATCGAAAAATATGATATTTTATATAAACCAATAGAATCTGTAATAACATTAGATCAAAAAAATATTAAGAGTTCATACATTAAATTAGATGATGGAGTATCATTTGTAGTCATTCATCCAACAGAAGATTCAATTATAAAAGAAGAAGATTATTTAACTAACATATATATTCATAGAGGGGTACACGGAGGAATAAAAGATTATAATAATCAATATTCAATAAGCGCGAAATATCCAATATTACAAATTGAAATAGACACGTTCTCACAAGATTATGAAATTAATATTTCAAAAGATAAGAACGGCGAATTGACTTTCTGGACTACTTAATTAACATATTGTTTTCTGAATTTTTATATGCCTCAAGATTATAGATTCTTGAGGCTTTATTTATGGGATTTATTTTTAAATAACAAGAATTAAATTTTATATCATTTATAATGGGTGAATATACTTCAAAATATACTAGAGAAGAATTAGAAGATAGACTAAAATATCTTGGAGAACAGGCAGAAGATTCTAATATAAAAGGAGTATTAGTAGAAAATGATGAAATAGAAGATAAAGTACAACTTCAGTGGAGAACTGGAGAAAATACTGGAGAAGATATTTATCCAATAACTTATAATAAATGCGTTATTGGAGCAAGTAACGTGACTGCAGAAGATTTTTTAGGAAATATTGAAACGAATTTAGGGACTACTAAAGAAGATATCATCCGTGAAATCGAAGAAAATTTAGAAGATAAGATAGTCTATTTAGATACAAAAGGAAAAATTCCAAAAGAATATCTTCCTGAGATCGATTGCAAATGTGAAGGAGACAATACAGAAGTTTCCCCATTATCTAATACTATAAGCCCAATTGGAGTTTTAGTTGAAAAAAATGAAAATGATGGTGGAGTATTGAAAATATATGGACATAAACCTTTATTAGAAGCAGGATATGTTCCATATATTTGGAGATATATTACTAAAACTTGTAGAAGATGGGATCCGGAAGCAGTAAAATTTAAACATTATAAGAGAAAGGGATGGCAAACTTATGGCTCACACTATTCTGTAAATATAAACGAAGATGATATTATCGAGTTTTCAACTAATCCAGGATATAAATTAAATCTAAAACCTTCAAATTATTCTTGTTATGCTTCTAATTTAATAAAGTATGGAGCGAAATATGAAGTTGGACACGGTCAAAGAGGATTAAAACTTCGTCGTGGTATAAAAATTAAATTTGCCATAGGATTTGCTAAACCAAAAGAGCTTAAAGAAAAAATTACAACAGCAGATTTAGTTAGTAATTTAGTAGAATTCTATACTGTATGGAGTGGTTCACTTGGAGAAGAACAATGGTCGTATGGATTAAATATGACTTTATAAAGATATTATTTTTAACAAAACAATATTAAATAATTTATTGAGTTCAGTTTTTATTTTATGAGGACGATCTTGGTATACCACATTTTATGTTTTCCTGTAGTAGTTGCTTAATTTTATGAGTCGCCAAGTAATAAATTATTTATATTTTATTAAATGAATGTCATGGTTATTCCGTGGCATTTGTTTTTCTATAATGGACCTATTTTTAATTATAAGAATTTATATTGGATCATGACTAACGGCAAAATTGTACAACTAAAAGATATTGATACTCTAGAGAATGAATATCCGGTGGTACTTACTGATGGAGTATTCAATCGTGAAGGAGACAACTTAAATATAATTATAGATACTACAAAAGAGGATTTAGAAAAAACTATTCAAAATTCTCTTTATGAAAAGGTTGTTCCTGAAGGTTTTGTTGATTTAGATTTGCCTAGTGGTAACTTATGGGCTAAAACTCCATTAGACGGAGCATATCAATATGGAGGATTGTCTACAGTATCTTCTCCTTATATATCCAATTGGTCTTCTAATGTTAAAACAACAGATGAATTTATTCCAGCAGAATATGATATAGCGACGAAAACATTTGGAGAAAATGCTCACATCCCTCGCATAGATGAATGTGAAGAACTCTTAAAATATACAGATGTTTTCTATTATTCAGACGAACAAAAAATTCGATTTGTAAGTAGAAAAAATCCAGATAATTGGTTTGAATTCGGTGGTAAAATTGTTAAATGTAATACAGGTGGAGGCAATTGGGAAACTGGAGCGATATTCGAGACAAATTTATTATTAGGATGGGTTAGTAATAATGCTAGTTTTAAAGGAATAATTTCCAGTACTAATAAACAAAACATATTTTGTATTAATTCAGATACTTTATGGGAGTATGAGACTGATGATGAAGGAAAAGTATTACTAGAGATCACAGAAGATTATTCGTTTGCTCCATTTTATTTTACTAAAATATACGCGGCCTGTGGATGTTCTGTACATCCAGTGATGTCTCCTGGAGAATTCAAAGAGATCTATGTAAAAGATTCAGATTATCAAAAAGATAAGAAAGAATCCGATAAAAACATAAAAGATCGCATTTCTGATATTCAACAGAAAACATTAACAACTAATTATAATTCAGAAAGTGCGGATATATATACATTAAAAAGAGATTCAGGAGATTCTGAATTACAATTAACCTTTACTCCATTGAGTCCGTTATCATTAACAATTCCGGAACAAGTGGGAGATTTCGAAATGGGTACTACATCATCATCGTTAAACGGAAAACCTATTTCAGAAATTTTAGATAGTATATTATTTAAAACGATATATCCAACTATAACTGAGCATTCGGTAAAGATAACAGGAACTGTAACATCATTACAAAAACCTACAAATACAATTTGGTCAGGATATAATTATAATTTTAATAAAGGTACTGTTGTAGTAAATGATGGAGTCACTCCGAATCAAGACTACGTAGGTGCTGCAAGTAATCCAAGATATTTTGTAAAATATGTATCAGGAGATAAGGGAACAGATTATCCAATTTTTGATGATGAACTTGAAAATTTAGTTGACGCTGATCCTTCCTTGGTTTCCAGATATGAAGTTGGGCAATATCAATATAAAGTAACAGTGGATTACGGAGTTGGTCCTATTATGAAAACTTCTAAAGGATCTAGTCCAAACCCAATAAAGACTAGCGTAGGAAATTCTGTAACAAATCCTGCTCCGGCCGGATCTATATCAAGTGAATATGGATGTACTATGAATTTTAGTCTCCCAGTTTGGATCGATGATGCGAAAGGAAATTATGTAGAACAAACATTAAAAAAATGGGGTTCCTGGACTTTTACAGGAATTCAAATGGAGGGTACAACCGCTTCAAATCCTATCAGAATAAAGAGCCCAAGGACTTTAAAATCTGCTAATTCATTCAATGAAGTGTCCGGTAAATATGATGTACCACAATTAAGCAACTTTTCAATGAATAGAATTTCAGAAAACATAAACGGAGTATTGTATAAATATTTCGAATATGTTTGGACCGGAGGAGCCGCTGGCGCAGTAGCATTTGAAATTATTACAAATTAAAATAAAAACATAACATTATAAAATATGGCTAATGAAAGACCGTTTGTAAAACAAGTAACTTTACCTGGTATATTCCAGGCTAATGGACCTACTCCTATAGATAATCGTTTTGTATTAGATAAGAAAGTAGACCTCTATACTGATCCTTTCAATACTTTTGGAGGTACAGGTGACTATACATTTATTTATGATGGTTTAGAAGTATATGTTAGAGATGAAAAGGCCGTATATATCTATGTAGGACCTTACGATATCGATACTACTAAAACTCCTCCTACACAAAATGGAGTATTGACTACTGAGGCGAAAAAAGAAGCTAATTGGGTAAAGATCGCTGATAATAAAGGTTTAAAAGGTATTACCGATTATGTCGATGATGCTATTGATGACAATATCGGTGCTATTGATTTCTCAGAATTCTATAAATCTTCACGTCAAGCTACTTTAGAAGATTCTAACTATACTGCAGAAACCGCTGACTTATATAAGTTCGGACATGGGGATGAGGAAGATGATCTCCAATTGACATTTACTCCACTTAGTCCTCTTGCATTAACTATGCCTGAAGCCGTTGGAGATTTAGAAAAAGGTACTACTTCAGCGTCTTTGAATGGTAAACCTCTTTCAGAAATTCTCGATAGTATCTTATTCAAGACTATTTATCCTACGGTAACTAATCCTAGTTTGAAAATTACAGGAAGTCCTACAGCTACCCAAGAACCTAATACTACTATCTGGTCTGGATATAATTATACTTTTGATAAAGGTACTGTAGTAGTGGATGATGGAGTTACTGCTTCTATTGATTATGTGGGAGGTATTGACGGTACACCTACATATCAAGTAAAATATACTTTAGGTGCTACAAATGCCACAGATTTTCCAATTTGGAATGCCGGAGACAAACCAACTGCCGTAACAGATGGAGCTCCTACTGCTGTAACAAGATATGAAGTTGGACAATATCAATATAGAGTATCTATAGACTATCTCGCTGGTCCTACGATGAAAACTTCCAAAGGAGCAACAACTAATCCGATGAAAACTACTAACGCCGGTTCAGTAATCAATCCTCATCCTGCAGGTTCTTTAACAAGTAGTTATGGATGTACTATAAATGTTACTTTACCAGTATTTATTGATAGCGGCTCTGGATATGTCAAACAAGCTTTAAAGACATGGGGAGCATGGACATTTACAGGAATTCAAATGAGTGGTACTACTGCAGCTGCTCCAATTAAGATTAAAACTCCTAGATCTTTAAAATCAGCTAACTCTTATAATGAAGTATCTAGTAAATATGATGTTGCTCAATTGAGTAATTTCACAAAAACTCAGATTACCGAAGAAATCAATGGAGTTGAATATATTTATTTTGAATATGTTTGGACTGGAGGCGCTGCTGGAGCAGTAGCATATGAAATCATTACTAATTAATGATTTAAACTCTCAAACTCTGTTTGATATATGAAATCATCACAAATTAAGCATTTTAGAGCCCTCTAAAAGAGATTAATTCGTAAATAATATATTTTAATATTTTAATAAATAAAGTGGTCCCACATAACCCTATCTATTTATATGAAAGTCTGCTTATAATAAGTAGACTTTCTTTTTTATCTTATTTTTAATTAATAAGAAATCGATAATTTTTAGATTAATAGTATAAATGGCTGAAAAAACTATTCCTCAAGTTAGAGTTGCTACTAAAGCGATGCCAGCTACTTTTGTTGCAGGAGCGAGTGACCCTATCGATAGTCGTTTTGTAGTAAACACTTATGATGATTTATTAAACGTAGAATCTTTTCCACACGATAAGAATACAGGATTTTTATTTATATATGAAGGTTTGCAAGTTTATGTTAGAGATGAAGGAGCTACATATACTTTCATGCCGAAATGGGAAAATGTCATTCCTGATGGAGTTCCTATTAAAGACTCCTTAGTTGAAGAAAACTGGATAAAGACTTCTAGTAGAGACGGATTAGCAGAAAAAGGAAACTATGTTGAAGTATTTGAGGAAGATTTCAATGTTAGAGAAATGTATATCGAAGAAGGAGATGATGATTCTATAGATATATATACAAAAGATCAAGTAAATTCTAAAATAAAAGAAGTTATTGAATCTTTAGGAATCATGTCGTTACTTCCTACCAATGGCTATGAATATGTAGACATGGGCGAGGCGGGTATATGGGCTAAATATCCTATCGGGGTGAGTGAATGGGATTCTAATTGGAAAGACAATATAAAATATTTCCAATGGGGTGATATAGAAGGATATACTGCATCTCAAGTGGGTGTTAATAAAGAATTTAGTTCAGATTGGTCTGATTATAAATGGGGAGATCTTTATGATCATATAACTAAATATTGTACCGATTCAGAATATGGTAAAGACGGTTTTACTGATAATTTGACAACTCTTCTTCCGGAAGACGATGCGTGCGTCCAAAATATGGGCGGAAATTGGAGGATGCCAACTACCGATGAATTCCAAACATTGTATAATTTATGTAGTACAGAATGGGTAACTAATTATAATGGAGTGTCTGGATTAAATGGTAGATTATTTAAATTGGAGACAGATGAATCCAAACAACTATTCTTCCCTGCTTCTGGTTGTTGTGAAGATGGCGTTGGTGATGTTGGGTCTTGGGGCGATTTCTATTCTTCTTCTTTGAGTATTTCTAGCCCTTCCAAAGGATTATATTTGGCTTTCGGTTCAGATAGGATCTACCCAAATACTGATTATTTTCGTTTTGCTGGTTATCCTATTGTTGGTTTTTTAGACTCTTCTATTAAATCAGAGGAATATCTACCTAAAAAAGAAGCTGAAGAAATATATGCTACTAAGGAAGAATTAAAAGAAGTATCTTCTGAGACGATAATAATTCCTATATTGAAACAAAATTCCGACGAATTATATTCGTTTGGAGGTAGCGATACTACACTAACATTTTCTTATAATGATTATAATTTGCTTCAAAAGGCATATGAAGAAGGTTCATCAACTATTCTAAAAGCGGCCGACGCGACTGTCGATGTCTTATATATGAGAAAAGATACTCAATTAGAGTTGGGTTATATAGTTAATAAACACGGTTCATACTACTTTGAAGTAATTAGATATGATCATCCCGAAAGAACGATTATTTTCGATTTGGTACAGAGCACGCCAATTACTTCACCGCCAGAGAATGAAATAGTCGTAATACCTCTTTATTTTGGTAATACTACAAGTTTATATGATTTTAATTCAGGCACTTCTCCATTTATGAGTGTTTCTGATTATGATACTTATATTAAGGATGCTACAAATAAAGATGCCCAAATCATTCTCAAAGGCAGTACATCAAATGCACAGCTCCTTTTCGTTGACGGAGGTACAACATTAGGTTTTATTAATTATGTACAAGGTAAACCATTTTTTACTGTAATTAAATACAATCATCCAGAAATAAATATAGCATTTTCAATAGTATCAAGTGTACAACTTTCCGATTTAAATTTGTCTCTTTATTCAAGAATTTATATGCTCACGATCGATACAAAGAAAGAGCAACAAATTTATGATGCGGATATAAATAATATTATTAATGCATACTTTAATCAAAGTATTAAAAATACAGGTAATATAAAATTACAAGTTTGTGAAGGTAATTACACAATGCATATATTAACATGTACTGATATAGCATGGATGGGGACAACTGATAGACTTACATTAGAATTTGTAGCATTAGATAGATTAAACACATCAAAGGTAACCGTTTATAAACTTCTTGTAATTCAAAATAATGCTGTCACATACACAACTGATGAATATATATTACTTCCTAAAGACTTTATCAATATAAAAAATAATAATATCGAAATTGGTAAAGATGAAGGAAATGTATTAATAAATGGAGTTTTAAATACTTCTTCTCAAGGTATAGAATTTGACGGCCCTAATGGTGAAGTATTAACATTCGATTATTCAACTTTTAATAATATTACTAATAATATTAGTAAACTTAGCGGAATAACTAAAGTTGCTGAAGATAGCGATATCGTTAATCAAATAATATTTACTTCTGATAAATCTGAATATTCAGCTATAGGAGATAAAAAAATAATTGAATTATTCTTATCTAATGGGTTAGAAGTTAGAAAAGATGAAGATAATTATATTGATTTATATATTGATACAGATGTTATCTCCACTCGCAAATATGTAGACGACAAAATCAATTTCCTAGTAAATGAAGAAGGACAATTAGAAGATACTTTCGATACACTTAAAGAAGTAGATACTTGGATTAAATCACACGAAGGAGAAGCTGCTTCTCTTATAAAAGATATTAATACTCTTAAAGATGAAATAAAAAATCTTAAAGAAGAGTTAGAAAGTCTTAAGTCAAAAATTGTAATATTTAAAACAGAAGAATAATTAAAGAATAATTATGAAAGCTAAATTATATAATATAAATGATGAAGAATTGCAACTTACCGGAGATCATCCTGATCTAATAGCAGGTAGGGCTGGTAATCTAGACGGTAAAGTAGATAGAGAAAGCAACTATATGTTTACTACTACAGCCGGTATAGATGATGTAGAAAGTGGTAATTCGGAGATTTTAAATATTAAAGGAGAAAGTATTGCCTGGAATCAATTATGTCCACCTTTAACAGGGGAATATTGGGAATCTCAAAGTTCTACTTATACTCCAGAATTTATTGAATTTAAAGACGGAATAGTAACAGTTGGCTGTAAAAGTGATAATGGTTCTATTTGGTATAATGGTATTACTATTAAAACTGGTAAGAATCTGAAAAAAGAAATGGATCACCTTTTCTTATTATATTTTGAAGCAAAAGCAAATTTCATAGGTAAAGTTGGAATAGATTATTCAATTGCTTCGCCATGGTCTGTATCTATAACAGAAGTCGATAAGTGGCAAAGCTTTAAATTAGGTCCTAGAACATGGAATAATCAAAGTAGAAATCCAATAATATGTTGCACTGACAAGACTTTCGAAGAAGGTAAAAATGTTTATTCAGTTCGTAATGTAATGTTTTTTGATCTTACTTTTATATACGGTCCTGGTAATGAACCTTCTACGATAGAAGAATTTGAAGCTGATTATCAAAGATGGTTTGGTAAACAAATTACTTATGAAGAATATGATACTGGTAGTATTAGAAATGTAAAAGCGGAAGCTATTAAAACTACTGGATTTAATCTTTATAAAGAAGGAGATTATATAGGTACTGCTGCAAATTGGTACAATGGCAATAATAATGTTTTATGGAAAAACGATGTAGGATATAATGGACAAATGCATATAACTTTTGATGCTGAAAGTACTCCTACAGTAGAAGGTAATTCTGTAAGACCAATGGCGATCTTTAAATATACTGATGGAACCTCAAGTGCGGCTACTGCTGATAAAAATGGTAATATACATGTAGATAAACTTAGTACTGCAAATAAAATTATAAAAGAAATAAAAGGATCATACGGTAATAGTGGTACTATTAAATTGACAAATATCTGTATCAATTTTTCATGGTCCGGTAAAAGGGATGGAGAATACGAACCTTATTGGGAAGAAATTAAACCTCTTCCAATTACTTCTCTTAAAGGTAAATTGAATGGTGAAGGAGAAAGTGTTGTTGTATTTCCTGATGGAATGAAGAAAGCAGGAACGGCTTTTGATGAAATTAAAATTGATCATGGAATATTAAAAGCTATTAAGAGAATAGGTACATTTGATTTAGGAGACGCAACTTGGTCAAGTGGATATCAAGGTTATTTTACATCAGCTTTAAAAGACAAATTTAAGCATATTAAAGGTGCTGGAGTTGTAAATATTCTTAGTCCGCATTATAATACTACCGAATCTCAAGTTGTAATACTTAATAAAAGTATATATCAATTAAAATATTCGGCAGATGGAGAAAATAGCTTAACTTATAATATTGGAGTACAGGACTCTAGTTTTGAAAATAAAGCGGCTTTTACAGAGGGAGTAAAAGGAAGAATCATATATTATGAATTAGCTACACCTGAAGAATATATCCTCGATGAAGCGATTCTTCCTCTTAATTGTAAAGTAGATGACTTTGGTACTATTGAAGTAGTTAGTCCAGAAAACTCTATTGCCCCTACATTGACTACTAGATGGGGTATTAATGCGGTAGATGCTCTTCGTCGACTACCGGATATCTATACTACAAAAGAATCCCTTAAAAATAATGTAGAAAGTCTTGAAAATAAAATAAAAAACATAAGCAATCTTCCTGACGCTAAAGCATGGCCTGAAGCTAACCAAATAGTTTATGTTACTAAAGATAATAATCCTATATCTATTGGCGATGATAAATATATAATTGGTAATGAATATTATCCTGCTTTAGGTTATGGAGTATTGACATATGAGAAATCTGTTAGATTAAGTATGGACGGTTCTACTCCAAGTAGGCCATTTTATTATAATAAAAATGTTGTAGAAGTAATATTACCAGAACTTGGTAATCATTATTTACCTTCTAGCTATTTTTGTGGATGTTATTCATTAACAAAAGTATCTTGCCCAAGTGCTATTAATATAACAGAAAGATCTACATTTAGTGATTGTAGAAGTTTACATGAGATCTGGCCTTCATATAATTTATGTCAACAAGATAATGCTTTTTATAATTGTAAATATTTAAAAGGATTAGAAAATATAACAGTCGGCAATCCTGGAAATTACAATTTTGCTTTCTGTACAACTATAAAAGAATTAACAATAATGACTGATTATGGTAATTCTAAATTGGCAGTTGGAATAGGAGCATTTGAATATTGTACTAATATTGAAAAAATATATTTTAAATTAAATAAACCGACAGATGTAATAACTATAAACAAGGATGCCTTTTTAGATGTTACTCCGGAATTTATTGATTCTAATTTTGATAATATAAATAATTTCCCTATGGTGGATAAACTTAGAACACTTATCCTTCGATATGACGGAATAATTCAAAATCTATTAGAATATGTCAGTACTTTTTCTACTCCAGGAGAAGGAAGAAATCCTATAGAATTAGTTGAAGAAATAATAGAAGATGAAATAGAAAATGAAGATCAAGAAGAAGTAAGTACTTTAGATATTCCAGTTCCAATAATTAATTATACTGGAACCATAAACAATTATTTAAAGATATATGTTCCAGAAGATAGACTTGAAGAATATCAAGAAACATATCCTACAATTAAAAATCATTTCCATCCTATTACAGGAGAAGATACTTATCTTTATAAAAAAGATTTGTCAATAATGACTATAGAAGATTGCCAAAAATTGGCGGATAAATTATATTCAATAGATGATTAAAATGAAGCAATTAAAATATCTAGACAAAGACGGTAAAAAACAAAATATTGGAGTATTTAATGTAACTACTCCAGAAGTCTTTCAAGAATTAGGCAATTCAACTACAGGTACTATTTCACAAAAAGTAATATCTGAAAAGTTGAAAAGTATTGAAAATAATGCTTATGATGATACAGAGTTGTCAGGTAAAATCGATGAAGTCGATAAGAATGTAGAAGAATTAGCTACTGAATTTAATAATTACAAAAACTTTAAAAACGGTATCGAAGATGGTCAAATAAAATATGTGACTTTCGATAATGAAGTTTTAGAGTTGAATAATTCTGTTATCGAATCTAATGTTTATTATCCTGAACGTGGTTTTGGCATAATTCAACTTAATTCAGAAAATATTCCTGATAATTTTATACAAAACAAAGACAATCTTAAGTCTATAGAAATTTCAGGGTCTTTCAAAATAATTGGTAATGATGCTGTAACTAAATGTAAGAATCTCAGAGACATCATCTTATATGACGGTATTGAAACAATTGGTGGAGGATGTTTTCAAGCAGATTCATCATTAACAAGTATAATTTTCCCACAGTCTGTAAAATCTATTGGCGGTTATGCTTTATGTGATTGTGTTTCGCTTACTACATGTACATTACCTGAAAATTTGACGTCTATTGAAGAATGTTTATTTGGTACTTGTACTTCATTATTGAATATAACTATACCGAACAAAGTAAATGTCATTAATGAATTCGGTTTTGAAAATTGTAAATCTTTAACGACTATTGAATTACCTGATAGTGTGCAAACAATTAAAGGAGCCGCTTTTGATG
The DNA here is from genome assembly GCA_022508565.1 of Erysipelotrichales bacterium. GTDB lineage: Bacteria > Bacillota_I > Bacilli_A > RF39 > UBA660 > CAG-582. The sequence continues at coordinate 56,202 of JAFLUY010000004.1, read as the reverse complement.
GTTGTTCAAATTTACATACAATAAATTTAAATAAAGTAAAGTCATTTATAGGGTCAGAAATATTTCATAGGTGTAATTTTGACGTTTTTGATATTCCAGAAGGAATGATCACGATGACAAACTGGCCACTTTCTGTAAATAAAACGATAAATAAAATAACAATCCCATCTACTTTAACTCAAATAAATAGTGGAGTATATTATCTATATCCAAGAAAGATTGAAAGTAAGTCAACATTCTTTAATGATGTGAGATTCCCATTACCTGCAAGATTAGAGGAGGTAATATTTAGTAGTAAGACCTTAATAACTAATTATGATAAGATTCAAACTTGGATTTTAAAGGTAGATAATACTGTACCAGGTTCAGTAGCCGAACAAGAAAGAAAAATATTGTATGACGGCAAACCTAAATCAAATCTAAAAATTTATGTTCCAGAAAACCTTCTTGAACAATATAGAACAGCTAATCCAAAAATAGCTAATTTCTTCTTCCCTATATATGGTGAACAAGATGTATATGCTAATAAAGAAGATGTATATAATAAAACTGAAATCAATAATATTTTAGAAGATATTCCAGTAAACATTGAAGCAAATTCTGGATCTAATATAGATAAAGTAGGAACTCCTACTGTAACTTCAGAAAAGGTAGATAATAAGACTGTATTTACTTTTGATTATCTTAAAGGAGAATCTGGACCACAAGGCCCTAAGGGAGATCCTGGACAAAACGCTAATATCGTATCGATTTCAACTGAATTGATTGAAGATGAAGGAGAACCTAGAGTAGAATCGAGTATTTCTGGTCCTAACGATTCAAAAACCATATCATTTAAATTTTCAAACCTAAAAGGAGATAAAGGTGACAAAGGTGACAAAGGAGATAAAGGTGATGAAGGAGCTCCCGGAAAAGACGGAGCAGATGGCGCTGCAGCAGATATTGCAGAAATTAGAGCTACGATAGATGCAAATGTTGGAGAACCTTCTGTAGAAATAACTAGATCTGGTACATCAACTCAAAGAGAATTCAATATCGCTTTTCATAATCTAAAAGGCGAACAAGGTATACAAGGTCCTGCTGGTAACGATGGTAAAGATGCTGGATTCGGTACTATTAAAGCAACTATAGATAATTCAATAGGCACACCAGCGGTCACGGTAAATTCCGATGGAGCAAATACTGCAAAAAATATCACTTTCAATTTCTCTGGAATAAAAGGAGAAAAAGGAGATAAAGGTGAAGATGGTACGGGTATAAGTGTTAAATCTTCACAAGCCGAATGTACAAATGTTGGTGATGCTTATATAGATACAACCACAGGACACATCTGGGTGTATAATGGAAGTACATTTACAGATGGCGGTGAAGTCAAAGGTCCTAAAGGAGACCCCGGACAAAACGCTGATATAACAAACATTATCATTAATGTAGATGACAATACAGGAGTTCCATCTGCTACAGGTACAGTCACTGGTCCTAATGATGGAAAGACTATCACATTAGATTTCCATAATCTTAAAGGTCCTAAAGGAGATCAAGGAAATAAAGGCGACAAAGGTGATGATGGAGAAAATGCAGAATTGATTAGAGTTACTGCAGAATACTCAGGAGACGAATCAGGAAATCCCTCGGTAACTGTTACCGAAGGAGGAACGAATCTTGCAAAAACTTTGAATTTTAATTTTTCAAATCTCAAAGGTGCTAAAGGTGATAAGGGTGAAACTGGTGAAGCCGGCGCCAAAGGTGATACCGGAGCGGCTGGCGATTCTGCTAAGATGCAAATCGGTACAGTTTCCAGTGGAACAACCGCTTTGGCTGATGTGAGATTATCTAATGTCTCAACAAATACTTATTCTTTAGATTTGACTCTTCCTAAAGGCGACAAAGGAGATAAGGGTGACGAAGGAGCTCCAGGTAAAGACGGTACTAACGGTAAAGATGGTGATACTTGGGTTCCTTCTGTATCAGATGACGGTGAATTGTCTTGGGCAAAGAATTCATCAACAACTCCGGTAGCTAAAAATATAAAAGGTCCTAAAGGAGATCAAGGTGAGAAAGGTGATCAGGGAGCGAAAGGTGATGACGGCGTAACGCCAACCGTCGAAGTAAAATCCGGATCAAATATCAATAAGACCGGTACCGTAACAGTAACTCCGCAAACTTCCGGAAATAAGACAACTATTACATTTGATTATCTTAAGGGAGAAACTGGCGATAAAGGTGAAGTTGGTGATACTTGGGTTCCTTCGGTATCCGATGCGGGAGAATTGACTTGGACTAAGAATTCCTCGACAGCGCCTGTCACTAAAAACATAAAAGGTCCTAAGGGAGATCCCGGAACACCTGGTAAAGATGGAACAAATGGTACTAATGGTAATGATGGTAAAGATGCTGGATTCGGTACAATAACTGCAAATATCGATGCATTAGTCGGTACCCCATCAGTTACCGTAACTCCAAGCGGAACAAATCAAGCAAAAAACTTAACGTTTAATTTTAGTAAACTTAAAGGTGAACCTGGAGCAAAAGGAGATCCTGGAATTTCACCAAAAATGGAAATTGGAACAGTATCTAGCGGAACTCCTGCTAGTGCTAACATAAGACAAACAAATGCAACAACTAATACTTACGCTTTAGATTTGACTATCCCTGGACTTGATTGTGGGTGGATAAACGAAGAAGATGGCGGAATTCATACAGAAGAAGCAACAGCAAGCGGAAGCAATTCTATAGCTAGTGGTACAAGCTCAGCTACTGGAGATTTTTCATTTGCTCACGGAAAATCTTCAACGGCAACAAGAACAGGATCTATTGCTATTGGTGAAAACGTCGAAGCTTATGGAGAATATTCATTTGCTACGGGTTCAAATAATAAAGCTCTTTCAAATTATTCATTTGTTGAAGGTTTGAATAATATATCTGGATTAGAATCAAGTAATCAAAATCCTGAACATATAGGTACCCCAAATTCAAGTCATGCTGAAGGTGAATACACAATTGCTTCAGGACGCGGCTCACATACTGAAGGTGGATATACTAATACTCAAGCAAATTATTCACATGCTGAAGGTTTTTCAACTATCGCTTTAGATTATGCTTCACATGCCGAAGGAGAATCAACAACCGCCAGAGGATATGCATCGCATGCTGAAGGAACAAATACTGAGGCCGAAGGAATATCTTCACATGCCGAAGGAACAGAAAATATTGCTTTAGGTCATTCATCACATGCTGAAGGGTTATATAATAAGACTTATAATGAAGCTGAACATGCTTCTGGAATATATAACTTAAGCCGTCAAGCGCTTAATTCAGACGGAACCCCGAAAGCCAGTGATGATGGATATGACGATGATAATGGATATGATTCAGATATTGAAAACAAATTTGATCCAGAATCAACAATATTCACTATTGGTAATGGTTTACCTGATGTAGATGTTCCAGATACTGAAATATTGATCGACGGAAATTGTACTTTAACAACGACCGGTAGTTATCTTCATGATCCAGTTTCTGGTAAGAATTTATATGTTAGAGCATATATCACATCAGTAACTTTAGAAAATCCAATTAATTTTGAAAATATCATTGGTTATAATATCACAATTGGAGACAATGCAATAACTAAAGTTAAGACTAAACTTTTAGAAGATACTAATATTTATTGCTTATATACTTATGGAAGTGATTTAGAACACGACTTCCCAGAATTAGAAAGAGTTTCCGAAGATACAAGAATGGGATTTATTGCTAAAATCAATGTAAATAATAGTACCAATTCTGCAAAAGTTACACTATATTGCATATCAGACAATGACGAATTCGGAAATTCTGCAGAATATATTACTTTGACTATTTCAAGTATTCCAGAAGAAGCCGGAAGACATAACGCTTTCGAAGTAAGAAGAGGTGGTGATATCTATGTATCGGATACATCAGCTTCCGGAGAATTCTATGAAAAACCGATGATAAATCTCCAGAAGAATCTTCCGAAGATGATTAGTGTAACTTGGGAAGAACTCAAGAACTTACGCGACGAAGGAAAACTTGTCGGAGGTATGTTATATAGAATAACGGATTATGGAACATCAGTATATAATATTTCTTGGACAATTAATGGTGTATCATATACTGGAGCACAAACTCTCAAAAATAGATTTGATATAGTTGTTCAAGCGCTTAATGAAAATACTCTTAGTGAAGAAGCTCGTGCAATGCATCATGAAGGAGATACTTATTTTAAAAATTGTAACTTAGGAGCATGGAAAATATGGTATAAATTAGATAATGATACCGAAACATATACATGGGCGAATACTCAAGTTGGTAGAGGTATAATTTATAGAATGATTGATGAATTTGGAAATGATGTTCCTTATGATTTTAAAAATATCACATTTAGGCGTTGGAGAAATTCAACAGTAAATAAATATATGGATTTTACTGGTACAGATAATACATATACACGTGTTTGCTATACATTTGACAACTATACAATTACATCAACATCATACGGAGATATTACAGTAAGTTATTATACTAATAAAAATTCGGGAGCTTTTAATAATATAATAAAACCTTGTATGATAGATGGTAAATATTACTTAAATAATATTTGCTTTATTGGCGGTAATACAAATAGTTCATATCTCGAAAATACATTTGATTACAATTGCTATAATTTTACGTTTGAATACGGAGCTGAAGGAAATTTATTTGGTATTAATTGTTACAATAATATATTTGGATATGGATTTAAATATAATTCTTTAGAAAATTATTGCATTCAAAATACATTTGGCTATACTTGTACCCGTAATGCAATAGGAAAAGCATTCGGGAATAATACTCTTGGTAATGGATTTTCATATAATACCATAGGAATATATATGTCAAACAATGTTATCAGTAATAATTGTATGTATAATATTTTTGGTCAATTTATTACTAATTTGACATTAGGATCAGTAAATCAGAATAATCATTTTGTAAAAAACATTAGAAGATTGACTACTGGTTCAACTTGTTCAGGAAATATTTTTGATAGTGTAATAAATATTGATTTAGGAAATAGTTGCGTAAGCAATCGAATAATCAATAGCGAAAACTTTAAATGTGGAGATTATTGTTCACACAATATAATTAATGATTCATCAAACATATTATTCGGTAAGCAATCTTCATATAATTATGAATACACTAATGATGCAGTTACCGTAACGCCTGAAAATTATGTAACAAATGTAATAATAGATCCTGGAGTATCTAATATTGCATTATTTAATAGTAGTACCCAATCAACTACGCCAAGTTATTATGTCGCAAATATACATATTCATTCAGGAGTTCATGGAGGTTCAAAACCATCTACTTATCAAAATCGTACCGGTACTGTATCGTCAACATATCCGGTTTTGCGATTAAATCCTAGTATAACGGCACAAGAATATACAACTAATTTCGCCAATGATGAATCTGGAAATCTCTCTCAATTTATAGACCCAGGAGCTAGAAAAGGAATAGCAGATAGCGCTTTTACTATATCTTCGTCAACAGCTGTAGTGCCCTCAAATAAACAACTTGTATATGCAGTTATTTCAGTAAACTGGACATTAAGTATAAGATCTCTTCCGGCCGGAGAAGAATTACATATAATATTTTATAATTCAACTTCTGCTGATAAAGTGATAACAATTCCTACATATATCACTAATGCGCGTTACCAAGTTATAGCAACTGATGGAAATACTTCTCTTACAGTTCCGGCAACTGGATATGCTGAATTGAATATACTCGCATTCCAAAATAAAGATTTATATTCGAACGACGCAAAAATTTATTTTGTCAAAACTTCTTAAAAATACCTTTTAAACAACAACTATGATAACTTACATATATAATAATGAAATATTATCATTCGATGAAAACTTGACAGAAAATGTCGGCGAAACATGGAATGATTATTTGGATGGAAAATATGTAGAGCTTTCTGAAGATCAGATTAAATTCCATGAAGATAATCCAGAAGCTGATATTGAAGAAATCTGGAGAATGACTCTTAGATCAAATCTGACTTATATTCAGAAAGATTTAGAAGAAATTTATATGAGTACTGAATTTCCTTTAGATCCATCTGAATATTTAATCGGAGACACATGGAATGATTATTTAGATGGAAAATATGTACTTCTTTCTGAAGATCAAGCAAAATTCCATGAAGATAAGCCGAAAGCAGATGTAGAAGAAGTTTTGGTAATGAAATTGAAAACATATTCAACATATATAAAAAGGGGTATCCCTATACATTATATTGAATTTGATTTCGATTTAGATGAATCTTTATTTGATAATTTAGGAACGACTTGGGAAGATTATTTAGATAATAAATGGGTAAAGCTTTCTAAAAAACAGTTGGCGTTTAAGAAGAAAAATCCAAATGCTTCACTATCTGAAGTCTGGAATATGGAAATTACTCCTGAACCTACTGCCCCAGAAAGAACTCTTGAAGATGCTAAGAGAGAAATGATTTGGAAGATTGATGAATATGATGTTAGTGAGAATGTAAACTCATTTACGATAAACAATATGTTATCTGCTTGGTTTAGTGTTCAAGAACGTTTGAATTATAAGCAATCTATTGAATCTGCAAAGATATTTGGCGTCAAAGAGCTATCTTTCTACGTCGGTGACAACATGCTTAATATTGAACCAGAAAAAGGCGAAATGATGTTAGCTGCTCTTCAATTATATGCTGATCAATGCTTTATCATAACTAAACAACATAAGCTAAATGTGGAATCTTTAGAAACGATTGAAGAAGTTGATAATTATGATTATAAAACTGGCTACCCAGAAAAATTGAATTTTGATTTAATATGAGACGCAGATCTTTAATGGTTGAAAATGGGCCTTGTTTGACAGGAACTATTAAAACGAGCAATTATGACGTTGGAAATATAGTTCTTTATGATAGGGAAGAGGATAAGAAAATAGTTATTGATATAAATAATCCAGCTGAAAAATTCCCAATATCTCGATATAATCCATTAGCTGTTATAGTCATACCGAGTTCACATGACGTTTATGGAACTGGGGAAGCCGGAGCAATGAGTTTAGTAAACATGAGTTGCGATACACCAAATGATGGAGGAATAGAAAATAATAATATTTGTTATGGTATGTATAATGTAGATACTATATTAGCAAATCATGAACGAACAAAAGGACCAAGAACCGAAGACCGTTTGGTTTATTTACCTACTGATGATTTAATTTTAAATAATGAATATTTCGCATCTAACGACCCTTTATCTTGGTTTCATAATTCTATATCAGTTACTAAATTTGGATATTCTCCTTATGACGCCGATGGAATATCAAGATCAAAAGAATATTATCAACCTACTAGTTATTCATTAAATGCATTATCAGATTTTGATGGAATAAATAATACAAATATTTTAATAAATTTATTTAAACAGCAAACAACCTGGAAAATAGATGACAATATATTAAATAATTATCAAACCGGATATACTCCAGCTGCATGTTGTTGTTGGAGATTTTGTCCAGAAGGATCAAAACAAGGAGAATGGTATCTTCCAGGATGTGGTGAATTAGGATATGTTGTACCGAGGAGAAAAATAATTAATAGTTCTTTATTATATTTAAAAGATCTTGATCAAGAAAATATTATTATTAAACTTTTAGCAGAAACAAATGAAAATTTACTTTCTTCTACTGAAGAAAGTTCAACTTATGCAAGAGTAATTCGGTTTTCAATTAACCGAGATGATGCTTTTTATCAAATAAAATCAAAATCGGTTTCTGTCAGAGCTTTCATTCGCATAAAATAATTATGACAACAGCTTTAATAATAATCTTAATAATCTTGATGATTTCTTATTGTACATTTGCAATAAGCTATAAGAAGAGAATCCCTGGTTCTCTATCAGAAACATCATATTATTGGAATTATAAAATAAATCCATTTACATGTTTTTGCTTCATTACCGGACTACTTCTTTTCTATCCTTGGTTATCATTTGGGAAATTTGAATTTCTTGGATTCTTAAGTATTGCTGGACTATTCGCCGCTGGGTCTACTCCGCTATTTAAAGATGAATCATTTCAAAGAAAACTTCATTATATTGGCGGTGTGATATCGGCGTTATGCTCTAATTTATGGATAATATTGAATCATTATTATGTAAATTTCATAATTTCAATAATTCTTATGCTTTGTTGCATTTTAATCTATAAAAAATCATGGGTCTTTTGGGTAGAAATATTTTCAATTTTAAATTTATTTTTGATTATAATATAAACAATATAATAATATGAGTCTATCATATACAACATTAAATAAAAAACGCATCGTAAAGAAAAGATCAAATTTTGATGGTACTAATACAGTAGAATGCCTTGATTTACTTTCTAGGTCCATTAAATGGATTCCGATGACTGGAGCAGAAATTGTACAAGTACCTAAAGAATATGTTGCTCGACCAGATCTTATATCATTAGCTATATATGGGTCTGATGAATATGCTGATATCATTTGTAAAGTAAATGGCATATCAAATCCATTTGAATTAGGAGAAGGTCAAATTTTAGTTTGTCCAGAAGAAAATGACATGGAAAATATGATGGCCGAGCCATGTCAAGAAAATGTTTTCATGTCAGATCCTAAACAAGATTCGATGTTAAGTTCGGTTAAAAACAATAAGAAAAAACCAACTGAAAAAAGATCTCCGAACGAAGCTACAGTCTTTGATAAGAATTATACTTATATCGAAGGACTAAATGGATTAGTCTTTTATTAATTTTAAAAACAAAATACAAAACAACATATGGAAGAAAATGGAATTCAGCCAGGGTATGACTTGTCGACAATATGTAATTATACTGACCCAATCGTAAGACACGATCCTACTATAGAAAAATCATTAGTAGGAAAAATCGACGCTTCAAATACGAACTCTACTTGGGAAAACTCTGTTATTGATATGGATATCAAAAAAGTTGAAGCTATCGATATTCCTGTAATAAATCTAAATAATAAAGTTTTAGATTATAGTGAGATAAGTTATTTAAGAATCGATTATGATTCATTTGTTCCAAGTTTACAATTGACAGTAAATCAAAAGGATATGGATCATTCGAATAACGACTCCCCAGGGTTAGACAATGTAATCACCGTTGTAATGACTTCTAGAGTTGACGGAGCATACAAATCAGTCTCTTTAGATTTTTATGTATTAGATGTTATCAGTAATCTAGATTCAGCAACTTATATAGCAACTTATAAACTATTATCCTTAGAGCAAAATCATACTGAAGCAATAAAATTCTGTATGGGCTCCGGATGTCAATGTGAATGGTGTAAATTACCAGAAGATCCTAATCCTACTACTTATGAATATTTACATGAATTAGCCATAAAAGCAGGACTAGGTTTTGCTACTACAGATCAAGTAAAAGAAATAGCAGATCATAAGCTTAGATTTCTAGTCAATCAAACATATAAAGAAGCGATGGAACAACATATTAAATTTGGAGGATTAGATGAAAATTCTATATTTGATGGTTGGATTGATCTATACCGTTATCTTGTAGTTGTAAATGTGCCTTGGGTGTTGTCACAAGATTTAGATATTAAAGATATTGGGGCTTATGTCGAATGGAATGCTCCTAATGCCACTACGGCCATATCAGACCAACAAGATTTAGAAATGTCATATCGATTTTTGACAAATAATCGTGAAGCCGCTAAAAATATAAATATATTGATAAGCGACATTGAAAAACCTGTTTGGATAACTTCAAATGAAGTATTATTTAATCAAGGAGTCAATCACCAATATTTTACAGGAGCCCCTCTCGGATACGCCGAAAACAATACTGGATCTTGTCATCAGCACGATATCGAAGTTATTGAAAATAGTTATGATGGAGATGAAACTAGAGAAAACTATAGTATTAATAAGATTCAATTTTTAGGATATGAGATGGGTAATGCTGCTGCTGGAAATACTCCTATTTTGATGCAACAACAAATTCGTAACAATTATTTTAGAAAACTTCGCCAACGTCGTTTAAAGATTTGTTTAGATATTACTAATATGTCTCTCCAACGAGGAACTTTAGTATATTTACACATGTTTGAGTATTCGGAAATTGGAAAAAGAGAATTAGCTGGAGAAGATATGGATGATCCTGTAATCAGAAACAATATATCTAATGGACCAATTCCAGATCCCTTTTTAACAGGTTTTTATTATATTGACGGTATGGAATTTATTTATAGTAAAAGCGAAACAAAAATTATTCAGTATTTATATTTAATTAAAAAGGATCCTTATATTAATCGCGCTAAGGGAGAATTTGAGTATCTCCGTAACCAAATAGAAGAAGGAGAAGAAATAGATGGAGACTAATAAGGAGGCATATCGATGAAGAAAAAAAATACTATTCAATCATATAATCGAATTTTTTATGGATCTGGACCAATAACAGTATCTCAATATTTAAAAAACGACTTGAATGAGATACATGAAAAATTATACCGGAATGCTTTAAATAATTTCTTACATGACAAAAATTATCCTGAAAGGTTAGATTGGATTGACAATCCTCAAATACATATTATCGAGATAAAACAAAGTGAATATTGGTTAGCTTCAGATATTCATGTTATTGATTATTCTAAATACCCTAGAAAAGTTAAAAAATATGCTTTAGATGATTATTGGGATAATATATTTGTTACTAGATCACTTTCTGAAATAGATAATATTGAATCTAGTCCTTATCAAGAAATCGATTATTTAGATTATGTAAATGGAAAAGCTGTAATATTAGATCGATTAGAAAATAAAAGATATCGAGTTGATTTTAAAGACTTATCAGGAGATCTTGAGTTAAGCGAAGATTATGATGCATTTAGCAAAACATTCCAATCCGAGAGATATTAAAATTATTGAAGAGATTTTAGTATGGAAAACGATATTAATTTACCAATAAATCCGATTATAGAAAATGATGACAATAATGCATCAGAAGATTTTGTTTTAGGCGCTCCAGTCTCTAAAAGTAAAGGAAATGGCACTAAAAAATCCACCGGCACCCAAAATAAAAGTACCCAAAATAAAAGTACCCAAAATAAAAGTACCCAAAATA